>JACPHT010000008.1 GCA_016188475.1 Candidatus Uhrbacteria bacterium
AAGATCTGCATTCAAAAACATCACAAAACAAAAACTTGACCGAGTGGTCAAGTTAATAAACAATCGTCCGAGAAAGTGTCTGAGTTACCGAACGCCAGAGGAAGTTTTCAACAAGCGTTCGGCTTCGCGTTAGAATCCACCTACAGCAATGTAGGAAAAAAGTAATGAAGTCAAAATCATGGAGTGAACGGCTTACTTGCTGAGCCTGTCGAAGCAGTAAGTTGTTAATTATTACGACTTGTTTTATTGCCTTCGACAGGCTCAGGCAATAACTATTCACAAGGTCAGCTCATGAATAAAATTTAAATTAAATTTGACAAAATCGCCTTGATAAACTAGATTGCCGATACGTCAATCACCAAGAAAGGAAAAAGACGTGAAACTGAAAGCTGTCGTGACAGAAGGAGCACCGGAACCGGTCGTTAGTGCTATGAGCTCAAAACGATTCGCGATGAGTTTCTTGGTCGATGTTGTGACTGAAATCCTCGGACCTCAAAGCGCTATTGAGCGTCCGGCCGAGTTCTATGTCCAGTGGCCCGATCGCACTGTCTACACCGAAAGCGGATTCGGAGTCGAGCTTCGTCTAACCGGAGTCAGCAGGTATGGTCGGAAAGCATCGCAATTCCACAAAGCACTTGCGAAGCTTCATGATATAGCGAAGAATGAAATCGCCGATGCGCTGGCTACAAGCGCCTGCGGAACCAGAATTCAGCTCTATACTGTGATCATGCTCGACGGAGATATCGAGACATCGCCTGGATCCGGTGTGTACAGCAGTGTGCTCGAACACGAGGCAGAGTGGGTCGTCGCAGTACGAACCGAAAATCCAATAACCGAAAAGACTCATGAAATCTAGTTTCCTCTCTCGCCGCCAACGCTGGCGGTTTTTTGTTACATGAAAATAGTGTAATCTTATTAAGAGATCCTTCACTTCGTTCAGGATGACACAGTGTATAAGATTGCTTCATGGTGGAGCTGTGTAAGCTGTCGTCACTTCGTTCATTCTCGCAATGAACATAAATTCATCTATGCTAAAACCACTCAAGTTTATTAAATCACAAAAGTTAATGACAATCGCGACTCGTGGAAGCAAAGATATTTGGGTTGCGAATGTTTATTTTGGTGTTGATGAAAAATCAACAATTTATTTTATCAGCCAAAAAGATACAAAACACAGCAAGATGATTCAAAAAAATCCAAATATCGCTTTTTCAATTGCTTGGTTTGATCCAAAAAATCACAAAAACAGAAAAGCGATTCAAGGACTTGGTGTTTGTCGAGTAGCAAAAAATCCAAAAGAAATTTCAACTGGAATAAAACTTTTATACAAAAAATTTCCGGATCTTCGAGAAATACTCACTGTAAAATGGATTCTAACAAACGCATGGGGTTCAAAAATTTGGGTTCTAAAACCAACGCACATGAAATACTGGGACGATGAAATTTACGGCGATGATGAAAGTGAGGAATTTAAATTCTAATTACTGGCAAACAAAATTTTATTTTTTTATTGAAACTAATTATAAATACTGCCTTCGACAGGCTCAGGCAATAACTATTTAAATCTCTGCAAAACTCGAACTGAATGCCAAATTTTATTCCCTGAGCTTGTCGAATGGGTAAAATTTGGCTCATTCATCTACTCCCTCGACGAGCTCAGGCAATAACTTATCAGTAGGTTTAGGCAATAAATTTTCATACTAAACTTACTGCCTTTGACAGAGGTTATGGTCGGCAAGCAGGCTCAGGCAATAACTAGGTTCTAAGCAGCTTAGGTAATAATTAGATTCTCAATAATCAATATAAAAAATCAATCTTTCGATTGTTTGAATTTATTTTTTATCCACACAGGAAGTCCGTCAGCCATGAGAGCAAGTGTCGCAGACAAAATTGCAATGTCGCGGACAGTTATGTCGTCGATTCCACTGACCATAAGAACAATCACCAAATGAACAGAGCCGATCAAAGCCGCAAGCCACACAAATGAATCAAGTAAAAGCAAACCGCCGACCACAATGTCCAAAATCGCTGTTCCAATCATTGCTTGTTCAATTGGAATAGGAAGAAGTCCAGCGGCCCATGGTTGAAGAAATCCTCCCCAAGCTTCTGGTTGCTTGAAAATCAAAACACCGATCCACAAAAACGTAATTGCTGTTCCAACCCTCAAAATGTTAAAAGAAGTTTTGTTCATAAGCGAGTGCTAAAAAGTATTATTATTTGCATTATCCAAATAGTGAATGCTGACATCAAGCACCAGAAACACCAAGCGTGAATCACGCGCCACTGTAAAAGCGTGAGAAAAACAGACATGAATGACGCAACAGCCACAAGGATTTTCAAAAAAATAATCGACAAAAACACTGGTTGAACTTCAATAACCAAAAAAGCAGCAACAAATGCAATTATGATATATGTCAAAAGACCGAGTATATCATTGTGAACTAAAAAAATTTTGCTGTATTTGCTCGTGAGAACAGTCACACATCCGCCACCAATCGGACAAATAGGTTTTTCCGACGCAATTCTTTTTCTAACAAGATAGACGGTCTCACTTATTCCAATTGCTGAAATTGTAAAAAGAAGAGCGAAAGCAGTCATAAATTATATAGCGTAAAGTCTATAGATGGACATTCAAAACATAAGCCGGCGTTTTGCAGGAAATTGGTTCACCCCCTGTGACGATTGAATAAACAGTAATTTCAATTTGATTTTTTTCATTCGCCGCTTTCAAAAGTTTCTTTTCAACATCAGCCAACAAATCTGTGTTGATTGGAAAATCAGCGCCGCCATCAATTGCAAACGCTTCACAAATTATGACTTCAGCTTCTTCAACTTCTCCAGCCTCTTTAACTTCTTTCAGTTCAGAAACATATCCTTTCCACCGACTCAAACCGCGAGTCTGCTCGGCAAAATCTTCAACACCATCCACTCCAATGCGAGTTGAAAGACAATACGGTATTTCACATCCTTCTGTTTCAAACTTCCACAAATTTAATGTGTCGATTCCGGCTGTTCCCAAACGTTGAGCGATCGGAATGATTTGCTCATCTGCAAGAGCCACTTCTAATTCATTATTTTTTTGCTTGATATTTGAAACTTCTTTGTCAATGTCACTATTACTTTGATCGCGAACGAAAATAACAACTATAAGAACGACAATAACTAAACTTAAAATATAGATAATCGATCTCGTAAACCCTCCTGATTTTTTCTTTTTTGTTGGCATAAAATACTGCCTTCGACAGGCTCAGGCGATAATTAATTTTTCCAATCTTGTCTCACTAATAACTCTTCGGCTCGCGTAGGTTCTGCCATGATATCTTTCACGGCTTTTTCCATCCGCGCACTCTGTGAACCTTTCACCAAAACAATATCACCCTTTTTAATTTGTGAATCAAGAAAGCGTCCTGCTTCAACAGAATCAGAAAAATGTTGTGTTTGGTCTTCTCTTAAACCAGCTTCGATTGCACCACGTCGTATGTCACGCGCAATTTCTCCAACTGTCACCAAAAAATCAACCCCAACTTCCTGCGTTTTCATTCCAATAATTCGATGTTCTTGTTCACTGTATTGACCAAGTTCGGCCATGTATCCGAGAACTGCAATTCGTCTCGAGTTTTCAGCAGGATAAAACTCGCCCAAAACTTCAAGCGCCGAATGCATTGACGCTGGCGCCGCATTGTAACTTGAATCCAAAATAAGCGAACCTTTGATTCCTGGAATAGGATTCATGCGACCAGGTTCATGTTTTGTTTTTGGCAGAGTAGATATAATTTCTTCATCTGATAAACCCAAATGTCGAGCAATCGCAATCGCGGCGATAAGAGAACTCGCCGAAGCTTTTCCAAGCATATTTTTGACTTCAACATTTAATCTGCTTTTTTCATTCGTCTCAACTCCAAAAGATAATTTGGAAAATAATTCCCCGGGTTCAAATGAAAAATCCTCGCGAGTCCAAAGAGAATAATCAACAGCGTGAACATTCGCGATTGGTGAAAAACCGTAAGTCAAAACTTTCGCACTTGCATGTCCCGCGAGTCCAAGTACAAGCGGATCATCGGCGTTAAGCACAACCAAACCGTTTTCAGGAACGCACTCAATAAGTTTTGCTTTTTCCTCCGCAAGCTGTTCAACTGAACGAAAAAATTCAGCGTGCACTGGAGAAATGCGCGTTAAAACTGCGATACTCGGTTTTGCTGTTTGGCACAAAACATTCATATCACCAGGATGATCGATCGCGTATTCAAGAACAAACACCTGTGGCATTTTTTTTACTGAAGAAAACAAAATAGAAAGCCATCCAAAAATCGAACGGCCGGGCGATAATTTACCAAGAATGGTCAAAGGCAATCCAAACTCGTTGTTGTAATTCTTGATGTTTGGAGCAACATCAAACTTGGCTGACAAAACTGTCGCGATCGCGTCCCGTGTGGAAGTTTTACCAACAGAACCTGTCACACCAATAATGATTGGATTGTATTTTTCAATCAGCTTACGCGCTTTTTTAGCAAGTTGTTTTTGGATAAATATTTTCATATTTTTAGATCCTTCGACTTCGGCAAAGTTATTGCCTGAGTTTGTCAAAGGCCATAACTTTGCCTTCGCTCAGGATGACATTAAAATGTCACTTCCTCACTGGCGGTACTTCGAAATACTGTAACAGAAATTGAGCCATTTCACCAAACAGCGGAGCCGCGGTTGATTCCGCCCATACAACATCGCGCGGATTGTCAATACGAACAACCATCGTAAACTTCGGATCTTCAACAGGCCCAAAACCGGCAAATGAACCGATCGTGTAGTCGTTGGAATATCCTATTCCGTCAGTTCGAGCGACTTGAGCTGTTCCGGTTTTTCCTGCGATGTAATATCCGGGAACTCCAGCTCGTTTTCCGTGTCCGTGCTCAATAACAGAAACTAGCATTGCTCCAAGCATTCTCGAAGTTTTTTCATTTATAACTTGCGCAACGTCTTGCGGTGAACGTTTTTCAACAGTTCCGTCAGAGTATCGAATCTCATCAATGATCTGCGGTTTCTTCAACATACCTCCGTTTGCGATTGCCGCATACGCCATTGCAATCTGCAAAGGTGTGACAGTGATTCCCTGTCCAAACGATGCTGTTGCCGCGTAAATTTCAGATGACTTATCAAGCGAAGAAATATTTCCTGTGGCTTCTGTTTCAAGTTCAACTCCTGTTTTTTTTCCAAAACCAAACCGTTTCACGTAATCCACAAATGTCTGTTGTCCCATCGAGCGCATTGAAAAAATCATTCCGGTGTTGATTGAATCTTCGAGAACTTTGGTCATATCAACATCGCCGTAAATTTTTCCTTCCGCGTTTCCGAGCGGCTTTGGCCAACCGTCAACCAACACAGAACCAACATCTGTAAAATGTGTCGCGGGTGTAACAGCATCAACATCAATAGCCGCGGCCATTGTGATTGGTTTGAAAACCGATCCTGGTTCGTACGAGTCAAAAATAACCGGATTGTTAAACTGATCAATGCTTTCAACTTTTGAATAATGATTCGGATCAAAATCCGGAACAGAACACATCGCAAAAATTTTACCCGTTTTCGGATCAAGAATGACAATACTCCCGCTGTCAGCTCCATGTTTTTCAACAGTTGACGCCAATGACGAACAAGCTTTGAATTGAATCGTGCGATCGATTGTTAGAACAATATCAGCTCCGTCAACTGCCGGCTCAAGCGAACGCTCCGCAACAGCAATTAAGCGACCGGCAATATCTTTTTCTGAACGCAAAAATCCCGGTATGCCGGCAAGTATTTGATTGAAATACCCCTCAATGCCATATCGACCGGCCTTGTTTCCATCTTTGTCTGAACCGATAAAACCTATCACATTTCCGCCAATTCCTTGCTCTGGATAAAGTCGTGAAAGTTCACGCGTATAAAAAATTCCGGCAAGTTTAAGCGCTACAACTTGATCCAAGATTTCGTCTGAAACCTGTCGCTCGATTGGTTCGTAAGGATCTGTTGGTTGATCAAGGCGTGTTTCAAGCGCCGCGATTTTTTCTTCGTCGTATCCAAAAACTTTACCAATCGCTTGCGCTGTTTCATCTGGATTTTTAATTTTTCGAGGATCTGCGTAAATAAATGCCAAACGTTGGTTGATCGCGAGCGGAACAAGCGTTTCGTCTTTGTAATCGTGAATGAAAACATCTCCGCGTTCTGGAATAAGTTCACGCAAAATTTCATGTTGACCGCTTGCGAGCGCTTGGTAAAAACCATGATCAATAATTTGCAAAACAAAAAGTTTCACGCCAATCACAACTGCGAAAAATAAAATAAATAAACGGAACGCTTCAACACGAGCGTCGCGACGAGATCTAGACATGTCCCGCCAACGTTTTTTCATAAAACAAAATAATGGTTTATGAACCGTGATTACGAGTCGTCGTTATTCCCTGAGCCTGTCGAAGGGCTAACGACGATAAGCTAAAAATTTATTCCTTCGACAAGCTCAGGAAATAATTTTTTTAAATTGCGTAATTCACAACCCACTACCTCATTATTCTACCCTTCGACTTTATAGATGTCTAAACACACACTGCTCAGGGCTTCGCGCGACAAAGCCGCGCTTGCTAAATTTCGTTCAAGTCGTCTTCTGAAACAATTCTGCCAAGATACGAATCAGTCTCTCCGGTATTTTCATTGCTTATGATTCGCAACTTTTCACCGTCAGATGATTCATATTCTGAAAATAGATATCGATCGTCAAGCTCCATGTCTGTCTCTCCATCAGACGATGTAATTTTTCCTGCGCCCTCATAACTGAATTCATATTCTTTACCGTGTAAAAAAATACTGTCATCAGCTTCAACTTCATCCTCAAGATGGTCAAAAGTTATTAGTTCTTCTTCGTCAGGTGCAACAGAAAGCATTCCATCTTCGTCGTTAAAAAGCCAATACATCTTTGATCCGTCATCAAGCGTGATCTCCGCGCGACCGACATATTCAAAAGGTTGGTTAAAAACACTGACTGTTTCGTTGAGTGGAAGTGAGAGAAGTTCTTGAAGGGTCATAGTGAAAGGAATGAGGAAGTAGGAAGAAGGAATTAGGAATACTCATAAACGTAAACGTGAAGATTTGATCAAGCCATTAAGTATTTTGTGAACTTTCACACTTTGTGAAAAGATATCTTGATAATTTTTGTCTGTCAAATAATGCACGTCATGAGAAAGAATAATTTGATTTTGCAATTCAGTCAAAGAACTGTGAGCTATAGAATAAAATCTGATCTTTTCAGAATAGCTTAATCGTGAAAACCCTTCCGCAATGTTTGATGTTACTGAAACACCGGCACGGCGCATTTGATTTATCAATGAAAATTTTTCAGACTTCGGAAAATTATTTGTAATTTCATAAACAAACAAGACGAATTTATGAGCCTCCTGCCAAGCTTCCAAGTCTTGAAATGTTTTAATTTCAGAAGCCATATCAGCATATTCTTACTTCCTAATTCCTACTTCCTAATTCCCTTTTTGGAATGATAACAATCTATACTAATATGTAAAGGCACTAAATAGTCGCTAAATTCAGCCAAATTATTTTGCTCGGCTATTGACAAAAGGTCGTTTTTATGATATATTTGTTGCCTACGATGCAGTTCAGGTGAGCTGTGTCGCCTGCCCAGAGATGGGCGCAATGTCCTGAAAGGGACACATTTTCATAGGAGGTTCCAGTGGAGCGCTTGATCGATTCTTGTTCTGTTGTCTCGATTGTGTTCTCTCTCAAAACCGGCGTCGAAACTCTGATAGCTCTCGGTGTTCGAACAGTAAACCGCGGCGCCAAGGAAGTGCAGAAGGTGCAGGCGAAGTACGTCGCACAGGCCGAGGAGATCGGTCGCGACGCTTTCCGGCTCGGGCGAACTGACAGGAACGGCCAGGCGCTTCCGGACAGCGGCCGTCTGATGTTCGGCCACGAAAAGGCCGTGGGTGGAGCGTTCATGTTCGCAGCTCTCGCGGACGACCTGTTCACGGCCGGGTACAAGATGGCCGACGTGAACATCCTGCGAGAGGACCATCGAGACCGTCTGTTCGTGAACTTCAAGAAGGACGGCGAGACCGTGGATCTCCAGCCCGAGGCGAAGCTGGCAGTGGAAGGGATCTTGCGTTCTTGGTGGATCAACCTCCAAGGATTCCGAAACCCGGACGGCCGCTGGACCATCAACGTCTCCGGTTACCTGTCCATCGGACACGACGCTGATGACAAGAAAATCGTCCGGATGAACCCGAATGGCACGTTCCGTCTCCTGCAGATCCGCCAGCCCACCACCACCGCGCCCCAGCCCACCACCGAAAAAGGCGATCGTTCCTTCTTCAGAAAGATATCCTACTAGAACACTCTCGCCCCGTGCGAGCAAAGAACCTCGAGATTCTTATCTCGGTTCCGCGCTTCATCGGGGTTTTTTGTTTTGTTATTTTATTGCCTGAGCTTGTCGAAGGCTATAGAGATTTATTGCCTGAGCTTGTCGAAGGCTGTAACAATGTTTTGTGTCATTCCCAATTCTTTCCCCACTCTCCAGAGATTAATTTCTCTTTTTTTATTCTTGTCCATCCTTTTATTTGCTTCTCTCGATTTCTAGCACATTCTAAATCTTCAAATTCTTCCATATACACAACAGATTTCGGCTTATGTTTTGACGTGTAAACAGAACCTTCACCAATGATGTGTTGCTCCCATCGATCACTTGGACACCAAGTCATTCCAGTGTGGTAAGACCCATCTTCACATTCGATTATGTATACAAACCATTTCCACATATTTATCTTATACTGCCTTCGACAGGCTCAGGCAATAAATTTTCATACTGACATACTGCCTTCGACAAGCTCAGGTAATAAAATAATTATTTCTCCTCTTCCTGTTCCACCTTCCGACTCATCACATTTTTTATTTCCTCTGCCAACAGTGTTTTCACCTCGTCCAAATTCCCTGTTCCTAATTCCTTTTTTGAATCAATCTCTTTGCGATTCACCCACTCTGGAATCGGATACCCTGTTACAACTTGAAACAACTCTTCCAAAACAGTTGTCGCGTACGCGCCTTTTTGTAAATCAAAACTTACAATCATTCCTTCAAGTAAAATTTTATATCCGTGAAACTTCGGATAGATCACAGGTTCAATTGTTGGATTTTTTCCAGCTTGGATGAATTTCATATCTCTCAAAAACGAACGATAATTCACAGTGTTGTGTTTTTGCATCCATGGTTTGAAAACAGGATCCATTTCCTGCTCGCGTCCAAACATGAGCGCCAACTCATTTGGCATTTTTTTTCCAGTCTGCTCCGCGTCAGACAAAACAAGATTCACAAGATAACTTGAATACGCGCGAACCCACATTGACGCTTGCTGGCCAACTGCGTGAATCGCGTTGAGTTCATTCGGCCGCGTGATCATCGCTTCAATCACCTGAAGCTCAAATCGAAACGTGTATGGCAGAACGGAAAAAATTTCTTTCATATTTTGCCAGTTGCCATATTGCAACGCGACCTCACGACGTTTGTTTGTAAAAAAAGGCAATTCAAATTCACTTTCTTTTGTGAGATAAGCGCGAACACATTCCTTATATTCTCCTCGCAAAAGATGCATTCCAAATAAATGCGCGAGAAAACGCGGAGTTCCAAAGCGTTGAACTCCAAAATAATTCATGATTCCGTTTTGCTGAATTGTTTGAATGTGTTTTGAAAAACTATTCTCGTCAACTGATTTTTCCGTTCGAATAAAAAGCGTAAACCTATTCCCCATCAAATTTCCAACTCCAATCGCGCCTTTATTTTCTTCGACGTTTCTAAATAAGCATCCTGAAACACGCAATGCTTCAACAGCTTCTTTAATTACGCCACGAAAACTTATACGTTGCGAAGTCAGAGCAACCGCGTCTTTTATTCCAGCATATCCGATTTGTTTAATCTCAACATGAAGTGTATCGGCCACACGCTGAACAGCATCTAAAGTCGAAATTCCGACTTTCGTAATATCAGCATAAACAGTTCCTTCGCCTTCTTCATATTCTGGTCGCACCTCTTTTCCATCAACTGAAATTATGTCTCCGCTTGGACGGATTTCTTCGACAATAAAATCAAGTGGTGAATATTTGATATATCCTTTTGGGCGTTCACTTTGAATTGCGGTAATTCCAACTCGTTTCAAAAGCGCGCCTTCTTCTTTCATCACTGGCGCAAAAAGCTCGGGATGGAGTTCCCTCTGTTTTGTAATGAACGGCTGTTCTTGTTCCCAAAGTTTGTGATCCGAGGCAGAGATGGACATGTGTTATTTTTTTATATAAAGATAAATATCAGGCGATCCTTCTGTGCGATCAACATACGACGGTGTCCAATCTGGAATAGGCCACACATAAGAAATCACGCGAGCGCCGGATTGAAGTTCTGATGTAAGTTTATCACGAAGTTTTTTATAAGTCTCTGGCATGAGAAACATATAAACAACATTGTAAGAAGAAAGATTGTGATTAAAAACATCGCCTAGAAAAATTTCAGTGGTTTTCCATTGTAATGATAAAAAATGTGCGACCGCCCACTGCAAAAAGGAAAGTTCAATTCCAAATGTTTCTGCCTCTGTACGTTTTGCTAAGTGACGACAAACACGACCTGTTCCGCAACCAAGTTCAATGAAACGTTCACCTTTTTTAAGTTGCGCCAATTTTTCAATTCGACGTAAATCCCGTTTCCATGTAGGAACCCATGGCGCGCCACGAAACGCCGCATACGCGGCTGACGCGAGTAAAATGAAAATGATAGAAAACAAAATCCATGTCATAATGAACACAGAATATCACGATACTTGATTTTACAAAAAAAATTCATTACGATTGCATTGGTTCGCGTTGAATTCAGAATACGCGACCATGTTGACATCTTTTCGCGGGTGTGAAAAAACGTCAACACTTTCTTACGGGCTGTAGCGCAGATGGTAGCGCGCTTCGTTCGGGACGAAGAGGTCGTGGGTTCAAATCCCATCAGCCCGACCAATCAAAAATCCAGTCCTTCTCTTGCTTTCACGCCAGAATAAAAATAATGTTTTTGCAAACGCATCTCTGTCACAAGATGCGCTTTTTTTATAAACGATTCTGGCGCATTGCGACCAGTTAAAATCAATTCTGTTTTTTCTGGCTTGTTATCAATCAAACTTAAAACATCTTTTTCAGAAAGCATTCCAAGAGATGTTGTTGAATTTATCTCATCCAAAATTACAAGGTCATAATTTTCGTCAAACAATCGTTTTACTTCTTTCAAGCCACGCTCCGCTTCTTCTCTATCAACATCTTGAATTGAAAAATCAAACCGACCATTTTTTGGATCAATGCGATCGCGACCTGTTGCTAAATAAAAAATTCCGAGCTTATCTAAAATCTTTCGCTCGGAATAATGTGTTCCTCCTTTGTCAAAAAAAATAATTCCAACTTTTTTTTCAATCGCAACAGCGCGCAATGCCTCGCCAAGAGCCGCTGTTGTTTTTCCTTTGCCGTTTCCTGTAAAAATTTGAATGAGACCAAACATATCCCTTCGACAGGCTCAGGGAATAATGAACAACGGTTTTGTTGTATCTACTTCGCTCACATTCATTCTATTTTTTGTTCCATTGTAATAGATCACTTCAACCTTTCCTTTTATCTCTTCCGGCACTGATGCACCGTTCCAAAGAGCAAAAACAGTCTTTTTGCCAATCGTAAATTTTACAGCGTGTTCACTTAGACGTTCAACCGTATCAAATCCGTCAATCGTCTTTATTAACAACTCGAAAGTTTGTTCAGCTTTTTCGCCAGGCCCTCCAGTCGGATCATTTTTCCCAACATCAAAAACTTTTTCCGCGCCATTTGCGAATGCTGAAACATAACCTATGAAAGTTTTTTGAGCTTTCATATCTTCATCCCAATTCACATCAAGCGAACCAACAAGCGCTTCTGTAACCCAAAAGGATTGCGTATCACGACCAACACCTTTCCAAAAGTCGTTGTATTCTTTTGTAAAAAACTGATCTGACGCGCTGATGGAATGAATGTTTCCGATATCTCCGCGTGTTCGTTCTGTAAAAAATACTCCTCGCCAATAATTTATTGATGACATTTCCATTCCAGACATTCCAGCAAATAAAACTTTCGCGTTCGGACTTGCGGCTTTTATTTCATCAAACGCAAGACGGAAAATTTCCGCATACGCGCCAGCTCCGGATTGAAAAAAAGTTAAGTCTTTAGTTTGAAGATCTGGTTCGTTTCCGATTTCCCAATGTGTGATTGGATATTTAAGTCCTGGCATGTCATCAATTCCATCGCCATCATAACGTTCTGCCATTGCACGAACCCAATTTTGAAACGGCTCAACATGACAAATGCTGTACATCTTAATCATCTCGTCGCCAAACGGATGTTTCACTTTTTTATCTTTTGGATGACAAGCATCTTGATCCCATTGCGCGTATGGCCATATCGTCGCCAAGATCGCTTGATCGCGTTCTTGCCAATATGAAACTTCGCGATCAGCCTCTGACCAATCGTATGTTTGTCCTTTTTCTTTTTCGATGTTGTCCCACCAAAATGCTCCAGGATGCGGACGAACCCAACCTCCTGTGATCGGACTTTCTATAACTGGCCCACCAACCAAACGACCAAAATGAGACGCACCGATTGATTGTCGTGGAACTGATTTTGACAAACAGCCAACGCCAACGAAGGTCAAAAGAGTCAATAAAGTCAATAGAGTCAATTTAGTTTTCATATTTCATGAATAGTTTGGCTTTGATTTGTATCCTCTATAATAAATCCTCTATTTTTTATTTCCTCTCGCAAACGATCTGATTCTCCCCAATCCTTTTTCACTCGCGCCTCATCGCGTTGCTGTATAAGTTCTAAAACTTCTTCCGGAATTTCCAATCTTTTTCCAACAAAATCACCCAGACCTAGTCCTAGCACAAAGTCAAATTTTAGAAGCGATTGCGCTCGCGCTGAAGTCGGCATTTTTGCGTCTTCAACCATCTCCCACAAAATCGCGAGAGCTTGCGGAGAGTTGAGATCATTGTTGATTGCATTCAAAAATCTTTGTTCGTATTCCGCGCAACCAATTTCAGGAGAGTCCCAATCGCGAACGATTTTTCGCAAACGTCGCAAAGCATTTTGCGCTGCCTCAAGAGCGCTCCATGTAAAATTTAACTTCGCTCTATAATGCGCGCCCAACAAAAAATAACGAAACTCAAGCGGATCAAAACCCTTCGAAACCAAATCATCAATTGTAAAAAGATTTCCAAGCGACTTGCTCATCTTTCCACCATCAACTGTTAAAAAATCATTGTGAATCCAAAAACGCGCGTGATAAGCGCCACAACATCCGATTGCTTGAGCAAGTTCGTTTTCATGATGAACCGGAATGTGATCAATTCCGCCAGTGTGAACATCAAACGGCATACCGAGATATTTAATCGACATCGCGGAACATTCAATGTGCCAACCAGGGAAACCTTTTCCCCAAGGTGATTCCCATTCCATTTCACGCTGAACACCTGCTGGTGAAAATTTCCACAACGCAAAATCTGTCGCGTTTCGTTTTTCTTTCATCTCAACTCGCGCACCAGCTTGTTTTTCTTCACTTTTTTGTCCTGACAAAATTCCGTATTGAGGAAGTTTGGAAGTGTCAAAATAAATTCCATCAGTCGTTTGATATGTAAAACCGTTTCGTTCAATATCTTTTATCATTTTAATTTGTTCAGCAATGTGTTCTGTCGCTTTTGGATAATGATGCGCTGGTTTGATGTTTAGACGATTCAAATCTCTCAAAAATGCTTTGGTATAAAAATCTGCAATTTCGTACGCTGTTTTTCCTTCACGTTTCATCGCAACAATCATTTTGTCTTCGCCTTCATCAGAGTCGCTTGTCAAATGCCCAACGTCTGTGATGTTTATAACGAGTTCAACTTCAAAGTTGTTGTATTCAAAAGTGCGGCGCAGTAAATCTGAACACAAATACGCTCGCATATTTCCAATGTGAGGAAACCAGTAAACAGTCGGGCCGCAAGTGTACATTCCAACTTTGCCCTGTTTAAGCGGCTGAAATACCTCAACTTTTTTGGTGAGAGTGTTGAAAAGTTTAATAGCCATACCCGGTAGTACAACAATGATATTTACATTTGTTAGTATTTCTTTTGGCTGACATTTGCGCGACTCCTTATGTAGGGTATCGGACTTACTTCGTAAATGCCACGTAGAACAGGTGACAGATCATTGTTGTCCTACCGGGCATAGCAAAAAATATTCTAGCATTCGCGTACGGCCTTCGACAAGCTCAGGCAATAATAAAAAAGCTGGGCAATAAATTTACATACTGCTCATACAACCTTCGACAAGGAAGGAATTTAAAGGAGCGGTCGTACCATGTCGTAGGGAGTCGAGGAGGAGTAAAGAAGCCAACTGCTTGGCTTCGTACCTCCGAGACGGGTTGGAAGATGTCTGGCTGAAAGCCAGACCGTACAACACCTGCGGCGAGGAGTCCGCTGGCCCGGAGACATTGTACGACCGCTCTACTATTTTCTAAAAATTAATACGAATCGTAGTTGCGGCCCAACATCACCATAGCCAACAAAGGCATCGAAACCCAAACAGCCTTCGCGATATCACTGACAAAAAACGCTTGCGTTGTGCTTGATAAAACGCCGGCCAAATCATTTGGAAAAAATGAAAGAGTAACACTGATTAGTAAACCGACGTGTAAGAATGAAAAAATCATCACCTGCCATAAAGGACCTTGAGCGGCCGCGTGACCAAGTGTTCGAAGCAAAGCTGAATGTGATAAGAAAAAGAAAAGAAGAATAAACACACCAAGAAAAACTGAAACTCGTAATGCAAAAGCGTCATTGATGGAAATTCGCGCGGTAAAAGCATTTATAAACGGTATATAATTCACTATCGCAAGCGCCATGTAAATCGAAACCAAGATCACGATAATTCGATCACGTCCAAGTGAAATTCCATAAATCAGCGATGCAATAACAAAAAATAAAAGAATGAAAAGATCCCAACTTGGCTGAAGCCAGTTGATTCCCGTAAACATTTGAACAAACGATTGGATTTGAAACATACCTCCTTGGGAATAGTATAACACGAAGTGAAAA
The DNA here is from genome assembly GCA_016188475.1 of Candidatus Uhrbacteria bacterium. Lineage (GTDB taxonomy): Bacteria > Patescibacteriota > Patescibacteriia > UBA9934 > GWF2-40-263 > JACQXU01. Next base: position 15,146 of record JACPHT010000008.1, read on the forward strand.
AGTGGTGGAGTGAAGAAATTGATGAGTTAATCAAGAGTTAAGTTATGGAAGTCAAGTTAGTCGATTAAGAAAAAACGCCTAAATTAAAAACAGAACATGAACCCATGTCTGCTTCAACTTCATTGACTAATCTGACCACATTTACTCTTCCGACGCTCACTTACTCTCCGCTAATGCGTACGACGGTGTTGAAGACAACACATACGTTGGACGTTCGGCTCGCACAAGCCCAAGCATCTTTGTAGCGCGCTCGACATTCTCAAGCGATTGGGCTTGTTGTGTAACGACCTCAAGTTTTTGATTTCTCAAAGTTAGTTCTGATATTTCTGATTCAATTTCTCTTATTTGATATCCTTTCGAAACTGACTGGTTGATTTGAATGATATACGTTGCGCCAAAAATCAATAAAAAAACGAAAGAGGCGATATTCAACAATGTTTGATTGGAACGAACCCAACTAACAGGTGCTGAATGATGAATAACATTCGGACGCGAAAATGATGTTGAGAATGGGGACATACGCGAGTGGGGATCGGTATGATTGTATGATTAAATTTTTTCAGCTACTCGGAGTTTTGCGCTTCTAGCTCGAGGATTACTTTTTATTTCCTCTTTGGACGGCTTGATCGCATGTTTGGTCACTACGCTAAGTCGCGCATTCTCATTCATAAATCTCTTCACGATCCTATCTTCAAGAGAATGGAACGTAATGATTAGCAATCGTCCGCCAGGAGCAAGAAGCTCAACGAAATCGAGCAACGCGCGCGTTAATTCGTCCAGCTCGTTATTCACCGCGATCCGAAGTGCTTGGAACACTCTGGTTGCCGGGTGAATTTTGCCGGAGGACCGCACAACGCGCGACACGCACGCTGCCAATTCCGTTGTGTTTGAAAACTTATGCTGTGAGCGCTCGGCAATTATCGCCTGAGCAACACCACGCGCTTGTTTTTCTTCGCCATACTGTCGAAAGATACGCGCAAGCTCATCTTCACTCCATGTATTTACTATATCCGCCGCTGTCATCCCTTTTGAGATGTCGTAGCGCATGTCGAGCGGACCTTCCGCGCGAAATGAGAATCCTCGAGTTGGATCATCCACATGCGATGAAGCAAACCCGAGATCCAAAAGGATTCCATTGACATGAGTAAATTGATGAGCGTACGCGTGAGCTTTGACATTGGCGTAACTGTCATGAATAAACACAACAGCTTTGCCAAAATTTGATAACTCCTTGCGCGCTATCGCGAGATTTCCAGCGTCGCGGTCTATCGCAAGAAGTCTGGTTTTGCTTGATGGAACCACAGAGAGGGCGCGCATGAGGATGGCACGCGTATGCCCTCCCTGCCCCACAGTCCCATCAATAAAACATTGATTCGGCTCCGGTTGAAGGTGATCAAGCACCTCTTGGAGAAGGACAGGTTTATGTATAAACATAATTTTGTTTCCTCCAAATAAGAAGCCGGAACTGAAGCGTCCTAGCACGCATCATTTCTGACTACTCATTCAAGAGCCACGGCTAAAGCCGTGGGCTACCATTTCATTTCCGACCTTTTCAGACTTCTCGGTCCTTTCCGACCTTTTATTCTAAAACCCCAACTCTCCCAACTTTTCCGCAACAGAATCAGCATCGCCTTCGACCTTTTTCTTGTAAGTTTCCCATTTTGCCTCATCCCAAAGTTCAAGACGTGTAAACAAACCAGCTACAACAACATTTTTCTTCATCACCGCATAAGCGCGAAGATACTCTGGAAGCACGACCCTCCCCTGTTTGTCCAAAACAACATCCATTGCGCCCGCAAGCATGAGTCGGGCGAATGCGCGGCTGTTGGATTGTCCCAGGGGCAAACTCGCAAGTTTTTGCGCGAGCTTATCCCACTCCTCCTTGGGAAACAGGAAGAGGGACGTGTCTAGACCACGTGTAACGACTGCTCCTTTTGAGAGCGCTTTGCGAAACTTTGACGGAATCGCAATGCGGCCTTTGTCATCGAGTGCATGTTTGTATTCACCGATAAACATATAGAAAGGCAATCAGACAAAAAGTGAGCACCGGGATTCTTTCATCCCGATCCCCACTTTGTTCCACCTACAACCATTTTATTCCACTTCAAAACACGCGTCAACAAAAAAACCCACATGGCTGTGGATAAAAAAGAAGACAGAGGATGATAAAAGGAGACAAGAGAACATTACTTCAATGTCGGGAAACCTTCGTCAATCAAAACAGGTGTTGTTGAATAATCTAGTTCACCATTTTCAAACACATCAACAGTGGCGATCATACTGGTGTTTTGTGCTTCACCAAACTGATCAAAAATAAAATTCCCAAGCGAGTAAAAAATCAAACCTTTTTTATATCTCTCAACAGGTTGTAAAACATGAGGATGATGACCAAAAATGATATCAGCTCCTGCGTCGATCATTTCATGAGCAAGTAAAACGGTTTCTGGCGTTGGAGTTGATTGATATTCTTCGCCCCAATGCATTGAAACAACAACCACGCCATGTGATTTTGCCGCAGAAGTGATGGCAGAAAGAACGTCTTGTTTATTGAATGGTTTTACTAAATTTTCAAAACCCAAAAACGCAAACTCTTGCCCACCAGCAGTCACTGTTTCAATTTTAGCCTCGTTTGAATAGCCACCAACCGGAACAATGCCTTTTGTGCGCAAAACATCAACCGATTGTTCCCATGCTTCGCGTCCGTAATCTGAATTGTGATTGTTGGCAACAGATAAATGGCTAAATCGCCACTCTGACAAAAGATCAACAAGCCTTGGTTCAGCTTCAAAAACATATTCTTTTTGAACTGGCTTGCCTTTGTCCGACAAAACGCTTTCTAAATTTCCGAACAAAAGATCGCTGTCGCCTGTCACACTTTTCATTAGCACATCAACTTTTTTCAAATCTGAAGTTATATTTTGATTGATGTGATCATAACTCAATCTTTCTCCAATTCCTCGCGCAAGCATAATGTCGCCAACAGCGCTGATTCGCGCAAGCGGACGTTTTGAACAATAATAAACAAAATAACTCGTTCCGTCTTTCGGCCCAATACCTGACATCAAACGAGAGTTATATTCGTGCCAGCGAGGTTGCGCGAGACAACCTGAATATCCTTTCCAAAATAAAAACGTATCAAGCGCGAAAGATGAGTCAAGATAATCAGAATTCATTTTATCAATACGATCAAAATCTCTTTCCGCAATAGCTTCTTGAGTTTCAAGATCGTTCGCATCGGAAATTTCAGCTGAAAGATAATGACTGAAATCAATACTCGCGATCAATAGAATTTTTTTATCAAGTGAAAATAATTTTCTAACAAACGCATCCGCATCAGTCATGCCAGATCTTGATGGAGCGATAACTGGAACAACTGGAACGTCGGGAAAATAATAAGCAATGAAAGGCATGTGAGTTGCGATTCCCTGTTCATTTACAAACGATTTTGGTTCAAGTGAAATTCCCAAATCTTTAATCGTCCGTGCGTCTGTTTGAACATCACCAAAAGGAGTTTTCCAAATACCGTTTGTTGTTTGAACATTTGCATTTCCCTGATCCAAATGCGCAGGGCTCACCAAAACAATAACGTCCGGCTTGCTTCGTTTTGATATTTCTAACCAAAATTCATCTATTTTTGAACCAATATCAGTGTGATGCGGCAAAATCGCGGCTTGAATTTCAGCATGCGATTTTTCAGAATCGAAATTTGATTGGTCTGTTTTTCCAACTGCGGCAAAAACTTTTTCAATGTTTGGAATAAAGTCGAGATAAAAAATGGGAACGTTACGAGGAAGAGATCGTTCGTTACTCATTATCCCTTCGACGAGCTCAGGGAATAATGAGTTCACAAAAACTAAAACCAAAACGAGGGCACATAGAAGCGCCCCCAAAAATTTTATTCCACGAGCTTGTCGAATGGATGAAATTTTTCTTAACCACCTATTCTTGAATCGTAATAGTGTTTTCATTTGAGAAGTTTATAAGCGATGGATCACGCGAAGCGCGAATTGAAGCCGGTTCTGCTTTGAACGTTCCTGTATTTAATACTCGCGCATAATACGTAATCATGTTTCGTGGACAATATTGAGAATACCAATTTACACTTGCGAAGAATGTCAGTGTTTGATCAGTATCGGTTTCAGGATACGTCACACAATAATCACCAATTTCAATTCCTCCGCGCCAAGTTACCGGCGTTAGACCTGATGGCACACTTTCTGTAATCTGAAATACTTCTTTTGGAAGCGAGGCATCGATTTGAAATGTCAGTTCAACTCGAACCAAATCATTTTCTTTGAAACTCGTGATATCTTTTTTGGTTTTTGGATCGATAAATCGACGTTTCACTGAAATCTTATCGTATACATTAGGAAAAGAAGAAATTGGTTTTTGATACGACGTGATAACAGAAACGCTACCTGAAGTTACAGTTGGTTGCAGTTTCGATAACTCTTCAGCTGACACAGCTATTGTTGATGAATTTCCATACGCAAGTTCAACAGTTTTGGTTTCTCCACGAAGATTGAACGATACTTTCGAAGCCCCAGACTTTATAAAAGGCAATGCCGATTTGATTGTCGCTAGTTCTTCCAACACAGTGAGTGTTTGACCTTGAGCTTGATTTTCAACATACGCGCGAAGTCCATCGCGATCTTGCACTTCATTAAACATTGCGGCAAGAAGCGCGAGTTGAGCGTTTGCCTCTTTTGTTTCTTCCGGGGTTTCACGTTCGACCCAAACATATTTTAATTCTCGTTTTGCAGACTCCATCAATTTTTCATAAATATCACGCGCGCTTTCTTTGTCTCCCGAATAGGCATACGCGATCGCGAGCGCAAGCCTTGCTTCATCAGTAAGTTCCTGTTTTGCGAAACGTTTTGCTTCAGACAAAATCGGTGTATCCAACGCGGCAAGTCCGGCATAAGCCCATGCCGCTTCAACTGGTGAAAGAACACGATCTGAATCAACACCATACAACCACGAAAGCAAAGCTCCGCGCATTTCTGTTTCATCAAACGGCGTTTCTTTCAACAAAGCGATTTTTGCGGTCAAGATTGGATCAAAATCAGAATACGGCAGTAACCTTATCCCTCCACTTTGATAAGAACCAATGTCAAGTTCTGGAATTGAAACATTCGTTGAAAAAACGTCATTCAAAACTTTTGTTGCGACAAAACGAACCGTCGCTTCATCAGCGCGATCACCATATCGCCAAGACATCCACGCTAAATCGCGATAATACTTTCCGACATTCCCATCAACAAAAGTAACATAAGTCAAACCTTGCTCTGCGCCAGACAATTTTGTGTCAGTTTGAAGTATTTGTTCCTCAACGACTGGAACCGACAATCGTGATTTCACAATTTTAATTGGATATGCAACCGCGTCTTTAAGCGATCCTGTTTGCGCTTTGATAGTAATTGTGTGCGCACCTTCCGTAAGTTTCGGAAGCGCTAAATGAGCGCGCGCTCCGACAGTTGTATTCAAAACCGAGCTTGCTTTCTGATCGTCAACAAATAATTCGTAATGAATTGGATCTGTAATTTTTGTTTGCGTTCCTGCGGCTGTTGCTAAAATCTCCGGTTGATCTTCTGTAAGATATGTTGGCTGAACAGAGGCGTTAATAAAGAACGGTAAAGTTGTCGCGATATTTTTTGTGATAATACCTGCTTGCAAACCTTTTGTATCAATCGCTTGTGTTGTAAAACGCCACGACGTGATGTTGTCTGGAAGTGGAATTTGAACATTCGCAATTCCTTCATTGTTTGTTTGAACTTTGATAAACGCGGCAGTGTCAACAAAGTTGCTTCGTATTTCGCCTTCTCCGCCTCCTCCACCTTCAGCGCCGCCAAATCCCAATTCGCGCTTGTGGCTTGAGATGATTCCTGAAATTCCGCTTGGCAATCGTTGATACAACACATTCAATGGATCAACGTACTCTGGAAAAACCGCGAAGTATGCCTCATCAACAACACTTATATTTACTTCGGCTGAAACCGGATTTCCATTCTTATCTTTCACAACAACTTGAACATTCGCGTTCTGGCCTGGCCTGTATTGCTCCTGTTCAAGCACAAGATCAACATCCAGTTTGCGACTTAATTTGTCAAAATCAACTCGATGTCCGCTTGTATATCCAAATCGTGAATTGACAGTTACATATCCGTCGCCAGTAAACAAAACTCCAAAAACAGTCACGTTCGGAATATGTTGTTCACCAAATGTAAACGAATATTCTGGCGCTGAAGAAAACGAGTATTGTTTAATTCCTTGTTGAGCTTCAATGAAAAGGAACTTCCCGTTTTTGATCATTTCAAACTTCTTTCCAAACTGACGAACTTCCAATTTAACTTCTTCTCCAATTTTATAATCGAATTTTTGCGCGTTTTCAATGTCTGTTTGAGGATCGAAGAATGTTAAATACGGATCAGAATAATCAACACCGCCTGCATAATTTTCATTGCTGAATGGATAAACAGACGCGATATCTGTCCGACCTTGTGAATCGGTTGCTGAAAGGCGTATTTCATAAGATGCATCAGGACGATTCGCATTAAACTGCACAGAGGCTTTTCCTTGCGCATCAGTCACGACTGTTCCGGAATAAACATCATTCTCACGTCGCTCGTAACGAAAATTCTCACGAACGATCTTGCGAATAAAATCGTAAGTGTTTTCAGTTTTAATTTTTTCGTAATAAATTTCTTTTGCACTAACTTTGACCGAAGTATTTGGACTTACATTCTTATAATCTTCTGTTCGATCGTCTGAATCAGTTATTTGCACTTGGCGCGTGTCAACATTCACTGTTGCAACACCATCTTTGATTTTTCCATCACCTAAAACAACTATTGAAGATGAATAAATATAGAAATTACTGTACGCATCAACTGGCTCTAATCCGGGTTCGGATAAAGACGCTTGATTATAAGAAGAGTCAACATTCGTAATTTGAAGCGTTCCTGAAGCGGTCCCTTCAGCAGAAAGAACAACAGGAATTTTTGTATACCAATCACCGACATTTACTGTTTTTCCAACAACAGGTGTGCCATCAAAGTAATTTGATTTAACCATAAACCCGATTGATTCGCCTTTTATAACGGCTTTTTTGTCAAACTTAAGATCAAGCGTGTAAACCGGCTTGCGATATTCCTGAACCTGAATTGAACGCGACAAAACAGACAAATCACCATACTCAACCGAAAGAGTAAGAGAATCGGCAATCATGTCCGGTAAAGTCAACTCGCCAATGAACGTTCCTTCTGGAGAAATCTGAACATCAACAGAAGAATATTCAATACTATCGCTCGAACTATTTTCATATGAATAACCAAAAACCCATGATGTCAATTTAATCTTGGCGGTTTTTGGAAGTGACTGTCCGTTGCGCGGTTTTGCAAAACCCCAAACATGAACTGTGTCGCCAGCTTTATAAACAGTGCGATCGCTGTATAGATAGCCCCAATAATTATCGTCTACTGATACGCTATTTGGCCCATCCCACCACCCATCCAATCCCCAGCCGTAATTGCTAGATTCAAGCAAAAGAAGAAGTGAACGATCTCCTGAAATAACTTCTGTGAACTTTGCCTCTGGCGCGAAAGAAATGCGCGCCACTCCTTCGTTGCTTGATACAACAACTGGAGAAGTTTCAAAAGTTTTTTCATTTTCTGAAATTAATTTAATTCCTTCAACTTGAGCGCTCGCAAGCGGTTGTTTTGTGTTAGTATCGTGCGTCCAAACAAGAGAATAATCTCCATCTGATTCAACAACTGTCGCGCTTATTGAAACTGATTGAATGAAAAGCCAAGCATCTTTGCCTTTGTAAGTTGCAACAACTCCGTAATAACCTTCATCCAAACCAATTGGCAGGCGATAGATTGGTCCGTAATCAGAATCAACAACTTCCGGAGAAAAAATTCCTATTGATTTCAAATCTGAAAGATTGATATATTCTTTGAACGATCTGTTGTAACGCCATCTATCAATTGTTGATTCAAGAAAACTCTTTCTAAATGTTTCATAAGTTGGAAACTGATAAACTTGCAAAGAAACGTTTTCAAGAGATTGAGACTCGTAATAATCTTCTGTTCCCATTTTTAATTCAGTTTTTTCTTGCGGTGTCACTGTAACGTCGTGATCAAAAAAATCGATGTATGAACCTCGTTCTAATTGACGGTCAGTTTCAAACTTGAAAGTATAATCTTTCGCCAAAGTTTCTGAAGATGAATCTGGCGTAAGCGAAGATGAAATGCGAACTTCGTAAACAGCGCTTGGTGTGAGAGCATCCGGGACAAATACAATACTTCGACGATTTTTTTCAAAATGACCTTTTACAGCAGGTGTGATTGAAAACGCTTTTTCAAAATCACTTGTTGTTACGTTTTCGTGACTGAAAACAACTTCGATCCCGCTATCGAGCGGAACACGGGAAGTTTTATTACCGGGAATTGTGTTCAAAACTTGAAACGATTTCTTAACTTGAAATGCCCATTCGTACGGTCGTTCGCGCGCTGTTCCATCCGCTTGTGGAGTTTGTGAAATTAAAATGAATCGAACCATTTGACCTTGATCGAGTGGCTTTGCAAAAGTAACTCGTGCGTGATGCTCGTCTATTTTGTTTAGCTCGAATTCAACGTCAATATCAGTTGAAAGATACTTTTTCAAAAAATCCATCTGAATCTCATCTTTGCTTTCAATAATAAAATTAGTTGCTGGATCAACACCAAGTGAATCTTCTTGTTCAGCAATGAGCGTAAAATTATCCTGCGCGTACACGACAGGAACTGATCGCAAGAATGGACCGAACACGAGCATAACAACGATCACGACAATAAGCGCGGCGAAACCTCCTCCTGCGAGCTTTGGAGAAAGCCTATGAAACCAAGATAATGAAAAGCGCATAGATGTGTTGTGTCTGGCCTCGAGAATTCGCTGTTTTAGCGCTTCTTTGAAACCTTGACGGGCGTGAATATCTAAAGATTGAGTGATTCGAGCAAAAAGCTCGTTCACTTTCTTAAACGGATCACGCTCGTTTTCATTACGCAGGTTAGGATTTTTCATATTTGCTTGGTTTTTGTAAGAAATTCCTGACATTTTTTCAAACCTCGATAGAGCAACACGCCGACATGGTTGGCTGAAATGTTCATCATATTGGCAATTTCTTGATGATTGTATTCACCAAAAAACTTGAGTTGAATAACTGTTTGAGTTCGCGAATCAAGTTTTGAGAGAACTAAATTCAAAACCTCTCTCAAACTCGCAATGTCGATTTCTTGATTTGTCGATGGCTGTGCTGACGGTTCTGTATGAATTTCTGGATCAAACGAAACAACTGGTTTGTGTGAACGATAATGATCGATCAAAGTGTTGCTAGCGATTTGATACAACCAAGATTTGAATGATGTTTTCCAAATGAATCGTGCGCGAGACGCAAACGCTTTCAAAAAAATGTTAGAAACAAGATCTTCCGCAACCTCGCGAGCGCCAACGCGACGAACAATAAACGCGTAAATCCTTTCAAAATATCGCTCATACAAAATCTCAAACGCGTGATCATCGCCGTTTTTCATTCTTTTGCACAATTCTTCTTCTGAAAGCTCTTTATCTTCAATTCTAATACCGCCGCCAAGAAGATTAACGGCAGTCATTATTATCCTTAACGGAAAAGTGAGAAAAAAATTACACGATGTCACAATAAGATTGTCTATCGGCTCACATCTCTAAGTTTGCGATGATATTGTACAGCAAAACGGTGTGCTTCGTCGCGAGCGCGTTGCAACAACTCTTTTTTACGATTAACCAGACTTAACAATTCTAAGTTTGTGTGATCGAACACAAAACGATCTTGTTTTCTATCAAAACCTTTTGCGATTCCGACAACGGGAATTATTATATTCATTTCTTCCAAAATTTTCCGCGCTCGATTTACTTGCCCTTCTCCACCATCGATAATTATAACTTGCGGCAAAGACCAGGCGTTCGGAAAATTTTTTGCTCGCAATAAACGCCGTCTCAAAACTTCTTCCAACATCGCAACATCGTTTGACCCTTTTACTGTTTTAATTTTAAATTTTCTGTATTGTTTTTTTGATGGTTTGCCTTCTTCAAAAACAACCATCGAACCAACAGCGGACGTTCCTGAAATGTTGCTTATGTCATAGGCTTCAATACGACCTTGAGAATCGTTATCAATATCGTCTTTCGAAATGAGAGCGATATCTTGAATGTGCTCGAGCGCGAACAAATGACGTTTTAATTCAGCGGCTTTTTCAAAACGTAACTCTTTTGAAGCAAGCTTCATATCGCGTTCAATTTGACGAATAATCTCTTTTTTCTTTCCTTCAAAAAACAAAATCAATTGACGGATAATGGCTCGATAATCTTTTTTTGAAATCGATCCAATGCACACGCCAGGACATTTTCCAATGTGAGAATAAAAACACGGTCTTGTTCTTCCGGTCACCTCTGGAGGCTGACATTCACTCCATGGAATTGCTTTTCGAATAATATCAAGCGCTTTCTTGAGCGATGCACTGCTTGTGTATGGTCCAAACACTTTCAAAAAATTTTTTGAAGATGTATGTTCCAACTCATGTCCTCGAATTAGCGTCGGTCTAGGAAATGGTTCGTTCGTTATTGCTAAATACAAAAAACTTTTATCATCGCGTTGTAAAATGTTGTACTTTGGTTTTTTGGCTTTGATTTGATTTGCTTCAAGAATAAGCGCTTCGATAACAGTCGGTGTTGTAATATATTCAATTCGCGCAATATGCAAAACCATTTCCGCGATTCTATCGCTTGCTGGTTTTGTAAAATAAGAATTGACACGGTTTCGCAAAGACGTTGCTTTTCCAACATACAAAAGCGCGCCGGTTTTATTATAATAAAGGTAAACACCTGGTTTATCAGGAATGCTATCTTTCTTAATTTTAATCTTGTTTGGAATCATAGGAAAACTTTTTCAACAATTATACTTGCCACGACTAAAGCAGTAGATTACAATACTTTATACTATAAAAATTGAATATAAAACCATACTTATGAAAAAATATTTATTGATTTTATTCACACTCGCATTAATAGGCGCCGGCTGTACGGCAACTCCAACAAAAGACACACAAACAACCAAAGAAAACAAACAGACTTCCGCAAACTCGAACTCACAAACAGTAATTACTGATAATGGTGTTGAGGCAACTTTTGAAACAGAGCCTATAAAAAACGATGATGAAAAAATCGTTGACGTTGTTCTTGGAAGTCCGGCTGAAGTTAATGTTGACATGGAAGCATCAAACTTTGCGTTAACACCAAACACAATCTCTGCGGCTCCGGGACAAAAAATCAAAATCACATTCACCAAAAATTCCGGATTCCATACATTTGTAATTGATGACATTGATCTCAAATTCGCAATCAAGGAAGGTGAAGCGCTAACATTTTCTGCGCCTACAACTCCTGGAACATATGCGTTTTACTGTGATGTCGGATCACACAGAGCAAATGGAATGGAAGGAATGTTGGTGGTGAAATAGTTTTTACTTCTTCAACACTCTCTTCAAATACTGTCCTGTGTAACTTTTTGCGTGGCGCGCGATTTCTTCTGGTGTGCCAGCAAACACAACTTCCCCGCCTTGATCTCCGCCCTCTGGTCCAAGATCAATGATCCAATCTGCTGTTTTTATTACATCCAAATTGTGTTCAATCACAACAACAGAATTTCCTTTATCAACAAGAAGATGTAAAACTTCAAGCAATTTTTTTACATCAGCAAAATGCAAACCAGTGGTTGGCTCGTCAAACAAATAAAGCGTGCGGCCTGTTTGACGTTTGGCAAGTTCTGTCGCGAGTTTAATGCGTTGCGCTTCGCCGCCAGAAAGCGTTGGAGCCGGCTGGCCAAGTTTTATGTATGACAAACCGACTTCGTTCAGTGTTTTAAGAATATCAGAAACCATTGGAATATCTTTAAAAAATTCACTCGCTTCTTCAACAGTCATTTCAAGAACATCAAAAATGTTTTTATTTTTATAATCAATTTCCAAAGTTTCACGATCAAATCGTCGTCCTTTACAAACATCGCATTTCACATAAACGGTTGGAAGAAAATGCATTTCAATCGCGATCATCCCGTGGCCTTCACAGTTTTCACAACGTCCGCCCGGACGATTAAAACTAAAACGTCCGGGCTTGTATCCTCGATATCGCGCTTCTGAAGTTGCGGAAAATAATTCTCGAATCGGACCCCACGCTCCAGTGTACGTTGCCGGATTTGAACGCGATGTTCGGCCAATAGATGATTGATCTATCAAAATCGCTTTATCAAGATACTCAAGACCGAGCACTGCTTTGTGCGCGCCAGGAGTGTGTTTACTTCCGTACAATCGTTTGGCGATTGTTTTATACATTGTTTCGTAAGCAAGCGTTGATTTACCAGAACCAGAAACTCCAGTAATACAAACGAAACGTCGAAGTGGAATGTCAACGTCTATGTTTTTCAAATTGTTAGCGCTCGCTCCGCGAATTTTTATTACGTCCTTGGCAATTGTTCGACGATGTTTTGGAACTTCAATCTTTTCATCACCACGCAAAAACGCGGCAGTCAATGATTTTTTATCTTCAAAAATTTTAGGCGTCTCGCCAGCGGCAATAATTTCACCTCCATGTCTCCCAGCTCCAGGCCCAATCTCAACCATATAATCGGAAGCAAGAATCGTATCTTCATCATGTTCAACAACAATCACAGTGTTTCCAAGATCCCGCAAACGTTCGAGTGTTTCAATCAAACGATCGTTATCACGTTGATGCAATCCGATTGTTGGTTCGTCCAGGACATACATCGCGCCAACAAGCCGCGTTCCAACTTGTGATGCAAGACGAATGCGCTGTGCTTCTCCTCCGGAAAGTGAACCAGCCATACGATCAAGTGAAAGATAATGCAATCCAACATCCATCATAAATTGAAGACGATTTTGAATTTCTTTCAAAATCGAACTTGAAATTTCTTTTTGTTTTTCTGTCAATTTGAGATTTTGAACAAATTTTGTCGCGTCATCAATCGACATTTTTACAACATCAACGATCGATTTATTACCAACACGAACAAATAAAGCTTCGTTTCGCAAACGCGCGCCAGTACATTTTCCACAAAGCTCTTCGCTAAAAAGTTCCGCAGTTCCAAGACCCCCGCATTGTTCACAAGCCCCGTGTGGAGAATTAAACGAAAATAAACGCGGCTCTATTTCCGGAAAAGAAAATCCGTCTTTTGGACAACTATATTTTGAAGACAAAAGTTGTTCATTACCATCTGGATAAACGATAGTCGCTACGTCGTTGCCTCGATTAACAGCAGTTTCCAATGCTTCTGCAAGACGCTGACGAAAATCCAAAAGAGATCCTTCGACTCGCTGATGCTCGCTCAGGATGACAGGAACTGGAATTGTATCAATCACAACTTCGATTGTATGTTGTTGATAACGAGCAAGTTTAATGTGCTGATCCAAACGAAATTCTTTTCCATCAATCCTCACTCGCGCAAAACCTGAATTATACAAATCGTATAACAATTGATAGTACTCGCCTTTCCGCCCAAGTACGACCGGCGCGAGAATTTTTATCGATCCCTTTCTTCCATCTTGGTCCTTTTGGTCTTCTCGGACCTTCCCCAACACGACATCCACCATTTCTTCATTTGTGAGTTTTTGAATTTCTTTTCCGCACTTCACGCAGTGTGGCTGGCCAATCCTCGCAAACAAAACACGCAAATAATCATAGACTTCAGTAATTGTCGCGACAGTTGAGCGCGGATTGTTGGAATGCGCTTTTTGATCAATCGAAATCGCCGGAGACAAACCCTCAATTTCATCAACGTCTGGTTTTTCCATTTGACCCAAAAACTGTCTAGCATATGCGGACAGAGATTCGACATATCGTCTTTGACCTTCTGCGAAAATTGTATCAAAAGCCAAACTTGATTTTCCGGAACCGGAAACTCCCGTAAAACAAATCAACTTGTTGCGCGGAAGTTCAAGCGAGATATTTTTTAGATTATGTTCCCTCGCGCCCTTGATTATTATTTTATCTTGCATATATATATCCACAAATAAAGTTTGACAAATATAGCTCAATATGATTGAATATAAATAGTGAGTGAAGAAAAATATTCTCGTTGTCACATTAAGATCCTCCTGTTTATTCTGGGGGATCTTTTTGTTTACCCGAGCCAAAAGGGCTCATTGAAGTAACTGGTAACTTCACTCGCTTTGACAACGAGAATTACTGGTTCAAATCCCGTTGAGTCCACCATCGATTTATTTCGATGTGCCAGTAATTTTGCCCTGGCTCGGGACCACCACCCCACTCCATCAATTCGATGGAGTGGTTGAGATATCAAATTATTTCTTTAACAAATCAATTTCATCTCTCAAAATCGCCGCGGTTTCAAAATCCAACATCCGCGTCGCTTCTTTCATTTCTTGCTCTTTTTCTTTAATTACTTGTTTAATTTCGTGTGGCTCGGCAGTTAGCTCAAGCTCTAAAATTCGTTCCGATGTTTCCTGTTTTTCTCCTCCAAGATTGCCTCGAATATCCTTGATTTCTTTTTGAATACTTTGCGGAGTTATGTGATGTGTCTTATTATATTCGATTTGAATTTTGCGTCTGCGATCTGTTTCTTTAATCGCGCGTTTGAGCGATCCTGTCATTTGATCCGCGTACAAAATAACTTCTCCATTTATATTACGAGCCGCGCGTCCAATTGTTTGAATGATCGACGTTTCTGAGCGCAAAAAACCTTCTTTATCAGCATCCAAAATCGCGACGAGCGTTACTTCAGGCAGATCCAATCCCTCACGAAGCAGGTTCACACCAATCACAACGTCATACGCGCCCTTTCGCAAATCAGAAAGAATCGTGATGCGATCAAGAGTTTCAACATCAGAATGAAGATATTGAACTTTGATATTTTTTTCTTTTAAGAACTCCGTCAAATCTTCCGCCATTTTTTTTGTAAGAGTTGTGACGAGCACACGTTCCTTTTTTGGAACACGATTTTCGACTTCTTTTATCAAATCACCAACTTGGCCATCGTTTGAGTCTGTCGGTGTGATAGGACGCACTGTAATTTTTGGATCAACAAGCCCTGTTGGACGGATAACTTGCTCAACAACTTGTTGAGAAACTTTTTTTTCGTAAACACTTGGCGTCGCGCTTGTAAAAATTACCTGACCAATCTTTTTTTCAAACTCATTAAACTGAAGCGGACGATTATCAAGCGCTGACGGCAAACGAAAACCATGCTCGATCAAAGTTTTTTTTCGAGCCTGATCCCCATTGTACATTCCGGAAACTTGAGGAACAGTCACATGAGACTCATCAATGATAGTTAAAAAATCTTTCGAAAAATAATCGATGAGTGTTTTTGGAGCTTCGCCTGGCGAACGCCCGTCGAAATAACGTGAATAATTTTCAATTCCATTGCAATAACCGATTTGTTCGATGAGCTCAAGATCATATCGTGTGCGTCGACTCAATCGTTCTGCCTCAAGAATTTGTCCAGACTTTTCTAATTCTTCCAAACGATTTTTTAGTTCCTGGCGAATCGCGCGAATCGCACTTTTTTGTTTTGAACTTGAAACAACATAATGTTTAGCTGGAAAAATCCAAATGTTATTAACTGCCTTTCGAAGTTTCCTCGTTATTGGATCAAGTTCATGAATCGAATTTACATAATCTTGCTCAAACAACAAACGATAGATAATTTCTTCATTCATCGGCATTATCTCAAGCACATCGCCCTGAACTCGAAAATGTCCGCGAGTTAAATCAGAGTTCGTTCGTTCAAATTGCATTTCAACAAGTCGTCTCATCAATTCCTCCCTCTTGGACATCTGGGCCATCTTGGACATCTGGGCATTTTCTTCAATTCCAACATGTAACATTTCATTCTCATACGCTTCCGGACTTCCCAAATTATAAATACAAGAAACTGATGCGACAACAATAACATCTCTTCTGCTTAACAACGCTTGCGTTGCCGCGTGTCTTAAACGATCAATCTCCTCATTTATCATTGATTCTTTTTCAATGTATGTATCGGTTCGCGGCATGTATGCTTCAGGTTGATAGTAATCATAATAACTTACGAAATACTCGACAGAGTTTTCTGGAAAAAATTCTCGAAACTCGTTGCAAAGTTGAGCCGCAAGTGTTTTGTTGTGCGCAATCACAAGTGTCGGACGCTGAATTTGTTCGATCACATTCGCAATCGTAAAAGTTTTTCCAGAACCGGTAACTCCAAGCAAAGTTTGAGCGCGATTTCCAGCTCGAACACCGACCATTAGTTGCTCAATGGCTTTTGGTTGATCACCGGCAGGTTGAAATTTAGAGCGAAGTTTAAATTCCATAAATCAAATTTCCCATCGAGTTGAAACTCTATGGGATGAGGTGAGCAAATATATCTTCATTATAACGATACCACAAGTACGAACAAACGTCGAACAAATAAAAAACTCACGTGATCAGATCGATCTTGTGAGTCAAGAAATATAGTGATTCCACGCGCAATTACGCAAACATGCGCGTTCAATTTCTTTTGAAAAAGCATCGCCATTATCGATGATGGCTTGTGCTTCGTCAAAAGTCATATTTGGAAACTCGCTAACTATAATCGCGAAAATGTCAGCAAGTAGTTCACCACTGATTGGCTTAACCTCATAGTCATGCTTCATTAGAATCCCTCACTATCACTTCGACAAGCCATCGCCATGTATCATCTTTTGCTAAGTCAGCTCTACTGAAGTGAACGTTGCCAATCTTGTTAAAGTAGCTGGGAATATAAGTATCAGGACGTTTATCGAGTTCCCAGCTTGAATCGCAGATCCCAATCGGACCTTCATTGTCGTGTTGACGATACTTTGTCATGAAAGCAATCAACCACTGACAATGTGGAATCCTGCCATGTGACTGAAGTTGTCTCCTGACAGATTCAATGTTACCGAAACGTCCGATTCGAACAAGCTTGAAACGACGGGTGTATTTCCCAATAATCGTAACGCCGGAATATTTCCACCCTGTCATTCCTTTACAACAGTCTTCCGGCTGTATCTCATCAGCGTCAAGAGTAAGTTCAAATTCCACATTGTCAGCTGGTATGTTTTGAGCAGCAACACTGGTTGATCGTTGTGATGGGGATCCAGCTCTATACTTCGGAATGTATTTTTTTAAAAACACGCGTCTGATATCTGCGGCAAACGCCTTACGATTTTTTATGATCGCGTGAGCGTCAACGTTGGAAAGTCTTTCAATCGGAATCGCGTGTTCGATGATAGTGCAAATTGTTCCGACTTGTTCGCCGGTTATTAAGTTTGTTGCGCATTGAACATCTTTCATGAGATATTTCTCCATGTTTGTTGGTTTGAAGGTACAAAACTAACGCTCAAGACTAGCATTTTGAACTTTTATTGTCAATTGTCAGAAAGGTTGTATGAAATTGTAGCCCACGGCTTCAGCTGTGGTGTTGAAAAGTTATAAAGGGTTATTGGCTAACGGCTAATGGCTAAAGGCTCACTTCCCAACAAAAAAAGCGCGAGGATAAACCTCACGCAGTGCGAGCGGCCAGAACGACCGCTGTGAAAACTTTAACCAGCTCTTTGTTGAGCTCGTTCCATGAGTCAAAGAAAAGCTCAATTGGATACGTTCGTGGCGCAATATCTATACCGACCAGAATCCTCATCGGAAGAATGCCACGCGCGAGAAGCGCGTCAGTTTCTTTTTTCACTGCCGCAATATGTGCAGGCGCGCCATCGCACGTTGTGATGAGAAGTTTGCGTGGTCGCCGAATCCCTTGTAGCCAGTTTCCTGCCACACGGATTCCAAGTTCCTCCTGTGTTCCACCTCTGCATTCAACGCCAGCGATCCCATTGTTCGCTTGCGCAGAACCGCAGTCAAACACTTGATCGTGAAAGGCAAAGAAAGCTGACTCAACAGAGCGATAATGTGGAAGAATCGCCTCGTTGAGCGCAACAGCGAGTTCTGTTGCAGCGTTCAAAGCTGACATTGATCCGCTAACGTCAGACAGGAATGCAATTCCGACATCAAGACGCTGTTCACGCAGTTCGATCTGCATACAGTCGCCTCGGCCAGTCACAAGAATAGGTAGAGCTTCAATATCGAATTCCCCGCGCGTCAAGCCAGTTAGCCGATGCACTTCTGGAATACTCAAACGCTGAATGATTTCACTCAAACCGCGAACTTGCGATCTGACTTTTGAAAGTATCGGACGATACGCAACTGGATTTGGTGGAACCTTCACAACTGGAAGTGTCTTTCCAGCGCCTGCACCAGAGCCAAAAAATTTTCCAGCTCCTGATCCAGTCTTTTTAGAGACAACAGCCAATTGGCTTGGAAGAACAGCAAGACTCTTTCTTCGACGGATTGACAGCTTGCTTGCCATCATCTGTCGAAACAGTCTTGCGAGTTTAGGATCAGACCTGTTTCCAGAAATCGCTTTCTGAAGAGCTTGCATAAACTGTTTAAAGTTCTGCTCGCTTTCAAAAATTTCCTGCTCTCGTTTTTTATCTTCCTCTGTCGCGTTATCACGCAAGATTTGAAGGATGTGTTTGGAAGCTGTAAGCAGACATTCGTAACGACACTTGTGTGCGTTCACGCGCCTGACTGCTCGAAGCGCAATGTTTACACATCTGCACACAATAGCGTGTTTCGGTCTTGTTCGTTTCTTGATCGCGTAAACGAAATCGATGAACACTGACGTCTCACACCCAAGCGAAGTTCCGTTCAAACTCTTGATTGTCTCTCCGGTCTTGGAATCTTTGGATTCACCCGGAAGCAAGTAACCAAGCCGTCTGAAAATAGGATCTTTATTACCTGGAAATTCCTTCACCTGTTTGTCATCAGCTCGACGATCCATTATCAGGTTGAGGATGTTGGCAAGTACATCTCCGCCTTCTTCTTGCGCTCGAGTAAGAAGAGCGGCTCCATTTCGATCGTAGCGAATATGCCCTGCCTCGTGCAAACCTCGTCCAAAACCGGCTTCGATCTGACCTTGCAAGAATGGTTCCGGATTGAAATTGATTACAGAACAGCAGTCTGTTGAAGCTGTTCCGTTTCCTACAAGTTCAAGACGTACGCCACCTTCTGCGATCGCGAGTATTCGAGCAAGCATCTCATCCACAAACGGTTCAATGTCAGACGGTTCAAACACTGGTTCCGGAGGTGGTGCTGGCTGTTGTGAAACAAGCCTTAACTGAACAGGCTGTGTTGAATTCGAGGATGAAATTACATTGGACAATGGTTCAGACTCGCGCCTGATCTTGGCCAGCGTAATTGCACGGCTGGAAATATCCGTCCAGCTTTCACTTTCTCGATATTCAACTTGCACAGCATACGCGCCTGCTGTTTTTGGATCTTCTGTGTGAACACGAATCGAGGAGTGGTGTCCGTCAGTGATCGAAAACGTCACCCAAATGGTTTGCTTCATGTTTTCGGCGCCCCAATATCAGCGACGTTTACAACAGCTTGGATGCCGCTGTTACGATCATTGAGCAGATTCGCGCTCTTCAATCGTTGTTCGATCACGAGTCGAGGTGACTCTGCATCCCCACCAGGGTAACGCGCAATAATGCGCGCGCCAATCGCGAGTGCCATTGGTTTGCCGATTGAAACGTCTTCTGCAGAACGAAGTGTGCGACGCGGAGAAGGTCCACCCTGATCCCATGCCTGTTCGGTCGCAAGAGTACGAATCTCGTTTGCGACTTGCACTATGTGAATCGCTTCAGTCTCGCTGATCTTTGTCTTACCAACAAGCCATGGAATTTCCCATTCCGGAGGCGGATATGTGAACTCGTATTCTTCAACTCGATCGCCCATTGCAGAATCAAGCGACTGATTTCCGATGTATCCCGGTCCTACCGGATTGTCAGTCAGAATGAAAATGAATCCTTTCAGACCGTCAATCACGATTGTTCCATCGGTTGTTGTGAACGAGTACTGACCGGTATGATCGAACAATGGATGGAACGGCCCCATGCTGTGACCCATGCGCGAAAACTCATCCAAGCACACAATTGCTTTTGGCCACTGTTTGCTTGAGCGATGTTGTTCGATGAACAACATGAGGTCGCTAGGAACCCACTTTGTCGAACCGTTTTCCGCTGACTCGGCCCCGAACAGATCCTTTGGTTTGAAAATTCCTGTTCCATCAACTTTGATGAACGGCACATCGCCGAGCACTTTCGCAAGAATCTGTGCGAACGTTGTTTTGCCAGAGCCTTTTGGACCGACAAGTCGAATGCTTCGACCAAAATGAATGTCAGCTTCGATAAGCACGAGAGTTTCCGGACGAATCCAGAAATCCGCGCCAAGACCTTTGCCATCAATCGAGATGATTTGCCGTTCAAGATGAACAACAACATGAGTTGGACAACGTGCAGGACCTTTCACTTCAATAAGGCTTGCCGCGAAACGCGCGTTTGCGCAGATTCGATCTGCGAACGATTCAAGATTTCTCACTTCGACTTTTCCCGCGCTCTTACCGCTTGCGAGAGTTGGTGTGACTGTTCCGTCTTGATCTACGAAAACGACTTCGTATTCTGTCCCGATTGTTGTCATGTTTCTGCCTTTCTAAACAGATTTGAATGAACATCTCCTCACATCAAAATATTACACATTGTCATTGCGAGCGACCAACGAGAGCGAAGCAATCTCTTCAAAAAAGAGATCTCTTCGTCGTCCGACTCCTCGCAATGACACAAGTAAAACCCTGGTGTAAAAAGCGGTGCCGACTCATAACGAATAGGCACCGCAGTAAAGATCAGCGCAATGGAAGGCGGCCACGATTACGGTCTCTGACGTAATCGTGGTTGACCCCGGAGCCAAGGGATCCGGGGTCAAAAGCGCGGGAGTATCCCACGCTCCCAACTCTCAAGTGCGTGTTGCACGCGCTCTTGACGAGTCAAGAACCATGGAAGGACGCACGGCTTTGAGGACAGGTCTTGCGAAGCGTCCGCAAAGTCGGCGCGCTGGGACGTACACGAAGTGGCCGTCCCAGTGCGAGTCCGAATGTGCGTCTGTCTTCAAACTCTCAAGCGCGTGTAACACGCGCTCTGATTAGAGTTTGTCTCCTACTCTTTCGAGTAGGATTAGGTTCAAGTTCAGCACAGAAACAGCACAATGGATAGCGGCCGAGTGACGCTGGACGCGAGTCCTCGAGTGGACAGTGTCACACGGTTGGACAATGGCGCCATAGCGAAGCGGTGCGCCAGCAGTCCAAAGCGAGAGAAAATCCCTCGTTCCAAACTCTCAAACGCGTGTTGCACGCGTTCTTGACGAGTCTTGATTGATTATTCCGTTTCCTTAACGAACGAATACGCATGACCTTGACTTATGTCACGAGTTCCAATTCGGAACTGTGTTTTTGCTTTGATGTACAACTCGCGGATCGAGCTCGGAAGCTTCTGGTCGTACACCATACTAACGAATCCAACTATCCCGACTAGCAAGCGATGTTCGCGCGTTGTCAAAGGCCACTCGCGAGCATAAAACTTGTCTGGTGAAAGGTTCGAGTCAAGACTGATTCCTCTTTTCCTGAATGCTACGACATCCTTTTCCATCTGTGCTTTAACAGCCTTGAGAGCTTCTTCATCACCAGATTGACGCTTGTCTGCAACCTCCAAGAGATTGTGCAGAATCGCGCGGAACTTATTCAACCGCGGTCGCGGAATCGTCAGCCGGCCGTCCTGATTCGGGATGATTCCCGTAACTTCAGGATACTTCGTTGTCCGTTCTTCGTCACCTTCAGCGCCATCACCAAAGTAAGAAACCTTCGTGCCCTGAATGGTCCAACCATCAGACCTCACAGCCTGACGAATTTTCTGACGAAGCTTTTTTGGTATCACTTCATCGCTTGAAGAGATTGTGAGATCGTCAACAAACCGAGTGTACTTGTAAACTACTCCTTCAGTCGCAGAAGCTGATCGAAGAAGTTGCGAGATGTTTCGATCGACTTGTCCCAGCAGAACATTGAGCACTGCTGGAGAAGTTGGAAATCCCTGCGGAAGAACATCGTCAACGATGAGCAGATCAACGAAAGTCTCTGCCAGTCGTTTTCCATCCTGTTCTGGAAGACCAGTCACAACAGTGATGTAACCAGTGAACGTTGGTCCGAAAATCGCGGAACATCGCTTGCGATTCACTGTCGGAAACGCGTCCTTGAGATCAAGAAGATAAAACGCTTTCCCGCCCACATGCGCGCGAGCGTTTGTCACGATACTCGTTCCAGGATGTGCCCCATGAACAGCCAAGTGAACCGGAATCCCTTGAATGAACTGCGTCAAAAGCGCGCGAAGAACTTTCTTGAGCGGATCTGACGGAGCGTGAATCGTCCTGTGTCCCTTTTTCTTGGGAATCTTGTGAATCGTCCACGCATTGCCAGATGCCCACAAAGCTGTTGTGGCTCTCCATTCTGCTGGATCGATTTTTAGGATTTGACACAAGACTTCTTCAAGTCGTGCGTCAAGAAGAAAAGAAATTGGTAACCTGCTTTGTTCTGCCATTGTCTCCCCCGTCTGTTTCAGACAGTTGAAGTAATTCCAACGAACCAAAAGAAGGCCCGATGGACCTTCTTATTTACTGGAAAACTGAAATATAGTCAAGTTCTCATGGCTAAAATATAGCGATAAACCTCTTCTGGCACTTTTTCTTCCCAATCTCCGTCTTTTTTGATTAAAGCACGAATATCAGTTGATGAAAAACCAGGAACCTCTTTTATCCATTGAACTTCGACTTTTCCTTCAAAACATTTCTTTGTCCACTCATTTCCAGTCCAAATTTTATCAACTCGTCCAACGCGTTCTAAAACATGTTCTGTCCATTTTGCGTCATCTTCATGATCAGGAAGTTCAACAAACTCAACATCAAACATTGGAATTATATCTTCGGCTTGAAGCGCGCGTTGAATCATTTCTTTGCGATCAGAAGCAGTGAACGGATTTTCCTCTGAACCACTTTTTTCAGAACTTCCAATTCCAATCAAAATTTTACCGCAAACTTTTGTCATTCCTTTTATTACCATAAGATGACCGTTGTGAAACGGTTGGAATCGTCCGATGAAAAGACAAGTTGGTTTCATATGGAAAAAGTATAGCACAGAGTCATGGAGTCTTGGAGTCAAGTCAGTCAATATAGTAGACCAGATTGACTTCATTGACTCATTTGACTTCAAATTACTTGCCACGATAACTATTTTTGATTACAATTCTCGACATCGATCCCGGGTCGTCTAATGGCAGGACATGGGCCTTTGAAGCCCAGTATCGTGGTTCGAATCCACGCCTGGGAACCATAAAACCTCTAGAATTGGATGCATTACGAAGCGAAAGTGACGCAACAATTCTGGAGGTTTTATACTTTCAAGTACTTCCTCATTGCCAATCCTGTCGAAAACAAAGTCAACAAAACCAAACCAACAAACTCCAGACCAAAAATCATCAAACCGTTTTGTTCAAAATAATTCACAAGACCGATTGACTCGCCACCAATAAAAAATCCGAACTTCGGTTCAAATATCGCGATCAACGGATACACAATCAATAGAATTACAAAAATCGAAATCAGACTTAACAAAATCATCTCAAGAAAAAACGGTGCACGTACAAAACGGTCAGAAGCGCCGACGAGTTTCATGATTCCAATTTCTTCCCTGTGGATAAAGATGCTCATGCGAACGGTATTAAACACGATCAAAATTGCAATCAGCAAAAATATCACACTTAACGCAACTCCAAATGTGCGAACGCGATCGGTTGTGTTTTTGATTCTTGTCACAACATCCGAATAATTTGAAAAATCTTTTTGGCGAATAGAATCACTGAATTTCGGATTTTCAAGCGCTTTCAAAATAAAATCAAAATCTGAAACATTCTGTGCTTTAACAATCAAAGATGGTCCAAAAGGATTGCCACCTATTTCTTCAAGTGAAGCAACTATTGCCTCGTCTTGTTTATGGATCAAAATGAATCTATCCAACGATTCTTGCGCGCTGACAGTTTGAACGTCTTTAACTTGTGAGAGTGATCTTAAATAATCGACAGCATTATCAATGGTTGTTTGCGGAGCTGACCCGTGAAAATAAACGGAAATTTCTACACGATCTTCAATAGTTTGAATTGCTTGATTGGTTACAAAATTCAAAATGATCAAAATGTTTACAGTGAGAAGCGTCATCACAAGCATCGTGATTGTGATAACTGATAACCAAAAATTTCTCCAAAAATTTTGAAAAGCAAATTTTGTGACTCGATAAGTTGATATAAACATAATTATAACTTGTAGCGACCTTCTTCAACATCTGAAGAAATTTTTCCATCTTCCAAAGTAATAACTCTACGTCGTAAACGATTCACCATGTCACGATCGTGTGTAACAAGTACAACAGTCGTTCCGAACTCATTTATCTTCGCGAGTAAATCCATTATCTCGCGCGCGTTAAGTGTGTCGAGATTTCCAGTCGGTTCATCAGCGACCAAAACTTTTGGTTGATGAACAAGCGAACGAGCAATTGCAACTCGTTGTTGTTCTCCTCCTGAAAGCTGATTTGGATAGCGGCCGTGTTTATCGTGAAGATTAACGATGTTAAGAACAAGCGGGACGACTTCGCGAATACGGTGAGGCGGTGCGCCAGCAACTTGAAGCGCAAACGCAACATTTTCATACACAGTTTTTCTTTGAAGCAATTTATAATCCTGAAACACGACTCCGATCTGGCGTCGAAGCATCGGAACTTCGTGATTTTTTATATTTGTGATATCCCAACCGCCGATTTCAATTTTCCCACGCGTTGGACGTTCTTCAGCAAACAAAAGTTTGGCAAGCGTCGACTTGCCTGTTCCGCTTTGTCCGACAATAGAAACGAATTCACCTGGTTTGATGTTCAAACTCACGCTTTCAATTCCAACAATGTTCGGCGGATATATTTTTGAAACGTTTTTGAAAAGAATCATGATAGAAATTTAAGAAGTTGAAGAAGGTATATCAATATGATACTCTGCGTCACGATCTTGAACAAGTGATGAAATGAGACTGTTGAAAAACTCTAATTATTGCCTGAGCATCGTCGAAGGCAGTAAATATTATTTTGCACATTATTCCCTTCGACAGGCTCAGGGAATATAATTTAGCTTACGAACATAGTATATCAATGGTCAATAAACGAATCGCGGGATTAGTACAGTGGTAGTATGCTAGCTTCCCAAGCTAGAGACGCGGGTCCAATTCCCGTATCCCGCTCCAAAAAAATTTTGCCGAAGTAGCTCAGTTGGTAGAGCAATACTTTCGTAAAGTAAAGGTCGCGGGTTCGATTCCCGCCTTCGGCTCCAAAAAAAACACTCACTTTACGTGAGTGTTTTTTTATTTCACGAAATATCTCACTTTCGCGTTTGATAAATACTCCGAGACCAAATTCTCAAGTGTTATTTTTGGAATCATCACAGTCATCAAGTGAATTTGTGAATCTTCAGCGGCTTCAATTCGATCTGTAATTGTTGCAATTACATAATTTTGCTCAAGTTCAATAATTTCTGACAAAACTCCAACCGGTAAATCTTTCACAACTTTCCATTCTTCAGGAAGGTCAGCAACATTTTGATATCCAAGATCATTTTCAAAAGACGTTGCGGATACTGTAAGAAAATCCTCACCAGCTTTCAAACGGCCATAAACCTGCTCAACTTCTTCACGCACCGGCGCTTGTAATGTTTCGTCTTTAGAAACAAAATCGCTCATCTGTAAAGCAAGCACGATTGATTCAACAATTCTTTTTTTGAAATCAGTTTTACTCCAACCAAATGTTTCAGAAAGTTCTTTTGTAAAATCGTCTTCACTGGACTGTCCAGCAACAACATCTTGATAATACTTCTCAACCGAAGCCTGATCCAATTTCACTCCATACCGCGATGCGAGTTTGCGAATTACCGTTTTATTGACCAAAGCCTCTAAAATCGTTTGTTGTAAAACATCATTGGACGGAGGTTCAGTGGTTCCAGAATTTTTAAGATATTGCGCCAGCGCTTCACGCTCAAGAATATAAGTTCTCATCGTAATTATAGATCCGTCAACCATTACTGCTGGAAATGGAATAATAAACGAAACTGTTTTTACAAAAGGATTCGTTGTTGGCAGACGATAAACAAGCACTGATAAAATAACTAATAGACCAAGCAAAGAAAACAAAACAAAAAAAGGCCTGAGCGATTTTGTGTCTTTGAGTGAAATGGACGAAATTTGCTCCGAAGGTTCAGCTTCTGATTTTTCAATTTTCATATTTACTTATTGAATCAAATGTTTTTTTATCAAAGAAGTAATACCACCATTTTGTTGAATTCGCAATTCGCGTTAATTCAGATTGATCATCAAGAACCAAATTCAACGGATCATTCTCTTCCTCCCCCACTCGCCCCTTATCTCCCTCTCCCCCTTCTTGTATCACCACAACTTCCTCTCCTGGCTTCTTCATTCCCAATTTCAAACGAGCTTCGCGTTCAATAAACGACTCTGTTTGAATTGCTGTTTGAAGTTCGCTAAGCGCAATGTTACGCGCGGCAAGTGTGTCAGCTTGAGATTGTAATTTATTTATTTCAGACTGTATCTCGCGAGAACGAAAAAATTCCCTTCCAAAAGTTAATCCAAGAAAAACGATTATCACAACATTAACGACAACTAAAAAGCGCCATCGAATCAGTCTTGAAATAAATGATTGTCTATATGACGTCATTTGTAGCAACTGCGTTATGTTCTTCTCTAAGATCGTTGATTAAATTATGAACTCGCGATGGACGAAATACGCGAGCAAACTCGATGTCCGCACTTGACCCGTTCAACAAAAGTCGAATAGTTCCATAGCGAAAAACCGTTGCGAAAAAACCTTTCACTCGGTAGCTCGCTTCGTCTATTTGACGATATGTCGCTTCTGTAACAACACGATCAAAAAAACCGCGGCGATCAATATCAACGATTCTCTTATCTGTGATAATGAGTTGGGTTCCGGACCAACGTGTATACTCGCGCAAAAATAAAACCATTCCTGAAATTAGTAACCCGAAAAAAACAATCACGCCGCCAACACCTTCGCGAAATAATGGAAACAGAAAAAAGAACGGCACAAGAATCCAAAAAATAAACAAAAGAAAACGCGGCAAGCTCGGAACAAGAGATGTCCGAACTGTTTCGAGAATTTCTTCGTGAGGTTTTAATTCAAACGCGCGAGATTTCATAGTAGAACAAGGACGGAAAGGTCTGAAAAGTCGTAAAAGTCGGAAAGGACTAAAATTACAGACTATGCAATGCTTTGCGAGCGGCAACCCGGTCATCCCATGGAATTTTTTTTCCTCCAGCAACGGCCATAACAGGCTCGTTTCCTTTTCCTGTTAACAAAACCAAATCTCCTGGTTGCGCGACTGCGATCGCTTTGTTTATAGCTTCCTCTCGATCAAGGATGCGAAATAAATTTATATTTTCTTGTTTTCCAACTTTAACTGCGGCATCTGCAATGTTGTTTATTATTTCCATTGGATCATCATCATAAGGATCCTCATTTGTAACAATCATGATATCGGCATTTGTAGCTGACATTTGTCCCAAAATTGCTCTTCGCGCAACATCTCGCCCACCGCCAGTCGAACCAAGAACATGGATAAAACGATTATAGCCAATAAGCTTCAAAGCCTCATAGCTCGCTGAAAGAGAGGCTGGTTCAGGCGCGTAATCAACAATTACAGAAAACGGTTGACCTTCATCAATAACTTCCAAACGTCCTGGAATTGGTTCAAGGCGCTCGACAGCATCTTGAATCTGTTCAAGTGAAAGACCAAGCACTCGACATGTTGTTATTGCCGCGAGAACATTTTCAAAATAGAATCGTCCGATTGGTTTGAAATAAAATTTCAAACCGTGAATTTCAAACTTCGTTCCCGTTTTTTCAAACAGAACATGTTCAGCCCAAATAGTTCTCACTGGTTTTTTCTCACCTATCAGACCTTTCTGACCTTTCAGACCTTCTTCTTCATATCCAAATCCCCAAGACTCTCCTGATTGGAAAGATAAAAAATATTCCGCGTGCTCGTCCATGAGATTTACAACCTTCGCGCGTTCAACATTTTCAAACAATTTTCCTTTTGCTTGTTTGTATGCCTCAAAACCTCCATGCGATTCAAGATGTTCTGGAGTTAAATTTGTAAATACAGCAACGTCATATCTAATTCCAACATGACGATATTGAGCGATACCTTGTGAAGAAGTCTCAATAACAGCATATCGACATCCGGCTTTTACCATCTGCCGCAACATTTTTTGAGTTTGAAAACGCCCAAGCATTGTCATTTTTTTGTCATTGACCCATTCGCGCTCCGCTATCTTAAATCCAACTGTCGTGGTCCATCCAACACGCTCTCCCAAGTGCTCCAAAATCCGACCAATAAATTGAACTGTCGTTGATTTTCCATTTGTTCCAGTTACACCAATTACAGTCAGTTGCTTTGATGGATGCCTATAAATAAAAGTTGAGATGTGCGCAAACACAAAATGATAAGCACTGATCAGTGGTTTTGGAACGAATCTGCGAACAACTGATTTGATCATACAGTTTTTAGAGCCTCCACCACTGCGTTAAACTGATCACCGCGATCAAACTCGTTTTTGAAAATACCAAAACTCGCGGTCCCTGGTGAAAGCAAAATCACGTCTCCAAGTTTTGCTTCACTACGAGCAGAATCAATCGCTGATTGCATCGAGTTTACTCTTGTCATTGGAATTCCTTCTCCGATTGTTTGTGCGAATTGCTCAAGCGCTGTTCCTTCAAACAGCACGACTTGTTTACATTGCTCACGAATTTCTTTTGCAAGATCGCTCATCGCCAACCCTTTTGACGAGCCACCCGCGATCAAAATTATATTTCCACCATTTCCAAAACGCTTAAGCGCCGCGATGGTTCCGTCAGGTGAAGTCGCAGTTGTGTCATTGACAAACATCACTCCTTCAATTTCAGCGATTATTTGTTGACGTCCTGGAAGTCCTGCAAAAGTTTTCAAAGTTTGATGAATGTTTTCGTCTGTCACACCAGAAAAATGCGCGACCAAAGAAGCACTAAGCGCGTTCATCATATTATGATCTCCCAAAATTTTAATATCGTGCACGTGCGCGAACTCGACTTGCTGTCCGTTTAATTTTCGAATCAAAGAATCGCCTTCACGAAACACGCCTGTCTTTTCAGAAACCAACGGCTTTGATGAAAACCAATAAACGCGTTTTGATGAAACACGAGACGCAATTCCGTCCATAAGTTCCTGATCGGCATTCAGAATAGCGATTTGATCTGGTTTCTGTTCTTTGAAAATAAGTTCCTTTGCTGAAAGATAATGTTCGAAAGAATCGTAACGGTCCAAATGATCTTGATACGCATTTGTCAAAAGCGCGATCTGCGGACCAATTCCAAGCCCTTCAATACTTTCCAAAAGCCATGATGATAATTCAAGCACGATTGGAACCGGCGCTTTTTCCTCAAGCAACCAATCAAGATCTTCAAGTGGTGAACGAGTTATGTTTCCTGCAACAACTGTTTTTGGATGAATTGTTTTTAACATTTCACCCAAGAGAGCGGTTGTTGTGGATTTTCCTCTTGTACCTGTCACACTAAAAATTGGAAACGGACAATATCTAAAAAATAAAGATATGTCGCTTTCAACATGAATGTTGTTTTCTTTAGCAAGTTGAACAAACTTTGACTCGCGAGCAACACCCGGATTTTGAACAACCAAATCAACATTTGTGAAATCATCTTCGTGATGTTCTCCCAAAACAAAAATCGGAGAATAAATTGAACGATCTTTGTATTCTTTTTTGTATTGACTATACCACTTTGTAATTTCTTCAACAGACTCTTTGAGTTCAGCTTCAGTTTTAAGATCCGTAATCACAATTTGAGCGCCGTGACGCATGAGCCACTTCGCGGCGCCGACTCCGCTTCCTTGTTTGAATCGACCTAAACCCATCACCGTTACCATGGCATCTTGAAAATTGTAGATTGAGGACAAGTCAAGGGACATAGAAAAAAGTCAAATGAGTCAATGGAGTCAAAGGAGACCTGACGTCTATTTATTTCTCCCAAACAACTTTGCGAGCCTTACTGTCAGCATCGCAATTCCGACCTGCCAAAACATACTTATATATTGTACCACAGCGAGCGGTATTGGGACTTTTTTATATTTTCGACGAAAAGTCAGGCCATGCATCACGACCGATCCAAAGCGCCACTTATGTAACTTACAAAAATAGTTCAACGCGCTTTCAACCATAAATCCATGTATAAATTCAGGAGGGACACTTTCAAAAACTCGGCGATTCATTGCGCGCTCGCCAGAAATAAGCGGAAGGTGCCGAGAAATTGCTGTCCAAAAAATTCCACGATCACGGATCCCAACATTCATCATAAGCCCACCATTTATTACTGGAACCAAAAGCGTTTCAACGTGTTCCTCTGTAAGTCCAACAAGATCAGCGTCAAAAAAAGCAATAATTGGTGAGTTAGTTTGCGCAACAGCATACATCATAGCTCCTCCTTTTCCGGTTCGTTGTATTTTCAAAACTTTTGCACCAGCTTTTTCAGCGACTTCTTTTGTGTTGTCTGTCGATCCATCAGAAATAACAAAAACCTCATCAACAAGTGGCGAAGCAACAAGCGGACGAATTACATTTTCGATAGTTTGTTCCTCGTTAAAGGCTGGAATGATTGCAGTAACACATGGACGATTCATATAGAGTAAGCCTACAAACGCTCGTTTTGAACTTGACCTTGAAGGGTCTCCCCTTCCTGAAAAAGAATTATCGCTTCTTCATCTCCAGAAAACGTAAGATTCTGCAAAGCGTGAAGTGTTCGAGTGAAATATGTCAAACACAATCGTTGCTCTTTTTTCGCAATTTGTCCTAAAACAGAATCACGCTGTGAAAATTCAGATCGCACGCACGCAAGTTTGATTGGAATCATTTTCACATTCACCAAAGCTCTAAATGCGTCTTCGCGATAAACTTTATCATGTTTATAAAAATAACGCGCATAATGAGCAACATGTTTTGCCCAAAGATAAACACGCTCATAAAGCGGATCACGAAAAGTGTGAGCGCGCAAAACTTCTTTCAAAGATTCTTTGGCAAATGTTTTTATTTCTCGATCTGACGAATCTAAACTAAGAAGATGTTCTGGGCCAATTCTCAATGCCAAATCAGCTTCAAATTCAGCTTCAGTTTCAAGTTGTTCCTGAAGCACGCGTCCTTCCATTTTTAAAATCGGTCCACGAATTGATGGCGCGTGTTGTTTATATATTTCGTCAAGATCTTCCTCAAGAAGATCAATTTCATTTCTCTCAAACATCCACGGATTTGTTGATGGAAAAATCATAAAGTTTTAATGTTTTTAATCTTACCATAAATCCATTATTACGATTGAAATAAATGATTTGAAGGTATATATTCAAGTTGTGGATAACTAATTAAAGTTGCAAATATGCGTAAAAAAAATACCAATGGGTTTGCACATATTGGCTCGAATACGATCTGCAAGAATTTTTTACAACATTCAAAAGACGCGGTATTCATAGTCAACAAAAAAAATAAAGTCGAATACGCGAGTCCGTCTTGCAAAAAAATCTTTGGGTATTCCGCGAAAGAATTTATTAACGTACCGTGTTTGACAGAAAAAAAAATTCTTCATCCTTCGTGTAAAATACGTTTTGAAAAATTTTGGAAGGAATACGCGAAAAATAAAACTTTTCCTGTTAAAACTTCGGAATGGAGATGGGTAAAAAAAGATGGAAAAGAAATATACACTAAAAATAGTTTTGTAAATTTATCAGAACACGGAAAAAGTGTTGGATTTTTAACAATCGCACAAGACATAACTAAAGAAAAAGATAATGTTAAATTAACAGAACAACTTTCTTCTCTTCTAGATTCAATCAGAAAAATAGATCAACTAATTGTAAAAGAAAAAAATGAAGATATACTTCTGCAAAAAGCATGTGAAATTTTACGAGAAACAAGAGGATATAATTTTGTTTGGATCGGAATCGTCAATGAATATGAAAGAACTATTACTCCTGTAGCTAGTTCTGGCCCTAAAATACTTCGTTCAAAACTCAAAAAATTTATTTGGACAAAACAAATGGAATCTTATTGCCATATTGTTCAAGTAATAAAGAATCGAAAAACCATATCATTAAATAAACTCACCTCTCCTTTTTTAGACATCAATAAATTATGCTCGTGGCATAAAGGTATAATTCAATATGGCGATATATCCACGATTTTCGTTCCATTAATTAGAGCTAAATTGGTATCAGCGATTATTGTATTAAGTTCTCCCGAGCCTAAAATTTTTAATCTTCATGAAATAAAATTGATAAAAGAGCTGGCTAATAACATAGCGTTTGCTCTTCAGTCAATTAAAATAGAAAAAACAGCAAAAGAAAATGAAACGCTTTACACAGCACTAGTTGAGCTTTCGCCGGACATTGTGGCAGTGCACAGTCAAGGAAAAATTGTGTTGGTAAACAAAGCCGCTGTAAAATCATTCGGCGCGAAAAACAAAAAAGAATTGATTGGCAAGCCTGTGATAAATTTTGTACATCCAGAAAGTCGGGCCGATGTCATAAAAAGAATTAAAAAAATGACGACGAAACACAGACAAGCTCCTCCGATTGAAGAAAGATTCCTTCGCCTTAATGGCACACCGTTTGATGTTGAGACATCGGCTGTACCAATAAAATATAAAGGGAAACCAGCGATTCAAGTTGTTGCGCATGATATTGGCGCGCGTAAAAAATCTGCGATTGCTTTGGCTCAGGAATCTTCGCTGGCGCAAAACATAATTGATCTGAATCCATACGCTGTTGCTCTTGGAAGATCAGACGGATATATCTTTAGAATCAACAAAGCATTCGTGCAACTTTTCGGTTCAACTCCGCCGCCAGATTACAACATATTCAAAGATCCAATGTTGCTAAAATCCGACTATAAAAAATTATTCAAAAAAATGTTTGAGGGTGAGATAGTCGAGTTTCCAAAAATTTGGTACAACGCTCATAGACTAAACCCGCGATTGCCTGACAAAGAAATTTGTATTCGCTCTGTATTTTTTCCAATCAAAGGAGTCAATAAAAAAGTTGAGTATGTGGTAGGAATGCACGAAAACATCACGCAAGCGGCGCAAATAGACAAAGCAAAAAGCGAGTTTGTATCCCTGGCTTCGCATCAGCTTAAGACACCGTTGACTGGAATTAAATGGTTCACTGAACTATTGATGGATCACACAGAACAACAATTAACAAAGAGACAGTCTGAACTCGCAAAAGAAATTTCCATAGCCAATCAACGCATGATAACTCTTGTTAATGCGCTGTTGAATGTTTCAAGGATTGAAATGGGGACAATGAAAATAGAGCCAAAAAAAATCAACGCGGAAGAACTAGCAAACGAGTGTGTAAGATTACTGATGCCTAGAGTCAAAAAAAATAATCAATATCTGACGAAAAATTTTCACCTGACACAAAAATTCGTCATCAACGATCGCAACTTATTGGCGATGATCATTCAAAATATTTTAGCAAACGCGATTCAATACACAAAATCAAACGGGCAAATTAAGTTTAGCCTTGAGAACAAACAGGATAATCTTTTGCTAACTATAAGCGATACTGGAATAGGAATTCCACTCAGCGCTCAAGAAAAAATTTTCACAAAACTTTATAGGGCCGACAACGCGAAAATCTTTTCACCTAACGGAAACGGACTTGGGTTATATATCGTGAAGTCTGTGCTTGATTACATGAACGGAAAAATTTGGTTTACCTCAACAGTTGGAAAAGGAACAACGTTTTATGTAAGTATCCCAATGAAAGGAATCACGAGAAAAAAAGGAACAAAAAATTTGATAATGAATGAATAAAATCTGTTTTCCTTACGCATCTTTTTTTGTTTAATACATTGCTCTGTTTGTTCGTGCTGTTAATAGATTCCATCGTTCTCTTTTTCAAGAAGATTAATTTCATTTCTATCAAGCATCCGCGGATTTCCTGATGGAAAGGTCATATAGCATTTCATCCAAACGTTTTAGATTACCTTTTGCCTGATCAAATTTTGTGCGCAAATATCCTGTAGCGTCCAAGTCGAGCATAAATTCAATTATCATCTCAACGGTATCCCGTGCGTGAACAACGCGATCTGTTTTTCCATGCGTTATGTTTCGCATTGTATAGCGCACGATCTCTCCGGTTGTGTCTGAAAGTCCTGAAAGATACACAAGAGGTTCCATCGCTCGTTTGTGAATAACACCAATTTTTCCAGTTGAAAAATACTGTTCAAACAAAAGCGCTTCCGCGTATTCTTCAAGAGCGGCTCTATACGAACCCTCAAAACGCAGACCTTCTACGCGCTTAAATAAGCTCTCGCTTTTCGCGAACAATGCGTCAGCTTCTTTCAACAACGCTTTTGAAGCATCTTGATCATCTCGATGGAGCGCAAATATCGCACGTTTACTTAGACTCAATGCTTCATTTGAAAAAGCGATAACTTCGCGACGCAACTGCTCTCGAGCAAGATGTGCGGATCGAATTGTTGTAAAAATTGATGGACGTTTCATATCTTAAATTATGTTGTCTTTAACGGACATATCATAAGCGACAAGAGTTAATTGAGCAAACGTGAAAAATTACATTCTTGGCATTTTCTTGCCAAACAATAAAATTCCTGATATATTTTCGTCGCTTATTTTAAATGGATAATGCGCTGGTAGCTCAGCGGTAGAGCAAGAGCCTTTTAAGCTCGTGGCCGTGGGTTCGATGCGCGAGCGAGCGAGGGGAGAGACCAAGCCAAATGCTTGGACTATCCCGAGCGAACGAACGCAATATGGCCGAGCCGTTTTAGGCGAGAGCCATATCCCCACCCATGTTGGGGATCGTCAGTACAACTTAACTTATGCGCTGGTAGCTCAGCGGTAGAGCAAGAGCCTTTTAAGCTCGTGGCCGTGGGTTCGATCCCCACCCAGCGCACCAAGATAAAACACTCAACTTGTTTGAGTGTTTTATCTTTTATAGCGCAATCTATTCTTCCTCAATTGACAACACCTCTGTCACATGATACCTTTTTACATCACATTCTCTTCAGTGATTTGGTCGGAAAAATAATTTCCTACTAAATCGTTGCCGAGATGGTAACCGCTTTGGGATTGTCCCAAGTGCTCCTGTGATAGGAGGTTCTCATGTTCGGAAAAGTTAGGTCAGAGCGTTCGTTCTCGCTCTGTCTCGCAGAAGAACTTCTGCGAGCAGAACTCAGGAAACACTTCGGCGACGAAGTCAAGATCTTTCAGATGAACATGGTGGCGACAAAACCAATCAAGCAATTTCCACAACCAGTGACGTTGACCGACCTTGAAATAAACCAGTCTTGGTCTAAGCACTGGGAGCGATACATAACAATGGTCGGACGTTTCGGTCCTGTTGGACGACTCTATCCTGACAATCCACCAGAGGATTTACGCGGTCGTATATTCCTAATCGAAGCCAAATGCAGACTGTTCTCTATTGAGTCAGGCTGTGTCATGTGGAGACCGCACTTCATGCGATATACCATCACAACAGATGAAGGTTTCAATCACGCTCAAGTCGTTCGGCTCTATGAAGACGGGAGAGTTTACGGAGGAAGGCTGACAATGCTTGTTCCTGATAACCCGTGTCATGTCATGGTGGCGAGCCAAGGTCCTCGTGGATACGTTCCTGACGACTGGACGCCTCGTATCAAGAACTAATCTGGGTCTTGCAAATTCATGCAAGACTCTTTTTTATTATCAACTCTTGCCATGCTTTTGTTTGCCTTGTATCATGCCATTACTAACAAAATAATTTTATTTCTATGGACGGAACAGGAATTTGCACAGCCTGTGGAGTAAGCACG
Organism: Candidatus Uhrbacteria bacterium; assembly: GCA_016188475.1. Lineage (GTDB taxonomy): Bacteria > Patescibacteriota > Patescibacteriia > UBA9934 > GWF2-40-263 > JACQXU01. The sequence continues at coordinate 51,146 of JACPHT010000008.1, forward strand.
GGCGATGACGAAAAGGAAACATGTCCGGATTGTGAAGAAGCGGCTCCTGCAGAAGGAACTGACGAAGGGCCAACACTAGAACCAGAAGAATAAAAAAATATGCCCAACTCTGGGCGTATTTTTTTATTGAAACCAATCTTTTCCTTGCTTTGGCCAACCAACAAGAACCAGCAAAGCAAGCGGAGCTCCCCAATTCGCGAATCGTTCAATAAAATCCCAACCAGATTCTCCAACGATCGGACGAATAAGCGCTGTCCAAAATCCCCAAAACGCCATCCACAAAAGCGCTAGACGAACCGGTCGAAGTAAAATCACAACAGCAAGCACGATGTCTAAAACTCCAATCAATATCAATAACTGCGTTGCAAGAGTGACGTCTGAAATTCCAAACGTTGAAAACCATCCGATCCAAGCCGGCTTTCCAGAAACTGCGAGCGCGCCGTGCCCGATAAATTCTCCGGCAACAGCGATTCGCAAAATCCACTCAATTTTTTTGTGGGAAGACATAAATATAATGTTCTAAAATTTATTCCTTCGACAGGAGATAAATTTTTCTAATTTCTTAATTTAAATAAATTAAATATTTACTATCAAATCAATTATATCACCCGCGACATCCGTGCGTAAAACAGAACTAATTCGCGAAGAGTATTGTTCACGAGCTTGCGGATCATCTAACAATAGACGAATCTCGCTTAACAAAATTTCAGAGGTTGTATTTTCCTGATCTAAAATACGCGCGGAATCTCTCAACGCTTTCGCATTATCTTCTTGGAGAGAATTCGGCAGTGGAATTAAAATCGCTGGTTTACGCAAAGCGGAAAGTTCCGCTATCGTTCCCATTCCAGCCCGCGCGACAATAAGATCAGCAACAGCATACGCGTCTGCCATTTCTTTTCCAAGCGATTCAACAACAACATAACCTGAAACAGATGTAAGTTCACCGCGTTTCCTAAAACCAGTTATATGTAAAACATTAGCCTTTTGACAAAGTTGCGGAGCAATTTCAAAAATTTGTTCATTCAACCATTCTGCACCTGTGCCTCCTCCAAAAACCAAAACCGTTGGTTTATTTTTATCCAAATGAAAATATGCAATGGCTTTTTCTTTTGAACCATGCGACAAAGTATCGCGAACCGGAACACCAAATTGATCCCATGCAGAAATTACTTTCGAAACAAAAGGCGAAACTATTTTTGTTGACAAAAGAATTTTAACATCTGTTTGAAGCGTGATTGATTTAACGCGAACCACCCAAGCCGCGAGTATCACTGGCACTTGCGTAAATCCACCAGCGCCAATCACGACATTTGGTCTTTCATTTGTAATCACTTTTACACTTGTAATCAAAGCTCGCAAAAACTGAATCGGAAGAAACAATAGTTCAATCGAAACATATCGCGGAAATCGCGCAACAGGAATTTGAAAAAAACGAATCGCATATTCTTCTTCAACAAGTTTTCGCTCGGGACCACTTTGCGTTCCAATCCATACAAATTCAACACTCGCATCGCGTTTTCGCCATGCTTCAACAATCGCCAAAAGTGGTGTGACTGATCCAAGTGTTCCGCCGCCCGTGAGAAGAATAAGCATAAAATTATCAAGTCAATATAGTCGATTTGAAGTCAATTTAGTTGAGTTTCTTGACTCCTTGACTCCTTGACTTCATTGACTCATTTGACTTTATTGAATCACTTGACTTCATTGACTATCCCCTACTATTCCTACTTATATTCAACACAACTCCTATCGCGGCCATAGAAATAGCCAAAGATGTTCCTCCGTAACTTATAAACGGCAACGGCACGCCAGTCATTGGCATAAGCGCAACCATTGAACCGATATTCACAAATGCTTGAAGCGTAACCCACGAAGCAACACCAACCACAAAATATTTCGAAAACTTATCAGGCGCGTGCGATGCAATATGCAGTAAACGCCAAAATAAAACAAGAAACAACAAGACAACCAAAAGCGAAACAACGAAGCCGAGTTCCTCTCCAATAATCGCAAAAATTGAATCAGCCGAAACCTCAGGAAGATATTGAAATTTTTGTCGCGAGTGTCCGTAGCCTAGTCCAAAAAACCCGCCTGAACCGATCGCGAGCAAAGCTTGGTTAATGTGATATCCGATTCCCTGCGGGTCAAGTTCTGGATTCAAAAATGTTGTAAAACGAGCCGCTCGATATGGAGCGGCTTTAATCATGATTGCCAAACCAGCTATTCCTGCAGATATCAAACCAGCAACATAAACAACCGGAGCGCCTGCAATAAAATAAACAACCAATGCCATTGCCGTGATAACAGCCAAAGTTCCAACATCGGGTTGCAAAAGCATAAGTATCATGATAGTTCCGAGTACTCCGATGAATGGCAAAAAACCAGAATGCATATCACGCACACCGCGTTCGTCTCGCTGTCCAAGCCAAGCGGCCAAGTAAAACAAAAAAGTTAGTTTGACGATCTCTGACGGCTGAACTGAAAAATATCCTCCAACTGAAATCCAACTGTGAGCAGTCCCTATCCCAGCGGAAATTCCTGGAATAAAAACAAGAACAAGTAAAATGATAGATAAAATTAAAAGATTCCACGCGTGCTTTTGCCAAAAAGTATAATTAATTCTTGCGAAAAAAACCATTGCGGCAATTCCCGGAATCAAACCGAAAATAATTTGATGTTTTATAAAATAATAACTGTCACCGAATTGTTCGTAACCGCTTGGCGCTGACGCTGATAACAACATTATCAAACCGAAAATAATGATCGCTAAAACGATTCCAAAAAGAACGTAATCAATTGAGCCAGTGGAAGATCGCATGGTTTATAATAGTGCGTCCAAAAGTGCGAGTGAAACTCCAATCGCCGCAGTAACCATTGAAACAACCCAAAGACGCATGACAATTTGAGGTTCAGGCCAACCAACAGCTTCAAGATGATGATGGAACGGCGAGGATTGAAATAGTTTTTTCTTGAAGATTTTTCTCCAACTGACTTGAATCAAAACCGACAATGATTCAATCAAAAAAACAAATCCAATAACAGGAAGAAGAAGAGCGGCGTTTGTGAGCATTGCGACAATTCCAAGTGTAACTCCAAGCGACATTGCTCCAGTGTCACCCATGAAAAATTTTGCTGGATGAATATTGAACCACAAAAATGCGAGCAGAGCGCCAAGAATCACTCCACAAAAAACAGCAAGATCATATTTGCCTTGAGCAAAAGCAATAATTGCAAATGCGCCAAATGACATAAGAAGTGTTCCGCCTGCCAGACCATCAAGTCCATCTGTCTCATTAACTGAAAAAGACGTTGCTACAATTACAAAAATAAAAAATGGAATATACCAAAGTCCGATGTTAAAATCTCCGAAAAACGGAATGTGCAACAAATCCCAATCAAGTTTGTAACTAAACCACCATGCGCCAATCACGGCAATCGCAGTATAGATAAACAACCGATGTCTCATTCGCAAACCACCGCCTTTGGGACCAATTCCTCGAGCATTGAAATAGTCATCGACAAAACCAACAATCGCTGAGGCTACAAGCGCGCCAAGTGGTAGAAGAGTCTGAGAACGTGACAAAAAGTTTAGTCGAGCAAACATTGAATCAACAGGTAGATATGGAACTATGGCTGACAAAAATACGGCGAGAAACAAAACCGTCACCCAAATTAGTATTCCACCCATTGTAGGTGTTCCCTGTTTTTTCGCATGAAGTTTTGCAAACACAGGAGCATCTGCAACAGGACGAATTGCTTTTGCGACTTTCCATTTGTTTAGAACGCGTGTTAACACTGGTGCCCAAATAAATGCAACAACGAACGCAAGAGATGACAGAAGTAAAACACGAACGATTTCAAAGGATTCGAGGGGCATATAGTTTCACTTCATATGTTAAGTAAGATAATGAGAAGCATTGCGATCAAAAAAATCAACTCAAGTACAACAGTGCTAACTGAAAAAAAACGCGTGAGTAGTTTTTCACGAGACGCAAAGTGAACTTGAATCGAGACGTTGATAATCAAAAAAAGAAAACCCAAAACCGGTAAAACAAAAATCGCGTACCACGGACCAAACCTGTCAACACCAAAATAAACGTTATAATGAAGAGGAATGAAAGGTTTTGAGAAAGCGATCGGAACAATTCTCCAAATCGGCAAAACAAGTGTAAACGCAAATAACAAAATCGACATCAATGACGTCCATCTAAAAAAAGAATTTTGTTTTAGAAGTTCGCAAAACGATTTCAAAAATTGTTTTGCGCGAATAAATGTTCTAGACTTCACATCATGTTTGGTTTATTCAACAACGACTTTTTTAACTTCCGATATCGCTTCTTTTAATGTTGATTCAATTCCTGTTTTAAGAGTTATTTGCAACATCGGACAATCAACACACGCGCCTTGCATACGAACATGGACAACTCCGGTTTCGTGATCAAACTTCATAAATTCGATTCCACCACCATCTGACCGTAAAGCTGGACGAATCTGCCGCAACACTTCTTCAATTTGTTGTTCGATTGAAACCATAAATTGATTCTAACAAAAAAACACCTTTCTGAAAAGGTGTTTTTTAATTTACTTTTGTTTAACATTCGCGAACGTTCGCTTTTTCAATGCTCCTCGAAAATCTTGCGCTTGTTTTTTTGTAAATGAAACAATACCGGAAACTGCGGCATAAAGTGTGTCATCCTTTCCCTTGCTAACATTTGTTCCTGGATGAATTTTTGTGCCTCGTTGTCGAACAATAATTTGACCGGCCAAAGCTGGTTCACCATCGGCGATTTTTACGCCAAGACGTTGTCCTTGTGAATCGCGGCCAAGATCGGTAGATCCGCCGGCTTTTTTGTGTGCCATATGATTATAAACAAGAAGTTAGAAGAAAGAAGTCGAAGAAGTTGGAGAGGCTGAAGAAGTTAATTCCTTAGATGGCAAAAAGGTACATGTATTGAGAAAAATAGTCAAGAGAATTAAAGTGCGCCGGCCAAGTAGTTTTGGTCGGCGCATAGAAGAGGGAACAAGAGGCGCACGGGGAGTCGCCTCTCAAGGACAACCGGCCGTCCGAAGGAATAACGGCCGACTTCCTTCAAAGTCCGATTCCACAGACAAGGGAGGGATAACTCCGCATCTGTGGAATCGGTGGAAAGGAGTGCGCACCCGAACACGGTCCGATCGTCCGGGCGTGTCGCATAAACAACATCTCAAATAAATATAGATCCTGTCAAGTTTTTGATATAAATAAATAAATTAAAACACCGGCCAAAGATATGGCCGGCACGTTGAACCTCTTAGGGGCAACCTACTGCCTGACGGCCCTCATAGGAGAGAGCCTTGCAATCAATCTGCTGTGAGTGTCCGCTTTGAGCGGACGTGGAAGAATTAGGTTGTGAAATTTGCACAGGCGTTCTTCCGCTATGCTGTGCTTGAGCGGCTACGGAGGCGTGGCTCGCATCGAACCTTGGAAACCACATCAGGATCAAAAGAACCAGTGCCGCTCCAGTTATGGCCCACGGTTGCCAACCGTGCGCGAACCGACGAAACGCCATTGTGACTGCCATTACAATTCCGAATGTCGCGAAGATCCCGGTGAGCGCGCCATGGTCGGCGCCGAAGTGCCCTTTGATCGGACCATTGATCATGGTCCAACAGAGCGAAATGACGAACAGCACGCTGATCACCTTCCAGTGAATTCTCCATCCGCTTCGGAAGATCCAGTGTCCAAGAGCGAACAGACCAACCGACGCAAACGCAAGCACAACTGTATCCAGTACCGCGTTCATGCGAATTCTCCTTAGCCAATGGTCGGCCTGTAATTTGTTGAATATCTAACTACCCGTCAATAATCTACCACAAAAACGCGGTTTTGTCAACCGTCACTTAGTGACGCGGTTCTCAAAACTAACGGCTAATGGCTAGCGGCTAATAGCTATTTCCTCATCGCCGCCTTCACAAATCCAACAAACAATGGGTGTGGATTCATCGGGCGTGATTGAAACTCCGGGTGAAACTGGACACCAACAAAAAATGGATGATTTTTGAGCTCAATTATTTCTACCAAATCTTGATCTGGATTCACACCAGAAACAACCAACCCTGCCTTTTGTAATCTTGCGCGATACTCATTATTAAACTCATAACGATGACGATGTCGTTCTTCAATCAACGCATTGCCATAAGCTTTCCGAGCAACAGTTCCTGCCGCAAGTTTGCATTCATACGCTCCCAGTCTCAAAGTCCCTCCATAACTTTTATCTTTCACAAGCTCTTCTTGTCCTGGTAGAAGATGAATCACTGGATGTTGAGTTTTCTCATTTATTTCTGTTGTGTTCGCGTCTTTGAGCTTTGCAACATTTCGCGCGAACTCAATCACAGCGCACTGCATTCCATAACACAAACCAAGATATGGAATCTTTTTCTCACGACAATATCTTATCGCGCTTATTTTCCCTTCAACTCCTCTTGAACCGAATCCGCCAGGAATCACAATTCCATCCATTTGCGAAAGTTCTTTTAATTTTGACGGAGACTTCTCGTATTCTTCCGAATTCAGCCACACGAGTTTTGGTTTTTTTCCTTGCGCCCATGACGCGTGTTTGATCGCTTCGATCACTGAAAGATAAGCGTCCGATAAAGTAAAGTCTCCAGTGCTGAAATACTTTCCAACAACTCCGATCTTTACCTCACTTTTTGCGTTTTCAATCCTTCCAACCATTTGTTTCCATTTGCTCAATCCTGTTTTTTGACGAGGCTCCACGCCAAACGACCACAAAATTTTCTCACCAAATTTTTGCTCTTCAAACAAAAGTGGAACTTTGTAAATTGAATCAACATCGGGCGAACCAATCACATGATCAGCGTGCACATTGCTAAACATCGCCAATTTTTCAATTCGCGGTTTATCAATATGAAGAGCTGAACGAGCAACAACAAAATCCGGTGTAAGCCCGGCTCCCATCATCATACGCACTGCTTGTTGTGTTGGTTTTGTTTTCATTTCACCGACTGCGGCTGGAACAGGCATGTAACTTACCAAAATACTTCGAACTTGGTCAGGATATTTCATGCGCATCAAACGCGCGGCTTCCAAAAACAAGATGTTCTCGTATTCGCCCACTGTTCCGCCAACTTCAATCAAAACAAAATCAGCTTCCGCGTGGTGTGCGGCGCGTTCAATACGATCAATCACTTCATTTGGAACATGAGGCACAACTTGGACTGTTTTTCCTTCATATTCTAAATTTCGTTCGCGCTGAATCACTGACTGATACACTCGCCCTGTTGTCATGTAATTCACAGAAAGAATGTTGGCATCCAAAAAACGTTCGTAGTTTCCGATGTCTTGATCAGTCTCATCTCCATCAACTGTTACAAAAACTTCACCATGCTCAACAGGATTCATTGTTCCAGCGTCAACGTTGATGTATGGATCAATTTTAATAGCCGTCACTTTGAAACCTTTGCTTATAAGCACGCGTCCAAGCGCGGCCGTAACTGTCCCCTTCCCAACGCCGGACATAACACCGCCAACAACAAAGATATATTTGTGTGACATAATAAAAAGTAAAAACGGAGACAATGCTCTGTTATTTATTTTCCTTCGACAATGAGTTTTATTTCAGCCTCAAAACCGTGAAGCAAAACAACTTTTACCATAACTTCCCCGGGCTCTTTTATTGGATGATCAATTTTAATCATTGACTTATCAATTTGTTTAAAACCTTCCTTTTTTAATGCGCTCGCGATTTGTTGATCTGTCACAGCTCCATAAAACGTTCCTCGCTCATTAACCTTTTGTTCAAAGATCAATTCATATCCATCCAACTGTTGAGCGAGTTCGCCATAAAAAGAAAGCTCTTTGTTGGCTTCTTTTTTCTTTGCCTCTTCTCGCTCTTTCATTTTTTTAAGCGCTTCAGCGGTTGCGGCAATCGCAAGATTTTGTGGAAAAAGAAAATTGCGAGCGTGTCCGTCTAACACCTCAATAACAGCACCTTCTTTTCCAACAGTTTTTACATCAGTAAGTAGGATAACTTTCATACGGAAAAAGTATATCATAAAACGGCTGGTGAAGCCGTTTTATGTGTCAAGTATTTACGCTTTGCACTTATTGCACTTTTTGCTGAAGAGCAGGACAAGCGCGGACAGACCGACTAGGATGTAGACCAATCGAACTAGCCATCCCCATGAGCCGAATATGACTTCGACCAAATTCCAGTCGAAAAGCCCGACCAGTCCCCAGTTAATGCCACCAACCCAAAGTAGCCACCAAGCAACGCAATGCACGCCGCATTTTCCGCTAGACATAAAAGTATTAATTAGATATTTAGAATTATTGATATTATTTTATCATTTTTGAAAATAAACAGCGAAACATTATCCACAACATCTGGATTTGTGATATTCTAAATTCTGTTGAGACCTATGCAAAACTCCCAATTATTGCCTGAGCCTGTCGAAGGCAGTAGATCAATTAGCCAAATTTTACCCATTCGACAAGCTCAGGGAATAAAATTTGGCATTTAATTCGAGTTTTGCAGATGTCTCTGTTCAAACATTTCCGACCTTTTATTGTCATCTCGAGCGAAGTCGAGAGATCTCTCCACTCCCCCGCATATTTGGGAAAAGGTTCTGGGTCGGTCGAGATGACAAATCTTAACTTCTAACTTCTTGCTTCTACTCTATGATGTCTGACGCAATCAAAAATTTTCCAAAACAATTTTCTTACAAACCGGTTATCGAGCTGACAAAACGGCTTAAAAAATTTAGTCACTACTATGTGATCGGTATGGGTGGATCTCATCTTGCGGCTGATCTTGCTTTGATTTGGAATCCAAAACTTCCACTGACTATTGTTTCAGATTATGGACTGCCATCGCGAGTTACAAAAAAAGATTTGGTTATCGCGAGCTCTTATTCTGGAAATACAGAAGAAATAATTGACGGTCTCAAAATTGCGTTAAAGAAAAAAATACCGGTTGTTGTGATCGCTATTGGTGGAAAACTCATCGCACTCTCAAAAAAACACAATCTCCCATATATCCAACTTCCAAACACAGGGATCCAACCACGTTGTGCTCTTGGATTTAGTTTGCGCGCGCTCTTGAAAATAGTTCGAGACGAACGCGGATTGCGAGAAAGTGCAAAACTTACAAAAACACTTGTCGCAACCAAATACGAAAAAGCCGGCCAAACACTCGCATCAAAACTTACTGGAAAAGTTCCTGTCATATATTCATCACAAAACAACCTCGCGATCGCGTATAATTGGAAAATCAAACTCAACGAAACTGGAAAAATTCCTGCTTTTTATAATGTACTGCCGGAACTCAACCACAATGAAATGAATGGATTTGATGTTCAACCAACAACCAAACAACTTTGCGATAAATTTCATTTTATATTTTTGAAAGATAAAAAAGATCATGCGCGCGTGCAAAAACGCATGTCTATTCTTGAACAACTCTATCGACAGCGCGGTTTACCAGTAGAAATCGTTGAACTCCGAGGCAAAACAGCTTTTGAAAAAATGTTCTCTTCGCTTGTTTTGGCTGATTGGACAGCGGTTTATCTAGCAAAACACTATGGTTTGGAATCTGAACAAGTGCCAATGGTGGAAAAATTCAAGAAATTGATGAATTCATAAAGGGGTTGACAAAAAAATCACCTATTGGTAATTTCGGGTCGCAAGTCCGGAAATGCCGGACAAGTTTCTCAATTCCAGATCCCCATAGCGAGAGCGAGAGGGGGAAAGGAAGGTTCACATGGCTCTGGTGAAGGAAGCGGAGGTCAAGAAAATCTTGACCGCATACAACGGTTCTGTGGACGAAGGATCGCAACTCAACGTCGACGAGGTCTGTGCGAAGTTGGCCAAGGCAGGCGGAGGTCTCTCGGCGGCGGCTAAGGAGATGTCCTACGAGGATATCGAAGGTGCCGGGATTCCGAAGGCGGTTGCGCGCGCGATCAGCAAGGTCTGGCGCGGCGACGGCGAGAAGCCGGCAAAGCTCGGGCCGGAAGTCCAGATCGGCGGAGTCGAAGGAACGTTCGAGGCCCTGGCATTCGCCATGGGCAACATAGGTGCTTTCGGCGACAAGCCGCTCCTCAAGGTCTACGAACCTCTCGGTCGCGACGACGTCACTGGCGAGCTTCGCAAGCGCTCAGGTGACAAACCGTTCATCGCGTTCAGTGACAAGCAGACGCTGACGGTCGATGTGGAAGCATCGTATGGGAACCTCCAGCTACTCAAGCAGGGCGTCGAAATCGGCACAAACACAGTGATCAACGGGAAGCTGACAGAGCTCTTCAGGGCTGGAGAGCTTCCTGATCTCGCACTTCCGATCTGCCCGGTTCACGGGTGCCATCTCATCGGGGATGGTGAGTTCTGCAAGGAATGCAACTTCAGTTGGTCCGGAGTTTCGACCGAGGTTCGCGAGCTTGCGTGGTGTCACGTCCAGAACGTGCTCGCGGAAGTTCCTGGCTCGCAGGACGCGAGACTCAAGCAGATCCTCGCCGCTCTCAGCGACGCAAAGGACCAGTACTGGTCCTCGGCAACGCTCGAGCTCGAGAAACTCAAGGCAACTGGCCAGCCCATCGTGCTGGTCAAGCCGGTCAAGCGTCCCGGACGCTCGACTCCGTCCCGCCGCTAGTACGGCAAACTTCTTCACTTCCGTGATCCATCTGGGTCACGGATTTTTTGTACACAAAACTCTTGACACATTTACGAAAATCACGTAAAAAACCTTGTCCTGCGCCTTCTAATCCTGAAGGATGCTGGAAGTACAATAAAAGTGAGGAAAACATGTCTCTCTCAAGCCTTAAGTCAGAGATCATCTTCCCCTACTTTCAATCAGTTGGGGACCTAGATCCAAATTCCGCGACCGATCGTGTTGCGACGGAAATTCTCAAATCCGGGGCCGGTGTCAAAGCAGTTGCCGCGTCAATCCAAGCTGAAGACCTTATTGGAACAGAGCTTCCGCTTGCAATCAGAAAAGCGCTAGCAATTCGCATCAGAGAAGACGCAATCGCGACAGTCGAAGTTACAACAGGCGACACGCGAAAGAATCTTCGTCCGGGATCGTTCGATGATGTGATCGGCCACGCAGACTTCAAACGTCTCATGTCAAACGCGATCACTGCCGCGCGCAAGCAAGGCGTTCCTCTTCGCCATATTCTCTTGAACGGTCCGCGCGGACTTGGCAAAACCACTCTCGCTCTTGTGATCGCAAACGAGCTAAAAGCAAAAGCGCGTTTGCTCGTTGGATCGCAATTACGAACACCGGTCGACATCACGAACGAGGTTCTGCGATGGGAAAAAGGGTCGGTCGTTTTCATTGACGAGATCCACGGCATGAGCCGTGCCGCTCAAGAAACGCTTTACAGCGTGATGGAAGACGGCCGCTTGCCAATTACCGAAAAAAGAAAAGGACACCAGACAAAGACGAGCGTTCCAGCGCCATCAATCACGATCATTGGCGCGACAACAAATCCGTCCAAGTTGCTGGAGCCTTTCCGAAATCGGTTCGGGTCAAAGTATGAACTCGGTTTCTACTCGAACGACGAGATGAAAAAGATCGGACAACGATCAGCATCCATTCTCGGTCTGACGATCGAACCATCGGCTGTTCAAAAGCTTGTTGCGCACTGTCGCGACAATCCACGCACTCTCAACGAGTTCCTGCTCCAACTGAACGATCTGTCCATTGCTCAATCGTTATTGTCCGTCACAGTCGAACACGTTTCAGACCTTTTGAAACTCAACGGCTATGATGAACAGGGTTTGCGTCCTGAAGAACGTCGCTATGTGGAAGCGCTCAAAACGATCGGTGGAAGTGGCAGTCTCAAAACCATAGCCGAGACGCTTGACATGGAAGTTTCAGAAGTCGAAGGAACGATCGAGCGATGGTTGGTGCGTAAAGGAATGATTCGCCGGACTCCAAAAGGCCGGCAGATCATAGAAAGGAGCTGAGAAATGGACTTTCCTGTTATTGTTCTAAAAACTGGAAAAGAGTCAATCCCGGACGGCCCTGCCGTAATCATAATCGCGAAAAACGGCAAGTTTCTCTTGAAGCGACTTGGAATAGTCGAGGCCGCGGTTCCGTACACAGACCAGATTTCAGGACTTGCCGAATACGAGACTTGGGCAGAGCTCAATGTTGAGAAAATTCCGTTCGAGATCTTCATCCAGGTCTTTCACTTCATGCGAACGATCTACAACAACAAGAAGACGGAATGCAATGTGATTCTGTTCTATCATCAAAAGGAAAAACAGTGGGCTGTTGTGGTTCCACCACAGATTGTCTCGCACAGCAGTGTGCACTATCAGGATGGTATCGCGGGAGCGAAAGACGGATGGATCAAAGTTGGAACACTCCACAGTCACTGCGACTTTTCAGCAGGACATAGCGGTGGCGATCACAGAGACGAAGAGCACTTCGACGGAATCCACATCACGCTCGGTCACGTTGACAAAGACGAACCCACATTGAGTGTAAGTCTTGTCGTCAACGGCATGCGGTTCATGAAAACTCCGCAAGAATACATTGCTGGAGTCAAACGTGTTGAAGAAAAAGAAATGGTCCAGGAATACGAAACAAAGTGGGTTGATGGCGATGATACCGCTGACGAAAGTCACGCAGAGCAAGAAGAGTCTTTGGTGACTAGCATGTGCACATTAGTGACTAGATTTCTACCGAAGTTCGGTGGTGGGGAGATCGGCGGTACTAGTAACACATATGTCAAACCCAGTTGGCCTACCAAGGTCTACAAGTACAGACCCCAAAAGCGAATCGAAGTTCCAACCAAAATGGTGGAACGCACAGTCTCCAGACTTGTGTTCGACTTTCCTGAAGGAAAAAAGGTGGAGGATTATGAATTTCCGCAGGAATGGTTGGACAATGTGAAGACATCGTACGAGTTGCACAAGATGGAACATCCTGTTCGTCCAAGACGGAGAAGAAAATTCCGTGATGCGGGCGTTTCAAAAAGTAACGACCATCAACAAGAGTCAATAAACAATGAGGAAGAAGAAACAGCTTACACATGTATGACCGACGATGAACTTGCGGAGATAATCTCAAGGCATCAACGTGGATGCCAAGAAGGAGAAGAATGAGATGAAGGAACTGAACATCGTGGTAGTCGGAATAGGAGGTGTTGGAAGCGCTCTTGTTCCAAAGCTCTGTCGCTATTGTCAGCACATCAAGCCCCAGGTTCCTGTCAGTCTGGTTCTGATCGACGGAGACTTGTACGAACAGAACAACGCGAATCGACAGTCGTTTCATCGGTTCGGAAACAAAGCAGAGGTTACGGTTGAAGCTCTCGCGCCTCAATTCGACCGAATTCAACTCTCGGCAATAGCCGAGTTCCTCAAACCCGACAACATTGACTTCATCATCGCTGAAGGCTCGATCGTTTTCCTGTGCGTTGACAACAACACATCAAGAAAGATGGTCGATGATTTCACACACAAGTTCAAGAACATTGTCGTCATCTGCGGCGGAAACGACATGACTGACGGAAACGTACAGATCTACATCCGTCGCAAAGGCAAGGACATAACAGCATCACTCGCTGACATTCATCCAGAAATCGCTTCGCCACAAGGCAAGGCTCCGTATCAAATGAACTGCGAAGAGCTAGCGATGGCATCATCTCCACAGCTTTTCTTCGCCAACGATTTGGTCAGCGCTCTGATGTGTCTGGTCTTCTACCAGATAATCGAAGTCAAGGACTTTCTTGACAAACCTAGGTTCGGTGAGCTTTACTTTGACATGCTACTAGGTCGCGTTGAATCTGTTGTTCGAAATCCTGTTGTCAAAGTGGCACAGGTTGATCGAAAAAAGTGTAAGGGCAAGTCCAAGCCAGCAAAGAAAGGAAGGTAGTGATGGCAAGGAGATACTCGGAGCAGGAACTTCTCGGCAAGACCAAGTTGAGTCTGCGAGAGGTCTGCAATGAAATCGGGCTCGAGTTCAACAATAGCATGAGCATCGACGAACTGGTCAAGGCAATCATGAAGCGTCAAGGTGGTGCGCAGAACGCAGCGCCTGCAGAAGACGACGGAGACACAACGGACAACGAAAACGAAGGCGGTTCTGTAACTGTGACCTGTGGCGCTTCGAGCCAGGTCCTGGAAGTCGCTGGCAAGTCTATCGCGTACGTTCGCAGGGAATACGCGTCCGTTTTCAACATCGGTCGCGAAAGCAAGGCAATGCTCAACGGAGCCGAGGAGAACGACGAAAGTCACATTCTCGAAGACGGGGACAACCTCGAGTTCGTCAAGAAGAGCGGAGACAAAGCATAAACTAGTCTTCCGCTGGTAACTTACCCACGACAAACTGTCGTGGGATTTTTTATTGACAAAAAATTACTTTTGATGTAAAAAATCTCGTCTGCCAAGAATGGCAGTGCTCATTACAATGAGGTTACAACATGAGTATTTGGGAAGAAACCGCAATCCATCTCACTCCAGACGGCCTTGCCGAACTTCGCACTGACCGTGTGAAATCAACACCAAAAGGAACTCCACTCAGACTTAAAGTGGCACGCCGAAGTTTTGCGATAACAGACTTGCTCGGCAAACAGAGCGAACAGGAAATCAATCACCGCTTTTGTCGTTTCGTATACACAAAAGGAAATGTTACATGGTACGTGGTCGAAGAGCCTCCGTGCATACGAACGGTAACATGGTCATTCTTAAATGAAGATTGGAAAAAAATCCAAGATCGAGGATTGATCCGCAAGTTGGGCCTGGATCCAAAAACAGATTCAAAGCGAACACGATTTCAATTCGCGTTCCCGTACACGATTTTTCTTCTGCCAATCTCGCCATATGATGGCGGGGTTTCACTCGGGTTGGGACAGATAGCGCTCCGCGCAGAACCACTACGCAGTCTTCAGGACGACCTATTCTGGGCTCCGTTTTCAAACCAAAGAAGTACAAACGGCGATATGTGTCTTGGAGATAAGAGACCAAGCAAAGCTAAGGCTCCGTGCGAGCTGATTGATCAGCTTATCGCTCACTGGTGGCTAAGCAATTTCAATGATCACTGGGTCGAGCGATACATAACGTATCAGGAACGAATCCCTGAAATGGCAACGCCATGGGAATGGGAATACTACAGCAAAAGGCGCCCATCATGGGTTCTTGAAGCTGATTGGATTCGAATGGGAATGACAGTCGAAGAAAAACTCGTCGTTGGCAAAAGTAATAAAACCACTATATTCGCGGATCTTGCGAGAATAGCCAAGTCTGCTCCAGAAGTGATTCCTGGATCTGACTGGAAAAAAACTAAAAAAGACGAAGCTCGCGCAACAAAAGCGACACTTATGCCTTACGGACAGACAGTTCAGGTTGGTGACGAGTTTTACTGTACAAACTCTGTGTTAGATTTCCAAGCTGGCAAAACATACAATGTAAATAATATAGAAAACTGCTCATGCGGCGATCCAGGACACACAGCCTTGTACTTTCAAGGTGGTGGATGTTTGAAGGCCTGTGATGTTCATCATTACTTTCAACGCGCTGACAAATTTCCAACACAACTGTTTCAGATTGGGTCGCATCAGATCTGGACCGGAACAAAATTCGTCCTCGTGAACAATGATGACATTACTGGAATTCGCACTGGCGCATACATGATCTCGGCGTTGATGGTAGACCAAGAAGGTGATGTCAAAATCAGAGTCTCTGGACTTTCTGGCTGGATTTACATAACGCACGAACAAACTCTCTTGCCATCTATCAGACTGTTCATTCCTGAACTCAAGGACAACACGTTTACATACGGCGAGTCCACATTGAAAGTCGGGACAACTGTCAATGTGGTAAACGGCGCAACGAAGATCCAAAATAAACTGTTACGTGTTGAATCAATAACTCAAGAGGATCAGTCATACTTCGTGACATTCGAAGGACGACAGGAACGATTTTCTCTCTTTTCGAGCGGAACCCTTCAGATGAATTGGGAGACGACCGTTTACGAATTCTCTGAACAGCGCGTCGGATTCGGAAAAAAAATTCTTGATTTGACCACTCACACACATATTCTTGTAAGAGTGGCTGAACAACCGCTTCGCAACGGGACAATATACGAAGCACTTCACTTCGTTCATCCTGAAGGCAAGCACCCACTTGACGTTGACCTTTTAATCGCAAACGGAAACGAAACAATTCCGGTTGTTCGCGATTCAAAATGGGTCTTCCCTGAAGCATACACTCCTGTCACGGTCATCTACCAAGATGACGCGTTGACACTTAAGTCAGGCGAAGTCTTGGTTTGCCAAATAACCGATGTTCCAGGAATCAAAAAAAACGAAGAGGTGACCATACTGTGCTTTATGGAGTCATCAATTGAAAATCGAAGGCTGATCATAGTCCTGACTGATGGACGAACGATTTGCCTTACGCAAGATACATTGAAGTACTTTGTCCGTAAGGCAAAACCAACATGGACCGTGGAAGAGGTAAGACGACTTCCTGAAATATGGTTTAACACAAGCAAAGCGTTTGAGAAACCTCAATCGCTTAACACACTTCCAAAACCGCTCGTCAGAGCAATCTTGAAGAGAAAAAGCCTAAAGGGCTTTGGTCAGTTTGTTTCTAAGGACTTCAACGGCAACGCTCTTCATATCGGAGACATTGTGTGTATTCGCTATATTGCGTTTTTCCAAGGAAACGGTGGTATAGAATCGCAGTACAGTAATAAGTACGCGCTGGTTGTTCATTCATATCTGAATCCAGCACAAAGATACTATTACTCATACCTCTTCCTTGGAGTTCAAACTGCTGAAGGAAGAGTTAACATCAGAAGCGACTCTGCTGAATTTGAGAAAGTGGATCCTGAATACCAAGGTCAAGAAGCCAGAAGACAAATGGCTATCAACATAAACGATTATCTTCAAGTGTGCACCTTCGATGATAGTTTCACTACTATGATCGAAGAAGGGTCGCTTGTCAGGATTCGTCATGATGTAAATCCAAAGTACGGCCGCGGAAACGTGCAAGCAAACGAAGTCGGAAGAGTTCGTCGACTTATTGAAAACGAGGAGGTCGTTGTTGACTTCCCCGCAGAAACTGAATGGATCGGACTGATCAACGAGATTGAAATCTGTCCATTTGAGCCTAGCCAACATGTTTAGCTAAGACCGCAATGTCAGCCCAAATTCATGATGGGCAAAGCGCAACACGGCGAGCATGGTGTCTTCAAAGAACTTCTCAATGACGGCGTGGTTGTCGTGGACTTTCCAAACCATCAAGGGTGGTTTGGAGACATAAACGACATCCAACCAGCCGGTACAACGAAATAGGTCATGTTCTCTGTCCTGCCTAAAAGGCAGGATTTTTTCTTGACAAAAAAACAAAAAAGCGGTAAAAGAATAGGCCGCATTTTGCGGTCGCCCTTTACAAAAACCTTTCAAAGGAAAGTGAAAATGGCTGGAAAACTTATCGTCTTGAGTGACAAGGAAACCGCAACGCTCACAGATGACAGTGGAAGTTCAACTGTTCCGCTGTCTGCAATAGCCACAAGCGATTCAAAAGGTACTCTTCTTCCAACCGATTGTCGGATTCACATTACCAACGGTCTGGCAAGTGTGTTTGTTATCGAACAACAGCCATGCGTTCGTGATGTGAACTGGAACACAAGTAAAGATGAATGGAAAAATCTCATCTCTCGCGGAGCAAAATCATTCGCGCAAGTGAAAGGAAACGAAACAAAAACACGGTTCCGTCTCGCCTTTCCATACACAATTTTCATTGTTCGAATGGAAGGAATATGTGTTACGAGCATACGCGTTTTCTTCCGTAGCCACACGATCTCAACACCGACTGATTATCTTCAGCAAGCAGGGCTTCTAAAAGACGACACTCTGGTTGTTGAAGATCAAAAACAGATTCTTCATCATGGCATGACACAAGCCAGTACTGTTAACGTGGCTGTTGAATACTTCTGGCATCAAACACTCGGAACAGGTGAACTGATCGGAACTGTTCATCCAGACGTTCCTGAAGTGTCAAGTGTTTGGGAATGGGAATCGGCTTCGCGCAAGCATCAAGACTGGATTCTCAAAGCACAGTGGGAAAAAACCGATCTCAACTTGAAAACCGCATCGCAAGCAATGTTGCAGTTACCTGATGCGAAAGATGGTGAAGACCAGACTTTCGCCACAGTCGCCGCGCGAATCCGTCATAGTGTGCCAAACAAGAAAACGCGCGACCACGAATTGATCGAGAGTCCATGTGTTTCCATAATGCTTGGAACAACTCGTTTACGACAAGGCGATACGATCGTTTCTAGCAAACGCCAGTTCGGATGCAAAAAAGACAAGCAATACCTTGTGCTTGGATTCTACGAACGAACAAGCAAAGGCGTTGTGCACGCAAGACTTGATGGAGTTGCCAATCCTGTTCCGATTGGAACTTCCAAAGGCTTGGTTGATTTCAAGCTCTTACAACCTGAACGAGAAGTCGTGAGTGAGATAACGTACAATGGAGTCGTGTTCAAAACAGGAACAAAATTCTGTGTCTCATCAGGCGAAGACATAGGTTTGTTAGCAACAGACATTGAATACATAATAAAGAAACTCGAGGTTGATTCTGAGGGAGATGCCAGAGTCAAGATTGCTGACTTAAATACTTGGTTCTATATCACATACGATGGCGGAAAACTTCTGCCGTCAATATATCAAAACATTCCGAGTCTCAAAGACAATACTTTCACTTTCGGCAAGCAGAAAATGAGTGTTGGGACGTTTGTGGAAATCACTGGAAGCGCGGCAAAAGTTCAAGACACTCTTCTCCGAGTTGCTTCGATCGCTCAAGAGCGCGAAGCATACATTGCCACGTTTGAAGGACATGAAGAAAAAATCACCATTTACAAAAATGGTGAGCGTCAAATCGATTGGAACACAGTAACATACGAATTCTCGGACAAGCGAGTTGTGCTTGGCAACAAAGTTCTGGATCTGACTGATTGCGAATCTATGCTTATAACAATATCAGAAGATTCTCAAGAAGTCGGAAAAATGCACAAAGTGAAAGGCCTTGTTCATCCAACAGATGGACACAGGTTTGATGTGAACCTCGTTGTTGACGATAAGCAGATCCCAGTGATCAAACATTCAAACTGGGTCTTCAGAATCAAGCACGAACAAGTATCTGACAGATATGATGATGGAGCTTTGACTCTGCAATCAGGTGAAGTCCTCATATGCGTGGATACAATCACTGGTCTGACCAAGGACGAGGAGCTGACTATTCTGTGTTTTGGCAAAAACAAAACAACCAAAGATCTCACTGACATCATTTTCTCTGATGGACGAGCGATAAACATGACTCAAGCGTCTCTCAAGCTATTCTCTCGCAAAGATGGGAAGCCGTGGAGTGAGAAAAAAATTGCAAAACTCCCGCAAGGTTCTCCTCCAACGACTCGAGTGCAACAAGGTGAACGCTGTAGAGTAACGACTAATAACATCAACGGTGAAATCGGAACTGTAACTGACAAATCGTACGACGATAGGTTTGTAAAATTCGACAATCCTCAACCAAACGGTCGTGGACCGACAATTACAGAAGGCTGGTTTCTGTATAAATACCTTGAACGTCTTGATAAGTCCAAAGTCACATGGTGTTTCTCCAAAAATGCTAGAGTTGAAAAACGAAGCGATGGGACTTTAATCCAACTTCCAACAGAGCTGATAATAGAGCTCACAACCATTCAACGAATACCCACAAAACTGACGGATTTGTTTGGGAACTCTTTGTCTGTTGGCGACATCGTCGTGCCAATTTATCAAGGATTCACTAAAGAATGTCCTAGACGAGTAATCGGAATTCCGATGCTAGTCGTTCACTACAGTTCAAGCGGTTCTCCATTCTTGTTTCTCTGGGCTGGATCTACACACAAACCTGGAGTGTTAAGCCGCGACTGTCGTGATTTCAATACAATAACAATAGCCTTCAAAGATCGTCTTAACGAACTCTACGTCAACCCGCCGAAAGATTGTGAAAAAATCACTTTCATCGAAGCCTAACCATTCTTTCTTATCGCCGTCGTGCACCAGCACCGGCGATTTTTTATTTCTAACTATAGAAGGATGTGAAGATTATTGCCTGAGCCTGTCGAAGGCTGTAACTCGTCTTCGCTCGAAATTACAGAAGTAGAGCAAGTCGAGAGACCTCCTTATCTTCTATATCTTCATCTTTTTTAGTCTGAGCGAATTCAACACAACTGAAATTGACGAAAACGCCATCGCGGCTGAAGCGATAACTGGATTTAATAATCCAAGCGCGGCAAGTGGAATACCAATCACGTTATAAATAAACGCCCAAAATAAATTTTGTTTGATTGTTCTGTTTGTGCGACGCGAAATTTCGATTGCTTGAATAACTTTTTCTGGTCCGCCGCCAACAAGAACAATTTGTCCTGCTTCAATCGCAATATCCGTTCCACTTCCAACCGCGATTCCAAGATCAGCTTGAGTGAGCGCTGGCGCATCATTGATTCCATCTCCAACAAAAGCGACTTTCTGTCCTTTGTTTTGCGCGTCTTTCACAATCTCGAGTTTTTGATCAGGAAACACTTGCGATCGAACATCTTCAATTCCAAGTTGTCGCGCGATCGCTTCGGCTGTTTGTTTTTGATCGCCGGTAATCATCACAACACCGATTCCTTTTTGTTTAAGTCTTTCAATCGTTTCTTTCGCGTTTGGTTTCACAGCATCAGCAATTCCAATCACGCCAATCGCCTGCAAGTCTCGTGCAACAATTACAACTGTCTTCCCTTCTTCGGAAAGTTTTGAAATTGTTTGATGTAAAATCGGTGATACGACGACACCAAGCTCATCCATCCACCTTGATTGACCAACGCGAATCATTGTTTCACCAACACGAGCTTCTATTCCTTTTCCTGTTACAGAACGAAAATCTTTCACCGTTTCAATGGAAATTTTTTCATCGTTCGCTTTCATAACAACCGCGTGCGCAAGCGGATGTTCAGAAAGCGATTCAACCCCTGCCGCAACACGCAAAACCTCTTGCTCATTTTGACCTTCTATCGCAACAAGATCCGTAACAACTGGTTTCCCAATTGTGAGCGTTCCTGTTTTATCAAACATGACGACATTTAGTGTTCGACCACGCTCAAGAGCTTCCCCACTTTTAATCAGAATTCCCATTTGAGCTCCGCGACCGGTTCCAACCAAAATCGCGGTCGGAGTAGCAAGACCAAGCGCACACGGACACGCGATCACGAGCACTGCCACAGCCGCGATAAGCGACATCGCAATACCACCGGTTACAAAGAACCAAATTATGAAAGTTAAAATCGCTATTCCAATCACTGCCTGAACAAACACCGCTGACACACGATCAACAAGTTTTTGAATTGGAGCTTTTTTCTGCTGTGCCTCTTTCACAAGCCTGACAATCTGCGCGAGAACCGTGTCACTGCTTTCTTTTTCAACCTCAACTGTCAAAGCGCCTTGTTGATTCAGTGTCGCGCCGTAAACAAGATCGCCTACTTTTTTTGAAACAGGCAAACTCTCGCCTGTTAGCATTGATTCATCAACTGACGAAGCGCCGTCTTTAATTGTTCCATCAATAGGAATCTTCTCGCCAGGCTTCACAAGAACAATATCGCCTTTTTTGAGCGACTCAATCGGAACGTCTTCTGTACTTCCATCCAACGATCGCTTATGCGCAAATTTTGCCCCAAGTTCGAGCAATTTTTGAATCGCGGCGCTTGCCTGACCTTTACTTCTGGCTTCCAAATATCGTCCAATCAAAATAAAGGCAGTTATGATCGCAGCGGTTTCAAAATACTTTGGCTGATTTACCGCAAATGCCCACCAACTCAATGCGAGAGCGGCGAGCGTTCCAAGCGAAATGAGAGAATCCATGCTAGCGGTTTTGCGCAACATTTGTTGAAAAGCCGCCTTGTGAAAAACCATTCCGGTTCCAAGAACAACATAAGTTCCGCCGATTGCTTCAATCCAATTTGAAATCTGTTCGCCGAAAATTTCAGGTCCAAATTTCAAACGCGCTGTTGCGATTATCAAAACCGGTAACGCAACAACACTCGCTACAATAGCTCGAGTCAATACTTCTTTTTCTGATCCATGCGCGTGCTGTTCATGCTGTTCACCATGTTCTTCATGTTCCATGTGTTGTTCCATTTGTCGAACACGGTAACCTTCTTTTTGCACGATTTGATGAAGCGCGTGTTCTTGCACTTTCTCTGGATCAAACTCAATTGTTGCTTCAGCAAGCGCATAATTCACATTCGCGCTTTGCACGCCTTCTGTTTTTTTGAACGCGGCTTCGATTCGAATCGCGCACGACGCGCAGTGCATTCCGTCAATGTTGAATGTTGATTTCATAAAAATAGTCAATGAAGTCTATGGACACCACATTACGAAACCGCACTTAGAAGGATGAAAAATGAGTAAGATACGAAGTTTTGGAGCGTGGAAAAATTTGAGCCGTATCCATAGATACGGTGAGAAATTTTCCACGCGAAAAACAAGCAGATTACCATTTTTCATTCTTTATGGAGTGCGGAGTCATAATGTGATGTCCATAAGTAGTCAATGGAGTCAAGTAAGTAAAATGGGTAAATGAGGAAAACAAATTATTTATACTTTGATAATTCAATCAGATGAGCGTTGATACCAGCCAGCAATCCGTTATATCTATAAGTCAGACGTTCCAATTCTTCAGAAGATAAATAATTTAATCTTGATGAAGTAAATAAAAGGGATACCACTTCATGGATTGATCCTCGCGCGATTATATAGAAACGGATGAATTCCTTAATCCCACCCCTTCCCATACCCTCCGCGATATTTTATGGAACAGATACTGCTGCACGACGTATTTGTGAAGTTAATCCATATATTTCTTCTTTTGGAAAAGAAGAAGTTATATTGTACACCTCTTCAACCAAACTCTGTGCCTCATTCCAAGTTCGTAATTCATGAAACGATCTTATTTTTTCCATATTCGATTCAACGACTCCAACCTTATTGACTCCATCGACTCAATTGACTTAATTGACTATATTGACTCCATCGACTCAATTGACTTTTTCCCATTAACTTCTCGGCACGACAATCAGCGTCCCACGTACCATGCCCATTGAACAACTGAACACAAATCTTCCTGTTTTTGTCGGTGTAAACTTTACAGTGTTAAGCCCTGCATGCAAAGACGCACGAACACCAAAATCTCGCTGAACAAGCGAGCTTGCGCAACCCATTGACTTTGAACCGTAAATCTCCCAATCAACTGGCACGCCTTCCTCAACAGTAAGTATGCTTGGTTCGTATGTAATATCTGGCGTAACTTCCATCTGAATAACTTGACGACCATTTTTCAAAACAATTTGATTTTTCGGAGAATCAGCAAGCAAATGTCTTGGGTGCGAAGTCCATCCCAAAAGCGTTGCGCCGTTTTGCAAATTACTGATTCCAAGTACAACAACTATTGCTCCGGCAACACGCGTGATACGCGACAAAGTAATACCTTTTGTTTTTGATGTGACATATCCAACACTTAACAATACAGGCGCAGTGCCGAGCGCGAACATTGTCATCACGATCGCGGAACGAATCGGATCACCAAGCGAAAGCGCATACAACTGCATTGACTGTGTAAAACCGCAAGGCAAGAAAAACGTGAGTGCTCCGAGTGCAAATGGAACAATGGGACCGCGCGAATCTTGAAGATCATGAATTTTATGCGCGATCCATTTTGGCAGCGTGAGAGAAATTGTTTTTGGCATGATCCCAAGCAGATGTAAACCAAGACTAACCATCACAATCGCGATCAAAAAAACAAATAATCCGTTTAACGTTGATGAAAACTGCAAAACGGAACCGATCCAACCGACTATCACGCCAAAAAAAGCAAAACCTGCAACACGACCTAGATTAAAAAGCGCGTGCGGTCGAAAACGATCAACAACGGAATTGTTCGCTTCTTTTTGTGCTGATGAAACTGAAACCGCAGTCAAAAGCCCGATAACAACTGCTGTACAAGACGAAACAGAAGCAACAAGCCCGATCGCAAAAATCGCGATGAGTCCTCCTCCAAATTCAACATTTGGCGAAAAAGTAAACAAACCAAATCGCTTAAAAATGAGATAAACAGCCAAAAGCAAAATCAGTGCTCCTCCGATGTGTTTCCAATCGCGAGTTTGTGGATGAACATTTTCTGTGTTGAATTTAGAAACAGTATATCCATGCGAAAGCAAACGCTCTTTCAGAGATTGTTCAAGTTCAGATTGGTTGACGGACGAATCAACTGACAGGGTAAGCTCTTTTCTTGAATGTGAAGCCTGCGCGTCCTGCACTCCTTTCAAAGTTTTAGCTTCACGTTCAATAATAATTTCACAACTTTCACAGTTCGTTCCATTAAGACGATATGAACATTTTTGCATATTGCGTTAAAACAAAAAATCTGCTATGGTCATACCATCTTAATGCTTTTAAGACTATGACGCAAACGGCTCGCATAACAGCTTACACTGTCCTCATATCCATTTCCGTGGCTTTGTTTGGAAATGGAATGATAATTCATGAGGCAAAAGCAAGCGCGATGGATCATTCAAGCGCGATGAACACGTCGTCAAACACACTGTGTCAAGCTACAAGTTGTGTTCAAAAACATTTCACTTGCGAAAATCATTGCGTTTCCTTACCGATAATTCCAGAACAACAAACAGCAACAATCTCAACTCAAATAAATTTTCAACAGGCGGATATTTCATCAGCACCAACTATTTTAATTCGAGGTCCGACAAAAAATAAACCGCAACAAATTTTAAAAACATCTTCCGCGATTTCACAAATTAGAACAGTGATCAAACGTGAATAAATGCGAAATGCCAACCGATAAAACGACTGTGTTTCGTATTTTTAATTTGATCACTATGAAAAATAATCAAACAGGAACGATTGTTCTTGGAATCGCGGCTGGAGCGCTTGTCTTTCTTGGTCTGAAAGCTGTCACATCACAACCTGAACAAGCACAAGACAACACACCAAAAGGCGTTGGAACAATTGAATTCTCAGAAACCAATTGGGAGTTGGGAGAAATTCCAATGTCAAAAGGCGTAAACACAAAAGAAATAAAAATCAAAAATCCGACAGAATTTCCAGTGCAAATCACTGGCATGCAAACTTCCTGTATGTGCACAAGCGCTCAAATTGTCCATGCAAACGGAAAGAAAAGCGCGGTTAAAGGAATGGTTGGGCATGGCGGCGGAACAGCAACAATGCTTGAAACGATCAATGCTGGCGAAGAAGTAACTCTGCTTGTGAATTTCGATCCAAACGCTCATGGGCCAGACGCAACAGGCCCTATCACGCGAGATGTATCAATCACAACAAACAATCCTGAAAAATCAGATTGGGATTTAACGTTCGGCGGTATTGTTATTAAATAACACTTCACAAAAATATGGACACTCCTGAAACACAAAAAACATTTACGATTCGAATTCCGAAATTGAAAATTCCATCTCTTCAGTCTTGGACACTTATTCTATTGATCATTGTTGGGCTTTTGCAAACAACTCAATTGTTAGCGCTCGATCAAAAACTCACAAAATCTTCATCAAACACTGCTTCTGCAGCTTCTTCTGCCTCTCCAACTTCTTCCTCTTCCTCCACAACTTCTTCCCTGCCTGGAATGGTTGGCGGATGTTAATCAAAATCTATGGAACTCTCAAAAAATCAAACATACGGCGGCTATGTTCTGTTGTTTTTGATTTTGGCAACAGGATCACTTATCGCATTTAACATGCTGATGACTCTGTCCTCGCGCGATTCAAATGCAAAAGAACTGGCACGTTCTGCGGAAATCGAAATTACTTCCATAGCGGCTGTCGGATGCGATTCGTGCGTTGACATCAACGCGATCATTGATGCTGTAAAAAAACAACCTGTTCAAGTCAATAAAGAGGAACAATTCACAATGGATTCCGAGGAAGGAAAAAAGTTGGTTGAAACTTATCAAATAACTCGCGCACCAGCTTTACTCATAAAAGGTGAGATAGAAAAAGAAAATGTTCGAGAATTTTTCGGAACATACGGACGAAAATCAGAAGACGGAACACTTATTATTGAACCAAAACAGCCGATCTATTTTGATCTTGCCGAAAACAAAATCGTCGGTGAGATTTCACTTACAACTATTTCTGATTCAGAATGCTCTGAGTGTTACGATCCGGCGATTCATCAATCAATCCTAAAAAATAATTTCGGTGTTACAATTACTAAAACGGAAGCGCTAGACGCGAATTCCGGTCAAGGAAAAACTTATGTGCAACGCTATGCAATCAAAGAACTCCCAGCGTTCTTGCTGTCAGGAGATGTCACATCCTACGACGCACTCGTCAAAGTCTGGGAACAAGTCGGAACAATCGAACAAGACGGAACATTCGTCTTCCGCGGCAACGAAAAGCTTAGTGGATTGGTTTACAAAGATCTTTCGACCGGGAAAATAGTAAAACCTGAGACAACAGAATGATATGACAAATAAATTATTTTCTAAATCAGTATTTTTTGGCGTTCTGACTGTTATATTCTTAGTGAATCAGATTATTCTGATAAGTGTCAGCAACGCCATGGGTACTGGTATTCTCCGAAGTAAATTGATGACATATGTTGGAGTGAGAGAAGCATCGGCAATGGAAATCATGATGCCAATTCTAAACCAAGACGGAAAGACAACTCACTTACAAATGATGCCTACAATAACTGAAGTCCTTGGCGAAACAGGTTCAAGCGACACTGTTGCGGACGCTATGCGCGTCATGATTGCAAAAGGAACTCCGTTTTACGCTCCGGAAGGTGTCAGTTTTGACGATCCGATAGCATCACTTGAAACTTGGGGAGGGTATGCTGAAACAACTCTCACTGACGCGCAAATGGAACGTTACAATCGTATTATCGGTGCGTTCACATGCAACTTCTGTTGTGGAGAAGCAACGTCGGTCACAAGAAACGGACAGTGTGGATGCGCGCACGCGAACGCGGCTCGTGGATTCTTCAGATACATGATTCAAAACTACGGCGACACATATTCAGACGACCAATTGTTTGGCGAAGCATACCGATGGCAAGCGATATGGTATCCGTCAGGCGTTGTTGAAGATTATATGCTTGGAACAGGAAGAGGAAATGTGATTGGGCACAAAACTCACGGCGGAGCAGGCGAAGATGGAATGCATGGAATAAAAAACTAAAAAACACTTAACTACCGATCGGTAGTTAAGTGTTTAGGTCTTCATTTTACTATTATGATCAAGTTTCTGTTTCCTGCTGTAATTATTTTAATCGCAACCGGACTCATTGTGTCCGCAACAAAAGAAAAAACTCCAAACGTCTCTGTTGATTCAACACATGTTGATTTTAGCGAAATCATCCAATCGCAAGGGCTTGTTTCAGCGATCGTCCGAGTCTCAAACACAGGCAAAGCACCGCTCAAAATCAATCGTCTTTCAACAAGTTGCGGATGTACAACTGCCAAAATGGATTTGTCCGATCTTGCCTCTGGTGAATCCCGCGAAATGACAATCACATTTGATCCAATGGTCCACCCTGACGAACTTGGTCCGATTGTTCGCGCTGTTTATCTTCAAACGTCAGACCAGGACGAACCAGAAATACAAATTGACGTCACAGGAGTCGTAAAAAAATAGCCTTATGAAAATGACAAAACGTTATTTATCGTTGCTTGTGATTGGAACGCTTATTTGGTTTGGATCACATACAACACTCACACACGCATCTGAAGAAAACAACATTAAACTTTCGACAAGTTCCGTTAGAAGCGTCGCTTATAACGGAACAAGCTCAGAGAATAACGTGGTGGTTTTCTTTAACGAAGCTTGTCAGGATTGCGCTGAACTCGTGAAAAAAACTTATCCTGAATTTTTCGCAGAGTATGGATACACACTCGAACTTAAAGATTATATCAATGACAAAACAAATCGCACTGAATTGACACAAATGAACAAAGCTTGGGACGTGCCTTTCTCACTTCAAAGCCATATCGAAACATTTGTTAACGATCGGCTTCTGATCGGCGGGCATGTGCCGCTTCCAATGATAAAATTCTTGCTTGAAAATCCTGATTCGTACCAAAAACTTCTTGTGTATCAAGATGAAATGCACGGGGATGCGATGAATTATCAAGCGTGGAATTTCTCCGGCGATATAAAAACGTACAAGATCGATGAACCGATCACAACTTATCTGGCAGAACAGCCAACAGTTTCCGAATCAACACAGATCAAAACTCCGCAAGGATTTTGGTCATTGTTTGCCGTTATAAGCACGTCCGCATTTTTGGATGGACTCAATCCGTGCGCGTTTGCTGTGTTGTTATTCTTTATCGCGTTTTTGTTCACAATGAAAAAAACAAAACGCACTGTTTGGAAAATGGGCGGAGTCTATATTGCGGCAATTTATCTCGCTTACTTATTGATTGGAGTTGGACTGGCTCAAGCATTTCTTCTCACGGGTTCTCCACATTTGATGGCGCGTATCGGATCGTGGCTTGTAATCGCGCTTGGAGTAATTCAAGTGATAGGAATTATCTTTCCAACTTTCCCGATTCACCTTCGTATTCCGCTTGATACAAAAGCCACGCTTGAACACTGGATGTATCGCGCCACAATTCCAGCCGCGTTTATCGGAGGATTTCTTGTTGGGCTTTGCACGTTTCCATGCTCTGGAGGAATTTATGTTGCGATCATCGGAATGCTTTCAAGTCAGACCACTGCGTGGTCAGGATTTTTCTGGATGCTTTGGTATAACGTGATGTTTGTAGCACCACTCATAATACTTTTGTTGATCGCGGCAAATCCTCGCATGACTGAACGCATGCAACTACTCGAACGCGCTGAATCAAAATATGTTAAACTCTTGATTGGAGTATTTATGATTCTCCTTGGCGCCATCATTCTATTTTTCTTCACATAAAATTAGTCTTAGGATGACTAATTTCAAATGCTATCTGTAGTAGCAGTTGTGCCATGTTGGAGTGAGTCAAGGAGGAGTAAAGAAGCCAACTGCTTGGCTTCGTACCTCCGAGACGGGTTGAACGATGTCTGGCTGAAAGCCAGACCGGACAACACCTACGGCGAAGAGTCCGTTGGCACGGAAACATGGTACGACTGCTACTAATAACCAATGACTTATGATTTATCTTCCTCTAATTTTAATTCCAGCGATCTTCGTCCTCTTCACTTTTCTAAAACCAAAAGTTAAAGGTATTGAATTGTGTGGGGTCTGCGCCGCTGTTAGCATCACTTGGCTGATTCTTTTGATTTCTGTTTTTGTTCTAATCGTTCCAGTTTCACCACTCCTCATCGGAATTCTAATGGGAATGAGCGTGATCGGCGGACTTTCAAAAGCAGAACCGTGGCTCAAAAAACAAAATGTACAACATATTCCGCTTATAAAAATTATCGTGATACTCGGCGGACTTTATACTGTTTTGTTCTTGATTGAACAGCAATGGCGTTTGCTGATAATCACAATTATAATTTCGATTTTCGCACTCATTATAATTACGCTTCTCATGCAAAAAAGATCGCATAGACATTTGGAAGGACAGAAACATTTAGATTGTTGTTAAAATAGACCCCACAAAAAACAGGATTTAGAAATAAGACAAAATTGCGCAAGACGCAGTTTTGGAGCATTGAAAAACCACAGCGGTATCCGTAGATACCGTGAGGATTTTTCAAGGTGAAAAACAAGTCCTGCACGATTTTGGCTGTTTATCGAGTCCTGTTTTTTGTGGGGTCTATTTAAAAAGTCGCTTGGCATTGAAACCAAGCGACCAGAGACACTACGGACGATGAGTTCGCGAATCGTTTGACGAATCAGGAAGCGATCTGCTCCAATTGAGCATTAAGGTCATCGTCCCGAGGACAAAAGGCAACAGAAACGGGATATGTTTTCCGGACTCTCCGTAAAACAAATACCAGATGTCATATCCCAGAAACACGAGCGTGAACAGAGCCAGAATCCTTACAACGATTTTCATCGTTCCTCCTTTCCGAAAACCAATCTTACTACTATTTTGAGATTTTGTCAATCACAAGCATAGCTGTTCCAAGCGCTGTTCCATCATAAATTTTCTGTTGTAAAACAGGGATATTTGAGATTTCCTTCTGAATATTAACCACCAATCCATCTCGCGAGATTCCACCATCAACCACCAATTCGATCGGACGAGTTGGTAGTTTTTTTATTAACCGATCAACATCAAGAGCGAGCGAGCGAAGATAAATCCGAAGTTTGTTCGGACTAGAAAGTAAGCTCGTTACTTTCTCACCGCTTTTTTCAATTTTGCTTTCCAAAGCAAAACTGACTCCTTTTCGCGTTGGCACAAGAGTCGTAAAAAAATTCAGGTGTAATACAAATCGTTTTATTGTCTGCACAACAAACACACCAGTGCCGTAAGTAACTTTTGTGACGTTTGCGCGCGAAACTGGCTGAGAACGAACAGCCGCGTAAGCGCTCGCTTGTTGATCTCCACAAACAGCCAAAACAGGAATTGAAAATCCAAGAATATCTTTTTGTAAATTTCCAAAATTTGAGCGAGAAGAAAAAACTTTTGGCAAAATGTCTTTATGTATTTGAAAAAGCGCGAGCAATTCTTCACTCCATTTTCGTTTTCGAATATCAAACAACAAAGTTCGCGACGCGTTTGTTTCATCTGTGACATGAGGATGATTTTCACATAAATTCCAAATCAACCACGAATCAATCGTACCAAACGCTAAATCCTCGCCAGAAACATTTTGTAAAATCCATCTAATTTTTGAAGCGGAAAAATATGCGTCAGACTTAAGACCGGTTCTCTCACGAATAAAACGTCCGTGAAACTTTTTTAATTTGGCACAAAACGCGCTGGTTCGATTGTCTTCCCAACCAATCACAGGATAAACTGGTTTCCCTGTTTTTCGATTCCAAACAACCGTCGCTTCTCGTTGATTTGTGATTCCGATTCCTAGAATTTTTTTTGGATCAACATGCGCATTTTTGACAGCTTTACGCAAAACTAAACGCGAGACTCGAAAAATCTCATTCGGGTCTTGTTCAACCCACCCTTTTTTCGGACGATTCTTGCTTATTTTTTTATACGACCTCGATTTGATTTGACATTTGTTGTCAAACACAAAAGCCTTGATGCCAGTTGTTCCAACATCAAGAACTAGAACGTAGAAGTTCTTCAAAGACCTTTTTTGGTTTTTCATGGTTGTTTATAATTCGATCAAGTGAAAGAAGAAACAGTAAATGCTGTTTTGAATCACTGACAAGTTGCAAAACAGGCGCGATCGAATGACAGCCTTCGCTCGTTTTAACACACTCACCAGCGATCGCGATCTCGCGTCCAGTTTCGCGATTTCGCGAATCAGGACTCATCGCTGTTGCAAGAAAATCCCCGTTACCTGCCGCTCCAGCAACAATTCGTTCATCTCCGCCAAGAAGTCGTGCGATGATATTCATCTCGTCCATGGCTTTTGCCGCAAGCCATCCTTTTCCATTCCATCCCCAACCAAGTCCTTCTGCGATTCCAAGCCCAACCGCATAGATATTTTTCAAAACAGAAGCAAGCGCGACTGTTCGAGTATCGCTCACACTTTCAAGTCGAACAGAACTTCCTTGAAACAGTGGCTGTAAATTTGAAAAAACAATTTGATCTTTTGCGCCAAGAACACCAACACCTGGAAGATCGGCTATCAATTCCTCTGCAAGTATCGGACCTCCCAAAACTCCAAAAGGCTGACCTTTTGACAAACATTCATCCAAAACAGCATCCATTGTTTTGAGTGTTTTTTCTTCCAAACCTTTTGCAAGAGAGATGATAATTGTTTTCTTGTTTATGAATTTCGAAATTTCTTTCGAGACTTCACGAACAACCCATGATGGAACACAAAGAAAAACTATTTCAGTTCCGTTTAAGGACTCTTCAAGCGAGATAGGCTTTTCCATTTTGGATGTATCTTTATCCCAAACGCGAATTTCCGCACGATCACCAATAACGTGCATGAGTGCGCTTCCAATTTCGCCTATTCCAATGAATGTAACTTGAATCATATTCTTTTCCCCACTGCCTCTTTTATTGAATTAAATCCATCGCGACGCAAAAGTTCAACAAGCCCGCGATTGATTTGTCCGATAAGTTGCGGGCCTTGAAAAATCATTCCTGTTGCAAGTTGAACAAGCGATGCTCCGCGTAGTATCTTCTCATAAGCGTCTTCTGCTGAAAAGATGCCGCCTGTGCCAATTAGAATCAACCTGTCGCCAACTCGTTTATAAAGATACTCGATAAGATCATTCGATTTATCAAAAACCGGCCGACCGCTTATTCCGCCTTTTTCAGACGGAACAACATCTGCAGAATTTATTTTTTGACTGTCGCGACGCTTTGTCAGGTTGGACAAAATAAGCCCTTGTACTTGATGCATGAGAGCGACATCAACGAGTTTATCAATTTCTTCAAAAGAAAGATCAACCGGCATTTTCAAAAAGATCGGCTGACGCGCGTGAAGCAAATCTGTTGCGCACAAAAGTTGTTCAAGAAGTTCTGGTTTGGTGAAAGGTTCTCCGCCAAAAGCGTTTGGACAACTGATGTTTAGAGTAATGTAATCCGCGATATCCAAAAATGCTTCCATTGCTTTAACATAATCAGCAATGCCGACTTGAACATCACACGTTTTTTGACAATTTGTTTTTGCAACACTCACTCCAATCGGAATTCGAAACTTTTTGGTGAATAACCTTTCACGGATAACTTCGCAACCGTCATTTTTCAATCCAAAATAAACAATCAATGCTTCACTTTTTGGCAATCGCCATAAACGTGGTTTTGAATTTCCTTCGCACGGCTCTCCAGTTACTGATCCAATTTCTGCAAAACCAAAACCAACATCCGGAAGAATATCAACTAACAATCCGTCTTTATCAAAACCAGCTGTTAGTCCAACTGGATTTGGAAAATCAGTTCCGCAAACAGTTTGACGCAAAGATGGATTTTCATAGCACCAAAGCAAACGTGCGATTTTTCTTGCCCACTTCCGCTTACCTATCCAATTTCCAGCAATCGTAATGCTGTCATGAACAGTCTCCGGATCAAACCTAAAAGCAATTGGTTTGAAAATATGACGATAAACGAAGGATTGAAAATCAGCAAAAAACATACTAAAACATAATAATAGAAGATATTAGAACATTGAGAGCGGTTTGTGCCATGTCGTAGTGAACAACGGCGAAGAGTCCGTTGGCACGGAGACATGGTACAAACCGCTCCTGCAAGGAATCTACGATCTAAACTGGCGTTTTATAACACACCAAGCATCTTGCCGCGTACTCTGCATCCCCTACAACATATTGTTCATCACCTGGAATCAAACGCTGTGAACGTGTCGCCACTCTTTCATTGCATGCAGTACAAAGCGCGTAAACTTGAACAATTTCATCAGCAAGCGCGAGCAATTCTGGCATTGAAGGAAACGGCCGTTCCTGAAAATCAAGATTGAGTCCTGCAACAATCACCTGTTTTCCAGAACGCACAAGTTTTAACACAACCGACGCTAATCCGTCTGAAAAAAAATGAGCCTCGTCGATTCCGACGACGCGCACTGATTGAGTATGTTCCAAAATCTCTTCAGCATTTTTAATAATCATTGCTGGTAAAAACGAACCCTCACGCGAGCGAATCTCTTGGCCAGTTCGAGTATCGACGGCTGGTTTGAAAACACGAACTTCCAATTTAGCGATTTTCGCTATTGTCAACCGACGGATCAACTCCGCACTTTTGCCTGAAAACATTGGACCGGTAATAACGACGAGGCCTGGTGAGAACATAAAGTTAGAAGCAAGAGGTAAGAAAAAAGAAGAAAGAAGCTGAAGAAGCAAGAGAGGCTGGAGACATTATAAACGATGCACTCGAAATATAAAACTTTTCAAATACCAAGCCTCTGGAAAATACACGGAAAGCGGATGATCAGCGGATTGTCGAATCACAGCCAAAATATCCAACTGAATTCCGGCTTGAACTGAAGCTCGACGTAACATAAACGCCATATCTTCTTCTGACAAAAAGTTTGAACAACTTGATGTGATGAAAATTCCTCCGTCTTCAACCAAACGCATTGCCGCTCGATTCAAAAAATGATACGCCTTCTTCCCTTCTTCAACATCTCTGTTTGATTTAATGAGAGCCGGCGGGTCCATAATAACCGTAGAATATCGAGCGTCTTGATGCGTATTCAAAAAATCAAACACGTCAAATTTTTCAGTTGTGAATTTCGTTTTTGAAATTTTGTTGAGCTTCGCATTCTCGTTGCACAAAACAAGCGCTTCTACGGAACCATCAACATTGTGAACAGAATCCGCGAGTCCTTTCAAAGCCGCAATCCCTGTTCCGCCAGAATATGAAAAAAGATTCAAAACCGAACCTCTTAGCGCGTGTTCAATCAACCATTTTCGCAAATCTTTTTGATCAAGAAAAAAACCAGTTTTTTGTCCTTCCAAAACATCAGCGACAAATGAAAGACTATTTTCTTTGAAAGAAACAGGGCCATCCAATTTTCCAAAATGAACTTTTGAAAACACCTCGAGCTTTTCTTCTTTTCGAACAGAAACATCGCTTCGTTCAACAATCACTTGAGGCGAAAAAACTGTTTTGATTGCTTCGATGATTTCATCACGCATCCGATCAATTCCCATTGTCGCAATCTGAAACACAATCACGTCTTCGTATTTATCAATGATAAGCCCTGGGATTCCGTCTGACTCGCCAAACACAACTCGAAACGCCGTAGTGTCTTTTTGGATTATTATTTTTCGACGATCAAATGCTGATCTAATTTTTTGTTCAAACCATTTTTGATCAATTTTTGTTTCTTTGAATTCAAGAACACGAACAGCGATCGAAGATGTTTTCGAATATGTCCCTGTTCCGATTATTTTTTCATTCCTATCAACAACATAAACCAAATCGCCGTGTTGAACATCGCCAGAAACTTTCTCGATCGCGCCTGAAAAAACCCATGGATGTCGAAACCCAACACTTGCTTCTTTGCCTGTTTTAAGTTGAATCGAATGATAGTTCATAATCTTACCTTAGTCTATGCTATGATATTGGTATATGCAAATTCCACAAAACTTTTTATCTTACGAACACAAGACGCTTATTCTTGTCTGTGATAGTTCACACGCAAAATTCTATCAAGCTTACGAGCGAAACTTCGAACTTATTGAAGAAATTAAAAACGATCGCATGAAGTTGGAAGACACGGAGCGATACACAACTCAAACTGGTGGCGGAATTCTTTCAAAAGTCGAAGATGAGGATTTCAAAGAACGTGAAACAAAAATATTTTATAAAAAGCTTGCGGGAATTTTGTTTGACCGTTTTCATGATGAAAAAAATTCAAAACTAATTCTTGTTGTTCCAGAAGGTGACAAAAATGTTCTTGTTGATTCGCTTCACGAAAAAGTTAAAAAGTCTCTCGTGCACGCGATCGGAAAACAACCGCCAAAAATTCCAGACGCTCAATTGATAAAATTTATAGATGAAGGACGAAAAAATCCTCAATGACAATCTGAAAGCGTCAATATAGTCGCCATACCATTTGTGAAAAATGGATCACCTGAAAAATTACTTCCAAGAATCGGAGAGACGAATTGTATTGTTCGAACATTATCAACAACTCCTGCATCCTGAAGATTGGAGCTAAGAAGTTCTCGTTCCGTATCAATATCAGGAGCTATACGATGTGTTATTCCCCACTTGATACCGATGTCTAAACTTGCTGTTCCTACGTAAATCTCACCTTGAGGAGTCGAATATCCTGTATCCCAAAACCTCGCATGATGACGTTCGCGCGCAGATTTTTCATTTGTTTCCTTTTCAAAACCAAAATCGTTTGGTTGTGAATTATAAAAAGATGGCGTTATCGGAGCGGTCGGATAACTCGCATTATTAAGCGCGGCGAGCGCGATTTCACCGATTGAATCTAGCGATGGACTGTCAGAGAGAAACCATCCTGCTTTTGAAAAACCATCAACAAGACAACCGTTAATAGGAGCGACGATAATAATATTTACCGGCTCCTGTGGTTCACCAAGCAGTGTTTCAGAATATTTTGGCAAATTATTTTCCGCAAACAACAACGAAACATCACCAGACAATAATTCACTGTGTGTTGCTCGTTCTGTTTGGATTGTGAAAACCGGAGCTCTGAAAAAAAAAATTATTACGACGACAATAATGCTCAAGATACTTGGAAGAACAAAAGAGATATGAAATTTTTTCCATTCGATCGGAAAACGTTTTTCAGAAAGCAATTCAATCACAATGACAGCAAAAAGAACTCCAGCTAAACCAACAAGATTACCTGCGAGAACATCGCTTATATAATGGACACCAAGATACACGCGACTAAAATCAACAAGACCAACAAAAACCGTAAAACATAAAACAATAATGAAACGGGTTTTCCAAGTTTCCAGCTTTCGCAAACAAAGATAGACAAGGAATCCATAAAACACAGCAACGGTGGTTGCGTGTCCGCTTGGAAAAGAAAAAGAATCTTCAACAATCGCGCGCAAGCTAGGTCGAGCGCGGTGGAAAAAAGTTTTTCCGATGTAAGTGACACTTTCGCTTAGCGCAATAGCCAACCAAATTCCCACCGCAAGCAATCTATGCCGCTTGTACCAAAACACGATGGAAAGAACTATTGTCGCAAAAATAATAACACTTGCTTCAGCAAAAAGAGTGGCTCCGTAAAAAAACGACAGCAGACTAATACTGCGAAATGCATAAAGAAGATTGGCGACTCTGATGTCAGCGGCAATCAGAGGATCATTTGAAAGAAAGTCTTGTGTAATTCCTAACAAAACAAACACAACAATAAGGAACGCTAACACAAGAAGCGTTAAAGCAAGTCCTGTGAAACGATTGGTGGCAAGACGAGCCTTCAATCGCTTATATAAGACAGGGTATTTCTTCTCCATTTTTTCAAACGGAGAATATCCAAAAAAACCTTCTATGGTTTTACATAAACGATTTATTAAAGTCGGTTTTATTTTTTTCTTTTCCATATATCCGACAACTTCTTGATTTTTGAATTCATCAAGTTTATCAACCAATTTTTTTCAGCATCAATTTTATCTATAAATTTTATAGCGAGTTTTTAACATCATCAAAAAAAACACAAAAAAACTAATGAACGAACCGATAGAAGCTACCTGAAATGCCAGCGATGGAGAAACCATTTCCCAGATTCTGCCGATACCGAATCCTCCTATTATAACACTCAATCCGATCACTGTGTGAAAAATGGAATATGCTGTGCCGCGCAATTCAGGGGAAACAAAATCAGCAATAAGCGCTCGACCTGAACCTTCTGTAAGCGCGTAAAAAATTCCATAAAATGCGAACAATCCGATTACCGAAGTAATAGTTTGCGTATTTGTAAACAATAATTCGACAACTGAAAGAACAAGCCATCCAGCAGTTATGAATGGCAACTTTCCGTACTTGTCGCTTAAAATTCCAATAGGATAAGAACCGATCGCGTAAAGCAGAGTGAAGCCTGCAAATAAAAACGGAATCCACGGTCGCAACAAACTTGTTTCCTGTGCACGAAGAAGAAAAAGAGAATCATTAACTTTTGTGAGCATTGCAATCGCTGATCCAAACGTAAAAATCCAGAATGTTAAAGGAAGTTTTTTTGTTTGTGAACGGTCAACAACAATGGACGCGGATGACTCGCGGATACCAAACCATATAAGACAAAGTGCGATAACACCTGGAATCGCAGACAAAGCAAAAATAATTCTGTATGTTCCCAAAGTCGGAGTTAAAGATAAAAGGATCACGCCGGCAAGCAATGGGCCAAGAACAGATCCGGCAGTGTCAACCAAACGATGGAATCCAAAAGCGCGGCCGTGAGATTTTTCTTGGGAGGAATCGGC
Source organism: Candidatus Uhrbacteria bacterium (assembly GCA_016188475.1). Classification (GTDB taxonomy): domain Bacteria; phylum Patescibacteriota; class Patescibacteriia; order UBA9934; family GWF2-40-263; genus JACQXU01. The sequence continues at coordinate 89,150 of JACPHT010000008.1, forward strand.
GACAAGAGCATCGCGCGGTGCATCTTTCGTTCCCTTTCCAATTCCATCAATCGTTCGTAAAAATGCAACATGAGTAAATGAACCCGCGAACGCCAAAATTGGACGAGCAATAGAAGAAAGCGCATATCCAAAAAAAACAAAACGTTTACGATTTTGATAACGATCCGAAAAGATGCCAGATACGAATCTGAAAAAACTTGTTGTACCTTGCAACAAACCGTCTATAAGACCAATACCCGAAGTACTTACTCCAAGTAAAGTTAAATACGCTGGCAAAACAGGAGTTATCAAGTCTTGTCCGAATCCTGAAGCAAGTGCGACAAAACCGAGAATAATAACATTGCGTGGAATTTTTCTGGACATAATGTGCTATAATAATTTCATTATAACACTTAACAATAAATCGGCCTCTAAAATTCTATGATGGGATATTATTCAAGCATGATGGGTTTCGGTTCAGGTTTTGGTTCGCTCACGATCCTGCTCCTATGGATCGTACTTGTCCTTGTTATCGTTGCGCTTGTGAAATACATCAACAAGAAATGATCGTTGATTATATTCATATAAAAACACCAGTTCAACTGGTGTTTTTATATGGCAGGGGCTAGAGGAATCGAACCTCTGACAGCGCTTTTGGAGAGCGATGTGATACCTCTTCACCAAGCCCCTATGAAATTACCGAAGAAATCGTACTCCGTTTACCAACTTTTTTCAAATGGAACAAACGTTATGAAACCGAATTTAAGTCGCCGATGGTTTGACAATGTTGGTCATCTTGGAGCGAGAAATTTATGAAACGTAACCGTAGCTACGTTGAGTAAATTTCTTGGGAAAGATGGCCAATATTGGCAAATCCAGCAAGACTTGGAGTGCGGCTTCATAACGTTTGTTCCATAGGTTTGCCTTCTTCAAACCCAGACGAGGTTTGCACGCCAACAACTACGTTTTGAAAAAACATTTCTAAATTTGAAACGCCAGAATAAGTGCACGCGCTTCGCAAACCAGCAGTGATTTCATCCAAAATATCTTCAGCACTTTCCTGTCCAGATTTCAAATACATTTTTGATTGACTCACACCTTCTTCAAAAAACGTTCGACGTGCGATTTCAAACGGATCCAATTGGCGACTTCGATCCAACACCGCGCGACTCGAAGCCATTCCAAATTGTTCCTTAAACAAATTTCCATCTGAATCGCGTTGAACATCGGCCGGGCTTTCAAATGTCCCAACAAACCAAGAGCCAAACATTGCGTGACTCGCGCCTGCCGCAAGCGCCAAAACAACGTCGCGGGGAGATCGAACACCTCCATCAGCCCAAACCTGTGCTCCGCGATTTCTAGCGATAGCTGACACTCGATGTACGGCAGAAAACTGAGGCCGGCCGACTCCTGTTGTCATGCGTGTTTTGCATGCGGCTCCAGGGCCAACTCCGACTTTCAAAATATTGGCGCCGGCTTCAATAAAATCATCAGCGGCAACGGCGGTTACGATATTTCCTGCGGCCAAAGGTTTGTCAGAACCCAAAATCGCGCGAGTCGTTCGAATCGCATCAAGCATTTGTTTTTGATGACCATGGGCCGTATCAAGAACAATCACATCAACTCCGATTTGAATCAACCGATCAACAGTATCTGCAACGCGATCGCGAACACGCACAGCAACACACGTCATCAGTTCACTTTTTGTGTTCAAGGCAGGCTGATACATTGTCGCGCGAACTGCTCCTTTTCGCGTCATCACCCCAGCAAGTGTGCCATCTGGATGAATTACAGGAACGATGGATAATCGACGCTCCGTAAGAAAATGAAAAATTTCTTTTGGTAACATCGTGCTTGAGACGCTGATCAGTTGACGAGTCATTACGTCTCCAAGACGTGAATACCGATCGCGACGGTACGAATCCTTTTCAGTAAAAATTCCAACCGGACGATTGTTGTCGTCAGTAATAACAACAGCTTCATGCGAACGTTTGTGAATCAAGTTGAGCGCTGTTTGAACAGACTGATCTTCTTTCAATACAACAGGCGTTTCATAAACATGATGACACTGCTTCACATATCGAACAATATCCTCGATTCGCTCAAATGGAATGTCTTGAGGTAACACGACTAGGCCGCCGCGACGCGTAACTGTTTCGGCCATGCGTTTACCGGCAACTGCTGTCATGTTTGAAACAACTATTGGAATTTTCGTTCCAAGATTTCCAACAGGAGTCAAATCAACATCCATTCGAGATTGAATTTCAGAATACAATGGCATTAAAAAAACGTCGTTATAAGTGAGCTCTTTTTGTTCATCTTCAGGTCGCAAGAATCGCATAGAACTCCAGCTTACAACAAGAATAAAAAAAGCGCATCCTTGTTTGAATGCGCAGTTAGAACTACTGGACAATGAGATGATCCGACTCAAGGTCTGGATTATTATCCACAGCTGGAAGCTTTGCCTTCTTGGGTTTACAAACGTACTTCTGTTGCCAATGTTTTCCGTCTGGCATTAGATCCGCATCTGTTATTACGGCGTGACCGTCACGGAAAATCCACAGTCGCAGTCCCGCGCTCACGAACTTAGCGATCGCTTCCTTATCTTTCGATTGAAGCTCTTTGAATTTCTGCATTGCCATTGCAGCGTCAGCTTCCGCATCAGCCGCTTGTCGCATTGCGTGGTTCATCGCAACAACAGCTTCCTGCTTTTCAGCTTCAGCCTGCTTCTGCTTTTCTTTCGCTTGATCTCGTTCCTGCTTTGACTCTTCAACTTCAGCCTGAAGCATTTGCGAATCGAGAAGATTCTTTATCTCTTCGTCAGACAAACGACCGCCAAGAACCTGTTCGAGTGTTTGTTCAAGCTGTTCTGCCTTTGCAGTTTGCTCACTAGCTTGCTTTTGTTTCTGAACAAGCACGACAAGAAAGACAATTACTAGCAGAGCCATGAAAAGAAACAAAACCATCACTGTGATCAAAGCTCCGCCGACAATGTCAGATTGCGCGTCTCCGTGGCTCGCGGTTGTGACTGATTCAAGCTCGCTCATGGCGCTCGCCTCACTTCGTTTCTTGTCTTCCTTCCTCCGTCTTCAGACGAAACATGAGGAACGAGACGAACACCGCCTTCGACGTATTGCACGTCAAAGTGCATTGTCCCGATCTGCGAAAAACGCTCAAGCGCCTCTCGCAAAAGTGGAGCGAGTTGCACATAGACGTCTTCAACGGTACCACTCGCGTGTCCGATATGCACGGCTGAATTTTCAAGCGTGTTATTCATTCGCGCGCTGAACTCCATCATCTGTCCAACAAGATGACGAAGGGGCTCATGAAGCTCGGAAATATTTGCGAACTTGAGAACGGTCGTAACAGTCGCCGGCAGAGCCAAGCGCGAAAGAATCTTGTCTTGGATCCAAGTCTCAATTGCAGTGATGCTAGCCATCTCTTTTCCCATTCGATGGTCAACCCACTGACCGATCCATGCTTTAGCTCCCCAACCGATCACGCTTGTGAAAAACGCGGTCGAGACAGTCCAAAGATTGATCTTGTGCAAATTCGCAGTTACTGCCTTGATGAATTCACCACTGTTGGAATTGCCAAGGTCAGAGTCTGGAAATTGAAAGAGCACTGTCGCCTGCGCCATGAACGTGATAAGTCCGATCAGTGTTCCTATGATTCCTTCAAAACCGATCACATTGATGTGACTTGTTATGCTGGAATATCGCTCACATGTTGAACGACGAAGTGTTGCAAACTCTGCTTGAACGAACGCGAAGATAGCTGACTCGTCAGTCGCAAGAGCAATTTTTCGAAACAACGCCCTTGCTAGATTTATAATCGGCCCACGTTCTTGCCGTTCAATGTTGAGCTTGGGAACATTTTCCCTATCAACGACATTTGGCACTGTCACATCAGGAATCGTGTACTCAACAAGTTTTGGCATGCGAAAGAGAATGATCGCAAGCTTCGCGATCATGTACGCGAGGAAACTCCACGCAACAATGTTCAGTGTTGTGATGATGTCCCCGTCGGAGCGTTCATAAGTGATCGCGCCTGTCGCAAATAGGATCAAAAGAGACCAGACTGTGATGGCCATCATTAGATTTCTCCTGACGCGATTTATGAATCGCGACCGAGCATATAATCACAATAAGTCGATTGTGTCAAACGAAAAACCACCCTTTTTACGGAGTGGTTTTTACGCGCAATTAATTGCGCTCTTCGCGTGGGCGTGCAACGTTCACAACGATCTGACGACCGCCGAGTGTGCTGCCATCGAGTGCATCGACGGCCTTTTGCGCGTCCGCCTCATTGGCGAACTCGACAAAGCCGAAACCACGGCTGCGACCTGTAAACTTGTCAGTCATGACGCGAGCTGAAGTCACTTCCCCAAATTGGGAGAAGAGCTCCTGAAGCTGTGCATCATCGGTCGCCCATGGCAGGCTGCCCACAAATAGCTTGTTCTGCATAGAGTAGAAGCTGTTTGTGCTAAGAATTAACGAACCGCTCCTACCTTCTGGAGAGAACATCTCACATGAAATTTAGGTTTGGTCGGCTACAGGATAGCATGATATGAAGAGTTTGTCAATGGGATGTACAGTAACCCTTCAAGGGTGTGTACAGTTACCCTTATGAGGTGACAATATGTTAAGTCATGAGAACTGCGAATACAAAAACCGGCGCGTGGCCGGATTTGTTATTTTGTCTCTTTGTGCAGAATGTGCTTTCCACAACGGTTGCAGAACTTCTTGAGTTCGAGTCGTTCTTTGATTGTTTTCTTGTTCTTGTGGCTACGATAACCGATGGTTTTGCACTCTGTACACTCGAGCTTGATCATGTTGTCTTGGGACATATTGGTTTGATTTGATGTCGCAAGAATATAGAATATTAACAAATACGTCAAGCCCTTCACAGGAGCTTAGACCTTTGCTATTATTCTCGGCGTCAACGCCGTCGTAGCTCAGCTGGTAGAGCACATCCATGGTAAGGATGGGGTCTCGGGTTCAATTCCCGACGACGGCTCCAGAACACTTCATAAATACGAAGTGTTTTATTGTTGACAAATGGCTAAAGCCAAAGTTTTATGTTACACTAACATTAATTATGAGTTATCCAAAAGCAATTAAAAAATCAGAACAACAAAAAGTGATCAATCTATACAGTATTAAACTTTGGAGTGCTAAAAAAATTGCAGAACATTTTGGCATAGGCCTTCAAACAGTATATAGATTTCTACGAGACAAAAAAGTCTCGAGACGAGGACCAAGAGAAGCGTCCGAAGCTTTCTTTAAACACAAACCGGAATCATTCAAAATAAAACATAGATTGAATAAAAAAGAAGAGGAATTAAAAATTGCTGGAATAATGCTTTATTGGGCGGAGGGTTCAAAAGGATATTCTGTGGTGGATTTTGTGAATAGTGATCCTTTCATGTGTCTCATTTTTATGAGATTTTTGCGTGAAGTGTGTGGAATTGACGAACGGAAACTAAGAGGGTATATTTACTGCCATCCAGGACAAGATTTGAAAAAAATAACTAACTTTTGGAGTGGAAGCTTAAAAATTCCAGTTAAACGATTTTCAAAGCCTTATATTAGGAAACCTGTTGAAGGCAAAACGAACAAACGACCTGCTCGCATGCAATATGGTGTCGTTCATATTCGTTACGGAGACAAAAAGTTACTTAATCAAATTTTAGTTTGGATTCAGGAATACTTGAAATGTTTCGTGGGTCGGTAGCGAAGCGGTTAAACGCACGACACTGTAAATGTCGCGGCTTATGCCTTCGTAGGTTCGAATCCTACCCGGCCCACCAGTCGACGTCCAAAATAAGCGATAAATCGACTTATGCTGTGGTCGATACCTCAACGTAGGATTTACCTACGTCTAGGCATCGTTCTCGCATCGCCCGATCTCTCATATCATTTTGAATGTCGACTATTCGCCACCTTAGCTCAGCTGGTAGAGCAACACTTTTGTAAAGTGAAGGTCGTCGGTTCGAATCCGACAGGTGGCTCCAGAAATCAAAAACCCATCATGAATAATGATGAGTTTTTGAATCCTCTTCAGTTTGAAGGGTGGTCGTTTTCGAAATATATTCCTCTTTTAACTTCAAAAATCTTTCTTCAAATTCCTGAATCTTTTGATTCTCTGGATTTACTCTCTTCAACAACTGAATACCGCTTCTGGCGTCTTTTAAGGAACCAGAGACCAAAGCCGACTCAATATACAAGTCCAGATACTTAGGATTTTTTGATCGTTTTCCAACAGCCTTTCGCAAAGACTCCAGAGCTTGTTTGTTGTTTCCAAGTTTTATTTCAAGCTCGGCCAAAGACACATGAACACTCGCATCATTCGGCGACAAACGTAGAGTAAACTTTAGAGTCTCTCTTGCTTGTTCATATTCCCCTTTTTTCAAATATAAATTTCCCAATCCTTCGTACGCATCAACACTTTTTGGATTGTGACTTATAATGTCAATATAAATTTTTTCAGCTGGAATATATTCTTCCTGTTTAACAAGAGCTTCAGCTTCTGTTGTAAGTTGTTTAATTGTCTCAAGACTGTACGCGTGTTGTCCTTCTGTTGCGGCTCGATTTAATTTTTGATAGTACTGCTCGATTGCATATAATTTTTGAACAGCCCGCCTACCTGATTTAGAAGCGGATTTTACAATAGCAGAAATAATTTTAGCAATGACATGAATTTTTTCTTTTCCAACTCTCGATAATTTTTCCATTATTATTTTTTCTTTTAGCTCACGCGTTCGTTCTTCAGGAATCGAACTGACATCAATCACTCGTAACTGTTGAATTTTTTTTGCTAAAACAAAAACGATCACGATTAAACTTATAACTATGACAATTGTTGGAACAATCCAAATCATACTTTTGTTTGTTGAGCGTCAAGCACTTCGCTTGCCGCGTCAATAATTTCTTTTAGTTGATTCAACTTCACACTTGCTCCGCCAACAAGTAAACCATCTATTGTTTGCTCTCTCAAAAATGAATACGCATTGTTTCCTTCAACACTCCCACCATAAAGAACTCGAATTTTATTTGCATTCATGTTAGGCAGTACGTCAGATAAAATAGATCGAATAAATTCATTCATAGCGAGTATTTCAGCAACTTCAGGAATTTCACCTGTGCCAATTGCCCAAACAGGCTCGTATGCAATCATTAAACGGTCATGACTTTTCAAATGAACTCCATCGAGCACATGAACAAGTTGCGTTCGCACACGTTCTCGTTGTGCGCCAGACTTGCGTTCAACAGCTGTTTCTCCAACACACAAAATTACATCCAACTGATTTTCAAGCGCTTGAGCAACTTTATTTCGAATCATCTCATCAGTTTCACCCAAATATTCACGACGTTCCGAGTGACCAATAATTACATGACTTACTCCAAGTTCTGTTAGCATTCGTCCGCTTATCTCTCCAGTGTATGCTCCATGATCTTCCCAAAACAAATTTTGCGCACCAAGTTTAACAGAACTTCGCGCAACAACTTTGTGGACTTCGGACAAGGCAATAAACGAAGGACAAATAATAACTTCAGGCAATGTCCGACGTCCGCGCAAAGCCAAAAGCGTACCGCGCGCGAGCGCGACACTTTCTCTGACTCCTACATTCATTTTCCAATTCGCAATGATGACTTTCATATTAAGAACAAAGCCGTTAGCCATTAGCCGTTAGTTTTGCTCTTCGGAGAAATTCCTCTCTATTCTTATACGGCCCAACAACCCCTATTCCCATTCTCGAAAAATTTATCACTTCTTTTGCAACACGTTTTATATCCGAAGCTGTTTGCGAATCGATCTGTTTCAAAAACGCGTGCGGAGATTTCATACGACGATGAAACATTTGTTGTTTTGCATACCATTCAGCTTGATGAAATGAATCCTCCATCTGAATCGCAACCTGCCCATGCAAAAATGTTTTTGCATCTTTCAACTCTTCGTCTGTGATTCCAAATCGTGCGACTGAACGCAATTCATTCATGATTGTTTTCATTGCAAGCGGAAGACGTTTTTGATCAAGTCCTGCTCGCACAATAAAATACCCAACATCTTCGTAAGCTTCCATGTCTGTGCCAACTCGGTACGCCAACCCTCGCCGTTCACGAACTTGAATGAATAATCTCGAACTCATATTTCCACCAAGAACTATCGAAAGCAAGCTCAAGGCTGTATTGCGGTCATCATCAATTCCGTATGACGGAAAACCAATTGTAATCTGAATCTGTTCTGTTTTTTTTGTTTGTATGCGAACGTGCGGAGCTGACTTTGAGTCTTTGCGATCTAGAAACGGCTCAAACTTTGCTCGATGATCTTTCTCTGCTTTTTTTCTTCCAAAACATTTTTCAATTATCGTTCGCGCGTGAGAATCTATATTTCCAGACACAACCAAAACCATGTTTGAAGGAGAATAATTCGATTTGTAATACTTATATATTTCTTCACGCGACATTTCTGTAATTGTTTTGTGTGTTCCAACAACATTTCTTCCAAGAACATGACCGTCAAAAAGCGCCTCCTCAATCAAATCCTCAACATGATGTATCGGATTTTCTCGATACAAGTTGATCTCTTCAATAATAACCCCTTTCTCACGATTGATTTCTTTTTCATCAAATTTCGAATTAAAAAGCATGTCTGACAAAATATCAAGTGAAAGTGGAAGCGCTTTACGATCTGATTTTACATAATAACCAGTAACGCATTTTGAAGTGAACGCATTGAACTCTGCGCCAATCGAATCAAGAGCACGTGTAATTTTTTGCGTGTTCTGACGACGTTGTGTTCCTTTGAACATTAGGTGTTCCACAAAATGCGTCACACCATTCATTGAAGACGACTCGTAACGTGCTCCGATTCTAACAAAAACAAGAGCGGTCACAGTGTCTGTGCCTTTGATTGGGTTTAACAAAACACGCAAACCATTTTTTAGAGTGATGTGATGCATAAACTTCTCTGTCATTGTAAACCCTTCGACTCCGACCAAGCATTGCCTGAGCTTGTCGAAGGCCATACTTGGTCTTCGCTAAGGGAATAATTATTTCAAGCATCATTGTAATTCTTTTTCAAACCACTGTTCCAACTCGTCAATTTTTATTCGCACTTGTTTCATTGAATCACGATCGCGAATCGTAACAGCGTGATCATTAAGCGAATCAAAATCAATCGTCACACAATATGGCGTTCCTATTTCATCTTGACGGCGATATCGTTTCCCGATTGATTGCGTTTCGTCATAATCAACCGACCATCTTGCGCGCAACTTTTCAGCAATCGGTTCAGCAACAGCATTCAGTTCTGGCTTTTTGGAAAGAGGAAGAATTGCGATCTTGAACGGCGCAAGCGCTTTTGGAAGTTTCAAAATGATTCGACTGTCGGTTTCACCTTCTTCCGCTGTCGGAGCTTCCTCTTCAGTGTACGCTGACAAAAGCGTCACAAGCACAGATCGATCAATTCCAAATGTTGGTTCAATTACATGCGGAATGTATTTTTCGTTATTCATCGGATCCTTATATCGCATATCTTTCCCGGATTTTTCCATGTGATTTTTCAAATCAAAATCCGTTCGATAAGCTATTCCGTACAATTCTTTTTGTCCAAATGGATAATGATATTCAATATCAACTGTTCGTTTTGAATAATGCGCGCGTTCGCCATCTGGAATTTCTGTCAAAACAAATTGATCTTCTTTTACACCTAAAAACAAAAGCCATGATTTCATTTCTCCAAGCCAATATTCAAACCATTTCTCCCACTCTGACGGATTCACAAAAAATTCAAACTCCATCAAATTAAATTCGCGTGTGCGAAAAATAAAATTTCCAGGAGTGATCTCGTTACGAAAACATTTTCCAATTTGCGCGATTCCAAACGGAATACGTTTTCGTGAAGTTTGAACAACAAGTGGAAAATCAACAAACATTCCTTGTGCTAGCTCGCCGCGCAAATACGCAACAGATGAATCGTCTTCTGTTGAACCCAAGAATGTTTTAAACATCAGATTGAAATTCTTGGATTGAGTAAATTCATCTTTCGCTCCACAGTGTGAGCATGCTGAAGCAACATCAATTTGATCCGCACGAAAACGCGTGTGACATTTTTTGCATTCAACAAGCGGATCGGTGAATTCCGCAGTGTGCCCTGACGCTTCCCAAACTTTTGGATTCATGATGATGGCCGCGTCAATTCCTACCATATCTTTTCTTGATGTAACAAATCGTTTCCACCATGCTTCAACGATATTTCGTTTTAACTCAACTCCAAGCGGACCGTAATCCCAAGAATTCGCAAGTCCTCCATAAATTTCCGAACCCGGATACACAAACCCTCGCGACTTCGCGAGTGCAGTTAATTTGTCCATGGTCACATTATTGCTCATACAGACATTATTTCTTCCTCTTTATTTTCTCCCATTTGTGTGATCTGCTCGTTATAATCTTTTGTTAACTTTTCCAATTCATCAAATAGTTTAAACTTCTCGTCTTCAGAAAATTCTTTTTCTTTTTCTTTCTTCATTATCTCCTCGCGAATTTCCTCTCGAATCCCGCGAGTGCGAATTCGCGCTTCTTCAATTTTTTCCTTCATGATTTTCACAATTTGCTTCCGATTTTCTTCTGTCATTTGTGGAACCATAATCCGTAAAACACTTCCATCAACAACCGGACTCAAACCAATTCCGGCATCGCGAATTCCTTTTTCAATGTTTTGAATTAAACTTTTGTCCCACGGATCAATAACAACTGTTTTTGAATCTGGAACATTAAGAGAAGCGAGTCCGCGAATTTCCATCACAGATCCATAAGCGTTTACTTTTATATCTTCAACAAGCGCTGGAGTCGCGCGACCTGTGCGCAAAGAACCAAGATCTTTTTGCAAGTGTTCGATCGTGATTTGAAACTCAGGTTTTTTTGAATTTAGATAAGCATGCATATTTTTGTTTTGACCTTTTCGACTTCTCGGTCCTTTCAGACCTTAAAATTATTCTGTTGCCTCCGCGACTCCTACATATACCACTGCCGAATCCTTAGGGTCAATTACCAAAGTTCGCGGCACACGCAAACTTGGAAACTTTTGTGTTTGCCATGTTTGTCCTCCATCCGTTGTGCGGAAAAAAGTTGAATTAACAGCGTAATAAATTGTATTTGCATCTTTTGGTGAAATACCAACTGCGCGAATCACAACTTGTCCGGGTGATGTAAGAAGTTTAAGCGCTTCCCAATTCAAACCAAAATCCTTACTGCGCAAAATTCCATACTTTGTCGTGGCCAACACAACAGATGCATCCGAATTTTGTGTGAGCGAATAAACTTGCTGAGCGCCATTTAATTTCATTGTGTCGCCGCCAACTTTTTCCCAGTTGTCTCCGCCATCTGACGAACGTTGAAATCCAAGCGCGTACGAAGTAATAATTATTTGCCGACTGTCTTTATTGCTAATGAGAATTTGAGAAACTTCCTTGCCAAGTTTCAACACAGATTTCCAAGTTTTTCCTGCGTCAGTGCTTTTAAGCACATCGCCGTTGTTCAAACCAATCCAAATCGTTCCTTTTGTGTACCAATCAAGCGCGAGTCTGACAACCGAAACTCCAGCGCGAGTTTCAACATAGGTTTCATCATCAACCGTTCGCAAACAATCCGTTGATTTATAAAGTCTTGACCCTTTAGCAATGTAAACAGTGCAACGATCAAACGGATCAACCTCAACCGCGTAAACAGAACCTTCTTTCAAAACTGCTTGACGAGGAAGTCTCCATGAAGCAGTAGCATCATCACTGTACAACACCCCGCTTTCACGAGAACCAAGAAAAAACACACCGTTGTCTTGCGGGTCAACTTCCATACTGATTACATTTGTTGTGGCAAGAGTGCCAATCCCTTGAGCAGTAGGAACAATGTTTGCCGTAACCCAAGTTTTTCCAGCATCAGTTGTTTTGAAAACTCCGCCATCTGGCGCTTTACTTCCTTTGCCGCCGAGTTGAGAACAACCAGCGCCAAGAAGAATGAGTAAAAATACAACTGAAAAAATTGGATAAAAAGTTTTTTTCATAGATGTGTTGATAAAAAAATATGTTCTAAAGATAAATGAGGATTGATGTTGTGAGAAATCGCTGCACGAACAGTTTGAATACAAGTTAAAACACGAGCTGTTTTATTTACGGTCGCTGTTTGCTTTTCAGCGACTGTTTTTAATAAATTCGCGCGCAGTACTTCTGACCAATCATCAAGTAAATGAGAAAGTGTAATTGATTTATCAATTTCTGTTTTTGGAATCAATTCAAAGACTGATCGAAACTGTTCTGGAAGCGACGCATTCATCAGAGTTTCAACTTGAGCGATTGCTGTTTCTTTTCTCGCGCGCATTTCACTATCTTGAATATATCGAATAGCAATTCCTGGACAACCAAAAGATCGCTCTGAAATTTCATCTGCTTCTGTTTTTGAAAGACCGCGTTTTTGAAGCGCTGTTATGATTTCCGATTTTGCAACAGGTGGTAGTCGAAAAATCTGACATCGAGACGCAATTGTTTGCAAAACAGATTCAACACTTAAAACACGTAAAATTATAAGAGTGTTTCCTTTTGGCTCTTCAAGTGTTTTGAGAAGCGCGTTTGCCGCGCCAGTAGAAAGCCGATCAGCTTCTTGAATGAACGCGATTTTCCAATTTCCTTCCATTGGAGTCATTGAAAGACGCTCAACAAGTGCTCGAACTTGTTTAACAGAAATAGCGGATTTTTTCTTACCTGTTTTTGAATCAACTTCTCTTGCTAGAAGACTAACATCAGAAATAAGCGATGGATGACGCGAGGTATTAAAAAGATGCTGAATCAACTCCGTAACAAGATGGGTTTTTCCAACATGTTTTGGACCAACAAGAAGAATGGCATGCGGAAGTTGATTATTTTCGATCATGCGCAAAAACACTTGTCGTGCCGTTTTGTGGCCGATCGTTTTGGAAAATGGGTCCATAACAAAAAATAGTATATCACAATTGTCTGTCATACTGAGCGAGCCCAAAGGGCGAGTCGAAGGATCTCCTCATAATTCCAAAATCTTTTGACAATAGTCTTTGGCTTATTTTAGCCTAAAAATAACTTCTACAGACATGTGGGTCTTGACAGTTTTGACAGAATATGATATAGTATGACCGTTAAGATGATTCTTACAAATAAGACTTTTGGGAGAGAGTCCGTGCACTACCCACGGTATAAAGGTAGCCAATAGCCATTCTTTGAATAAAAGAACCGGTTGTTGTGTACGTCTGACTCTTGCCAAAAAGAACAGACATATACGACAACCGGTTTTTTGTATAAGTGAGGCTTCTTCAAATTTGAAGAAGCCGCCCAGAAACACGGAGGAGAGAGTAAAGCTGTCCACATCGAGTCTTCCAAGACGACATTGGCAGAGAGTCTCAAATGTGTTCACTCGGCCTAGGCTGACTGAATTCATACGCAAGAGACTCACGATCTACACCAGCCTTCGGGCAGGTCAATGGGTCACACTTTACCTCCGTATTTCTGGACCAGTTGAAAAATCCGCTCCAGCAGTGTTATGACGAAATAATCCCTTAGACTCAGGCCGATTATTGCCTGAGCCTGTCGAAGGCCGTAATTGACCTTCGCTCAGGGAGTATGGCTCGCCATTGCACTGCTGAAAGCGGATTTGACCACAGTGGTCAGGTTCGGCTGGAGGCAGGCCATCGAAAAGGAGAATTTCAATGAAGACCAGCTTCCAGACACCATCGACCGACCCCAGCCCGCTCTACGGCCGTGTGTTCGAAAAGAACCTCCGCGACAAGATCTACGCAAAGGCTGTCGAGGTACTCGGGCTCGAGCCAGCGCGCCGCGATGACTTCGTCGGGACCGAGTACTACGTGCTCCGGCTCCTCGAGGATCTCGTCAAGAAGATGGTCAAGGACGCTGTCAAGGCCATCGAGGAGAACGGCATGGGCGTCAACTCCGCGTTCGCGTCGATCCTGGACTTCAAGGACATGGTTGCGAGGGAGTCATACTTCCCGCAGGTCAAGTTCGAGAAGCCCGCGCCAAAGCTCACGCCGAAGCCCACGCCCAAGCCCGCCCAGACCGCAAAGCCTGCGCCCGCCTCGTCCTCGATCGGTGAGCAAATCGGCGAGACAGTGGTCGCCGAGCTCAACGCCGCGGTCGGTGTGATCCCGGCCCCGGTCTCCGCGCCCGCCGCGGCCTCAGCCGCCGAGACGCCGATCGTGACCGTCAAAGGCAAGGGCCGCAAGGTCGCCAACGGCTAGACTCGCGTTCGCTCTCTCCGCTCTTCTTCCGGGTGGTGTGCAAAGGGATTCTCCCTGAACACTCCACCCGGAACGATCTTCTAAGTTTGGAAGTTTATTCCCTGAGCGAAGGCCAATTACGGCCTTCGACAGGCTCAGACAATAACTTGCCGGAGTCGAAGGGTGAAATACTTGCAACTTTAGAAGGTCGTAAGACCAATGTTACAGACCACGGCTAAAGCCGTGGGCTACCGCGATATAGTCCGTTCCTACGTGGTGTAGGTTCGGGACCCAAGACACATGCATTTTCATGGAGGTTCGCATGATCGCTCAACAGTTGGCACCCAAGCTCGAAGATGACTCAAAACCCGGACTCCCCGGCGATCTCGAGATCCTGGGCCGCCAAGTTGAGCGGCATTTCGAAGGTTCCATCAACTTCCTCGCCAGCCACGTCGAGCTCGGCCGCGCCGCGTTTCTCATCGAGAAAGCCGGCAAGGACTGGAAGGCCTGCGAGTCGATCGAGGACGTCGAGAAGATGGCAGAGGCGATCATCGACGGAGACAGGAAGGTAGAAACCAACCCGTCCACGGCTCCGAAAACCGAAGTGAAGCCGACGAAGGTCAACAAGACGCCCAAGGTCGAGACCAAGCCCGCGCCCGTCGAGTCGTCACTCGAGCCCGAAATTCGATTCACACCAGGACTCGTTCTGGAAAAGGACGGCATCAGCCACGTCGTGTGCCCTGGCAAGCACGGCATGTGCCTGCGTCTCGTTCCTGTGACCGAGGCACGGGTCGCGGTCACGTTCAACACGATCATGCGCGCGCTCGATGTCAAGCGGCTCGAGGATGTGACCATTAATGGTCTTCTTCAGAAGTCGTTCTGCCCCAAGTGCGCCGAAACCGTGCTTCCGCTCGGAAGCCAGACAGTGCCCGAGGCAATGGCGGCAATCGAGGAGATCTTCGAGGACGAAAGGGAGGCCGAAGAAGCAAGTCTTCAGGCCGAAGCCGAAGCTCGAGTCGACGCTAGAATCGCAGAAAGTCGTTCGATGATCGAACTCCAGCGCGACGGCAGTATGCTCGCGCACGGTCTCGGACTTGTGCGTCCGGCACGCCGCGAGAAGTCTGGCAAGATCGTCGCTGGCATTAGCTCGAACGAGTACATACAACTCGGTTACGCGAGCGACAAGATCCGCAAGTCCGGTCTGACCGCCGCTGACGTCCGCACTCTCAAGTGCTGGACTGTCGCCGGAGTGATCTGTATGGCAGAGCTCAAGCTCCATGCCATGCTGTCCTAAAAAATGGTGTAGCAACGACAATGGAGGGTACGATGCGTTAATACGCCAACAAGCAAATAGCGCGATAGTATCGCGCGAACAAGCAGGTGCCAACCTACCTGCGGCGAAAAGTGGCTGGGCCTAGGAGGAGCAGAACTCCCAAGCCGAGGAGGCAAACTCTTGGGCGACCCATCACCTTTTCTCAAAGGTGCGGGGTCGCCCTCCAATCACAGTTCTCCATTGCTCCATGCTTACAATGAAGACCTGTGAGAGGAAAGACGACCGCGCGGTCGCAAGACTGTATAGCCATCACATTATAAAATTGGATTTATCCATCCTTGCCTGTGGCAGTCTGCTTGTCCTTCGCAAGATAAAATCCTCAATGTATCTACGGATACATTTGCGGTTTTATCTTGCTCCAAGACTTCGCATCCCATCCACAGTCAAGTCTCCTAAAGTCCAATTATACAATGTGATGGCTATAGCTCTTTCCCAAAAAAAGACGTCCTGTTTACAGGGCGTTTTTTGTTTGTTGCCCATCTCGCTACCTGGTAGCGAGAGAATAATCATTATCCACATGAGCACATGTACAATGTTATAGGGAACAGCGGCAACAGTCCGATGACCCGAAAACATGGTACAAGGGCTCATGTATTAACAAACATAAAACCGGCCATTGGGAGTTGGTCGGTTTTTTGTCCTCTCTTCCTCATTGCCCACTTCTTGAGTGAACCGACTAAACTATCAAAAAAACTTTTGCTTGTCAATGGTAACAGGACAAAATATGTCAATATATATCAACAAATTCTCTTGATTCTTCTTCGTCCGTCCAAGTCGCTTGACAAAATCATCAAAAATTGCTAGAGTATAGTCTCATCCTGAAGGTTTGGGGTGAGATAGCCTGGCCGGCAGGCCAAGCCGGCAGAGTCCGAGGTAATAAAATGGAAGCAGGAATGGTTCTCAAAAGGTACAAAAACGAACTCAACCCACGCCGGCTCAATCCGGCGTTTCTTCAACCGCACATGCATTGTGCACTCGGATCGTAGCTCTTTTTCCAACTTCTCACGAAAACAAACTCTTGCGCATTTGTTGCGCTTCTCTCATACTTCTCTTGATGGACCACACTCGGTCCTATTTTGTTACTTATCAATTCTCGATTGATATTCCTTTGCCCCTTTCCACGCAAGTTCAAACAATGCGCGCGCAGTGTCCGCGACTTCTTTACTTACAATCACAACAGCCAAAACCGCTGAACGATATGAAAACAAAAACACATGGTTTCCTCGAATTGTAATTTCGCCGTGATGCGGAAATTCTGAAAACGGAATCATTTTAATCTCACCTTCACCCATATCTGGAATATCTTTTGGCTCTGCCTTATCCAAAACAGCTAAAATTCTATAAGAAGTTTTGGCTTGCCGAAGCGCTGAAACATGTTTTGGACTTTCTTCCATCAATTCTCTTGTTGCCAAAGCATCGTCAATTGAAAGAATCTGAACAAACTCTCCATCCAATTTTTCAAACGTCTGACGCAAAGATCGTAAGCCTTCCGGCCCTTCCAAATATCTGATCTGCGGTTTTGCGCCTTCAGCATTATAAAGCGCGAGCAATAATGGCAAAGATTTTGCAAACTCTTTTTCTTTTTCTTCAAGTTCTTTTTGTTGAACACGCAAAATTGAAATCAATCGATCAGGACTTTCCGGCGCATAAAAACGTTTCTTCCCTTTTACAAAAGTTGAAAGAAGCCCGCGTTCTGACAATGCTTCAATCATCACATACGTTGTCGCGCGATTGATTTTTGCTTTGTGCGAAATGTCTTGCACAGAAGCAGGTCCAAGTTCAAGCGACGCAAGATAAACCGACGCTTCTTTGTCAGAAAGCCCAAGATGTTTTAGTTCGTTCATTAGTTCGTCCATAAAGTAGTTTGATAGGCAATAGGGAATAGGCGAGAGTTAATTGCTCAACTTAGTAATCATACAATACAACATTTTTTGAACTTCCGTGAGATCACTCGAAGCTTTTTCAATAACAATTTGTGGATAAATACTTTTCGAGAGTAACAATTGTGTTTCTAGTTCCGAACAAGAACCATCTGCGATCTTTAAAAATCTGCCGTAATCCAATCTTGATCTACGTTGATATCCTTCTGCAATATTTGAAGGTATTGAAACAGCACAACGTCTCATTTGTGCAATAAGACCGAATTGTTCTTCCTTTGGTAATGATCTACAAAGGACATAAACTTGCTTCGCTAATTCCATTGAACGTTGCCAAACAATAAGGTCTTTAAAAGAGTGAATGTCGTGCATATTTTTTCTCTTGCCTATTGCCTCTTGCCTATTGTCTAAAAACTTCCCATGTCTGCTTTGCAGTTTTTTCCCAAGAAAATTCTTCAACACGATTACTTCCCTTTTCAATCAATCGTTCGCGAAGTAGCGGATCGGCAACAAGTCGAGTCATTTGTTTTGCCCACAACTCTGGATCTTGAGGTGAAATATAAATCGCGCTGTCGCCGGCAACTTCGTGATGAACTGGAATATCCGATGTTAACAAAACGGTTCCACAAGCCATTGCTTCAAGGTTTGGAATTCCAAATCCTTCATACCACGATGGAAACAAAAAAGCTGTTGCGACATTCATAAGCGCCGCGACCTCTTCATCAGGAAGATATCCGACTTCGCGAATCAGAGTCCTATTTATTGATCGTTCAATGTACGTTCTGATTTCTTCATATCCAAATCCTTTTTCACCAACAAGCACAAGTTCAAAAGGATCGCCCATTCCGCGATTTTGTTTGAACAACTCAAACGCGCGAATGATCGTTGAAACGTTTTTCTTTTTTTCCAATCGTCCGACAAACAAAAAGAAATTATGGCCAAGACGATATTTTTGCAAAACCGGTTCGATCACTTTCGAATCTAAACGTTTGTATATTTCTGTTGCCGCAGAAAGCAGAGTGACTGTAATTTTTGTTTCAGAAACATTGTAAACAGTTTTTAATTCTTCTTTTGTAAATTGAGAAACACTGATTAGATGTTTTGCTTTTTTTATTGCGCGTGATGTTGCAGACGCTACACGTTTTCGAACTGACGTACTATATAAATTTCCAATGCGACTAAAAGCAACATCATGAATTGTTGTGATGATCGGAACGCGAAATGAAAAACTTGGAATTCCTTGCGCTGGTACAAAAAAGATATTCGGACGACGACGTAACAATTCCCAACTCACACGAAATTGCATCCATCCTCGCTTAAACTTCCATCTCAAAACGCGCGACTCCCAGCCGCTCGGCATTTGCGTAAGTTTTCCTTGCAAAGGAGTTGGCGAAAATAAAACAATCCGCTCTCCATCTTTAAGCGGTTCTTTTTTCATTGCCTCGATCAAATGAAACGCATAGTTCTCAACGCCAGTTCGTTTCATTTTGTTCGCCGAAGAAGCATCAATCGCAAAAATTGTTGTGCGTGTGGATTGTAAAAAATTAACTTCGGTTTGCATAATAATACTTTTGTAATTGCGAGGAGCCTATTAGACCGACGAAGTAATCTCTTCAAACAGATCTACCCATTCAGGATTTCGTGAAGCAATCAGATCTATTTTCTTTTGTCTTGAACCGCCTTTTATATGTTTTTCTCGTAAAAGTGCCTCATGTACATCGTTCCCAATTTCGTAATACACCAACTTAATAATATTGTATTTTTTTGTAAAACCATCCACTAATTTTCCTTTGTGTTCAAACACTCTTCTTACTAAGTTATTTGTTACACCAACATAAAGAACAGTATTTCTAAAATTGGTCATGATATAAACGTAATACTGTCTCTCAACCATAGAGACTGCTTCAGCCGTTGGCCTAGCAATGACACATCTACAAATATTAATCTGAGACTGTAGAAAAACTCACTTTTTCTGTCATTGCGAGGAGCGGAGCGACGAAGCAATCTACTGTTTGTTCGATAACCGAAAGATTGCTTCGGCCGTTGGCCTCGCAATGACACATCTAGCTCGTAAAAATACTTCTCTTGTACGCATCAAGATTTTCAAGCGCGATTCCTGTTCCTTTCGCAACACACTGTTGAGGATCTTCGGCAACAAAAGTTGGAACACCTGTTGCCTCTGCAATAAGTGTATCCAAACTTCGAAGTTGCGCGGAACCTCCGGAAAGCATAATGCCTTTATCCATCACATCTGCAGAAAGTTCAGGAGGTGTTTTGTGCAAAACTTCTTTAACAGTTGAAATTATTCCTTCAAGTTCATTTTGAATAGCAACAGTTACGTCGTCAGAAGTGACTTCAATAATTTTAGGAAGTCCTGTGATCATGTCGCGTCCTTTAACTTCCATTGATAATTTGTCTGGAAGATACATAGCGGCTCCGATTTGAATTTTGATGTCTTCTGATGTTCTCTCGCCAATCGCGAGACCATATTTGCGACGAATATATTCTGAAATCGCATGATCGAATTTCACTCCGCCGATTCGAACAGACTCTGAAGCAACAATTCCACCAAGTGAAATAACAGCCATTTCCGCTGTTCCTCCACCAATATCAATAATCATGTGCCCAGATGGAGAACCGATCGGAATGTTAGCCCCAATCGCGGCAACGATAGGTTCTTTGATGATGTATGCCGCTTTGGCTCCTGCCGCGAGAGTGGCGTCAATCACAGCGCGACGTTCTGTTGAAGTAATTCCACCAGGAACAGCGACCATAACTTCTGGACGAAACAAACGAAAACCACCAAGCGCTTTGTTTATAAAATAACGAAGCATTGCTTCGGTTGTTCTGTAATCAGCAATAACTCCATCTTTAAGCGGACGACGCGCAACAATAGTTTCTGGTGTTCGTCCAAGCATGTCTTTTGCTTCTTTTCCAACAGCCAAAACTTTTTTGTCAGTATATGAAACAGCAACAACAGATGGCTCATTGATAATAATACCTCGTTTAGGAACATAAACGAGGACAGTGGTTGTTCCAAGATCAATCCCGATTTTTTTTTGAAACATACTTTACAATCCAATTTCAATCTTTACATCTTGACTCAATTTTGTATTCAAACGATAACGATCATCGCCCCACTCGTTTCGGATTTCTGCCGGAACCGCGTGCGAGATATTCTTATCAAAATCCAGGTCAAGCGTCAACGTGTAATCACGCGCGCCCATTTGTTTCAAAAAAGTCAAACCATATGTCTGCTCTGCAATGGCTTTCACAACCGTGTCAGAAAGTTCATATTCGTAAGTGATCGTTTTCTCCTCCCCTGGTTCCACTGAAACAAAACCGCCAAAAACTCTCATGCCAAGCTCATCAAAAACTTCTGGACCTTCATTTAATCCTTGCACACGAACAAGAGTTGTTCCAAGCGGAACATAAAGCCGAGCATAACTTCGATATCGTGTTGTTCGCCAATCAAACTGTCCAACGTGATCGTATATCACAGACGTTCGACCAATCCACGCGCCACTTTCATTTCTAAAAAACGAATAACGAATCGAGCGATTAACAACTGGATCTGATTTCAAACTCGCAAGATTAGCATCAACAAACCATTGAATATCTGGCGTTGAAAATGAGGAAACTCCAGCCCATCCAACATTCACAAGCGTTTGTTGAACCTGCTCATTTTCGCTGTAAACTGCAAGTTGTTTTGATTTTAATGCTTCATCAACGATCGTAAAAATATTTCCCCATTTTGAAAACGGTAAAGCTATTAAACGCGACTGAACTTCATTAACCAAATCAGCCAATACTTCCTTTCGCTGATCAACTGAAATTCCACTTTCCCAAAAACCTTTTTCAACTTGAAATTCAATCAAATCAGGCACATTTTTTGATGTAAAAATCTGACCATCAACTTCAATTGGTCCAAGCTCATCCAAAAGCGCTGAAGCAAATACTGGTGTGAAACCAATTACGGAATCGATGATGATATTTGATTCGTATTCAAAAGACTTGATTGATTCTTTTGAGCTGACTGAAAAATCAGGACTCCAATTTGAATCTCTAAAAAACCACTTTGAAGTTGCGTTATATTTCTGCAAAGGAACTGGCGGAAAAGCAGTCACTGGATTTTTAGATGACTTATCAAGCGCGTAAACATCTGCTGTTTTAGTTTGTAAAACTTCCCCGTTTGAAACATTCATCACACCATACGTTCCAATAAATCCTCCTCCAGGGCGGAGCTCATCATTATTCAAAAACAGCAACAAATGATTTTTTTGTTTTCCAAAACCGGAAAATTCCGGCAACAAATGCGCCAACACAGACGCGACCTTAAGTTGATCTTCAACTTGATCCATCTGATCTACAACCGGATTTAAAACCCCAAGAAACGGCGAAGCTAAACGACTGTCTTTTAGCAAAGTCAATTCTTCTTTTGTGATTTGAAGTCTTGATGACAGAAGATCAAAGTCACCTGACGCAGTGCTCAATCTTTCAAGAATAACTAATTTTGTTGATGGAGAAAGAGCGTCAAAAGTAACAGATTTATTTTCAAGTCCCGCAAGTTGAGCTACGTCTTGTCCTAATGAGATAACATTTGATAGCGAATCAACCAATTGTTCGCTTGAAACAAACGTGCCTTTCAAATTTGAAAATTCATCTTTAAGACCCGGGAGAAACCAAACACGCTCAAGCAAAAATACGCTCTGTTCTGTCTCCTTAATTGATTGAGAAGCGCGTGATAAATTTTTTTGCGCTTCTGAAAAGTGAAGCGACTTAACGTTTTTTGCAGTATCAGAAATCGCATCGCGAGTATCAAGAGTCGCAGCGACGGCCTGGCCTAGAACAAGAAGAAGCATAACAAACCAACCCGCCAACAAAACTGCAAGCACAACTATGAACGCGCGAAAAAATTGCCGACGACGATGGCGGCTGTGAATATTCGATGATTCACTTTTATGAATTGACGCTTGGGTGTGCATGTGATGTCTCTCTTGGATTTTTTTGACCCTTATATTTCTTGTAATAGTATATCGCACTTTTTGCTTGAAGGCGCGTCAGCGGATTTCGAATTTGTTCCAAAAAAGATCCCTCGGCTGTTTCGCGACGATGATAATGCACAAATTGAATGTCTGGATTATATACAACTCTCCATCCTGCAAGCCAAAATCTGCGACACCAATCTTGATCTTCAAAATAAATAAAAAAATTTGGATCAAATCCACCGACTTTATCAACCGCTTCTTTTCTAACAAGCATTGCCGCGCCAAGTAGATAATCAACGTTTTGAATCTGATTATGATCCCAATCTTTCATTTGATATTCACTATCCGCGCGTTTTGCAAAGCCAAAAGAACGTAAAATCGGAACTCTGCGATACAAAATAATTGATGGACCCATGAATCTATAACAACTATATTGCAGTGTTCGGTCCGGATTTAAAAGTTTTGGTCCTAACATTCCAATATCTGAATGCGCGTCCATGTAAGCGACCATTGAATCAAACACATCGTCAAAAACTGCAATGTCAGGATTAAACACAAGATAATATCGCGCATTGGCATGTTGCATTGCCAAATTCATTCCATTTCCAAAACCGATATTTTTATCACTCATTACAATTTTCACAAATGGAAATTCTTTTTGCACCCAATCACGGACTCGAACTTTTGGATTGTTATCAACAACAATAACTTCAAAACTGATATTTATTTTGGAAGTGAAAATTCCTTTGAGCGTTTGGCGCAAAAGTCCTGGAGTATTGTAGTGCACGATCAAAATCGACAAATCTTTTTTCATACAAATTTTATTTGAACCATCGGCGCAGTTCTTTTGCAGATCGCTTTTGATGCTTCTTGATCCATACGCGTTTCCTGAACATTCGTGGAAAAAGTTTTATTGCATCAATAAACGCTCGAACATTTTTTGTTTCAAAAAACAAAGTATAAATTAATCTTCCAACTTCAGATGGAACTATCCAAACGCAAGAAAACAAAAAATCACCGATCGGAAGATTTTTGATTAGAAGCAACCATTGATTTCTGTTAGAATAATAACTTCGAAGTTTTGACTTATTGCGACGATTTTTGATTCGCTCAATGATCCCAATTTTTTCAGGCGAGTACATTCCGCGATAATGAAATGCAACAGCTCCGGACACAAAATGCGCGTCCCATCCGAAACGCTGAAGCCGCCAAGCCAGATCAACGTCTTCTTTGTAAGCAAAAAAATCTTCGTCAAAAAATTCATCTTCAAAACGAATGTCGCTAAGAGCAGAGGCACGATACAAAACAAGCGCTCCTGAAATTCCAAACACGTCACGCGACTCGTCGTACTGACCTTTGTCCATTTCTCCTGCTCCGCGATCAGTAAATGTTCTATTTTTATGCGCGTGTAAACCCGTTGAATCAATTAGATCAGAATGTATCGTTTCCTGAAGGGTTTCATCAGTAAGATTTTCACCAAACGCGCGACGCAACTTTCCACCAAACGCCCCAACTGTTGGATGAGATATAACATCATGCATGAGCGTTCCAATAAAATTGGATGGTAAAATCAAATCTGGATTTGTTACCAAAACAAAATTTTCGTTAAAGTTTAATGGATCCCAATGTTCAAGCGCATATCTAATTCCCTGATTGTGCGCTCCTGAAAAACCCAAATTTCTGGCATTGCGTAAAATAGTAATTTGAGGATAATGTTCTCGTATAAATTCTACGACTCCGTCTGTTGATCCATTATCAATCACAAGAATATTGAAATCACGGAAAGTTTGACTGGACAAGCTCTTGAGTAAATCAGGCAAAAACTTCATCGAGTTCCATGCAACAATGTGAATTGAAAGAGGTGGATACATAATGTGCCACTATATTAAGCAATACACCGCAAGAAAACAACTTAGAGTCAAATAACAACAATATAATCTTCCAAAAAATGACGGCGGACATTAAAATCCTATTGGAATGACTGAAGATTAATTGCGTGTCTTTTTTGTAACCTTGAACCCAAGATATTTTCCCAACATCAATCGAGTTTGTGCGTCAATCGCCGGGATTGACCCAAATAAAATAAAAGTGATTGGAAGAAGAATCCATTGAAAAAGCATCAAAATCCACGTTCGTTTGTGAACACTGTCAGGCCTATGTGGAAGTAATGTCAAAGCAAGTACAGCAGAAATAAGCACGCCCACCATTGCAGATTGCATAAGTTGTTCAAGTGTAAATGGGGCTACTTGAACAATCGCATTCGACTCTCCTTTCGCCAGCCAAAGCGGAAGCCATCCCAAAACAAACATGATAAGAGGCGCTGTTGCCCATGTGAACATCCCTTCTATGTGATTGAACACATATTTTATTTTTGTACGAAGCGGAATCAGAGGATCATTTCGAAAACCATCAATAAGGTACGGTAGATGTTCAATACCCCAAGCCCATCTGCGCATTTGAACGTACAAAGCTTTCAAAGATTCAAAGTAAGTTTCACCAAAAACCGCATCCATTGAAACAGGTAAAAAAACCGGTGTCACACGATAGTCGCCGTGATAATGCATGAATGCTTGCATAAAAATACGCGAATCTTCACTAACAATATCTTTTTGCCAAAACCCAACTTCCTTCAGCATTTTCCAAGGCATTGAGTGTGATGAAAAAGTCCAAAGTCTTTCCGGACGAGCCAATTCTGCAAACAACCAAAACGTTGTTCCAAATGCGCCAATGCGAACCGGAGCTGAAGCTGTCCAAATGTTATTTGAAAAAAGTGTGACTGGTTGAAATGAAGTTCGAGTTGGATTTTCAACTGTACAGTAAAGATAAGTGAGTAATGAAAAATATTGTGGATGAGCGATTGTGTCAATATCAAACGCTGAGACAATAATGTGTTCATCTTTTATTTCAAAAAAATCTTTTTCCAAATGTTGATCAATCTCGTTTCCAGCAAAATGTAAATTTGAACCTTTTCCAGGGATTTCATCAGGCAAACCGCGCGGATGAAGAGTTGTGTAAAGTTTCTTGAAAACAGAACCAAATTCAGCAAATGCTCGCGCGCTCACATTTTCAAAACGCACTCGATCAGCTTCTTCACCACACAACACAACAATCATGTGTTTGTTGTCATAAGTATTTTCGCTCAAAGAACGAAGTGTGCCATGAACAATGTCATATTCTTCTTTGTATGTTGGAAGAAAAATCAAATGATATGTTTCTTTTGCACATGAAAGTGTTTCCAAACGTTTTGCCCAATTAATTTTTGAAGTTCGTCGATATCTGATCCAAGCAACAATAATGAAAATATTGAAATAAATAACCCTAAACAACCACAAAAGATCGAATATGATAATCGCAATGATTACCCAAAGTGGTTGAAAAAATGAAAAAACAATCGCAAGTGAAAAAGTTCCCCAAACCAGAAGGCCGGGGAACATTTCCCAAAATCTCATTTTTCCGTATTTGTATGTAACCATTATTTGTCTGAAGAAATGTCCTTGCGTAGACGTTCAAGAAGTTTCCCTGCTTGTTCTCGTCCACCAAGACCAAACGCAAGCCCTCCTGCTAACGCGATCATAAATACAAGACCTGTAAACAAAACACGAATCAAGTCTGGTGCGATTTCCAATTGCACAAGAGCTGCCATAAAGCTGAAAATCAAGATCGCCCATTTTGCAACTCCCGATAGAAAACTTGCGGATGTTAGTTTAGCGGCTTCAACAGCAGACTTCACAACGCGCTGTACAAAGTTAGCAAGCAAAATTCCTGCAAGCAAAATGATAACGGCAATTACAACGTTTGGAATGAATAGAACGATCTCTTGAAGATATGACGTCAACTGTTCCCATCCCAATATGTCCGTTGCCGCGATTAATGCAACGATAACGAAAAACCACTTCACAATCCAACCCAAAAGATGGCCGATGTGAAGATGTACACCAAAACGTTCAAACTGTGAACGTATCTCGAGTTTTTGCGCTAGATCGTCAATACGCAAAAGTTTGATCACTTGTTCAACAACGCTTCTTAGAACAAGAGCCAAGATAACACCGATCAAAAACACGATTATAGCGCCCAATAGATTTGGCAAATAAGCCAAAACTATATCCCACATTTCAAGGACTGGACCTTGAAGAATATTGGTAAAATCCATAATGAATATTAAAATGAATTATTAAATTAGTAGTTAAGGTTAGTAACAAGATAGCATTTTCGACTCATTTTTACAAATTCCTTATACACTGGTTCCCTTTCCGACCTTTCCGACATTTCAGTCCTTTCCGACATTTCAGGCCTTAAGTAATATGCGGCGGTCTGTCATAAGCCGGGGCTACATAATCAAGAGACTGCTTTCCTGTCCCATTTTTTTTAATTAAAATCTCTGGTTCTAACTTTAACGGATTTTCCACGACAAAAATAGGGATTGCTTTTGCGAAATGCATCCCGTTTGCGATCATTAAACTTAAACGACTCGCCGTAAAAGATCCTGGACCATTTACAATTGAAATTCCGTCAAGTTTATCGATATTTATATTGTTGGTGATTATAAACTCATCAAGTTTTTTCAGAATAAACTCCGGTGAATTATTGATTTTCTCCAATACGACAAACGACTTATCTTTGATCAAACCAAGCCAAAAATAACCGAGGTCTTGCGCACACAAAAACAAAATCATACTGAAAGTCGATTTATCATCACAATCTTATCTCCATTCAAAATTGTTAGAAGAAAACGATCGGCGATTTGTTTGCGATCCAAAAATTCATCTTTAGGCATTAGAGTGTAGTTCACCTCGTATGTTAACTCATGCTCAAACTTTGCAATCAATTTTTCTAAAGCAACCTGTTTGATTGACCCGACAATAAACAAATCTGTTGGAATATCTTTTGCGTCAACGAAACGTCCTGTGAACGCAAGATATAAAATCTCACCACTCGAATCAATCTCTTGCACAAAATTTTGTTTCAAGAGAATCTGAACTTTTTGAAAAACACCGCGAAGATCATCAAACAAAATAAAATTCGAGTTCGCAATATAGTATTTTTTCTTTTCAGCAAGTGACTTCCCTTTCTTTCTATTTTCCACTTGCTTTTCAACAATAAGACCAAGTTCAATGAGATTTTTGAGCTCGCGACGCACTGAATTCAGTTGAGCGTCAATCCTTCGCGTAAGCTCACGGACAAAAAAAGCCTCTTTTGGATATTGTAAAAAAAGACCCATGAGTCTAGCTCGCGTCTTTGAACCAAACATCTGTTCAAGCTGAAAACCATGTGTTGTCATATCCGCGTTTGCGTCAAGAATCTGTACAGGTATAATGTACACAAATGGTAACAGGAGGGCAAATGGAAAGATTCTATATATGACTTTAAGCCTGAAGGCCACTGAATACTGCCCACGTTCTCCGGAAGAACGGATTGAGGGTATTTGTGTACTTTTACCGCTCCAAGAAAGAAGCGGGTGGGTATTTTTGATTGCTCGTTGCCACAAACAAACTGCCGATGCTGAAATGCTTTTTCAACTTTTGTCAGACCAAATCCACAGGCTTGCTGATTCATTCGGATCAGAAGCAAACGCTCAACATCGCTTTGAACAATTTCTTGGTGCACTAAACGAAACACTCGCGCAAAATGTAAGAGACGGAAGATGGAGTGTTCCAATAGAACAGTTTGACGCAGTGCTTGGTATCGCCTGCGATAAACAAATGTTTTTATCAGGAACCGGGGACTTAACCGCTCTGTTTCTTCATCGCAAACCTTCACAGCGATATCAAGTCTTCAACCTCTTTCACAGCATTCAGTCAGAACAATCACTTCCAACTTGGGAAAAAGCATTCGCTGTTGTTCTTGACGGAGACTTGCACGAAGGTGATGTATTTAGTATTTCGAACATTGATTTGCAAAGAGCTTTGGCTGTTGACGAATTAAACGCAATTCTTACGACACTCCCTCCGTCTGGCGCAACAGAAAAAATCCGTCAATATTTTCCTCTTAAAACAGCGCTGTTGCTAATAGTGCTTAAAGTCCAAGACGTGTCGGCTCAAAATAAAAACGAGCAACAAGCAACTCTCAAAACAGACGTTTCAATTCAACATTTCAAAAGTCAAGAAGAAGAAACACGGGAATTGCTCGCTGATCAAACACCAAAACTTAAAACACTTTTGACTGTCATTAAAATCAGAACAAAAAAATTCGCTGAAAAAGAAATATGGAAATTCATTTGGCGATGGGTTCGACGTTCTGCCAAAAAATCAGTTAAAACATCACGTCATTTAATGACAAAAGAAGGGCGTCTAGAATTGCAAACAAACTTCCAACGAATTGTCAGATCGTTCACACACATGGATCGGTCAAAAAAATATCTTTTGGGCGGCATTGCCGCTGTTGTTGTCGTTTTGATTGTCAGTATTTCTCTTTTTTCATCAAGTCGCGCTCGATCGCGGGATGAACAAGCATATCAACAAAAAATCGATGTAATTACGGATCAAATGGAACGCGCAACCGGAGCTGTAATTTATAAAGATGAAAATCAAGCTCGAAGTTTATTTGTGAATGCCGCAAACTTAATCGATCAACTGCCGTCAAATACAGAAGAGAGAGTTCAAAAAATAAATGATCTGAAAATTGAAATACAAAAATCAATGGATGATATTCGTCATTTGGTGAATGTCCCAAATCCGGCATTGCTTGGAGATTTGTCATCAGTGACAGATGGTATTTTCGGACAATCGTTTGTTAAAGTCGGTTCTGACGTCTATGTGTTTGCAACAGATGGACGTGTGTATCAACTCGATCGAACACAAAAAGTCTTCAAGCCTGCAAGCGTTCAAGAAATAAACGCGCGCGTTTCACTTTCAGCAAGCGTTGATAAAGATAAAGTATTTTCATTAAACGAAAACAACATTGTTTCTCAATTTATCAAAGATGAGTCAGTACAAAAACCAATCAGCCTTGAACAGATAGAAGGAAAATGGATTGATCTGCTTGCATACGCAAACCGACTCTATGTTTTGACGCAAACAGAAGCTGATGGGCAGGTTTATCGCTATGGTCGTAGTGGAGATGGATTTGGAGCGCCAGCAAAATGGATTACCTCAAAAACATCTTCATTGAAAGACGCGCGTTCATTCACGATCGATGGAACTGTTTTTGTTTTAATGAAAAACGGAAAAATCACACGGTTTGTAAGTGGGAGCGAGGTCGGATGGGAAACAGGAATTGTTGATCCGCCGATCACAAACGCAACGGACATTTGGACTGATACGGACAGTGCATACTTGTATGTGCTGGAACCAGATACAAAACGATTGGTTGTTTTCAATAAAGACACTGGAGCGTTTGTTGTTCAATATAGTTCAGACGCATTTCAAAACTTGACTGATGTAATTGTTGACGAACCTGGATACACAATTTATCTTCTTTCAGGATCCAAACTTTACTCCATCGCCCCAAGCCACATTGCGAGATAAATGATAGTGATCAATATAGTTCGGATCATCTGTTCGCAGACATTTTCAGACTATTAACACAGTAGTAGTGGTTGTGCCATGTCGAAGGGAACAACGGCGAAGAGTCCGTTGGCCCGGAGACATGGCACAACCGCTACTAATGCCTAATTTAGGCATTTGACATTTCCCAGTGGCGGTCAAGAACAGAGGATCCGGACGATCATTTTCAACAAACTAAAATAGAGAATAAATTAAAACACCCCGCACCTTTTCACAAAGGTGCGGGGTTGAATTACTTGATTGTGACTTTTGCTCCAGCTTCCTCTAGCTGTTTCTTAATGTCTTCTGCTTGTTCTTTTGTGACTCCTTCTTTCACCATCTTTGGAGCTCCATCAACGAGATCTTTTGCCTCTTTGAGTCCAAGGCCTGTGATTGCGCGTACGACTTTAATCGAACCGATCTTGTTGTCGCCAGCGGCCGTAAGTTCAACATCAAATGATGTTTTCTCTTCAACTACTGCAGCGCCTGCTCCTGCGCCCCCTGCCACCATCATGGCCGGAGCCGCCGCACTCACACCGAATTTCTTTTCCAGAATTTTCACAAGTTCTGCAAGGTCCAAAACGGACATTTGCTCGATTTTTGTAACGAGATCCTGGAACTTTGCAGGAACCTCGAGAACTGATGTTTCGTCTGACATAGGTATTAAGTTTTGGGTTTTGTGTTTTAGGTGTTAGGTTTTGAATCTTTAACTGCATTTAATACGTAAACGAGATTTCGCAAATTGCCAGCAAGCGCGTTGACGAATCCTGAAACTGGCGCGTTTATCGATCCAACAATTTTCGCGTACAACTCCTCTTTGCTTGGCAATGAAGAAAGCTGTTTAATCGTATCAACGTTTACATAACGTCCTTCTAAAATTCCGCCAAGTATCTTGATGCCCTCGCGATCTTTTATAAGACCTGCGACGAGTTTAGCGGCTGAGACTTCGTCGTTGTATCCCATTGTTGTCAAAATACTTCCTTGAAGTTCATCTGCTGTGACTGACAAATTACTTTTCTCAAGTGCTTTGACAAGCAATGTCTTTTTTGCAACAACAGCTTCGACACCTTGCTCGCGACCTTTCGCGCGCAAATCGTTTGCGTCATCCATTGTGTAACCAGAGATTGAAGTGAACACGGCAGACTTGATTCGCGCAAGTTTGCCAGAAAGTTCCGCAACGATCTCTTCTTTTTGTGAACGTGTTTTTGGCATAATGGAAAGCTATTAGCCTTTAGCCTATAGCTGTTAGCTCGATTAATTGCCTTTCTAAAGGCTAGTGGCTAACGGCTAATGGCTATTTATTTTTCGACCTTTAATAAAAGAACCTGCGATTCACACCGCAAGTTGATCGAAAAACGTCAAACGTCTTTCTTTCACCTCGACGGGATTTATCCTTTCGGAACCCGTTTTCTACGGCGAATCTTTAGTTCGAATATATACTATAAGAATCTGGAACCGCTGTCAAGAGTATGTACAGTGTCGTGCACGCCAATCACACTTCCGATAAACTCATTGCCTGAAAAAAAGTCATTCAAATTTTTGATGTTTTTCCCATTAAGAAGCGCGACAGATATTCCGGATTGATGAGCTAAACGCGATGCGATCGGATCAAACGGAACATTCATTCCAGGATCCCATTTGTTTCCAACCATTTTTCGAAAATCCTTCCAACTCATTTCACAAATCGCTTTCGCGTCAGAATGTTTGTTAGGATCTTTGTCGTACACATAATCAACATTCGACAAATTCACAACTACTTTCGCTTTGAAACGTTTTGCCAAACGCGTTGCAACATAATCAGTTGACCATCCTGGTTTCCATCCTGCCGCGATCAAAACCGGCTTTGTCCATTTCGATAGAGGACGAGTTGGATCTTTTACCATCACAGGATGCGCGATGTCGCGAAAAATCGTTCGCATTAAATGGCCGTTCAGTCTTGTTGAATGAATACCAATCCAATCAATGTCTTCCGGTGTGATTTTTCCAATCGCGCGAGCCGCGGATTGATACTGCCGAGCTGTTCCGCCTCCGCCGACCACAATTACAAAACGCCAACCACTTTTGATGTGATTGGAAATTAGTTTTTTGAAATCTTTGAGAAACTCTGTGTCGATTCCTCCGTTTGGAACTACAAGTGATCCACCGACAGAAATGACAAGTGTTGAAGGTTTGAAAGAGTTTTTGTGAAGCATAAAAATTTATTTCCTGAGCGGAGGTAAAGTTACAGCCTTCGACAAGCTCAGGCAATAACTTTACCGAAGTCGAAGGAATAAATTTTTTCCATAACTACTAAACTACGTTTCCTTTGCTTTTTCAATCATCCAATTCGTCACCAAACTTATCACCCACAAAATAATTGCCGCAAGCAAAGCGGGAGAGAAACCAGCAACGTCAAATCCGTCAACAACCGTTGATACAAACCAAATCATGAGCGCGTTGATAACAAACGTGAAAAGTCCTAGCGTCAAAATCGTGATCGGAAGAGTGAGGATGAATAACAACGGACGAATTAGCGCGTTAACAAGCCCAAGAACCAAAGCCGCAATCAGAGCATTGTAAAAACTCGCGACAACAAAACCAGGAACCAAATACGCAACAAGCAAAAGCGCGATCGCATTGATTACCCAACGAAAAATTAAATAGGACATATTACGAAAGTTTTTTCTTAATCTCCTCGACTTTATTTTCAACTTCAGACAATTTCTTTTTCAATTCACTCGAGAGTTCAAGTCCACGTTCAAATTTCTTCAAGCCAACTTCAACATCAACATTCTCTTCAGAATCAAACCACTGCGTTATCTTTTCTAATTCTTCAAATGATGACGCGAAATCAACTGTTTTCTTTTTTTGTGACATAAGATTCAAATGAGCCTTTTGCCAATTGTACTCCGACTACTGCTCCGATTTCAAGTTGTGAAACATCCTTCAGAACCTGACCATTTGCTGTGACAATTCCGTAACCGCGCGCAAGCACACGCTTTGGATCAAGCTGTCGTAAAATCTTTTCAAATCCTTCGATCTGATCAAAAAGCGTTGGCGCCCAAACATGTGTCACATCAAAAAAACTCTGACGCAAATGTTTCAGACGTTCGTTTTGTTGGCTGATTACTCGTCCGATCACGTTTGTCGCGCGTTCAACAATCAATGACCTTTGACTCAACTGATCTAACAATCGTTCTTCCGAGTGTCTACACATCATTTCAATTTCATAACGAACTTCTTCTCTGTTTGGAACAGATCTCTCTGCCGCGTTTGAAGGCGTTGACGCGCGGATATCAGCAACAAAATCACAAAGCGACTCATCACGCTCATGTCCGACTCCACAAACAACTGGAATCTTTGAACTGAATACTGCGCGCGCGACACTCTCGTCGTTAAACGCATGCAAATCTTCAAGCCCTCCGCCGCCACGCGTAAGAACCAAGACATCAGGACGCTCTGTGTCAGACATCTCATTGAAATACAAAAACGCACCTAGCAAATCAGACACGGCTTCCATTCCTTGCACATGAACATTCAAATGCAAAACCGAAACACCTCCCCAGCGGTTGTTGAGAATTTTCAAAAAGTCTCCGTACGCGGCCGCATCGCGAGAAGTGATAAGTCCAATTCGTTTTGGAAAACGAGGTAAAGAACGTTTGCGCGAAACATCAAACAAACCTTCTTGCTCTAATTTCTTTTTCAAAAGTTCGTACGCGCGTTTAAGCGCGCCTTCTCCAACAGGCTCGACTTCTTGAACATTCATTTTGAACTGCCCGTATCGCTCATAAACTTTTGGAGTTCCACGAACTTGCACGCGCATTCCGTCTTCAATCTGTGTGCGTAATTGCCATGTTGTCATGAAACACTTGAGAACAGCCTCTTCTTTTTCGTCCTTGAGATCAAAGCTGATCCACTTGTCTTGAGCTATTCGAAAATCGGAAATTTCACCTTCAACAACAAACTCCTGCGAAGGAATAAGTCGCAGGGTTTCATTTACGAGCTGAAGAAATTCTGAAACGCAAATTGTGCGAAGTGTATTCACATTTCTGTCATTGCGAATTGTTTATTCCATGAGCGAAGGTAAAGTTACGGCCTTCGACGTGCTCAGGCAATAACTTTACCGAAGTCGAAGGGCTGTAAACAATGACCGAATTAAATTGGAACAATAAAAAATTGTGGCTGATAATACTGAATCAACAACCATAAACAAATTCCAAGAATCAAATGCGACGCGAGCGTTTCAATCCAAACACGTTTTCCTTCGCGACGCGCGAACAATCCCATGCCAAGCGCGGGATAAATAACCACGCCTGTTACAATCCAACTTAATAAAGCATAAACAATCAAAGACAAAAATGTATATGGCGCGTGCGTTACAAACAGCCAGCCTTGCAAAACAAACAGAATATAAATGAGCCCAAATAAAAATCCAAAAATAATGTGAATGAGCAAACCAACCAAAAATGCTTCTTGTTTTTTTAGTTTGCGACCGAAAATTTTTTTTGCGTCGACAATAAGTGGCGCATCAATCGCTTCACCTTTTTGTTTAATTTCAAGAACGACCGCCGGAATCGCGAAAACAAATGCAACTATTGCTCCAAGTGATCCGCCAAGTAAGTAGTCCATATTATGGATAAACAATCAAAACGACTTTTTTCCCTTCGGTTATTTCCGCTCCGTTGTTCCAATCATGCATTGCGTTCATAACTGTGTCAAAGTCATACACATATGCTTCGCCGTTTTTAGTTCCAGGATCGTTTGTGATAAATTTTCCATCTTTTGTGTATCCGCGAATTACGATCATATGATAAATCGGACCTGGCGCTGTGAAATTCGGATTACCAAGTAAACGTCCTGCCGCAGGGACAATGACTGGATGTCCTTCAGCGACGTGCTTTTTTATTTGTTCAACCGTTGGATTTTCTATCAGTTCAATTTTTTCGTGGCCATACATCATTTCAGCAAGAGTTCCGGTTTGCTCCGCTGTTGTGTCTTCATAATATCCAAAAATCTTTTTTTCAAATTCAACAATTTTTAAAATCTCTGCATCTGCTGTGTCGGCATCGATTTTTCCAGATTTAACTCCTTTATAATAAGCATCAACCATATAGAGTGAAGCCTCTTCGCATGTTTCTTTATATGGCAAATCCCAATTCGCGTGCGGAGCTTGAGATGTAAAAGGAACAGCGAGATTGATTTCTTCGACAACGTCATCTGTAATGCCTTCGACAGTCTCAGGCAATAATTTTTCTTTAGACCCTTCGCTATCGCTCAGGATTACAGCAGATTCAGTTTCATTAACTTTTTCAGCTTCTTCAGCCTCTCCAGCTTCTTCAGCTTCTTGGTCTTCCTTGTCATTTTTGATCTCCTCAAACCCAACCGCTTCCGGCACTGGCGTCTCCATCATTTCTCGAAACCACTGCGAAATCCCCACGCGTTGTGTGTAAACCGTGGCAATAATAGCAATCAAGATAATCAACTCCGCACAATTGCGAAACCAACTTTTTTTCATATTTTTTATCATCTCGAGCCCTACGACTTCGCTCATGGTAAACTCCGCCTAGAGATCCCTCGACTGAGCTCGGGATGACAGACAAAATAAATTACTCGCTCAGAAGTAGCGGTTGTACCATGTCGGAGTGAACAACGGCGAAGAGTCCGTTGGCACGGAGACATGGGACAACCGCTACTTCACATTGCATTTTCGCACAACCATTTTTTTACATGCGCGGTCGCGCGCACATCGTCTTCATTATACTCAAGGATCTTTTGCAACAACTTCTGATTTTTTTTCTTCAGCCATTCCTCAAACCACAAAACTGAATTCGCTCCTGACGCGTCTTCTGCGCGCCACTCAAAACCCAAATATGCCGCAATGTCTTTAAGAGAATAAAACGACAAAGGGAAAATAACGGTCGGACGAACAACCTCAAGCAAATCAATCATATTTCGTTCAAGCGCTTCTCGCGCAATCGCTGAAATTCCATATCTCGCGCCAAAACGGTTTACCACCTCAACTTCAAACTGACCAAAATGATAAATCGGAGCGTCCAAATGTCCTTCAACAAATGCTACGAACTCATCCCACGCATCTTTTTCCTGCGAAGGAGTTGCCGCAAAAAAAGACTGATATGATTCACGACGATTTTCAAGTGTAAGCACTCCAAAAAGATAATCAAAGTCTCGAAGCGGATCGCTTTCAATATCAAAAAAAACTTCGGTCTTTGCAACAGGCAGTTCAACTGTTCCACGAAAAATATGCCGCTGCTCTTTAATAGCAATCGCCTGATCGCGCATAATCTCAAGCCGCGACGAGCTAACGTCCGGAACCAAACGTTCAAGATCAACCAAAGATTTCAGAGAGAGTTCTGAAATGGTTTTTACTCCAGCCTTTAACAAACGCACGACTTCTTGCCTCCAAACTCGATTCAATAACGACAGATCATCACACGCTTCAGATTCACCACGACATTCTTTGAACCATGGTGATTGTTTGCATCCAGAAGTCACAAAATGAACAGGCTGTGTGCCAACGATAATCTTTTCAATCTCCGAAAGTGTAAGTGTGAATTCTCCTTCAAACTCGCTAATCAAATACGGAATAACAATTTTGTCTGGTGTGATGATATAACCTTGAATAGGCTTCACACTTTGGATTCGTTCAAGAAGTTCGGCGTAAAAACATCCTTGAAATTTGTGATCGTCGCGAAGAAAACGCGAACGTTTAAGATCAACCGCGACATAATAAAAATCACCGAGCTTTGAACGGCCTTCAACTTTTTCAAGCAAATCAGGATGTCCGACAAAATTTTTATCAATGAGCACAGAGTGAAAAATCGTTTGACGACCTTCGCGCATAAATTCAAGAGTTTGTCGAAATGCTTCATCAGGGTCTTCAGCATTAATCTCGACCACGTCTAAACGATCAGAAATAATTTCACGTTGTTTTTCATCAAGAAGTCCATCATCAATCAAACGATCCATAAGAGGATCACGAACTCGTTTTTCAAACGCGTGCACATCAAAGTAAACCCAGTTCGGGCATTTGATGTATTGATAAAAAGTTTTTTCAGTGATACGAGAAAGCATGAAGACATTATAGAATTATTGCCTGAGCTTGTCGAAGGCTGTAAAGATTATTGCATGAGCTTGTCGAAGGCAAATTAAAATGATATCTTTTTTGTTGGAGGCAAACATGGAAAATTGCGTCCAAGGTTTTTCTCAACAACCAACCGCTGAACCTGGGATTGAAGAGGACAATCCAACACCTCCACAGCGGTTGATCATTGTTCCAGATCTCGACGATGTCGCGTGGGCACACTTGCACACGATTCGTTCT
Source organism: Candidatus Uhrbacteria bacterium (assembly GCA_016188475.1). Taxonomy (GTDB): domain Bacteria; phylum Patescibacteriota; class Patescibacteriia; order UBA9934; family GWF2-40-263; genus JACQXU01. The sequence continues at coordinate 126,385 of JACPHT010000008.1, forward strand.
ACCTTCACTCTGCAGGATCTCCCACAGCCTTTGCGTCGTCGCTTGTCGCCACTTATAGGAGTATTGAGAAGATGTAATATTCCACGCGCGACTTTCGATCTAATGGATCCGCACGAACTGAAAGTCGTGCAACCAAAAGAGAGCCAACACGTGTTTCGGTCGCGAAACTCAATCGCGCACCAAGAGAGTCTTGAGTTGACACTCTGGTGGATGAACTATCTTTTCAGACTTCAAGTTTCACGCGCTAGAAGAAAACAAAGTGCTAAACCAATTCGTTCTTACTGGCTTTGCGCTGAATGCAACACTGAAGTCTCATCAGAACGAGATTGGTGCACAACACGCAACTGCACTTCCTGGGATCTTCTGGTCGAGTGTTCGGGAGTTGAAAAACGCGCTCCTTTGCCAGGCATTACTTGATCCACTCGCCGCCCTGAACTTAACGGGCGGTTTTTTGATTGATTATTCTGTCATCCTGAGTGAAACGAAGGATCCCGCAAGATTCTTCGCTACGCTCAGAATGACAAGAATGGGAGACTTTGCTACTCTAAATAAAAAATACGGCTTCCACTCTCCCTTACCACTTACCCCCTTTCCACTTTTCTTATGCGCCTCCCAATTCGAAAATCTGAACGACTAAAAATCCATCAAGATGAAGGCCCTTTGAATTTAACTCAAACTGGGCTTCAAAAAATCAAGGACGAACTTGCTGACATTAAATCACACCAACTTCCTCAAGCGATCGAGGATGTTAAACGTACTGCCGAATTTGGTGATTTTTCTGAAAATGCAGAATATCAGGAAGCAAAAGGACGAATGCGACGATTACATAATCGCGTTATAAAACTTGAAGAACAAATCAAGCGGGCTGTCGTGTTTGAAAAAAATCAATCGCAGACTGTCCAGCTAGGTTCGACCGTTATTATTGAGGTCGAAAAAAACAAAAAAACATTCGAAATTGTTGGTCCGCACGAGGCAAATCCTGTTCGGGGACGTATATCAAACGTCTCACCACTCGGGTCAGCATTGATGAATAAAACTGTCGGCGATGCTGTTACTGTAAAAACTCAAAATGGTGATGTAATTTATTCGATTATTAAAATAAGTTAACCATTCGACTAGTGAAAGTTATTGCCTGAGCTTGTCGAAGGCAGTAATGCGAAATTTTCTAAAATTTATTCCATGGTCTATCTTAAAGCTATGGCCTTCAACAGGCCCAGGCAATAAGCTTTTGCTCATGGAATATATTTCAAAATTTCTTCTATCAAACCATTGTCATGATCCGTCATCTGTGTTCCATGCCCGATTCCAGAGCGTTCGATCAAAATCGTCTGCTCTGGATTTTTTTTATGCAAAACTTGAACTGACTCAAACGATTCAGAATCATCATCGCTTGCTACCAAAATGACTTTTTGATTCCCACCTAAATTTTGAATGGCTGGCGCTGTTAAAACTCCGTGATAATCAAGCCCGGGAGAAAGAACAACAGCCGTTGAGATATTTTTGTGTTCAACAAGCGCTTGAATCGCGAGATTCGCCCCGATAGAGGCACCGATCAAAACAATTCGGTTTTCTTCAAACCCTTTTTCTTTTGCAAACGCGATCGCGGCTTCAACATCCAAACGTTTTGCTTGCTGTTGTGCGTCGGAAAAATTTTTGTAATTCAATTCTCCGTTCATTGTGCTTTCTCCGTGTCCGCGTTCATCTATTGCAAGTGACGCATATCCATACTTAGATAATTTTTCAGCAAAACTTTCCCAACTTTCCTTTGTGGCAGGCATCATATGAAACAACAGTGCAATCTTTTCCTGATTTGTGTTGCGATATGTTCCAATGATGTTAATTTCATCTGAAGTTTTTAGAATTATTCTTTCTGACATAGTTTTATTTTGCGCGCATCCTGCGCCGATTACAAAAATAAGCGTTAAAAAAATAACAAACAATTTCATACTGGTTTGTTTGCTTTTGTTTCAAGCAAATGGTCTAAAAGTTTTGACGAATCACCAGTAATAGTTGTAAGAGCAATGGTCGGGTTTGATTCAAAAACAATAGGATTATTTTCAAAAACAGCGAGCGAAATTGCTGCGGCGCGATGATGTCCTTCGTACATAACGATTTTATTTTTATCCTCAAGATACAAACCAATAAATTGTGCCGACCGCGGAAAATGTTCGCGCCTTGTTTTGATTCCAATGTTTTCTTTAACCCATTCTGTTTTCTTACTAACTAAATACTCAAACGTGTGAACGTTCTTTTCTTCAAAGTGTTTTTGCCAACCTGGAAATGGACCAATCAAAAACTTGGGAACGATTTGGTTTGGATTAAAAATTTCATACAATTTCCACTCTAGTTTAGTCGCTCCCAAAATCGAAGCTTGATATCCGCGCCACTGTTCCCACGTGTCCCAACCTTTTTCGTTTTTTGCAAATGCTTGCCAAACAGGATCAGAGCCTTCGTTCGCTTTCCAAACATTAAAAACTTCTTGCCAAGAAACGTCGTTGATATATTTAAGTTGATTCAACATATAGAGAGATCCTTCAGCCTTCGGCTTCAGGATGACAGAAAAATAGCGAGTGAATACAAATCTTGTTCAATCCATGAAACTCCAAGTTTTTTCGCGCGTGGTTCATCAAGTTCACCAGTGAGCACAACAACTGGTTCAATTCCTGCGGCTCGTGCCATTACAATATCGTTTGGCATGTCGCCAACGTAAATAGCTTCGCTTGAAGAACAGTCAAAATGTTCAAGCGCGAGTTGAAGTGTGTATGGATTTGGTTTTCGCAAAGACGAATCAGCAACATCGTATGATGAAAAAATCATGCGCTCGCCATCTACTCCAAAACGATTAAGCAATTTCTCAATGTAATCTTTCCGTGAGCCGCTCACTATCGCGACGTTCATTGTGCGTTCCATCAAATGAATCGCTTTGTCCGCATTTGGGACAAGACTTATGCTATCCCAAAACTTTGGTTCGTCAACACACGTTACCCATGTTTGCGCAGCACGTTCAACAAACTCCGGACGCTCGCGCAACAAAATTTTCAATTGATCGATGTGTCCGCTTCCCCATCCTTCCAAAACACGCGCATGTTCAACATCTGGAGAAAACCCCACACCAACAGACTCAAGCGCTTTATGATAACAATCAAAATATCCTTCATTTGAGCCATTTGCAATAACTCCGTCGAAGTCCAAAAGGACAAGTTTCGTTTTATTCTTCATAATGTTATAATTATATCATTCAAATCATTTAATTTTTAACAAAAACCAAATATGAAACAAAACTTTCTAATTTTACCAGCCTTTTTGATGGCTCTCTTCCTTTTTGCCACTCCTGTTTTGGCTCAAACAGGCACTGATTCAGACTCTGATGATACATCAAACACAACAGAAGACACTGATTACGAAGGCATAGACGTAAATGAACCAACAGACGTTCCTTCGGAGTTTGTATTGTTCATGCGATCAATGCGCGAACGTTTTTCCCTGATGTTGACGAGAAATACAAACAGACGAGCAGAACAAGCAATCAAGTTCGCTGAAGAACGAATGCTCATCGCCGAAAAAATGTTTGAAAAAGACAAAGGAGAAAAAATGCGGCTACGAGCTCGTAGAATGCTTGAAATCGCAAATAACATGATGAACGAGTCTGAAGACAACGAAGATGCGGCGCTTAAAAATCCAAACAAAGAAACAGAACGGCTATTAAGAAACCGAGCAAAACAACTTGAACGACATCGCATGATTATGGATCGATTGGAAGAAAAAGCAACTGATGAAAAAACAACTGACGAAATTCTAAAAATAAGAGAGGAAATGGAAATGCGAGCTAGAAGACTTGAAAACGCAATCCAAAATGAAAAAATTCCTGAAGAAATACGACAGCATCTCAAAGATGTGAAAGAACGAATAGAAGCACAAGCAACAGAGATTCGCGAACATGTTGAAGAAGTGCAGGCCTTGCGTGAACGTAGAGAACAAGGAGATGAAAAAGCGGGGAAAGAATTAAAAGCCCTGAAAGACAGGCGGCATGAAATCATCAAACAAAAAGTCGAAGAAGCGCAACAGATGATGGAAAGACGACGAGAGATGATGCAACAGAAGTTGGAGAACAAAGAAGCTGGAGAGGCTGAAGAAGCTGGAGAGGCTGAAAAAGTAGAAGAATATAATGAAGCTGGAGAGTAAAAGGAAAACATAAACGAGCGGCAGCACTATGTCGGAGGGAACAGCGGCGAGGAGTCCGCTGGCCCGGAGACATGGTACTGCCGCTCGTTTAATACTCCGCGGGTTCGTATACATTTCGTGCGTTCCAAAGTATCCAACCAGACGCTCCTGCATCACGAGCGGCTTTAATTTGCGCTTCGACCATATCAGCTGTATACACTGCTCCGATATCAAAATCCTGAAGCCACGGACGCCAGTGAGAGCGCAATTTCGAATCAGAGTCAGAATAAAATCCGTGAGTTAATCTTGTTCCTTCATCAAGCGAACGTTTGACAATCTCATATGGAAATTCTGCAGGATTTGCAAAACCTTCAAACCCATCAACATAATGAGATGGGTAAACCATTGGTGAAACAAAATCAGCGTAAGGCAACACATCAATAAGACGCTGACCTATATTAAAATCATCAAACGACCAAAATGTCATACCAAAAACATCAAACGAAACTGGAATTTTTTCTTCACGCATCGCTTCGCCAATCGTTTTAAAAAAACTGCGTATAATCTCAACCTTACTTTTTTTATAGTCGTAAACTGGATAAACAATAGAATTCGTGGTTCCGTCTGAAGCAAAACGAACATAATCAAATTGAACTTCATCAAATCCACGCGCATAAGCTTCTCTCGCAAGTTCTATCGCATAGTGAGCAACTTCTGGTGCGGCAGGATCAACCCAAATCGAACCAATCTTGTCTGTCCAAAAATCGCCGTTGGATTGCTTCATCGCAAATTCAGGATGTGTTTCTCCAAACTTTCTATCGCGCATAACAGCAATGCGAGCAATCCTATAAATTCCATTGTCAAAAAGTTTTACAAGAAGACCGTCAAAATCAGTAATGGCTGGTTCTGTTTGTTGATAAATTTTCAATGTTTCACTTTTTGGAATAAACGCAATTTTTCCATCGTCCATTTTAAGATCAATTACAACAGTATTAAGCCCTCGTTCTTTCATGTACGAAAGCAGTTCATCAGCTCGTTCAGAACCGGCTGTTGAAGCTGTCCAGTACAAACCACGAACTTCTGAAGGAAGAGGAATGTGAATGTCCTCTTTTGTCATCCTTTGTTCTCCTGTGTCCTTTTCTTTAGATTCTTCACTCAACAGAGCGGTGGAGTTCAGAACAAAAACAATTCCAACCAAAAATACGAGCGACAAAATAATCAGCCCGTATTTCTTTGACATATTATTTTGATTCCACCGCGACTGCTTCCATCTTATCTCCAACTTGGATTTGATCAACGATTTCCATTCCTTCTGTAACGCGTCCAAAAATCGTGTACGCTTTTGGAAGCGGCACATCGCCCAACATTACAAAAAACTGTGATCCGTTTGTGTTTGGCCCGCGATTGGCCATTGCGACTATTCCTCGTTTATATTGATATGAATCAACAACTTCGTCTTCAAATTCATAACCTGGGCCTCCAGTTCCATCTCCATTTGGATCACCGCCCTGAATCACAAACCCTTCTTCACGACGGTGAAATGTGAGCCCATTGAAATATCCGCCTTTTGTTAAATAAACAAAATTGGAAACGGCCTTGGGCGCAGTGTCTGCAAACAATTCAAAAACAATATCTCCCTTCGCAGTTTTTATTCGAATTTGTTTATTCGCAATTTCTTCAGAAGAAAGCACACCAGGAAATTCCCATGTTTGTGTTTTTGTTTCTTTCACAGGTTCATTAAAAGTAATTTTTAAATTTTCTTCGGATGGTTTTGTGGCACATCCAGCGCCAAGAAGAATCAACAATCCAACAGCTGAAATGAGATACTTTCGCATAAAATTGACTAATTTATCTACAGCCTTCGACTCTGCTCAGGCAATAATTAAAATTTTTATGGTCTCTATTATAACACACCAACAGCTATCCAAGTCGGCTCTTGTAATTCAATCCTAACTTCAAGGGTTCCCTTTGACAAATTAACTTCTGTTGGAAGAACTTCCCATTTTGAACCAAATTCATTCCATTTATAAACAGACATTTCAGTCAAATCAGGCTGAATTTGTTTCCATTGTTCTAACACTTTAACTCTCACATCAGCAACAAATGGAACTCCGGATGGATCTGGAACCAATAAATAGTACGAACTAACACGTTTTTCTAAAATTGGACTGAATTCTTTTGTTGGTTTAATTGACACAGAACGAACGCTACGCGAAAGACCCTGCACATCAACAACACCGTCTGATGATCTTGAAAAAACTTGCTCTGGTTGTCGCAAAATAAAAACAAAAAACGCGCCAGCAAAAACAAGAATGATAACTAAAACTCGCAACATATATTTTATTATATCACTATTTCCATGGTGTATTTTCTCGACCGAAATATCCGTACACTGCCATTTGTCGATAAATTGGCTGACAAAGTTTCAAACGTTCAACAATCGCTTCAGGACGAAAATCGAATTTTTGTTTCACAATCTGCGTCAGATCAGTTCTACCACCTTTTGCCTCACGCCTATTGCATATTGCCTCAATATGAATCGGTTCTGCTTTGCCAATTGAATATACAACGTTTACCAAAACCGAATCAGCCAAACCTTGTTCAATAAGATCGCGCGCAACATATCTTGCAAAATACGAACCAGCGCGTTCTGCTCGCAGTGGATTTTTTCCAACAAACGATTTGTCGCTGTTAGGAATAAGTCCACCATAAGTATCAACACAAATTTTTCGTCCGCTTGCGCCTGAATCACTACGAAACCCAGCAACAGTAAATTCTCCAATAGGATTGATAAAAATCTGCACAGCGTCTTCACCAATCATTGGTATGATAAGACGTTCGAGTAATGCTGTTTTTACGTCTCGCGGCTCAATATTTACATGATGCGAGGCTAAAACTGTTATTGATTTCACATGATCACCTTGCATTGTAATTTGAACTTTTCCATCGGGCTTCATCCATGAAAACTTTGGATCGATTTTACGCAAGTCATCCAACCCGCGTGCAAGCGTATGTGCGAACACAACAGATTTTGGCAGGCGTTCGCGAGTTTCGTTTGTCGCATATCCATTTATCACAACAGTATCAAGCACGCCATTTTTCACATGTTTCATTTCTTCAGACTGCATCTCTATATTCACAAAAACTTCAATATCATCCTGATAACCGATTTCCTGATATACCTTTTTAGCAAGCGCACCAACATCAAAATCAGCGCTTGAATTTACCTCGCCACCGATCATCAACATTCCGTGAGCTCCAAAAACATGAATATCAACACTTGCATGCACATCGCGGCGAATATATTCATCAACAATAGCTTCAGCAATTTGATCGCAGACTTTGTCAGGTTGACCCATTGTCACTGATTCAACAGTTTTGAGCATAGCTAGCACACTCTACCACTCCATCACTTAATCACTCCATAACTTTCTTCAACCACTTATCCACAGCGCACCTATTGCGTTCGATTTTTGTTCGATATATCATACGAACATAAAGCGAACAATTAAAATCTAGGTGACTATAACTTCTCCAGCTTCTTTGACTTCTCTCCTATGCCTCCACTAACAAAAAAACAAGCAGAAATTCTGGTCTACATTCGTTCATACATAAAAAATCGAGGCTACGCACCGTCATACAGAGAAATCGGTGAACACTTTGGACTTTCCTCCCCTGCCACTGTTCATACTCATATTCAAAGTCTTGTTGAAAAAGGAGAAATAACAGTCGGTGATGAAGGAGAAGCGAGATCAATCGAACTTGTATCGTCGGAACAAGATGAGCCTTCGGTTCTTTTGCCAATGCTTGGTTTAATTACAGCCGGAGAACCAATCGAAGCTGTTGAAGATCGAGAAACAATGGCAGTTCCAGCAACTTTTGTGCTTGATGAAGCAAATTCATTTGTTCTTCGTGTAAAAGGACGTTCAATGATCGAAGATGGAATTTTAGATGGCGATTTTGTTGTCATTGAACGCAATCCATCACCTAAAAACGGAGAAGTGGTTGTCGCATTGCTTGATAACGCTTACGCAACTCTGAAACGATTCTATAGAGAACAAAAACGTATACGTCTTCAGCCAGCGAACAGTTCAATGAATCCTATATTTGTAAAAGATTGTATTATTCAGGGCGTGGTTCGCGCAGTTATTCGGCAATTCAGGCCGGTGTAAAAATCATTATAAACATTTTTGGAGCGTAACAGAAAAATCACTTCACGTGAGGCGGTTTTAGAATTGCTAATCAATTTATTAAAAACTAAACCATACCACTATGTCTGCCACAACACTGCGATACCATAATCTAACACTATCATTTCTTCCAACACGAAGAGATCGTAAAGTACTAAACCGTTTACGCACACTTCGTCTATACACGAGCCGCCGACGTATGAAACAAATTTGCCGTCACTATATTTCAGCTTAGTTTGTCTTTCGTGTTCCAGTCTCTCCAGCTTCTTCATCTTCTTTAACTTCTTCAGCTTTTCTTCTATGCATGAATTTCTAAACGATCAGATTGATGTAATTGCTTCATTCTGCCAAAATCGCGTGATTCCAAAGCGGATCCGATGGAATGAACGTGATTATGATATTTCAAATGTAAATCTTGTACATACTGCGAGAGAAGGTCAAAAACGAATTTTCTATTTCTCTGTTTCTGATAATACAAATTACTTCAAACTAAAACTCGATCCTGAATATCTAGAGTGGCATTTGGTTGAACTATATAATTAGAACCACAAATAAACATGTCTAGAATTATCCTTCATATTGACATGAATTCTTATTTTGCATCGGTTGAACAACAAGCAAATCCTTTTTTGCGTGGTAAACCACTCGGTATAACAGGAAAACATCAAGAACGTTCGGTTATAGCAGCAGCATCGATCGAGGCAAAAAAACTTGGCGTAAAAACAGCAATGTCAACATGGGAAGCAAAACGCATATGTCCATCATTGATTCTATATCCAGGTGATCCAGAAAAATATTCATACATTACAAGTCAATTTAATTCCATATTCAGTGAATACACAAATTATGTTGAACAATTTAGCATTGATGAGTGTTTTTTGGATTTAAGCAAAACTGTCGCCGATTATCTTGAAGCAATTGTTCTTGCACAAACAATAAGAGAACGAATCAAAAAAACTTGTGGCGAAAAAATCACATGTTCCATTGGAATTGCGCCAAATAAACTAATTGCAAAACTTTGTTCAGAACAAGTAAAGCCAAATGGTATTACTACAGTTTGCAAACAAAATGTTTTGAAATTCCTTGATACTTGTAAATTAAGGGACTTATGTGGGATCGGTAACAGAATAGAAAACCGACTTGGCTCTCTTGGAATCAATACTTTTGACCAATTAAGAAAATTTCCACTTGAAAAACTCGTAAACGAATTCAATTCATACGGATACTGGTTGCACGAATCCGCTCATGGACTTAACGATTCTCCTGTCATAAATACGCGCGAAGAACCAAAATCAATCGGTCACTCATACACACTTTCAGAAAATACTGAGGACAAAAATGAAATGAAAAATTGTTTATTGGGACTTTCTGATCGTGTTGCGTGGCGCCTCAGAAACGAAGGATTTGTAGCAAGATGTGTTCACGTAATTATTCGATATTCAGATTTTACAACAATGGCACAACAACAAACATTCACAGAACCAACTTCAAATGGCTTAATGCTATTCAAAATCGCATGGCAAATTATTGAAAAATGGCTAGATGTATCAAAACCAGTGCGCTTGTTAGGCCTTTCAGCTTCAACACTTTCAAAAGGAAACGAATATCAATCATTATTTAAAAAGGAACGCAAAGTGCGTTCACTTCAAAAATCACTTGATAAAATTCAAAACCGGTACGGTTCTGACGCTTGGACACGCGCATCTTTGATTGGTGTTCACTTTAAAAAAAGATCGAGTGGTTTTCATTCACCAAATTCACCCTCAACAATGTGAACTAATGGATCTTTACTCCCACCAAACTCCTGACGAGTAATCACAATTTTAGTATAACCAAAATAATCATTCTTATCCTGTGACTCCCAAACCAAAACAAAATCGCCGTCATCATTTGTCACCATCTCACCTAAAGAAAAATATCCATATGGAATTTTCCGCACAAGCCAAACATTGTAATAAAAAACTTCACGATCAATCTCCGGAAGTCGAGATTTTGTCTCAAAAAAATAATGTTCGTCCTTCAGTCCACGACGCGCCTGTCCAACATCGTCCAGTGACCCAACCAGAAATAGTTGTCCTGTTTTGGACTCCGTATCAATGGCCCCATTAAGCACGGCTTGTGAAACAGGATCTGGTTTCAAAACATCTGCAATCGAATCAATACGATTCTCGACAGTATTTTTTGGTTGTCTAAACCAAACAACGGAAACAATAAACAAAACAACAAGAGCAACAATTATTATTCCTGTTTTCATAATTCATCAACACTTCTTAAAAAACTTTTTCTTTTTCCATTTATCTCTCCGGTTCTTTCTCCAAGTTCGTCAAAAACGATAGCCACCTCATTTTGTTCGATTTTGTTTTTATTCACGTTGTGAAACAATTTCTTTGGCAACTCTTGCAAAAACAAGGAAGGTTGCAGAACAAAATATAATTCACCACCACTTGTCATAGGGTAAGTATAATAAAGTTTTTTTCGCGCGCGCGTTGTTGCGACATAAAACAATCGTCGCTCTTCTTCAAGACCACCATCTTCATTCATTGAACGCGGACTTGGAAATTTTCCATCAACAACATGGATAACAAATACTGCGTCCCATTCCAATCCCTTAGCTTGATGAATCGTCGATAATACAATCTGCTCTTGATTCGTATTATCGGAATTATCTTTTGCAACACCATATTCATCTGTCAGTGACAACTCGGAAAGAAACTTAGTCAAATCAGATGACTCTTCAGCAAACAAAGCAAATTGTTCCAAATCATCCAAACGATCTTTGAAATCCGAATATTCTGTTTCTATGAAAGAACGGTAATCACCTTCCGTAACAATACGAATAAGATCTGAAGGCGAAGACTGCGAAATCAGTTCCCGCAAAATGCCAGTCAAAGATGACCACGCTGAAAGAGCTTTTTTTGGAAGAGAGATATCCATTGCACAGACTTGTGAAAGATCTCCAACCGATTGAATATTCAAAATTATCTTTTGCGCAGTTACGATTCCAATCCCATGTTGATGCCCAAGAACTCGAAGCCACGCCGCTTCATCTTTTGGATTTGCCTTCAAACGCAAATACGCCAATACATCTTTCACATGAGCGCGCGCAAAAAACCTCAAACCTCCTCTATACTCATACGGAATGTCTCGCTTCATTAATTCAAACTCAAGCGCTTGAGAATGAAACGCCGCTCGAAACAAGACCGCAATCTCACTTAAAGGCACACCATCTTCAATCAACTTACCTATCTCTTTTGTTATGTATTGAGCCTCTTTTATACCGTTTGCAAGTCCGGTAAGTCTAGGTTTTTCAAGTGATGGACAAATTGACTTGAGATCTTTTTTAAATTGATCAAAATTATTTCCAATCGAATAATTTGCAATATCCAAAATTTCAGGTGTTGAACGATAGTTTGTTGTCAAGCGAAATGTTTTCGCGCTTGGATACATCTTTGTAAAATCCAAAATGTTCCGAATACATGCAGCGCGAAATGAATATATCGATTGTGCATCATCGCCAACAACAAGGATATTTTTGTGCGTCGCGCTTAACAATCTTACAAGATTTGCCTGAATAATATTTGTATCCTGATATTCATCAACAAGCACATACCGAAACTGATTAGAAAATTGTTCACAAATGTCTGGATTTTCAACAAGTAATTTCTGGAGATTTAACAACAGATCATCAAAATCCATTGCATCGGCATTGCGTTTGTGTTGAGCGTATACTTCAACAAGTCGATCAAAAACGGAATACAAAGAAAAAAAATTTGTATTTCTGTTTTCTAAAACAGACCTTACTGGAACTGATGCATTGCGCGCATAACTCAAAATTGAAGCAACGTTTGCTGGTGATGGAAAACGACGTTCCTTTGTGTCAACATTCATTTCTTTCAAACATGTTTTGATCAGCGAGTTCGTATCTTCTTGATCAAGAATCGTAAAATTTTGTGTGTACCCAATTTTATGCGCATACAAACGCAACATCCGATTTGCTATCGAATGAAAAGTTCCGCCCCACAAACCTTTCAAATCTTTTCCGGCCAATTTCGCAACTCGAGTAAGCATTTCTTTCGCGGCTTTGTTTGTAAATGTTAAAAGCAAAATCTGTTGTGGCAAAACTCCATGTTCGAGCAAATACGCAACTCTATATGTAATAGTGCGTGTTTTCCCAGAACCAGCGCCTGCCAAAACCAAAACAGGCCCATCTCCATGAAGCACAACTTCGAGCTGTTGTTTATTTAAGTCCTTTTCGTAATCAATAAACGCAGACATAAAGCTAAGCTATTGTATCACATCAAAAAAGACCCCCGCACCTTTTCACAAAGGTGCGGGGTCAGAGAGGTTTGCACGCAGTCTTCAAGTCGTTATACAACGACGGAAGAAAAACGCCTCCTTCACCTCGAAGGTTGGTCAAACAAGAAAGCACACTGCCAACAACGGTTGGCAACACATCTGTCTCGAAGTCTGTGTCGATATGAACTCCTGTAACAGGATCTTGATTGGTCAAGGTGCGATGCACTTCATCGAGTTCTTCTGTAAAAAGACGGATCTGATCAGCAGATAGAACTTCGACGTTGTGAACATGAGAACTGACAACTATCAAAACCTCTTCAAGACGCCAGTGTTGTTCAAGCAAAATCATCGAACGATAGATTTTGCCAAAAAGCAAACGAACGCGTTCTAGATGTTGAGTGTTGCGCTTATCTGCTGTGTCATGCAAAAGTTCAGCCGCCTCTTCAAGCTCACTCACAACGTGATTGAATACTCGTGTGAAAGTTCTAACTTGCACTGTTTTGAGAAACCGTATATAGTCACTGATTCGATTTGCGCGAATACGCAGTGACTTAGGTGTACGATTTTGTCCAAAGATATCGCTTGCTTGAAGAGCTTCTTGCGTGGCACGACGGATACTGCGGCATTCGGTCTGCAGCTGATCAATGACATATTCCAGAACAACTGCCCGCCAATCCATTCGTCTTCCGATTCCACGAACTTGTTGAGTCCGAGCTTCAAGCGAACGATCAACAGCACAACATACCAACGGGATCATGGTTGTGTTTCTTCTTCCAAGCGAATCTGTGAGAGTTGAAATCTTAACAAATCGTTTAAGAGCATCAATCTTGATCTCTGATTTGTCACGTTCGTGCTCTCTGATACGACGTTCAGCCTGCCAGACGAATTGCTCTTCTTGTTCCTTTGTTGCGCGATGAAGCGTCCATGAAGTTCGAAGCAACCAGTCTGTGTCTATTTTCCAACGTCTAAGTTCAGGGATTTCGATCTCGTTATATCTACCGTACACGCGTCCGATTCCACGACGCGCATCAAAGATGCTTTTGTAACGAACAAACACTTGCTCGGATGGTTCTGTTGTGTCTCCACCCTTTCGCCGAGTCAAATCAAGGTTTCGAGAAAGTATATCACCCGCTCTCAATCCTTGTCCGTCTTCAAGTACAACATATAAACAGCCATTGACGAGCACGACCACTTTTATAGATTCGATGGTCGTTTGCTCATTAGACTTTCCGTTTGCGACTCGTAAAGGTCTTTCGACTGTGACCGGATTTTTTATATCCGGCCAAACTACACCTGTCTCCAAGTAGTACATCTTTCCCTCACACGAATCCCGAATTGATCGGGAAGGTCAAACTACTTGAAAGCAACAAAAATGTCAAAAAAGATGACGTTTATTATTGTTGCCTATTCGACTCCGGTAATTATTGCCTGAGCCGGTCGAAGGCTATAATTGCCTCCGCTCAGGGAATATAGTGCTGCCGCTTTTTGTAATTATTGTATTATTGGATAACGACAATTTTACTTAAGGTACTTGTACTTGTTTGCTATGTGATCATCAAACGTTTTTGAGTAAATAACCTGTCCTGCTGGAGTTGTTAAAAAATATAAATCATTTGACGCACTTGGATTGAGCACTGCCTGAATCGCGTTCATGCCTGGATTGCTGATTGGTCCAGGAGGAAGCCCAAGAAACTTGTATGTGTTATATGGCGAATCAATTTTACTGTCAGTGATCGAAACGGAACTATCTTGTTTTCCAGTTACAAAATTTACAGTTGAATCTGCCTGAAGCGCCATGCCTATTTTTAGTCTGGTTAAAAAAATTCCTGCAACATGCGCCATGTCTTCTTTTGATCTAACTTCTCGTTCAACAATCGAAGCAAGTGTCAGCACTTGATGAAACGTCATTCCATTTTGCATTACTAAATGATCAGGAACAATAATATTATTTTCAGCCAGCCGTCGCTTCAAAGTTATTATCATTGTTTCAGCGATCGTTTTTGCATCAGCATCTTTTCGAAAACGATATGTGTCTGGAAAAAGGTAACCTTCGAGTCCTTGACCGGAAGGAATTCCGGAAAGGATATCTTGTTGTTCTGTAAAATCATTCGCGGAGTTTGTGACAGAATCCCAATCCGCTACTGAAATTTGTGAAAAATTTTTCTCAACTTCTTGCCCTATTTGTTGAAGCGAAAATCCTTCCGGAATTGTAAGCTGAATTTCTTGCGCTTGAGCATTTGTCAGTGACGCAACGATTTTTTTAAATGACATTTGTGGTTTCAAAACAAACACTCCAGCTTGAAGTGAGGATTGCGCATTTGCAAACTTTGTATAAGTCTTAAAAAGGAAACGGCTTGAGATAATCTTATTTTTTTTCAAAAGTTTAGAAATCGCGTCCACAGATGAACCTTCAGGAATTTCAACTTTTATTTCTGTTGCATCACGATCTGGAGACAAAAAATACGAATCCCAGACAAAAGAACCCGAGAGCGCAATCCCCACCAAAATTCCGATCCCTAAAATGAGTCCAATTATTCGAAGCATATTTGAAAAAATTTTATATTTTCAGACCGTTCGGTTCCTCTGTTCTTGACCGCCGCAGTGTGTCGAATAGGAAAACCAGTGTTCGTGGCGGCGGCTTATTTCTCGACGGCGTGGATCGACGGTATTGACCAAACGGTCGTACTAGCCGTCTGCGAATGTCGGCGAACAGAGGATCCGAACGATCTGTAAAAACCTTCCTCTTTAGTATCAAATCAAACAATTAAATACATTAAGTTCACAAGAGACAGTTACGGGACGCTTTTTCTACCTCTACTTCTATGTATAAGGCCAAGAAAAAGTCGGCCCGTCTGTCTCTGCTGCAACAAACGATGGTGATAAGATGAGTGAAGAAAACAAAGCACTTGAAAATCCATCACACAAGATCGCTGTCGCCGTTTTCCAATAATCGCGAGACAATTTTTTTAACTTCTTGCGCGCGTGATTTTGGACACACAAGTAAAGCGTCGCCCGTATCAACCACTACTACATCTTCCATTCCAAGCACTGCTATAAGTTTATTTTCTGGCGCGTATGCCAAGGATCCTTTTGTATCAATCATCAAACACTTCCCTTTTGTGACATTTTTTCCTTGATCTGAAAGATGGTCAAATAATGTATCCCACGCGCCAATATCGCTCCATCCAAAATTCCCCTTCATAATAAGAACGTCTTCTGGATCCATTTTTTCCGTAACAGAATAATCAAAAGAAATTTTTGGAAGCAACCCGAAGAGAGTATCTATACCCTGAGCTTGTCGAAGGGTTGAATGTTGAATCTCTCTCAACACTTTTCCAATTTCTGGCGCGTATGTTTCAAACGCTTCCATAAACTTGCACGGTGTCCACATGTAATAATTAGCATGCCACAAATACGACCCTTCCTCAAGATATTGTTTTGCAACTTCGTATGGCGGTTTTTCTGTGTGACCTGCGAAATTATACACTTCAACACCATCGATTGTGTCATACAATTCCCCGATTCTGGTATATCCAAGAACTGTGCTTGGAAAAGTCGGAGTCACGGCTATATCAAGAAGCTTACCTGTTTTTTTTACAAGCGCGTCTCCGACTGCAAGCGTACGCAAAAACATTTCTTCATCTTTGATATCGTGATCGGATGGAATAAAAACAATTGGCTCATCAGGATCGATTAATTCCATAATTGCCGCAATATAACCCATTGCAGGACCAGTGTCTCGTTTTTCAGGTTCAATCAAAACATGATCGCTCGAAATTTGAGGAAGTGCATCATGCAACAGCTTGTCAAAAGACGGAGAAATAGAAAAGTATATTTTATCGGATGGCAATAATTTAAGAAGACGTTCATACGTCTCTTTAATTAATGGTTTGTCGTTTACAATCTCAAAAAATTGTTTTGGTTTTTGTTGACGCGACATTGGCCAAAGCCTTGTTCCGACTCCGCCAGCTAGAATAATTGCTTTCATAAATGAAAAGTCATGGAGTCAAAAGGATGAGATAGCAATACGCATTGCAAATGCTAAAACAATTCCCAAAATTGCTCCAACAATAACATCACTGAAATAATGAACGCCAACTGCGACTCGACCAAATGAAACAAAAATCGCCGCAACTAACATAACAGGCCAAACCAAAGGGAAATGCAAAAAAACAACGAAAAGTGCAAACGCAACTGTACTGTGTGAGGATGGAAAACTGGGAGTTTCAACAAGAAGATGAATGAGAGGTTTGTATCCTTCAGGATGAAACGGCCTTGCACGACGTAATAACTCCGAAATCAACAATGAAATTCCAAGTGGAAATAACAAGACTGGAACCAGTGGTTTAATATTTGGAAATAAAAGTCCAAACGCAATTCCAATCATCAACCAAAGTAAATATGATGCACAAAAAACCGCAGTATAAATTTTCCATTTAGAAATACGCGTTGCGTCAAATAATGCTCTTGAAATTTTTGCGTCTTTTGTCATATTTTACATGCGTATTTTCTCAAAAACTCGAGCTCTTTTTCGCGTTGTTCAATATCATTCAAAATCACTAAAGCGTTTTTTGGCTTTACTAAATTTTTATTTTTGTATTTACAATATTTTTGAATCGGACATGCCCAACATCTAGGCTTTCCAGGAATGCAAATATATCTTCCTAGTTTCACAAACACTCGATTGACTGTTGGTTGCCAAGATATGGGAATAATCTTCAACAATGCTTTTTCTGTTTTTTCTGGTGTGTTTGTTTTCACCCATCCAAGACGGTTGGTGACTCGATACACATGAGTATCAACCGCGATTGCTGATTTCGAAAATGATGTTACAAGTAAAACAGAGGCTGTTTTTCGACCAACGCCTGGAAGGGTTGTCAATTCATTCATCGTGCTTGGTATTTTCCCATTAAACTTTTTTTCAACCTCAACTGCCATCTTATGTAAATTTTTTGCTTTTTGTCTATACATGCCAATCGAGCGAATGTAGCTCTCGATTCGATTTGGAGTTGATTTCGCAAGTTTGTTCACTGTTGGAAACGCATTCAAAAATCTTGGAAACAATTTCAAAACTTGCTCATCGCGCGTGCGCGCAGATAAAATAACAGCAACAAGATTTTGATATGGATTTCCTATTTCCATTGCTCCTGGATTTGGAAAAATCGTTTCCAAAATTTTCAAAACTTTTGCAGTGTCGCTCATATTAGCTGTTGTCCATCCATCTCAACAGGTTGTTCAATTCCCATAATAGCCAAAATCGTTGGCGCAACATCCGCAAGCATTCCAACTGGCGACATAAGAGATAAATCTCCTTCAGGTACTTCTCCAGCGATTGACGGTTGTCCTTCAAACTTTTTTCCAATCAAAACAAACGGAACAGGATTCGTGGCGTGTTCTTTATTTATATCCCCGGTTCGAAGATTGATTCTTTCTTCAGCATTTCCGTGATCTGCGGTCAAAAAAACAACTCCATCTCGCGAGAGAGTTTCATCAACGATTTTCCCCAAACATTCATCAACAACTTCAACAGCCTTAATTGTTGCGTCAACATTTCCAGTATGCCCAACCATGTCAGGATTTGCGAAATTCAAAACAATAAAATCGTACTCATTTTTTCGCATCTCTTTTACTACATTTTCTGTAATTGCTCTAGCGCTCATTTCAGGCGCTTCATCATAAGAAGAAACATTTTTTGAAGGAACGATAATCCTGTCTTCTCCTTTGAACGGCTCTTCCTTTGTGCCGTTCAAGAAAAATGTTACGTGCGCATATTTTGTTGTTTCTGCAATATGCAATTGCCGCAATCCATTTTCAGAAATTACCTGCGCAAGGCAATGTTCAACTTGCATGCGAGGAAAAGCAATTTCAACTGGCAAATCTTTTTCATATTCAGCCATTGTTGTAAAAAAAAGATTCTCAAGTTTAACGCGATCGAATTTATCAAATTCTGGAAGCACAAAAGATTTCGTAATTTGACGCATGCGGTCAGGACGAAAGTTAAAAAAAATTATCGCGTCATTTGATTGAACTTGACCGACTGGTTTTCCATCATCTACTAAAACAGTTGGGACAAATTCTTCATCGTACTTTTCATTTGTGTATGACTCTTTCAGAGTTGAGATTGGATCACTCGTCGTTGGGCCTTTTCCGCGAACTATTGCGTCATAAGCTTTTTTTGTTCTATCCCAACGATTATCTCGATCCATTGCGTAATATCTTCCGGCAAGGGTCGCAATTTTCCCAACACCAATTTTTTTTATTTTCTTTTGAAGCGCTGAAATAAAATCTATTCCGGAATTGTAAATTGTGTCTCGACCGTCCAGAATCGCATGAACAAAAACTTCTTTGATTTTTTTCTTTTTTGCAAGTTCAAGAAGAGCAAAACAATGTTCGTCCATTGAATGAACGCGTCCGGCGCTAATCATTCCAATCAAATGCAAACGACTGTTATTTTTTTTAACATGATCTATCGCGTGAAGGAATGCCTCATTTTCAAAAAATGACTTATCCGCTATCGCGCGATTGATGCGAGGAAACATTTGGTAATAAACTCGCCCGGCTCCGATTGCCAAATGACCGACTTCTGAATTTCCCATTTCACCCCAAGACAAACCAACCTCTTCTCCGGAAGCTCGCAAAGTCATTGTTGGATATGTTCGAATATAGCGATCAAAGTTTGGGGTATTTGCGCGTGTTATAGCATTTCCTTCGCTGTCCGGAGCAACACCAAATCCATCAATTATAACAAGCACGTATGGTTTTTTTATTTTATCATTCATACTTCTTCTTCTATTTCGAGTAACCTGTTGTATTTCGCGAGCCTCTCGGATCGGGACAGTGATCCTGTTTTAATAAAATCCGCATTCACAGCAACAGCTAAATCAGCGATCGTTGTATCTTCTGTTTCTCCTGAACGATGGGAGACTGAAACCTTATACCCGAATTGCTGTGCAAGCAAAATCGCATCCACTGCTTCAGACAAAGTTCCAATCTGATTCAATTTGATTAAAATTGCATTTCCCGCGCCAAGTTCAATTCCTTTTTGCAATCGTTCAACATTTGTCACAAAAAAATCATCACCGACAAGCGTAACTTTATTTCCAATCTGTTTCGTCATTTCAACCCAACCGCCCCAATCATCTTGATTGAGTCCATCTTCCAAAGAAATAATCGGATATTTTTTTATCCAATTCTTCCACAAAGCAATCATTTGTTTTTGTGTAAAAATTTTCTTATCAACTTTGAGATGATAACGTTCGTCTTTTTTCTTGTAGAGTTCTGAAACTGCAGGATCGATCGCGAGAAAAACATTTTTTCCAGATTGATATCCGGCTTGCTTGATAGCTTTCATTATAAATTTCAAGGCTTCTTCATTTTTTTTCAACTTAATCGCGTAACCACCTTCGTCGCCTTTCAATGTTGTAAAACCTTTCCTTTTCAAAAGTTCTCCAAGCGCGTAGAAAACTTCAGCTCCGCATCGCATTCGCTCTTTAAACGAATGTTGAGCAGGAACAATCATAAATTCCTGAAAATCCAAAATCCATCCAGCATGAACGCCGCCGTTTAGCACATTCATTGTAGGAATTGGCAGACGATATTTTTTATGTGAAATATCAAAAACAAAACGAAGATAAGAATACAACGGTATCTTTTTTGCTTTTGCCGCAACATGAGCGCATGCAAGCGACACTCCTAAAATTGCGTTTGCGCCAAGCCGGCTTTTATTCTTTGTTCCGTCAAGATCAATCATGATCTGATCAATCTGCCTTTGTTTTGTGACGTCCATTCCGCGCAGAGCTTTCGAAATTGTTGTGTTGACATTGTGAACCGCTTTCAACACACCTTTTCCTTTGTATCTTTTTTTATCATTGTCTCGCAGTTCAAGCGCTTCATGTGATCCTGTTGAAGCGCCACTTGGCACAGATGCAATGCCAACCGTTCCGTTGTTTAACAAAACAGAAACTTGAACGGTCGGATTTCCGCGCGAGTCTAAAATCTCATCAGCGTGAATAGATTCGATTGTGTATTTCATAAAAATGAAATCACACTTAACTCCCGATCGGTAGTTAAGTGTGATTGTTCAATCATAAACTTTCAATGGTTCTAAACCGGGAAATTTCTGACCAGCTAAAAAATCAAGAAGCGCTCCTCCGCCTGTTGACAGTAAAGTAAATTTATCCGATAGCTTCATTCGTTCAAGCACCGGACCTGTGTCACCACCGCCGACAATAGTTGCCGCCACACCAGTTCTATCCGCAATTGCTTGCGCGATCGCTCTTGTGCCAGCGCAAAAATTTCCAATCTCACAATATCCAAATGGACCATTCCAAACAATCGTTTTTGCATGTGAAATTTTTTTTATAAATTGATCACGCGTTTTTGGTCCAATATCAACAATCCGATCTCTTGAACCAATATCATCGGCTGAAACAATTTTTGTCTTTGCGTCTTTACGGAAACTCGAAGCTACAACAACGTCTTCTGGAAGAATAATTTTCTTCAAAAGATGTTTCGGCAAAGAACGAACGAGTTCAACTCCTTCAGTATCATAAATAGAACGACCGACTTCAATTCCTTGTGCAACAAAAAAAGTTGTTGCGAGAGCACCACCAAGCAAAACATAATCCGTATGGCTTGAAAGATGTTTTATAACTGGAAGTTTTGTGTCAATCTTCAGTCCTCCCATCAACAAAATAAAAGGAAGTTTTGTATTTTTTTCAAGTTGAGATAAAACGTTCACTTCGCTTGCAAGAAGTGGGCCAGCATAAGATGGAAGCTCTTTCGCGATTGCGTTGAGTGAAGCATGAGCTCTGTGAGAAACAGCAAAGGCGTCATTGACATATACGTCACCCAGTCGCGCGAGAGCTTTTGCAAATACAGGATCATTAGCTGTTTCGCGTGGATCAAAACGTAAATTTTCCAAAATCAAAATTTGACCATCTTTTAAGTTCGCAACAGCCTGTTCAGCTCGTGCTCCAAAAAGCGCGCGCGAAATCGCAATTTTTGTCCCAAGCAAACTTCCCAATCGTTTTGCAATCGGTACAACAGAGTTTGCGGCTTTTCGTTTTCCACTTGGACGTCCGAGGTGCGTAAGAACAACTACACGAGCTCCGTGTTGTGAGAGCCAATCAATATCAACTGCGGCGCGAGCTATCCTTCCATGTGGACCATCAACAGCGCGCCCATTCTCAATTGGCACATTTCCATCAATACGTATAAGAACACGCTTGCCTTTAAGCGGTAAATCTTGTGGAATTTTGCGAAGCTTAATAGACATGCACCTAATGAAATTAAAGAAAAAAACGCTTTTTATTCCCTGAGCTTGTCGAAGGGATAAAAAGCGATCTCATGTTACATCGCCTTCGACAGGCTCAGGCAATATTAGCACAAAAACCTTTCGATCTAAAACCCAAAACCTAAAACCCAATTTTCATCTCTACAATCTCCGGTATATTAAACAATCGCGCGCGAGTTCCGGTTTCACCAACACCGCTTGTTATAAAAAACGGCTGACCGTTATATTCAAACCAACCTTTATCAAACGCGCGACCAAGTCTTGTTGGAACAGCAGGAACAGGTCCAATAAACGGAAGACTGATTTGGCCTCCGTGAGTGTGAGCCGCGAGCACAAGATCAGCCAAACGCGTTGTGTCTGAAAAAACAACATCTGGATTATGCGCTAACATAATCGTAGTATCTTCTTCAACAACACTTTGCATTGTTTTGCCAATATCTCCTTCAAACCAAATGTCAGATACTCCTGCGATACGCAATGTTTTATTTTCGATCTCGAGATTAAGAGTTTCGTTCTCGATAACTTCGATTCCGAATGATTCAAGAGCGGCGATCACTTCGTTTGACGCGTTAGCATAATATTCGTGATTTCCAGTCACAGCATAGACACCGTATGGAGCACGAAGTTCTGCGAGCGGAGAAAGATATTGAATATCAGTAGCTGATTTGACAACAAAATCTCCTAAAATAAAAATGATGTCCGGTTGAATTTCCTGCACGCGTTTAACAACTTTTGAAACCCAATCAGATTTTTTGAATGGTCCAGCATGAATGTCAGAAAAAACTACCGCTCGAATCGTCTGCGTTGGCGCTTCAATAAGATTCACTGAAGTTTGTTTGATGATCAATAAACGTGGTTCAATGAAACTTCCGTAAAAAATTGTAATCCAAGATAAAATAAACAAAACAAAAATAGTCTGTCTTAATTTTGAATTTCGCAATCTCACGCGATGATGACTCTCTTGCAACAAAAAAATTCCAACTGTGATGAGATAGAAAAAAATAATGAAATCAAAAGCAAGTTCCATAAATAAAAATTTGAAAAAAACTTTTACCCCACACCCAACATCTAAAACCAAAAACCTTTTTTTACAATTTCCCTACATACTGCACCATATCCATCAATCTTTCCGAATATCCCCATTCATTGTCATACCACGCGAGAACTTTCAAAAGATCGCCATCAACCAAACGTGTCATTTGAAGATCAACGACAGTTCCAAATGTTGACCCTATAAAATCTGTTGAAACAAGCGGCTCGTCTGTAACTCCAAGAATGTTTTTCCAACGCGGATCGCGTGCCGCATCGCGAAATACTTGATTGACTTCTTCAACGGTTGTTTGTTTTGAAAGAAGAAAAGTAAAATCAGTTAAAGAAACATCAATCGTTGGAACGCGAACAGCGATCCCGTCAAATTTATTTTTAAGTGACGGTATCGCTTGGGTGGTTGCTTTTGCCGCGCCAGTGCTTGTTGGAACTAGATTCACAAGCGCGCTTCGAGCTCGTCGCAAATCAGGATGAAGTTTCGGAGGAATACTGTCAACAGTGTTTTGCTCGGCTGTCACTGAATGAATTGTTGTAAGCATTGCTTTTTTCACGCCAAACGCCTCAACCAAAATCTGCGCGACAGGCGCAACAGAATTCGTTGTGCAAGAAGCGTTGTTGATTATTGTTTGATCTTTTAGACAAGTTTTGTGATTAACTCCAATTAAGAAAGTTGGAGCATCATCGGACGGCGCGCTAATAACAACTCTCTTTGCGCCGGCTTGCAAATGTTTTTTCGCGTCTTCTGTTTTTGTAAATCTTCCTGTCGATTCAACGACAACATCAACTTTGTGAGCGCCCCATGGGATTACTGATGGATCAGTTTGAGAAAAAACTGGAATTTTTTTTTTATCAATCAATAAAAAATCTTTGCCGGCTTTGACTGAAACATTCCACTCGCGAAATACAGAATCGTATTTGAGCAAATGCGCGAGAATTTTTGGTTCGGTTAAATCATTGATCGCGACAAACTCGATACCTTTTCTTTTCCAACCGACTTTAAGTGTTGTGCGGCCAATTCGGCCAAAACCATTGATTGCGATGCGGAGCATAAAGAAAGAAGCTGAAGAAGTTAGAGAAGTTAAAGAAGCTGAAGAAGTTAAAGATATTTTAACATAAGCAATAAAAAAAGACCCGAGATTGGGTCCAAGTGCCTTACTTGCGAATGAACAGGAACCTGCGGTCAGCGCGCCACCCGTAGCCGAACCAGTTGTTGTTGAAGATCCGCCTGTTAGAGTCGCCGCACAGCTCCGCAACACACTGAGCGCCACCACTCGTCGCGAACGAACCTAGAGCTAAGATGGAGAACTTACGCTGAAGATCAGGATGTTCCTTCTGGAATGCGTATGCCTCGATGTGAGTTGCGGGACGATAGCCAAGATTGTCCATCTCTGCGATTGCTTCCTCGGATTCGACCTTCTTGTTGAAGTGCTGTACAAGGAAAACTTTCCCACCAGAGACTTCAGCGATGTTGAGATACGATGGGTGCTTCCTAAACTCTATGTCGTCGAAGATTCTTGAAACGTTCCCTTTTCCGAACTCATTCTCAAGCTCGGAGAAAGACGGAAGTGGAGCGTAGGAGACATGGACAAAATACTCATTTACGCCGAGTGACTTTTTCTGAGCGACTTCTGGTTTCTCGTATCGCACAAGAAAAGCCTCAAGCTCTGTCAGAAATCCGTCTTTGTTTACAAGAACTCCTGCACGATTGAACAGAGCGAAGTTTTGAACTATTCCAGGCATGCCTTCACCGCCTGTCGCGTTCACACGTTCCTGCAAATCCTTGTCCCATGCAGGATAACTGTACCTGTACAGTAACCCTTCAAGGGTGACAGTTTAGTGGGTTAGGGAGAGATATTTCTCATAAGGAGTAAGACCGTCCATGCCTTTTCCAAGGTGTGGTCTTTGGTTGTTATACCAATTTGTATATTGAGAAATGGTTTTCCAAGGACGGTTGAAGTTTAGATAGAACTCATCATCAACGGAACGATTAGCACGTTCAACCTTTCCATTCCATGGAGCAGAACGTTTAGGAATATAACGATGAGGAATGTTTCGTTTTGTGAGGTAGTTATGGAAACATCCTCGAAACTCTCCTCCGTTATCTGTTTGAATCCATGTAATGGAGAAAGGTAGTGAACGCTCGGCTCTAAGTAGCGCCTGAATACTCATCTGTGCTGTCTTAAGTGGAAGTGTCACAGAATACTGCATGTTTGTAACAGTATCTACAAAACGGAACTGATAGTTCCACCATCCTTCACCATCTGGCACATATTTCACATCTAATTGCACGTTTTCTCCTGGATTTGTTGCTTTGTATGGTTTCTCCATTGGGTTATACCAAATCTGCTTCTTTTGAGGCTTACGGATGAGATGTTTCTTTTTCATGAACCTGTAAATGTTCTTGGCAGATATCTCGACTCCTGTTTCACGCTTAAGGTACACACGCATCTTCTCTGGACCATAATTGTACTTCTCTTTAGCCTCAACAAGCAGAACACGAACTCTGTCTTTAATCTTTGTGTGTGGATGTTCTCTTCTGTTCTTATATCTGTTTCCAAGAAAACCGTGATCACGCTTGTACCATTTGTAATAGGTCTTTCTTGAGATCCCATAAATATCGCATACTTCAGGAACATTCATTCCTTTTACTTCTACCTGACGGTACCAACGGAATCTAAACTCACGAGGAGCTGCTGGGGTATGATTTTTAGGCATATTTCAAGGGAGTTACCCTTTGTTACCCCTAACCTAGCAGATTGTCACCTCATAAGGGTAACTGTACAGTACCTTGACATTTTCGATCCTCCGTATTGCCGGTTATCTTTGGATTAACAACTGCAAATCAGCCGTCTCTCCTATCCCGACAAACAAAGCACACGTCGCGCGCTGTGGCACAATACCCCAGCCAAACGACAATTAAAAATAACAAAAACCGACTGTTTTGTCAACAGCCGATCATCCAAATTTTATACCCTGAGCTGGTCTCCCGTGAGCTTGTCCAGTTAGAAGCGTCGCTTCTAACTGGACTTGTCGAACGGTCGAAGGGATAAAATTTGGTTTATCCGTTTACAGCCTTCGACTGGCTCAGGCAATAATTACCGAAGTCAAATACTCAACCTGCAAAACCTCTTAATCTGCATGTTCTCTCCAAGAGATGCGATTTTTTCTTTCAAATATTCTTCAATGGTTTTTTCCTCATCTTTGATAAACGGCTGTTCCAAAAGCGCGATCTCTGAAAACCATTTGTTCAATTTTCCTTCAATTATTTTTTCCATCACGTCTTTCGGCTTTGACTGGCCTGCCATTTCTTCAAGATAAATTTGTTTTTCTTTTTCAACCATATCAACTGGAACATCGGCGCGCGAAACATACAACGGATCGCTCGCGCTCACATGCATTGCTATATCATTGCAAAAATCAACGAACACTTCATTGCGCGCGACAAAATCCGTTTCACACAAAACCTCAACAAGCGCGCCGAGTTTTCCATTTGAATGAATGTAAGCATGCACTCGCCCTTCGTGAGTTTCGCGTTCAGATTTTTTCGCGGCTTTCACAACACCTTTTTTACGCAATATCTCTGCGGCTTTTTCTAAATCCCCGCCAGACTCTTCAAGAGAAGTTTTGGCATCCATCATTCCAGCGCCTGTTTGCGCGCGAAGTTGAGCTACAAGTTTGGCATCGATTGACATATAGAGAAATGTCTAAAAGGTCCGAAAGGACCGAGAGGTCAAAAAAACTAAGAAGACAAAAAATTAAACTTCGATTGGTTTTGCTTTTGGAGC
This sequence comes from Candidatus Uhrbacteria bacterium, assembly GCA_016188475.1. GTDB lineage: Bacteria > Patescibacteriota > Patescibacteriia > UBA9934 > GWF2-40-263 > JACQXU01. Next base: position 153,159 of record JACPHT010000008.1, read on the forward strand.
CATAACTGTTGCTGTTGCTTTTCCTTCTTTCACAGCTTCGCACACAGCTTTACACAAAAGTTCGATTCCTTTTACCGAATCATCGTTTGCAGGAATAATGTAATCAACGCCTTCAGGATTTACATTTGTGTCGCAAACAGCAAAAACTTTAGTTCCTGTGTCGTTTGCTTCACGGATTGATGTCCGTTCAGTGCGAATATCAATCACGAACAAAGCCTCTGGAATTTTCGTAAGCGACTCGATTCCTCCGATTCGTTTTTCCATGTCAGCAATTTCCCACTGAATCATGAGTTGTTCTTTCTTTGTATATTTTCGAAGTTCACCTTTGTCGCGTTGATCTTTCAAAGACTTAAAACGCTTAAGCGTTTCTTTGATTTGCCTAAAGTTAGTGAGTGTTCCGCCAAGCCATCGTTCAGTTACAAACGGCATTCCACAGCTTTCCGCGTATTTTCGAACGATCGGAGCGGCTTGAGTTTTTGTTCCGACAAATAAAACGATTCCACCGCGAGAAACAATTTGCTTCATCTGTTCCAAAGCTTGATCAAGAAGTTTTTGAGTTTCTTCAAGATTAATAATATGCACACCACTGCGTTCACCAAAAATGAACGGTTTCATTTTCGGATGCCAACGTGAAGTGCTATGACCAAAGTGCATGCCCGCTTTGAGCATGTCGATGAGTGAAGGTTTGTTCATAAAATTTCTCCTTTTAGCTTTGATGGATAGATACGCGCCCGTTATTTACGGGAGGAGGCATACCCATTTATTCCACCTGTTTATATAGACATCACATCCAAAATCGTACTTAATAACCCATTAAAATTGCGACTGGCTTGTGTTTCACTTAGAAAAATCCTCAATGTATCTACAGATACATTTGCGGTTTTTCTAAGTTGCAAAACCGCGCCATTCATCAATTTTTCTTGTGTTCTAAGTATGATTTTGGAATGTGATGTCTATAGTTGATTAATGCCGGCAGTGTAGTGATTTTTGAAAAAAGTGTCAAGGGAAAAGCCAAAAGTCAGAAACTCAAAAATTTGATATACTATTTTCATATGATTACAAACTTAAACGAACACAAATTTCTTCGTGTATTAAGCGCGCTTGTTCTTGTCATGCTATCTTTGTTTCTTATTTTCAAAACTTGGCAAACACTACGCGAGGCAATACAGGTTGGCAAACCAACACCGAACGAGTTCACAATCAGCGTTGATGGTGTTGGTAGAGCAGAAATAAAACCTGATATTGCAAAGGTTACGTTTTCTGTTGAAACAAGAGAAAAAACCCTTGAAGTTGCGCAAAACAAAAATTCAGAAAATATGAATGCTCTGATTGAAAAAGTTAAATCACTCGATATTGACAAAAAAGATATTCAAACAAGCACCTACAACGCTTACGAAGAAAAAAAATACGATCCGCAAACTGGAACTTATGGGAACACAATCAATTGGGTCGTTAATCAAAGTATCGATTTGACAATCCGTGATCTTGAAAAAGTTTCGTCCGTTTTAGAAATAGTGGGACAAAACGGCGCAACAAATATCTCTGGACCAAATTTTGCTGTTGAAAACGATCAGACTGCTCTTGATGAAGCGCGTCTTGCCGCAATCGCTGACGCAAAATCACGCGCACAAACAATCGCCGAACAACTAGGTGTCAAACTGCGATCACCAATAAGTTACACTGAATGGAAAGATGGGGGCGGAATAATTTATTCCAACACTGCAAAAGCAGAAAGCGTGTCTGCCACACCACCTACAATTGAAGAAGGCCAAGAACAAGTCACGGTTCACGTTAGTATTAGTTACGCGATCAAACAATAAACATCGCGTCGCCAAAGGAAAAAAATCTGTATTTTTGAGCGACCGCTTCTTTGTACGCGCGCAAAACATTTTCTCTTCCAACAAAAGCTGAAACCAAAACCAACAATGTTGATTTTGGTAAATGAAAATTCGTGATAAGTCCATCAATTATTTTGAAATCAAAACCTGGTTTGATAAATAAATTAACGTCACCTGTAAATGCGATAAAAGATCCTTCGCGGAGCTTACCCTGAGCAAAGTCGAAGGGCTCAGGATGACAACAAGAGGAAGCAACACCTTCAAGAGTCCGAACCGTTGTCGTTCCAACCGCGATCACACGCCGTTTTTCTTTTTTTGCTTGATTGATTCGATCTGCAGTTTCTTTTGAAATCGAAACAAACTCGCTGTGCATTTCATGTTCTTCGATCGTTGCTGTTTTCATTGGACGAAAAGTTCCGATTCCAACATGAAGCGTTACAAATTCAAACTGAACGCCTTTTGATTTTAATTTTTCCATGAGATTTTCAGTGAAATGAAACCCGGCTGTTGGCGCAGCAACAGAACCTGCCTCTTTTGCGTAAATGGTTTGATAATCTTCCAATCGCTCCGGCTTATTTTTGACGTAAGGAGGAATCGGAATTTCGCCGTACTCATTTGCAAAAACGATAACGTCTTCTGGCGCGCGATCAAACTTCACTAAAACTATTCCGTCTGACTTTTTTTCAAAAACTTCACAACAAAGTTTTTTAATCCCGTATTCGAGACAAATTGTCTGGCCGACTTGCACTTTTCTTCCTGGCCGCGCCATTGTTTCCCAAACATTATTTTCCCGAGCGCGCAACAAAAATATCTCAATCTCTGCTTTGACCTTTCCGACCTCTCGGTCATTTCCGACCTTTCCAATCATTCTTGCTCGAAAAACTTTCGTATCATTAAACACAAGTACGTCGCCTTCTTTAAGTTCATCAACAATCTCAAAAAATTTCTTGTGCTTCAACTTCCCTGTTTGCCTATCTAAAACCATTAGACGAGAATGGTCGCGCGGCAAAATCGAATGTTGAGCAATCAATTCTTTTGGAAGATGATAATTGAATTCTTCAATTTGAGTCATAATATGATGAATTTTCAAACTATTGACAATCTTAGCCTGTATTGTTAATCTGCGCACGGATATGAAAAAAGCCATTCACCCAGAATTTTACGATGATGCGAAAATAACTTGCGCATGCGGAACTGTCTACGAGGTCGGCTCAACAGAGCAAGAGATTGATGTTGAATTGTGCGCGGCATGTCATCCATTCTACACTGGAGAACAAAAGATCATTGACACAGCTCGACGTGTTGAGAAATACAAAGCACGTTCAGCGCTAAAAACAACAAAAACAACCGGAAAGAAAGTGAAGCGTGAAAAACGAGCAACTCAAAAAACAGCAAAACGAGCAAAAGAAGCTTAACAAAACCAAAAGCGTCTCTCACTTTGTGAAAGGCGCTTTTATGTTATTATTAAAATAATAAAATCCCTTACCACTCGCCCCTTTTCACTCGCCCACTGTCTTCAAAAACTATGTCCCTACTCGATAAACTACAATCTACAAAAAACCGATTTCAAGAACTCGAATCGCAACTCTCTGCGCCCGAGATTCTTTCAAATCCAAAAAAACTGCGTGAGGTTAATGAAGAATACTCGGATCTAAAAGAAGTTATTGACATTGCAAAGCGGTATGAAAAAGTGCTGGCGGATTTAAACGGAGCAAAAGAAACTCTCAAAGAATCAACAGACGAACAAATGCGCGAATTAGCTCAAACTGAAATCGAAACCTTGGAGGCCAGACTTCCATCGCTTGAAAGAGAGCTCCTGTATTCTCTTATTTCACCTGATCCAATGGATAAAAAAAATACGATTGTTGAAATTCGAGCTGGCGCAGGAGGAGATGAGGCCTCGCTTTTTGCGGCAGAACTTATGCGTATGTATATGCTCTACGCAGAGCAACAAGGATGGAAAACAGAACTCATTTCCTCAAATAGAAACGAAATCGGGGGATTTAAAGAAATCATTTTGACAATCAAAGGTCACAATGTTTATAGCCGGCTCAAATACGAAAGCGGAGTACATAGAGTTCAACGAGTGCCAGAAACCGAAAAACAAGGTCGTGTGCATACTTCAACTGTAACAGTCGCAATCTTGCCTGAAGCGGAAGAAATAGATGTACAAATCAAACCTGAAGATTTAAACATTGAAGCAACAACAGCAGGTGGCCATGGCGGACAAAGCGTTAACACAACCTACTCGGCAATACGCATCACTCACATTCCAACTGGAATAATGGCGTCTTGCCAAGAAGAACGTTCACAAAAACAAAACAAAGAACGCGCTCTTTCAATTATTCGCGCGCGTGTGTTTGCTTTTGAACAAGAAAAAGCTCACAAGGAACGCGTAGAAGCGAGAAAAGGACAAATCGGAACCGGAGACAGATCAGAAAAAATCCGAACATATAATTTTCCGCAAGATCGAATTACAGACCATCGAATAAATGAAAACTTTCACAATATCACCGCTTTTATGAACGGCGGACTTGATGAATTGTTCGCGGCGTTGAAAGAAGCCGAGGTTGCGGAACAATTAGATCAATAAAGAGCGTGTTTTGAAGAAACAGACTGACGACTTCTACAAAAGAGCGGTTGTATCGTGTCGTAGGGAACAACGGCGACAGTCCGATGGCCCGGAGACACGATACAACCGCTCTTTTTTAACCTTATCCACTGAATTGTGGATAACTCAACTCTTGACATGTATTTTAAGTGGTAGTAAATTAGACGTTACCGTCAGTCAAGGCAACGCAAGTTGCAATGGCAGACAAGGCCTTCTTCGGAAGGCTGAGCCCCCCTTCGGGGAGATCGCGAAAAGGGCTGTACCGGTGCAAACTGGTCAAACCCTTCAAGCAAACGGCTCAAAAGAGCCGGCCGGCCTAAAACCGGATCATCCAGCGGAAACTTCGTCGCAAACACGTCTTTAAAAGATCCCGAAAGGGATTGAGATTCCAAGTAAAGATCCAGACTCCGAAAGGGGAAAAGATCTCAAAAAGGATCAAATAAGAATGTGGATGCGAAAAGCAAACAAAGCTGGACAAGTTGCGAAGCCCAAATGCTGGACAGAGGTTGGTCTTTCATCAGCCAAACGGAGCAACGGGTAACTCAAGCTCAAATGGCTGTTGATAGCCGATCGAAAACACATAAAAGGCTTCAAAAACTTGCGACTCGGTATATAAACCGGCGAAGGTCAGTGGTCCTCTTATCAGAGGATATCACTCAGCGAAAACCAGTGGTTCTTCGGAACTCTAACGGTCGTAGCGTCTCAACGGGAAACCAATGAGAAGGAATAAATAGAGATAAGTCCTGTAAAAAGGATAAACTCTCCACCTGAGTGAGAAAAGAGCTTCGGCTCAACACCAGTGATCAGTCCATCTGAGGTTGAATTCCGCGTGTCTACTACTACTTGAATGCGCAAGCAAACAAGGAGCAGTGACAAAGGCGGACTCCAGAGTAATCTGGATGTAGTGTCGAGAAATCGACATATATCAACACAGAGCCAATTCGACAACCGTTACAAGGTCTGGAGTCAAGGTGAAAACCTGAAACTCAAGCCTAACAACCAGTTTTTTGGAGAAGCTCTTCGGGGCATCACCTTTAAACCAGTTGTGAAAGCAACAGCACCCTAGACGGAGCAACAAACGAAAGCGCGTTGTATGTCGAAAAGGAGTGGCCCGGGAGTAGGAATTAACTTGAAGTGATATATTGCGAAGTGTTTGGTGAGCGCCTTAACGGAGTTCCTGAACGCTGAACAGTGTTTCATCAATGGTTGATCCCTTCTCCCTGCCACTGGGCAAACCACATCTTCATGTCACTCTGATGGTCTCTACCATCTCTCCACCTCTTAACGGCGCTCGGCTCCTCCGACGCCGTTCTTTTTTTATAACAACACTTAACTGATTATGTTATTATCAAATATGTCTCTGTTCGCCGACATCCGCAGACTGCTTGCGTAACCGTTTGGTTTACAACGTCGCCTCACACAGTCGAGGAGTCGAAGAGCTGTGAGAAGCCAACTGCTTGGCTTCGAACCTCTGAGACGGGCTTTGTCCGATGTTCGACATAGTTGTCGAACAGGACAGCCCCTAAGCCGCCACCACTCACACTGGCTATCATTTTCGACACACGGCGGCGGTCAAGAACAGAGATATATTTGATAATAACAATCTGTCCATTCTCGAAGCCCTTCAATGGGCGAACAACAAACTCAAAAAAGCTGGCATTGAGTCTCCAATGCTTGATGCGGAAGTTATCCTTTCGTATATTTTGGATTTGTCACGCGCTAGATTATTTGCTCACGGAAATGACATTCTAAAACCGCATCAACAAGAACGACTGTTGTCACTCATTGAGCGTCGGTGTTCTTTTGAACCTGTCGCATACATAATTGGAGAAAAAGAATTTTATAATAGAAAATTCTTTGTTAATTCGTTCGTTCTTATTCCTCGCCCAGCAACAGAAACGCTTGTTCAAGAAGCTTTGGATATATCTAAAAATATCAACGACATAGAACACACATTGTTTGCTGACATAGGAACTGGTTCAGGAGCAATCGCGATCACACTTACATCTGAAACAAAAATTCCAGTTGTTGCGATAGACATAAGCTCTCGCGCACTTTCTGTCGCAAGAACAAACGCAAGAAATCATAATGTTGAAGAACTCATTGACTTTAGAGAAGGCGACCTAATGATGCCGGTTGTTGATTTATTTGAATCAATGCGAGCGTCTTCAACACAACAGGTCTCATCGGTTTTTCCGTTCAAACATCTAATAATCTGCGCAAACTTGCCTTATCTAACCAATAACCAGATGGAGATACTTCAAAAAGACGTACGTTACGAACCAAAAGACGCACTGCAAGCAGGTCCGGATGGACTTGAGGCATATTGGCGGTTGTTTAAACAAATAAAGAAAATACGTGATTTTTTACCAAGATACATTTACACGCTAATTGAAATTGATCCATCACAATCCACTCGCGCTGTTGAACTTATCTCACATCAATTTCCACATGCAAAAACACAAATCAAAAAAGACCTTCAAGGTCTTGATCGAATTATTATTAGCGAGATCTAATTTTCGATTTTCAAATCCGAATCATCAGCGATCACTTCTATCCATGTTACTCCGGCGTTCAATTCAAATTCATTTCCGTCCGTACCATAGAACCTTAGCCTGTTGCTTTCCGATTCTTTTTTCCAAATTCCTTCAAACTGTTTTCCATCGCGAAACAAAAACGCCTTCCCTTCTCCTATTGTTCGAACACTTCGACGGCCTACTGAATCTAAAATTTCAACATCCGTTACAATTACGACTATGTTATCAGACGCGATTTGTGATCCATCTTCCGTAAGATGAACCGACCCGCTTTGTGAACGCAAATACCGGAGTGTTTTTGAATCAAAAATCCATTGTGTCACATAAGAAGGCTTGTCGAACGTAACAGATATTTTTTTTACTTCTGGATCACCAGACAAATCCGCGTCTTTGAACTTCCAAATATCGTACAATCTTTTAGGCACGACTCCTGCCTGTTCTTTTGTTCCAATATACCGCTTCAGCAACTTTGTTGACGTATAAACATTGTGTGGCGCGTAACGATTAAGCGCGCGCCAAAAATATAAATCAAACCAATACTGATTCAAATCAAAAGTCCCGCCAGAGGAAATTTGATCAAGAGCTGAATCAGAACCTCCAACATGAACATATAGCCCATCAAGTTCGTTGTTCCAATCCAAAAAATACGGACGCGCTGAACGAACCGGACCGATCTTATCCACATCTTGATCGTCTGAATAAAACGCAAGAAAACGAGAAATTCCAGCTTCAACTGGCGCTTCAATCACAAGAAACGCCTTATCAATACCAGCTTGCGGCCAAGCGTCAATGTGATTATCTATCATTACACCAAAAACTTGTGGCAACTCCATTTGTTCGTAGATAGGAAATCCAGTTAAAGGATGACGACCTACTGAAACTTTAGACGAGCTATTGCCAGACGGTGTTGATGATGAAACTTTTTCAACAAGCCCAGGCAAACGCGCCGCAAACAAAAACGCAATCGCGATGGCAATTGCCACGATTGCGTAATATGTTCTTGTATTCAAATTAAGCTTTAACTTTTTCATTTGAAGGTTGAGCGGCCTTTCCTGCCTCTCCAACTTCTCCAGCCTCTCCAGCTTCTTCCTCTTCATCCTTCTTCTTGCCAGCCATTTCCACTGCACTGACATCGACATCAACAGCCTTGTCAAGTTCCGCCATCTCTTCCTCTGAACGAGGAGCCTCGACTCCAGCGATTGAAAGTGTTGGTTGGTCAAGGATCGTCATGCCTTCTGGAATAACTAAATCTTTAACGCGAATTGTATCTTCAAAAGTTGCCAAACCAGAAATATCAACAGCTAAACTTCGAACAAGTTTGGCAGGCAGACATCGAACAGTCACATAATCTCGTGAAAGAACAAGTGTTCCGCCAAGAGCTTTGACAGCAGGAGATTCCCCAACAACTTCAAGATCAACATCGGCTTCAATTTCCTTGTTCATATCAATCGATCGAAAGTCAACGTGAGTAACTTCGTTAAGAAGTGGATCGATTTGAGTGTCCTGAATCAAAACATGGAGAGGTTCGCTTTCTCCTATTGAAAGTTCAACAATCGAACTTTCTCCAGCTTGACCGTAGGTCTTCAAAAAAGCATTTCGATTGATCGTTATTGATGAAGGCTGAATGCCTGAACCGTACACGACCGCCGGAATCGCTCCAGAGGCTCGTAATTGTCGAGTCTTTCTTCCAACAAGATTTCTTTGTTGTGCTTGTAAAATATGTTCTGACATATGTGTTATGCGCGCGCATTGTGCCTTGCCTTGCAAAAAAGGTCAAGTCCACTTATTCCGGCCTCGAGCGAGGTGTGTATTTCGATCACATCATTCACTGTCACACGACGATTTGCTCGAAATTTCAAAACATCATCAAAAACAAGATCGGTTAAAAGTCCGATTGAGCTTGCCCCAACTTTATTAATAAGAACAAGCGCAAGAACCGAGTGCTTGCATTTGCTACATTGAACATGGAGCAGACGTGTTTGATCATCTTCATTAAGAGTCTTCGTTTCAGATGGTTTGTATCGAGTTTCACAAACAGGACAAAAAGAAATGAGTCGAAGTCCTTCATTCCATTGTTCAGAAGATGTTGATGACATAGTTGTTTTACATTATCACACACGCTTCAGCTTCTTCAACCTCTTCAGCTTCTCTTTTCATGAATAACAATGCTCTGAACGATCCCAAGCAAGATCAAAAATAATGCCGCTGAACTTCCGCCATAACTCACAAGAGGCAAACCAATTCCAGTAACTGGAAAAAGACCAAGATTCATTCCAATGTTCACAAGTATTTGAAGAAAAAAAGTGCTTGCAATACCAATAACCAAAAAAGCGGAAAAATTATCTCTTGAAGTTCGAATAATAAAAGCAAATCTCAAAAAAAGCAAAGCAAACGCTCCTAAAACCAAAATAACTCCTAGTAAACCTAATTCTTCTGCTATAACAGCAAAAATAAAATCATTCTGACTTTCTGGAAGAAATTTCAACTGACTTTGCGATCCAAATCCAAGCCCGCGCCCGAACCAACCACCAGCTCCTATTGCAATTATCGCTTGACTTACGTTGTATCCTTGACCAAGAGGATCAAAAGTTGGATTAAAAAAGGTTAGAATACGAGCTTTTTGATATGCGGCAAAAAGAAACTTCCATGAAAATAGAAACAATACTGAAAAAATTCCCGTAAGCGATGCAATAAACCTAAAACGCATACCAGCAAACAATGTAAAACAAAACCATATACCTGCCAAAATAAGCGCGGAACCAAAGTCTGGCTGGAGTAAAGTCAAAACAATTGGAACAAAAGAAATCAATGCGCTTTCCAGACATTCGCGCAAACCAAATAACGGCCGTGCCCTTTGACTAAAATAAGAAGCCAGAGAAAGAATTAAAACAAGTTTCATGTATTCGACCGGCTGAACGCTCACAAGATCAAACACAAACCAACCTCGCGCACCACGAACAGTTGTTCCAAAAAATAAAACAGCGACAAGAATCACTACTCCAAAAATATAAAGTATCAAACTGTAATTACGAAGAAGTTTGTAATTTGATGTTGCAACAAAAAATGCCAAAATTCCTGCCGCAACAATGGCAAAAAGTTGTTTCTTTATGTTAAAAAGTTCTGCGCCACGCGAAAGATCAACAGAATAAATAGCGGCAAGGCCAAACAAAACAAAAACAAAACCCGCAAGTACAATCAACCAATCAGCGCCTCTCAATTTTCTAACTTTAAGACTTATTAGCCGAAAAATGGACGTTATCATAACCGGATAATCTTACCTAAAATTTTGTGCGAATGTCGATACTCGGCTCACCTTCAATTCGTTGATAAACGTCTGGATTAAAAAGTTGGATGTCTGGAATCACTTCAACTTCCCCAACCGACGGAAGCGTTCCGAACCAATAAAGAGAAATTTCCTGATGCTCTCCAGATTTAAGTGAAGCAACTGTTGCGCGACTCACACCAACAACTGATGGCCCGCGTTTAAGCAACACGTAAAAAACAGGATCAAAATAACTAAACGCTGTGTTGTTAAAAACAGCAAACGTTGTTCCAGATTCTTTTGAAAAAGTGGCGTCGCTAACTTCGATTCGAAGACGATCGTCTTGCCATGTTGTGTAATCAGAAATAATTTTTTTATCAATTCTGTGCCAAACAATGTCTGTTAGTTTCAGCTCGGCAACTTGCACTGGAATTTGTGAAGTAATGGCAAGAGAAATCACGGGCTTTTCTTGACCGGGAAGCAAAAATCCTTTTTCCGATACAGTTTCACCGGCATCAAACATGAATTGATAATTGAACTCAACCCACCAATCAGAGTTCGGATTCTCAAGCATCGAATAGAAGTCATAACGAGTATTCCCTATTGGAAAAACACGTACATCTTCTTGCAAAATAGAATCAGCTGAGTTTGCAATCGTGTATGAGTGTAAATCTTGTTGTCCGTACGCGACAATTTGAGCAACTTCCCTGTTTTCGTTATCGTAACTCAATGCAAACGAATCAATCATTGTCCAAACAACAAACAACAATAAAAAGCCATCAAACGCAATAAAAATTCCATAGCCTATCTTCCGTAAAAAAACCTGATTCTCAACCCAAAAAACCGAAAGGCGATGAAAACGTTTGAACTCTTTTTCTTCTTCACGCAAAAAACTCTGCTCTTCCATACGCACAAAGTATATCATGGCTTTGCTCTTCCACGAAGGATGCATTAGTGCTAAGATAGGTGCGTTCATTACGTTCTATTATGCCACCAAAGAAACAAGAAAAAAAAGCAACACAATCTTACGGCGCAAAAGAAATTACAGTTCTCGAAGGGCTCGATCCTGTAAGAAAGCGTCCCGGAATGTATATCGGCTCGACTGGTCCAACAGGACTTCATCATTTGATTTGGGAAGTAATGGACAACTCGTTTGATGAGGCAATGGCAGGATATGGATCAGAAATTACAATGCGTCTTTTGCCTGACAATACTATTAGTGTTGAAGATCGTGGTCGTGGAATTCCAGTTGATCTTCATCCTCAATTCAAAGTCTCAGCCCTTGAACTTGTCATGACCAAACTCCATGCCGGAGGTAAATTCGGTGGTGGTGGATATAAAGTCTCAGGAGGTTTGCATGGAGTTGGAGTTTCAGTTGTAAACGCTCTATCAATTTACGTTAAAGCTGAAGTCAAGCGCGATGGAAAACTCTGGATGCAGGAATATTCATGTGGAAAACCAAAAGCAAAAGTAAAACCAATTGGAAAAGCAACTGGCACTGGAACAACAATCACATTCAAACCAGATCCGGCAATTTTTGAAACCATAGAGTTTGATTTTCAAACAATTTTGGACCACCTTCGACAACAAGCATATCTTACAAAAGGTCTAAAACTTATTATTTCTGATGAACGGATTGAAGGAAAAACAAATGTTTACGCTTTTTATTTTGAGGGAGGAGTCGCATCATACGTCAAACACATCAATCGTGGAAAAGAACCAAAGAATGAAAATGTTTTTTACGTTTCGAAACATGACGATGCAACAAATATGGATGTTGAGGTTGCTTTGCAGTATTCGAGCGAATATCACGAATCAATTCATTGTTTTGCAAACAACATCACAAACCCTGAAGGCGGAATGCATCTTGTTGGTTTCCGTTCCGCTCTCACTCGCGAACTCAACAACTACGCGCGAAACAAAGGACTCATTAAAGAAAAAGACCCGAACCTAACCGGTGAAGATGTCAGAGAAGGTTTAACTTCTGTTATTAGCATTAAACTTGAAGAACCTCAATTTGAAGGTCAGACAAAAGCCAAACTTGGAAATCCAGAAGCTCGCACAGCTGTGGAAGCAGTTTTTGGGGAAGCTTTGAAAATATTTTTAGAAGAACACCCAAGAGACGCGGAGGCCATCGTTGGAAAATGCCTTCTTGCCGCGCAAGCGCGAAGTGCGGCGCGAGCGGCGCGAGATACTGTTCTTAGAAAAGGCGCACTTGAAGGTCTTACACTTCCTGGGAAACTCGCCGACTGTTCATCAAGAGATCCAAACGATTCTGAAATTTTCATTGTGGAAGGCGACTCGGCCGGCGGGTCGGCAAAGCAAGGCCGTGATCGAGAACATCAGGCGATTTTGCCTTTGCGCGGAAAAATCTTGAATGTGGAACGAGCGCGACTCGACAAAATGCTTTCAAACAATGAAATCAAATCTCTTGTGATTGCTCTTGGCACAAACATTGGTGAGGGTTTCAATATCACAGATCTACGATATCAACGCATTGTTATAATGACTGATGCTGATGTTGACGGCGCTCACATTCGAACTTTGCTGTTGACTCTCTTTTACCGATATTTCCCAGAGCTCATTCATCAAGGCCATATCTTTATTGCTCAACCGCCGTTGTATCGAGTGAACATTGGAAAAAATTTCCGATATGCCTTTTCTGAAGAAGAAAAACAGAAAGGGATTGAAGAACTGTTAGGGGAGAAAGGGACGAGTGGTAAGGAAGAGAAGGAAGAAACATCTGAAAAGGAGGTCGAAACCGAAGCCGAAGAAATGGAAGTCAAGGGAGTTAAAGTTAATATCCAACGATACAAGGGTTTGGGAGAAATGAACGCGTCACAACTTTGGGAAACAACAATGGACCCAAAAACTCGGGTACTTAAGAAAGTGACGATCGAAGACGCAGAGCGAGCGGACGAAGTTTTTGATATTCTGATGGGTTCTGATGTTGCTCCGCGTAAACGGTTTATTCAGACTCATGCGAAAACTGTGAAAAATTTGGATATATAAAAAGTTGACAATAAACAACGGCCAGTGTATTGTCTTTTCAGATGGCCGAACAGGCCATTTTAAAAAACCCAAAATATGAAGTCTCTAAGACTTTTCCAATATTTTAAAGAGTCAAAAGAAGAGCTCAAAAAGGTCACATGGCCTTCAAGGCAAGAAATCAACAAGTATTCATTGATTATAATTCTCCTAAGTCTTATAATAGCTGGTTTCTTCGGTGGGCTTGATTGGCTACTTAATCTTGGACTTGAAAAACTCATTGAGATTACAGCAAAATAACTCCATTGACTCCAAAACTTCATTGACTACATTGACTCTCCTCTATGGCCAAACAAACCGCCAAACTAGGTCGACGTTGGTACGCTATTCATACTTATTCCGGTTATGAAGAAAACGTCGCGGAAAATTTGAAACAGCGTATCGAAACAATGGATATGGAAGAAAAAATTTTCCATGTTCTTGTTCCAAAAGAAAAAAAAATTAAAATCAAAAACGGTAAACGCAGAACAATAGAGGAAAAGATCTTTCCAGGTTATGTTCTTGTGGAAATGGTAGTAACCGACGACTCGTGGTATGTCGTGCGTAATACTCCAAGCGTGACTGGATTTATAGGAACAGGAACAACTCCGACTCCGATCGCGCCAGAAGAAATGGAAGCTTTGCAAAAAAGAATGGGTATCGATGAACCAGAATATAAACTTGATGTTGAAAAAGGCTCGCCTGTTACAATTACAGATGGGCCGTTCAAAGGCCAGGAAGGAAAAGTCTCAGACTTGGACGAAGAACGAGGAAAAGTCAAAGTTTTGGTGTCATTGTTTGGACGTGAAACCCCTGTTGAGCTCGATTTCTTGCAAATAAAGAAGATTTAAGTTAAGGTTACGCGCGCAAAAATATATGGCAAAAAAACTCAAAACCCAAATTAAACTCCAAATACCTGGTGGAGCAGCAACTCCTGCGCCACCAGTTGGTCCTGCGCTTGGTCAACACGGATTACCAATCGGCGAATTTGTCAAAAAATTCAATGACGCAAGCCAAGACCGACGCGGCGAGATCGTTCCGATCATCATCAATGTTTATGACGATCGAACGTTTGACTTTATAATGAAAACCGCGCCAGCTTCTGACATGATCAAAAAAGCTGCAAAAATCCAAAAAGGTTCTGGCAAGCCTCTTACTGATAAAGTTGGTTCAATAACCAAAGCACAGCTCCGTGAGATCGCTGAAAAAAAACTTCCCGATCTCAACACAAAGGATGTTGAACAAGCAATGAAGATTGTTGCCGGAACAGCTCAACAAATGGGAGTGGAGATAAAGTAAAAAAGTTAATAATCACAACTCTTAAAGTCAGAAGTCAAAGTCTTGGAGTCACAAAATGTATCACTCCACGACTCAATGACTATATGACTCAAAATATATGTCCACAAAAGGAGGCTCGGTCATTTTGCGAATTTATTTCGCGCTTGTATCGTTCGTGACACTTATGATGCTCGTTTTTTCAGTGTCAGATTTAATAAACGTTGCTCTTAAAACTTACGTGTTCAAATTTGCTGACGCGCCAGAATACCCGATGTACTGTGAACCGCAATTCATAAAAGAGAATGTCAAAGAAACGGCTGAAGAAACGGAAGCGCGTTGCGCCCGTAACAAAGAACAAGAGAAACAATCGGCGATCGTACGCAAGCAACAGTCTCTTGTGCGTGATATCTCGATGCTGATTGTCAGCCTCCCGTTGTTCTTCATTCATTTCCGAATTGTGCTAAGAGACTGGAAAGAGATGAAAAAAGAAGTGTAAAATATAGCATTGCCTGAGCCTGTCGAAGGCAGTAAAGATTATAGCCTGAGCCTGTCGAAGGCAGTAAAGATTATAGCCTGAGCCTGTCGAAGGCAGTAAAAAATACTTTAATTAAAAATAGTGGGAGTCTAAAAGACGCCAATACCACAAACTAATATGCCAAGCAAAAGATTACAGGAAGCCAGAAAGTTAGTTGATAAATCAAAAGTTTATCCTATTGACGAAGCAATTGCGCTCGTTAAAAAAACAGCGACAGCAAAATACGATGAGGCGGTTGAATTGCACATTCATCTTGGAATTGATCCGAGCAAATCCGATCAACAAGTTCGCGGAACAATCGCGCTTCCACATGGGGTCGGTAAAACAAAACGTGTTGCCGCGTTTGTAGAACCTGCAAAAGAAGCAGAAGCAACAAAAGCTGGAGCAGATATAGTCGGCAACGAAGAGTTGATTGAAAAAATTCTGCAAAAAGGTCAAATCGATTTCGATGTCGCAGTCGCAACTCCAGCCATGATGCCTAAAATTGCAAAGCTCGCTCGTTTGCTCGGTCCGCGTGGACTAATGCCAAACCCGAAAACCGATACTGTTGGACCAAACATCACAAAGATGATTCAAGAACAAAAAGCTGGAAAACAAAGTTTTAAAAACGACACAACCGGAAACATTCACCAAATCTTCGGACGCGCGTCATTCACCGAAGATCAACTTAAAGAAAATTTGAAAGTCTTGTTGGAAGCAATCAAACGTTTAAAACCAGTCTCCTCAAAAGGAATCTTTCTAAAAAGTTCAACCATTACATCAACAGTAGGTCCTGGAATCAAAATCGAAGTAAATTAAGAAAACGGCCTGTTGGCCGCTTTTCTTTTTCTCTTCTTCCGTATACCCTATTTCTATCTTTCTTTATTTCCTTACCACTCACCCCCTATCTCCCTTCCATCCTTTCCATATGTCCGTTCTCACTCGACACGAAATCCTTAAAGCAATTTCCTCTGGCGATATTCATTTCACGCCGGAGATTGATAAATTCCAACTGCAACCGCACGCGGTTGATTTGCGGCTTGGATACAAATTTTTAATTCCACGCAATTGGACAGTTGATGAAAAAGGACGTCGCGCAATCAAAGTCGCGATAGACGACGCGAGCACACATCAGGAACAGTTTGATGAGGTTCAACTTAAAGACGGACAATATTTTGATCTGCTTCCGAATGAATTTGTAATTGGAACATCACTTGAACGAATCGAAATCAACGCAATGAACCTCATGGCTGTTTTATTTCCTCGAACTTCAACAAACCGTCGTGGAATTGATCTGTCTCTTTCAGGAATAATTGATACTGGTTACAAAGGCAATCTTATTTTTCCAATGCAAAACGAGGCTGGAGATCAAGTCATTCGTATTTATCCTGGCGAACGTGTTTGCCAAGTTATTTTTCAAGAATTAAACATGTCTCTAACTCCTGAAGAAGCAAACATGCACGGGATAACAGCTTCAAAATATACAGACTCAAATTCACAAAATTTCGTTTTGGATAAAGAAGAAGAACGTCAATTTTTAACATCAGGAAAATTGGAAGAATTGAAAAAGAAATTTGAGATATAAAAAAACGGAGCGATGAAGATTCATCAAGCTCCGTAAGAACTGGTTTCAAGGTCGAGACATTCGAGTTTTTGTCTGCACAAGCCGCAAGTTTCGAGGTGCTCGAACGCGCGATCCAGAAATCCAAGATTTTCTGGATTTTCAGACATAGTGACTCTGCACTCACGTTTCTCGTCGTCAAAGACGGCTTGAAACTGAAAGTATGGAACATACAAATGGTATGCAAGCGAACAATCCACACAAAGACGACCGTCCCAAACGATCCATTGTTTTCTGCCTTCTATATGATGCATATGACGTGGATCGATCGAAGCCATAATCGGCAAACGTCCTCGATCAGGAACCAACAAAGTGAAACGGATACTGTACAGTTGCGTTCGACACTCGAAGTTGTGTATTAGGTCCAAATTCCTAGACTTGAGCCTTATCGGGCATGCCGGGACATTTTCCCAGAACCGAATGTGTTGAGTTGAAAAAGTCATCTACCTTTCCTCACTTTACTCGTCTACTTCGACGAGCCAGCGCCAGTTGTTATTGAATCCGCCTTCTGACAAGTCAAAAAATGGAACGCAGGTCTGTCCACTGTCAGCCCGAATGCACGGAAACAGGAAATAGCTGTACTGATCCCTCCATGAATCATCAGCGATTCCGACTGTTCCACCGCCATCAGCACTCTGGAACTTTGTGATCAATACCTCACGCCATTGACCTTCTGGAATTTTGCCGTGTTCTTTTAGAATTGCTACGACCGTACTGAAATGATCGCAACATCCAATTGTAATGAGCTTGAAACGGCGCGTTTGAACGCCTTTCACGAGTTTGCCTCTGTGTCGCCATTTCTCAAACCCGACTTCCCCGCTCCTATGAACCATTTCTATCGGGTCGTTATCTGGAGCGCTTCCGTCAAGTGTAAGTTCAAAGACCTCACCAAGAGCTGGAAAACATGCCATGAGTCATTTCCCTTTAACTCACTGCTTGATTGCAGCTTTCAAAAGACGTTCTTGCCATCTTCTCAAAGCCACGATAAAACCAATAAAAGAAGCCAAAAGATTACTTGATTATGACGAATCTGTCAATGTTGGCTTGACAAAAACAAGATCATCACTCGCACCAAACGTGAGGCCGGATCTGGAATCAATCCGATCAAAATTTCGAGCAACGAGTGGGCAGTAATGCTCAAATTCACATTCGCCTTGTGGCTCGACTCCGCTGAAGGACAGAAGTACACGACGGTCGGAGATTCCAACCGACACCTCGACAATGGCCAGATCGGAACAATAAATGGCGTCCCGGTCATTGTCGTCCCAAATCTTGAGGATCGTCTGCCAACCCCACCATCTGGTGTTAGGTAGCCGTTCTTTCTCCACCCATGTCCGACTAGGGCGTGGGTGCTTTTTATTTTCGATAAAAAAACTTAATTCATATTTCACTTAACTACCGATCGGGAGTTAAGTGTGATAAAGTTTAATTATGTCTAAAAACATCTCTTCAAATTCTGTTCCATCTAGAATCTTCGATGTGCTCTTATCAGAAGCCGATGATCTTCTATTTTTATTTCATCATCCTCATGCAGTGTTACGAACAGTAGGAAATATTGAATCTGCACGTAACATGCTCGCACGAAAAGAACGAAATCTTCAACGAATTAAAAAAACAGAAATCAACCAGGCCTTGCAACGACTCAATTCGCAAAAATTACTGCGGATAAGTAAAAAGGGTAATGAAATTTACTTCTTTTTGACTGAAAATGGCATAAAAGAGGGTTTGAAACGTACAATTCAAAAGAAGAAACAACGTCTTGCAGGCAAACGACGTTGTTACGTGAGTTTTGATATTCCTGAACAAGCAAGTTCTACACGGTGGGCATTAAGAAAACTTTTGAAAGATTCACACTTCAAAATGATTCATCTTAGTTTATGGAGTTCTGAATTCGACGTTGGAAAAGAAATGGCGGCGTTGATAAAAATAATGAGAGCCGAAACATGGGTACACGTTTTCGAAGCAAGGGCTCTAACTTCCATTAACAAAAAAAGCAAAAACTCGTAATCACACTTAACTCCCGATCGGGAGTTAAGTGTTTACAGTTGTCTCAAAACGTTCTTCAACATACGACATGCTTCTTCTGTGGTTTCGTATTTGATGTGATAAACAATTGCTGGATTTCCAAGCGCAAAATTTGAAATCACTGAATCTTTTTTTGAAATAAGCACGATTGGTTTTTCAAACATGTAAGCGAGAACGAGTTCGCCACCAGCTCCCAAAGATGGATTTGAAACATCAGCTATGAGCACATCACAATTTTTGATTTTATTTTCAGTCCAATCATAAACCGCGCGAACGTCACGCTCTTCGCGTGGTTTTTTATTTTCAGGATTATCACGAAATGGAATTATTGGTTCACAACCTAATTCATCACACACACGACCAAGCGCTTCGTGAACAACTTTATCATCAGCCAAACCATTATTGTTTGTATACGATCCAGCTATGTAGGCTGATTTTACAGTTGGTTTAAGTGTTTTTGAATACACTCTATCGCGATTAAACTCAACATGTGCGTTTGCTAGTAAATACACATTGCGAATTCCATTTTCAATCATCACGTTCCAACATTGCTCGCAACACCACCAATGGCCGTACAAATAAATATCCGATCCTGACGGATCAATTCCCGACTCATTTGCAACAGCAATTACCATTTGTTCTGCATGTCCTGGAGCGTCGTGTAAATGACACAAATCATATCCTGTTCCACTAGGACACTCCAACACAACTCGAGGACAAACATGTCTCGTGCCAGAACCTTTATTAAACCCATTTCCGGCTCGAGTGAAAATTTTTCCGTCTCTAACTAACACTGCTCCAACTGGATACAACCTGTCGCCTGCACAATCCTCGCGTGCGCGCGCCGCTTCTTGCATGAATGGATCGTCCGCACTGACAAAATAAAAAACTTTTCCATCAGGCAAAAATGGATACTCTATTTCTGGCATAAAAAATGTAGCAAAACTGCTTGATCACCAAGTTGAGTAACTTCATCCAATTTCAAATTTATTCTTCCAAATCCTGACGCAAGTGGCACGCCATCGCCAAACAAAACCGGCTCAACTGTAAGATAAATTTCGGTAACAAGCTTCTCTTTCAGAAACTGACTGTAAATTGACGACCCACCTGCGATCACAACATTTTCAACACCTTCTTTTTGCAAACGTTCAAGTAGTTTGCACGGTTGTTCGCTCGTAAATTCAACCTTCCCGCTTTCTTCCTTTGTCTCCAGCTGTCTTCCATTGTCCTCCCTTGTCATCACTATCGTCTTCCTCCCCTTCAACGGCTTTCCAATTGTCTCAAAAGTCTTTCGACCCATAATCAAAACTCCTATCTCTTTTGTTTTTTCAATAAAAAAACGCAAATCTTCTTTCGATGTCCAATCAAGTGACGTCTGACATTCATGCTCTGCTATTTTTCCGTTTGCAGAAATCGCGGCAAGTAAAATAATTTTCATAAAGATATTCTTCGTCGCTTCGCTCCTCAGAATGACGAAAAGACTAATAAACATTCACCGTGATCTCCATTCCACTAATCGACTCAAGTGGTTGATACTGTGATTTAAGCGAGGTAAAAATTTCGTTCACAAGTTCTAAATCTCCGTTCATGGCGCGCTCGTAACTTCCAACAGGAACTCTCAAAGAAACAGGTCCATGATCATTCGTGCGGGAAATAAGTTCGCGTGCCGCAGTGAAATGATTGTCGTAAATATGCGCGTTACTGATCGAATGCGTGTAAATTCCTGGTTGAACTTCAAGCCTGTCCGCCAAAATACATTGCAAAAGCGCAAATCCAGCCGCGTCATGAGGACATCCAAGCATCATGTCATTGCTTCTGATAATATTGTGCAAATGCAATTTTCCACCAGCGATGTTTACAGTAAATGTATATGGACATGGGAGATTTTTCTTTGAATCAACACCGAGTCCGTCATCAGCCGGATCCCATGTGATCACAACCGCATGTCGAGAATGCGGATTTTGTGTGAGATGATTTACAAGACAATCAATTTGATCGCGTCCGAAATGATGACGCCAACGATGGCCATACGCGGCTTTTACTGTTCCGTCTTCTTCCAAAAAATCATCCCAAATTTTTGTAAACTGTTGAAGCCAAGTTGGATTGTTCTGTCCCATCAAATACCAAATTTGTTCAGCAATAAAAATCTTAAGAGGAATCTTTCGCAAAGTGAGAAGCGGAAAACTTTCCTGAACATCAACGCGCAACGTGACTCCAGGCAACATTCTCGTTATGCGGCCAGACCATGGATTTGGAATTTCATATCCATTTTCCATGATGTCGGAAATTGCGCTTTTGTATTGAACATCAAATGGGGTCATATTGTGGAAAGGTCTGAAAGGACCAAAAGGTCGAAAATGTGGAAACAATTTAATTTGACCCCCATAATGTACCAGACATGAGACCAGTTTCCAACATCCTATCTTTCGGATAAAATGCCTACATTATGATTTTACCTGTGGAAATCTTCAAATGCCATCCTGACGCTGTTATTCCGGTCTATTATTCAACTGGCGCTTGCGCTTTTGATTTGTCCACAATCGAAGACGTTATTATCCAACCTGGCGAAATAGTACGCTTACGCACAGGCCTTGTAATATGTGTCCCTGAAAATTATGTAATGATTGTTGTCGCACGATCGTCATTGCCAAAAAAATACGGTCTGTGTTTTCCACAAGGCATAGGAATAGTTGACAATGACTATTGCGGACCAACGGATGAAGCTCAACTGCAGTTACTTAATTTTACAGATCAACCAGTGGAAATTAGAAAAGGTGATAGACTCGCGCAAGCAATGCTTGTCCCGTTTGCTAAAGCTGAATTTAAGGAAGTTATAAAACTGACAAATCCAAACCGCGGAGGCTTTGGTTCAACAGGTTAATCTGCTATAATTATTATGACATTAGGACGATTCATTATGATTGACGGAATCGCCGGCAGTGGCAAATCCACTGTTTTGCGTGCTGTCCAAACTTGGGCAGAATCTTGTCATCACAAAATCTTTCGTCTTTCACAATGGGAAGATGTTGAACCACCAAAGTTTGAACAAATCTCAAACTACGATGTTTATTTCACATACGAGCCAACACGCACTTGGATTGGTCGCGCGATAAGATACGAACTTTCAAGAGAAGATAAGCCATACGATGGCGAGACGCTGGCACACGCATTCGCGCTTGATCGACAAATAATGTACAGGCGTTTAATAATACCTGCGATAAAAGCTGGAAAAACAATCATTCAAGATCGCGGAGTTTCAACTTCGCTTGTGTATCAGCCAATCATGCAAAACAGTTTGCCTCTTGAAACTGTAAAAAATCTCCCAGGAAACAAACTTTCTTTGGAATACGCGCCTAACGCTCTGATTCTAACAAAACTTTCTGCTGAAACAGCGGCTGAACGAATTGCGAAGCGAGACGACGATTCAAAAGGTGTTTTTGGACAATTAGAATTTCTCAAAATACTAGAACAAAGATTTGAAGAACGGTGGCTAAAAGAATTGTTTGAATCACATGGAACTCACATATATTCACTTGACATGTCGGGAACCATTGAAGAAACTTCAGATCGGGCACAAAAACTCATTACAATAATTCTCTCTACATGTTAATTAAAAGCTCTGCTACTTTTCTACTTCATTCTCTATGCCAAAACTTATTTCGATCGGAAGAATTATTGATGAATCTTGGGAGTTATATCGCGCACGTTTCAGTGAATTCATGAGCGTTGCAAGCTGGCTTCTTTTGCTTGCCATTCTTTATATTATTTCGCTTGCACTCTACCCTTCCGCAAGCACACTTTGGTTTTCAAACGATCTGTCAACTTCAGAAAACATCGGCATACTTCTTTTTGCATTTACAAATTACGTTGTTGCTCCTTTGCTCGGGCTTTGGGTTCTCATTGCTCTTTCAAGGCTTACACAAGGATATTTGCAAGGAAAAAATGTGGGTATCAAACTGGCCCATGAAGAAACAAAACCTCTGTTCTTCCCCACTCTTGTTGTATCGTTAATGGTTGCTTTTCTTTTGGTAGTTGCAATGCTCATAGGTTTTGGTCCTCCGATAATTTTAGCCTCGCTTGGCGCATTGTTTAATAATGTCACTCTGATTGGAATTGGCGACATGTTGCTCGTTATAGGAATTTTTGTCGCGCTCATTCTCTCTTTCAAATGGATGATCGAATACTATTTTTCTCCAATAGCAACAGTTTTAGATGGAATACAAGGAAAAAAAGCTCTAATCCAAAGCCGCAAACTTATTCAGGGTCGTTTCTGGAGAACATTTCTACGATTGGTCGTTCCAAAACTTGTTTTCATTATATTCGGAGTATTTATTATGTTTATTGTTGCGACTGTGACAGAAGTATTGCTTGGTGTCGCAAGCGGCCTTAGTCTTGATCTGCATCTACGAATTAAAACACTTGTGGAATCAATATTTCCTATTTTGATCGCTGTGCTTATAAACCCACTGATTATAAACGCGGATATTCTTCTTTATCGAGCGCTAAAAGGTGAAGATGTGTTATGAGTTCGCCGTTTGAAATAATCGCAAAAAGCGTCCGTTTATATAAAACGAACGCTTATACATTTCTAGGATATTCATCTTGGATGTTGTTAACTTTCGCGGCTTTTGTTTTACTTGGTTTTTTCCCACTTACTCCATTTGTAAAATTTTTAGCATTTGTCCTTTCCATTTTTGAAATTCTTGTTTCTCTTTGGGTTTTTATTTCGCTAGTGTTGTGTTCAAAGGCAATCCTATCAAACCAAACAAATGAAATAAAAAAAATCGGACAAACAGCAAAGTCACTGATACAACCAGTTTTAACTGTCGCGCTTTTACAAATACTTATGTTAATTGGTGGAGTGTTGTTGATTATAGTTCCTTCGTTTATCTTCATGGTGTGGTTTTGTTTCGCGCAATTAAATGTCATATTCGATGGAAAGCGAGGAATTGACGCTCTTCAAACAAGCAGAGAGCTTGTCAAAGGTAAATTCTGGAAAGTTTTTCTATTGGTTTTCGGAGGAACTTTCATTTTATTTTTTATTTATTCTGTAATCCTGTCTATATTAATGGGTGTGATAGCTGCTGCTCAAGGGGTCGACATTATAGATTTGCTAAATGGAACATTGCCGCTTTGGATTCAAGTGCTAGAAGCAATTGGAGAGGTTCTCCTACTGCCGTTGATTGTTATATATTTGACATCTGTGTATTTGGAGGTAAGAAATGAAAAAGTCATTGAGTCAAAATCACATAGTCGCGGAGAAAGCAATTAATAACTCAAAGACTTTAAATTTCGACTCCAAGACTTTCCACTATGCCAATCTACGAACCAATCATTGGTCTTGAAATTCACATCCAGCTCAAAACAAAAACAAAAATGTTTTGTGGATGTTCAGCACACGAAACAGACGTTCAACCAAACACAAACGTCTGCCCAATTTGTCTTGGACAGCCAGGGGCGCTTCCTGTCCCAAACGAACAAGCGATTCGTTTTGGAATTCTCATGGGTCTTGCTTTGAACTGCACGATTGCTGAGCGATCAAAATTTGATAGAAAAAATTATTTTTATCCTGATCTTCCAAAAGCATATCAGATTTCACAATTCGATTTTCCAATTGCTAAAAACGGATTTTTGGATATTGAAATTCCAAACAGTGAACGAAAACAAGCACACATCGGAATTACACGCGCTCACTTGGAAGAAGACGCCGCAAAGTCGTTTCATACAGAAAACGGAAAAACATGTGTTGACTTTAATCGCGGAGGAACGCCTTTGGTAGAAATTGTAACAGAGCCTGATTTTCGTTCACCACAAGAAGCAAAAATTTTTCTTCAAGAGCTTCGTTTAATAGCACGTTATCTTGGCGTGTCTGATGCTGATATGGAAAAGGGACATTTGCGCTGTGACGCGAACGTTTCGCTTCGCAAACTCAATAAAGACGGAACTGTAGATGGCGCAATGTTCAATCCAAAAACAGAAATCAAAAACATGAACTCGTTTCGCCATGTTGAACGTGCGCTTGAATATGAAATAGAACGCCAAACTCAATTATGGGAAGAAGAAAATCCGCCAAAAATTTCAACAACACGTGGGTGGAATGACGGAAAACAAATCACAGAAGAACAACGATCAAAAGAAGACGCGGCAGATTATCGATATTTTCCAGAACCTGACATTCCATCTCTTGAGCTTAAGGAAATCGCAGAAGAAATGCGAAAAGAGTTACCTGAACTTCCGTCCGCGCGACGCGTTCGCGTGCAAGAAGAATATGGTTTGAAATTGTCTGACGCTCGACAAATCTGCGATGATCCGGCTCTTGCAGACTTTACAGAACGGACGTTTTCAGAATTGCTTGAGTGGGTTGGAAACACTTCAGAAGTTGAAGGGTTGAAAGGTTTAGCGCGTCTTGTTTCTGGTTGGCTTTTGTCAAAACTCACAGGGCTTATGTCTGAACGAGGTATTGATATCAGGACGATAAAAATTACACCGGAAAATTTTGCGGAATTTATAACTTTGATCGCAACAAAAAAACTCAACAACACAACAGGACTAAAAGTCCTAAACTCAATGCTTGATGATGGAAATGATCCGACTCACATAATGGAGGATCAAAGGCTTGGTCAAATGGATGATGAAGGAGAATTAGCAGAAATTGTTGATCGGGTTCTATCCGCACATCCAGTTGAGGTTGTGAGATACCAAGCTGGCGAGGAACAACTGCTAACATTTTTGATTGGAATGGTTATGAAAGAAACGGAAGGGGCAGCCGAACCAGGACTCACTCGCAACATGTTGCTGGTTAAGCTAAAAAATCTGAAATAAATTGAAACGCTTCATCAGAACTCGAAATCCACTTAATTCTCGGGTCGCGTTTAAACCAAGTCATCTGGCGCTTCGCATAGTGTCTGGTGGCTTTTTTGGTTTCTTCGATCGCTTCATCAAGTGCAGTCTCGCCTTTGAGAAATGAACAAATCTGCCGATATCCAATTCCTGACATTGAATAAATTTCACATCCGTATTTGTCATTAAGTGAACGAACCTCATCCACAAGTCCGTTTTCGACCATTTCATCTACGCGCAAATCAATCCGCGCATTCAACTCTTGTCTGTCAACAAGAAGTCCGATTTGCAAAACATCATATCTTGGATTTCCTTTTGTTTGTTTTTCAAAAAACGTCTTGCCAGACAATTTCGTAACCTCAAGCGCGCGCACGATTCGACGTTTGTTGTCTTTATCAATAACTTCAGCGCCTTTTGGATCGAGTTGCTTATACTCGGCGAACAAATCATCAAGCGAACGCGATTCCAATTCAACGCGAAGTTTGAAATCTGCCGGAATGTTTGTTAAATCAAAATTATCGATCAAAGATGAAACCCAAAGCCCTGTTCCACCAACAAGTATTGGAATACGTTTCCGTTGAATTATCTCGTCAATTTTCTGTTCAGAATATTTTTTGAAATCTGCAACTGAATAATCTTCATCAGGATCAACAAGATCAATCCCCCAATGTAGAATTCCATCAACTGTCTTTTCCTCTCGGTCATATCCGACCTTTCCGACCTTTCGTTCCTTTCCGACCTTTGCCGTTCCAATATCCATTCCTCGATACACCTGCCGTGAATCTACACTTACCACTTCCCCGCTGAACTTTTTTGCAATTTCAATTCCAAGTCCGGTTTTTCCTGACGCTGTTTGCCCGACGATTGCGATAAGTTTAGGTAGCATACTTGTTGACATTTTTTCACCCCTGTGAAATTTTATCAACATTCATATTCTCTCCCTCGAGTAGCCAAATGTCGGATTGAGTTACTGACACATCAACTATTCGTCCAACCAGTTCTTGATTTCCCAAAAATCGCACAAGTTTCATTTCTCTTGAATTTCCATAACAAAATCCTGATTCAAATCTATCAACCAAAACAGAAACAATTTGACCAACAAACTTTTGATTTTTTTCAAACACAATTTTTTCCATGAGCGATTGCAAAACTTTCCAACGACGTTTCTTTTCTTCTGGTAAGACATCATCTTTGAACGCTCGAAAAGCGGCGGTCCCAGAGCGAACAGAATATTGCGCGATATACGCGATGTCAAAATTAACTTTTTTATAAAGCTCAACTGTTTTTTCAAATGCTTCCTTACTCTCACCAGAAAAACCAACAATAATATCTGTGCCAATCGCGATATCTGGAATTCGTTTTTTGACTTTATCAATTACGTTCAAAAATTGTTCTGACGAGTAACGACGATTCATCTTTCTCAAAACTAAATCATCACCAGATTGAACTGGCAAATGCAAAAAATTTACATGAGCAGGAAGCGCCATTGCATCTATCACCTCATCTGTCATATGAACTGGATGTGGAGCCGTGAAATGCATTCGTTTAATTTCTGGAATCTGATTTATCTCCCAAAGCAAAGCGGCAAAATGATCGCCGTACGGATTATCATCAGAAAAAATTTGAGAATCTGGCGCGCGATAACTGTTTACTGTTTGTCCAAGAAGCGTAATTTCAACACATCCTTTTGAAACAAGCTCTTTGATCTCTGACAAAATATCTTCAACAGAGCGATTTTTTTCAAGACCTCGCGCAAACGGCACAACACAATATGAACAAAATTTATTGCATCCTGTTTGAATACTTACATACGCTTGTCGAGTCGTTTCTCTATGCGGCATGATTTTTGTGTAATCATCAACAATGTCAGCGCTATTAACAAGGTCAGGTCGCAATTCCGCGATCCATCTCGGTAATTGCCCCATTTGAGATGTTGGAAAATATAAATCAACAACTGGCATTTTCTTTTTAAACTCAAAATTCCGATCGCGTCCTGGCATACATCCTGTAATTCCAATAATTAGATTTGGACGTTTTTCTTTCATCTTTGAAAAATCACTCATGTGGCCATACACACGATTTTCAGCGCTTTGTCTAACCGAACAAGTGTTGAGTAAAATGATATCAGCTTGCTCTTTTTCAGAAGTTGGTTCAAAACCCAAACCACGAAGCAAACCGGAAAGTCGCTCTGAATCATTTTTATTCATCTGACAGCCGTAAGTGATAAGGTGGTATTTGGGAGAAGGCATAGGAAAAGTCAGAAGCGCAAAGTGATGAAGTCGAAACACAAAGTGACGGAGTTATTGTTTATCTACTCCATCACTTTCAAATACTCTGACAGACAATAACAAAAAAGAGGCTGATCGACCAGACCTAGCCCCCAGAAGACACTGCAACAGCCTGTTTCGGCTGACGCGGGTCAAGTTCAAGTCTTTTGCACATTGCAAAAGCGCAAAGGAAAATGCGAAGGTACATCTTATGATCTTCTGAATCTTCACTCACAGCAGAACGGCGCGGTAGGTGATGTGTTTGTGTGTCTGTGTCAGACGAAACACCAACAGGATCATAGGACAGACTGTATTCAAGGTCGCGCGAAAGAGCTATGTAGTTGGGCTCAACCGCCTTCAATGCAAGGCTCAAGCGTTCGACTACAGCCTCGCTTTGGTAATGAACCCCCAAACGAGCCACGTCATTTCTTCCAATTGTCCAGCCCGCTGTATGCAAGTACGGGGTTAGAGCACCGACAATGAGCCGAGCAACCATCAGAGTCCCGCTGTTTTCTCGCAGAGCATCAGTCAAATACTCTGCCAACATTGGACTCTTAACGATTTCTCGAACCATTTGACCGATTCGGCTGTCGTATAAGCACAGTTCGACTACTTCAGCTTCCCTTTCCATAACAAGGAACAACCTTTCCGCGGCATTGCCGCCATCCACTTGTATAGTGGAGAAAAAAACAATATCATATAGACATCTTTTGTCAATAGATTAAATTCAAAATATGCCAAAAAAACAAGAAAACCCAGTTAAAGAGGCTCGTGAGGAATCATCAAAGAGCCCGATGTTCACAAACATTGAAACCGCTGAAGTTGAGATGACAACGTATGAATTCGGATCGGAAGTCGAATCAACTCGTTCAGATGGAGAACTTGTTCAGGAGATTGTAATTGGAAATTCTGGATCAAAAGAAAACGCAACTGTCGTTCTTGCGCGAAAAAGTGAAGCTGGACCACTTTTGCGTGTTGTAGGCAGCGATGAACTTGCATCAAGTGTAAGGACTGATCATCAACTTGAATTATATTCTGATGCTGTCATTTCAGCGGCTGAGTCTGCTGTGAAAGCGGCTGGTTTGAAAGGCAATGAAGCAAAAGAAGCATTGGCGCTTCTTGCTGAAGAAGCTCCAAAAGTTATTGCAAAAGCAATGGGAGAAAAAAATCCTGAGAAAGCTCTTTCTGACTTTGTCCTTGAAGAAGCGCGGGCCGTTGCTAGTGGTAAGAGTGAAAAATCTGTTTTGAGTCTTGAAGCTCTCACAGAACAATTGGCTCATGCTAGACAAAAAGCCGATACTGCAAAAAATGATCGAGAATATAAAGCGGCGCTTGTTGAAATTCATGCTGTTGAAAAAGCCGTTTATGAAACGCGCGTCGCCTTAAATCCTGACGCTTCAAAAAAAGAAAAAATCGAAATCGCAAATCAGGTTGATGGAGCTGTTGAATTAATTCCAGATCCACTTTACGAAGATGGTTATAAGGCTGTTAAAAATCGAATTGTTGAACTTGAAAAAATAATGAAAGATGCAGATAAAAACAAGGACGGAGTTGCGTGGACTGTTGCGCGAAACGAATACGATCGTCATCGCGCAATATTGCCAGTCCTAGAAAAAGTTGAAATGGTATTGGATGTGAAAGCTCAAATTGATGCAATGATCGCAGAAAAAATCTGGGAACAAAACGAGTACTCTTCCAAAAAACGAGAAAAAGGAACAATGCAAAAAAAGTTCTGGAAAGGAGTTATTGAAAGACAAGAAAAGCTTCAGAGAACAATTGAGGATGGAATCATGGTGTTAACTCAAAAACAAAATGAAGATACTGGCAAAGACATAGAAAAACTTGAAGCAAAACGGCTTGAATCTCTTGAATTTCTTCAAACAGCACAAAAAAACATCCAAAAAGTTGAAAAAGAAATGGAAGAACTTGAAAACATGGGTGTGCTTATTGATTTTGATACTGAAGAAAAACCAAACGAAGCTCGATCAGCTCTTTATTTCCAACTGATGGATACATACAAAGAAAATCCAAAAGAAGTGATGAATTACATTGACGGAATGATCAAGAGTAAAAAAGTTAACACGTCAACTCTCGGAATACTGAAGGCGGTCAAGGAAGTTATAAGAGTGATGGAATCACAGCCAAAAGTAGAACAGAAAAAAGAAGCTGAAGAGGCTAAAAAAGTTGGAGAGGCTGGAGAAGTTAAAGAAATTCCAAAAACAAAACAAGAAGCAAAAGTAATTCCAATAGAACCAAGATTGCGAAAAACAAGAAAAGAAACTTTGAAACCTGGTACTGTGATCGAATCAGTGTTTGAAACAAAACAAGCTGAAAAAACCGGCCTTAAACCAGGAGACATTGTTGAATCTGTGATGGAACCAGAAGAAGTTGAAGAAGTTAGAGAAGCTGAAGTGGTTGGAAAAGAGAACAGTCAGGAACGTAACACTGACGAGATTAAAATAATTGATTATTCAAATGAAAAAGTCCAAGATCTCATAAACGCAGGAATCGTAGAGAACGCTGGCGAATTGGAACTTTATGAGCGTTTATACATTGAACTATATATTGCGCTTGATTCACTTGGACTAAAACCACAAGACGAAGGTTTGCCTTCGAGTTTTGAAGAAATGGTAAACACAAAAGATTCACGAGGAATTTTTGGAAAAATGTTTGGCGCAAAAACAGAGCGAGTCAAGCTGTTCAACAAACTTAAAGAAGCTCACTACACATATATAGATTCTGGAAAAGTTGATATTGGAAGCGTTCTAAAAAGACAACACAGACGCTATGAAGATTACGAAAGTTCGATGAGAAGCGCTGGAAAATTCTAAATAAAGAACGGGCAATTGCCCGTTCTTTTATGTTCAAGCTTCTTTAGCCTCTCCAGCTTTTTGAACTTCTTTAATAAGCTGATCCTGCGCGATTGTCAAATGTTCTTCTTGTCCGAAAACATTCACATCAAACGCACTGCCTTGCGTTTCCTTTTCACCGATTACAATCGTCCATGGAATTTTCATCATTGCCGCATTTCTAATTTTCTTTCCGACTTTCACATCAGAAAAATCTGATTCTACTCGAACACCAGCATCAAAAAGTTCTGTTTTTAACTTTTGCGCAAATGCAACAAAATCTTCACTCACAGTCGCAAGACGAATCTGTACTGGCGCAAGCCACATTGGAAACGCTCCACCGTAATGTTCAATCAAAATTCCCATAAACCGTTCTGTTGAACCAAGAATCGCTCGGTGAATAACAACTGGACGTTTTACTTTCCCATCACTATCCGCATATTCGAGTTCAAACCGTTCAGGCAAATTCATGTCAAGTTGAATTGTGGACAGTTGCCACTGTCTTCCAATTACGTCGCGTACCATAAAATCGAGCTTTGGACCATAAAACGCGGCTTCGCCAACACCAACTTCCTTTTTCCAACCTCGACCCTCAACAAGACGTGCAAGCGCGGCCTCTGACTCTTCCCAAATTTGTGGATCGCCAATATATTTTTCACGATTATTTGGATCGCTTGTTGAAACGCGAACCCAAAAATCTTTGAAACCAAAAGCGCGATATGTTTCATCGATCATGTCCAACATCAAATTTATTTCTTGTTCAATCTGATCCGATTTCAAAAATACATGACAATCATCTTGAGTTAGCGAACGAACGCGTGTGAGCCCTGACAATTCCCCGCTTTTTTCATAGCGATAACATGAAGTTGTGCAAGTCCAACGCATTGGCATATCGCGATATGAATGCGCAGTGGATTTATAAAGCATCATGAAGTGCGGACAATTCATTGGCTTGAGATAATATTGTGCTTCAGCAGGCAAATCCATTGGAGGATACATTGCGTCATACTTTTGCAAATGCCCTGAAATTTCGTACAACTTTCCTTTTGTAATATGCGGAATCCAAATCGGGACATATCCTCTTTTCTCTTGCTGTTCCATAATAAAATTCTCGATTAGCCGGCGAAGAACAGCGCCTTTTGGATAAAAAAGTGGAAGACCTGGCCCGACTTCATCAATAATTGTAAATAGTTCCAGATCTGTTCCGAGTTTTCTGTGATCTCGTTTTTTAGCTTCTTCAAGCATTATGAGATACTCGTCGAGTTCTTTTTGTGTTTCAAAAGCAAGACCATACACGCGTTGCATTTGAGGATTTTTTTCATTACCTCGCCAATAGGCTCCTGCAATTTTCCAAAGTTTAAACACACCAATGTCTTTCACGTTTTCGATGTGCGGACCGCGACAAAGATCTGTAAACGATCCTGTGTGATAAAGAGTCGCGACATCTGGTTTGGAAATATCAAGATCTTGCGCTTCGTCTGTTTGAATTTTTGTCGTGCCTTTTTCTTTCAAATCCTTCAACAACTCAACTTTGAAATCCTGTCCGCGTTCTTTGAAAAACGAAACGGCTTTGTCGAGCGAAATCTCCTCGCGAACCATCTCGTGTTTTTCCGAGATAATTTTTTTCATTTCTTTTTCAATCACGGCCAGCCCTTCGTCAGAAATCGGTTCTGGAAACAAAATGTCATAATAAAACCCGTTTTCAACAACAGGTCCAACACCAAATTTTGCTCCTGGATAAAGCCGCTCAACAGCCGCGGCCAAAACGTGCGCGGCAGTATGTCGCATTGTGTGAAGATTGTCATTCATATTATTAAACAAACAAGGAGATAAGGGGTGAGTGGTAAGAAGATAAAGAGAAGTTTATCGTAAATAGCGTAATAAACGCAAGATGCAAAATATGTAAACAGAAGCGATAGCGTCATGTCGTAGGGAACAGCGGCGAGGAGTCCGCTGGCCCGTAGACATGGCATGTCGCTTCTGTTTGAAACATTCAAACCATTCTATTGTATTTCAATATAAACATGATCCTTCAGACGCGGTATCGTGCGAACCCAAAATGGGAAAAATTGAACTTCAACTTTTGTTGCAATACCTTCTTTTGTGAGTAGCGAGTCAACATCTTTCTCTCTCATCCCAACAAATCTTCCAACGTCAAGCGCGTTATTAACGCGCGACGGGATCGCATTCCCAGTTTGCGTTATATGCAATCGCGCAACGCCTTGTTGTGAATTGACTTGCTCAACAACAATTTTCCGATTTGCTGTTCCAAGATCAATAAATTCCTGACCTTGTTCAATTCCTTCATACAGCTTCTTTTCCGTTATCTTTGAAAGAGCGGCATTGTCAAAAAATACTCCCGACACTTCAACATTAAGCGACACATCAAATGCCGCAACTTTGTCGCCGGCTTTTGCTCCAACTTTCTCGTCTTTAATATCGACAGAAAATTCCTCACCAGTGTACTTGCTTGTTAGTTGACTTCTCAATGTTGATTTTGCTTCTTCAAAAAGTTCTGCCTTGAACGAAGCAACAGCTTGATCAATTTCTTCCTGAGACAAAACGGATTCATATCGAATTCCATCAATAAACGCCTCATTTGATTTTGCGCTCACCAACTTCTGCTTTGCTGGAGTCAAACCAGGGATCGTAAAATTTGTTGGCGCGATATTTCCACTCACACCTTTTTGATCAGCATAAACTTCGGCTGTGACACTTCCATTTGCCGGAACAGTAACTCCTTTTTTCAAACGAAACAAAACTCCATCTTGTGAAAGCAAACGTGTTGTCGCGACAAGCGGTTGGGCTGAAGACATTGTATTTGTGATTGTGACGAGCCCTGTTGCTTGATCTTCAATTTCTGTTTTTGATGTTCCAGTTGGTGTAAATGATTCAGTCTTACCAACAGTTACATTTTTAACTTCACCCTGTACTTCTCCGTCAGATGTTGCGATGCGTGTTGTGCGAACAATAAAATCTGCAACAATTTCTTTTGGAACTGCAGTGACACGTATAACAGCTTGCATTGTTGAAAGATACAAAACAACAACAAGCGAAGCGGCAACAAGAATAACAAATGTCAAAGCAATTCTACGATATAATAAAATCGGAATCGCGTTTGTGACCTGAGTTTTTTGAACAATCGGTGCTTTCTTCACTTCAATTCGTCGAGAAGTGACAGTTTTTTTCGTGGGCATACAAAGTTATTATACCACGCATTTACATCACTTTCGCATTGTAAAAAATTTAGCCATGTTTTGACGCCGGAAGCCGTGGTCACACAACATTCAGCAAGGAAAACATCCTTGCTGTTTTTTGTGTCATTGCGAGGAGGAGTAAAGCGACGACGAAGCAATCTGACCCATTGGGTCATTAGATTAAAAAAGAGCAGTTTGTACTATGTCGAAGGGAACAACGGCGAAGAGTCCGTTGGCCCGGAGACATGGTACAAACTGCTCGAGAGACCCCTCGGCTCAACGCTAAACTCGCTCGGGATGACAAAATAAAAAAAGAACTCTGCTAAATGACCCAATGAAGGATCAAAGACACAAAGTCCAAAGAGTGAACTCATTTGGGAACAACGAACACGAACCGATGGTCGAAACCCCAGCGATCGCCAGGGAGATCCTCGAATGTGTCGAGCCAGAGACCATCCTTGTCGTGGTCGATGTCGAACACGTTGAGAGCACCGCGCGAATCGGAAATTGCTTCCATGGCAATCTGGAACCACTCTCCTTTGGTCTGATCCTTGTAAAACAAACGAAGAGCGGGACCAACTTCTGCAGGACAGAGCTGGCCACCTTGAGCCAGAATAGCAGAATAGACTTCCTTTGTAGTTCCACCGTTTGGAAGCCCAAGCTCCGCAATAGTTGCGGAAGTAAGGTTAACCTCGACCTCCTTTTTTGAACACGTAATCTTCTTCAGAAGGTTCCTTGCCCAATCACTGATCTTAAATCCAGCTGACTCAAGCGCCTTTTCGTAAGCCTCTGGGGTTTCGTGAAGACCGAGAGTCACTGTCCGGATAACACGGAACTTCGACGACGCCCACGGATTCTCCTTGCGAAGAAACCGTTTGAAGGCTGTTAGCCACATTGTTCCATCAGAACCAGCGAGCTTTGTCCAGAAATCTTTCATGGGTCCGGCCACTTCGGCAAGAGTACCACCGAGCATTTCAGACATGGTCGGTCTCCTTTTGACGCGCGAGGCGTCTATTTTGCCAGCGGGCTTCTGAACATTTACTTGCCGATAGGCAGGCTTGTCAGATTTACCATGGCAAGGAATCGCCCTTTTTAGAGCAACTTTTTGCCAGAGTCAATCTGATTTTGATAGTCAAGTCTAGCATAAAATAGCCAGTTTGTCAAGAAAAAAAGACCAAAATTACCACTTTTACGTCACTTTCACATTTTGCCGTCCAACAAGCGATGCGAT
Source organism: Candidatus Uhrbacteria bacterium (assembly GCA_016188475.1). Classification (GTDB taxonomy): domain Bacteria; phylum Patescibacteriota; class Patescibacteriia; order UBA9934; family GWF2-40-263; genus JACQXU01. The sequence goes on from JACPHT010000008.1 coordinate 188,256, forward strand.
CTCGTCCACAATCTCATCAGAAATAAAAACAGAATAATCAGTTTCGATTTGTCTAACCCGTCCACCGGATTCAACAAGCAAACAAACTGAAGTTTGACCGGGCGATCTTTGTAATATCTCGCGCAATCGTGACACTAACTCCGGAGCCGGATTTCCTTGAAGCGCGATTGAAAGTGTTCCAGTTATTACAGGAACTTGAGCAACAACTGTTTTTGGATCAGCCCATTGACCTCGAGAAAGCATTTGGACAAGCTGTGGAAGTTGATCCTCCGTGTATCCAATAAGTCCATTTGCCAATAAACTCAATTCACCATTGCGTCTAGACACTTTCGCGGAAACAAGTGTTAGTTGATCGAGTTGTAATGAAAATTTTGATCGAGTAAAAACTTCAGGGAAAAGCACAAGTTCCACAACACCTGTTGCATCTTCAACACTTACAAATGCCATTGGTTCTCCTTTTTTTGTAATTATTTCTTTTATTGCTGTTATAACTCCACCACAATGAATCAACTTACTGCTTGGGTGATCTTTAACTTTCGCACACGGAACAATTAGCGGCCCCAAAACACTAGCGCTTTGTTCAAATGGATGCGCGCTAAGATAAAGACCTAACAATTCTTTTTCCCATGCAAGAAGTTCTTGGATTCCTGCCGGTTCTGTTTCACGAAGTGTGATTGCAGAGTCCATCACGGTCGGCGATGATGAAAACAAACTTTGTTGGTTTGATGAAATCTCTTTTTGAATAGATTTATTGTGCATCAAAATTCTATCAACGTTTTCAAAAAGTTGGCGTCTCTCACCAAAACGATCAAGCGCTCCGGATTTTATAAGAGCCTCAAGAGATTTTTTATTAAACGCGTGATGGGAGATGCGTCCTGCAAAATCAGATAAATCTTTGAACGGCCCATTGTTTTTTCTTTCTGTAATAATTGACGCGACAACTTCTTCTCCTAAATTTTTTACAACAAGCAAACCAAAACGAATCTGTTTATCATTCATGAAAGTAAAATCCTTTCTTGATTCATTTATATCAGGAGACAAAACCTCAATTCCGAGGCGTTCGCATTCGTGAACTGCTTCAGCAATTTTTTCTAAATCACCAGCCTCTGCTGTCATAAGCGCTGTCATGTATTCGGCTGGAAAATTCGCTTTCATGTACGCGGTTTGATAAGCAACCATCCCGTAACTCGCGGCGTGACTTTTATTAAACCCATAAGCGGCAAACGGTTCAATAAGCTTCCAAAGTTGACGCGCTTTGTCGTCCGTAAGTCCGTGCGCGATAAATCCTTCAAGCAACTTGATTTTTTGCAATGCCATCTCTGCTGGAATTTTCTTTCCCATGGCTTTTCGAAGTTTGTCAGCTTCAAGCCACGAGTAACCGCCCAAATGAATGGCTGTCAACATAACGTCATCTTGATAAACAATAACTCCGTATGACATTTTCAAAATCGGTTCCATGCGCGGATCAAGATATGAAATAAGCGACGTGTCGTGTTTACGTTTGATGTATTCAGGAATTGATTCAATCGGACCAGGACGATAAAGAGCGACCATTGCCATAAGATCCTCAACGCGCTCTGGCTTCAAATCCATGAGATATTTTGTCATTCCTTCTCCGTTCAACTGAAACACGCCCATTGTGTGGCCTTTTGCAAGAAGTGAAAAAGTTTTTTTGTCATTGATTGGAATGCGCTCAATATCAATCTCAATTCCTTTCAGTTTTTTCACAAGAGCAACAGCGTCTCCCAAAATCGACAAATTGCGAATTCCAAGAAAATCCATTTTAACAAGACCTGCTGTTTCAACAGCGTGCATTTCATATTGAGTAATAACTTTTCCTTCACGAGTATCAATTTGAAGCGGAGTAAAATCCGTAAGATCAGTTGGCGCAATAACTGCTCCTGCCGCGTGAATTGAAACATGACGAGCGCATCCTTCAATTTGTTTTGCAAGATCAATAATGCGTCGCACGTTTGCGTCGGTATCAAATTTCTTTTTTAAATCCGGCGCTTCATTAAGAGCGCGAGTGAGTGTCATTGGAAATCCTTGCGAACCCATTGGGACAAGTTTCGCGATCTCATCTACCATTGGATATGGAAACCCAAGCGCTCGTCCGACATCGCGAACAGAACCACGCGCAAGCATTGTTCCAAAAGTACAAATCTGTGAAACTTTTTCTTGTCCATATTTTCCTCGAACATAATCCAAAACTTCATCACGGCGGTTGTCGGCAAAATCAGTATCAATATCAGGAGCTGACGGACGTTCTGGATTTAAAAAACGTTCAAACGGCAATTCATAAGTCAAAGGATTGATTGATGAAATTCCGATTCCGTAACTCACAAGCGATCCTGCGGCTGAACCGCGCGTTGTTGTGACAATCCCGTTTGATCTTGCCCAATTGATAAAATCAGAGACAATCAAAAAGTATGGACAAAAGCCTTTTTGATCGATAATTTCCAACTCATACGCGAGACGTTGTTCCATTACGTCTGTTAACGGGCCTTCTTTCTCAGCAAGTTGTTGTTCAGCGCGTTGTGTTAAAACCTGACGAAAAGTTTGCCCTTCTGGAATTTCAAATTTTGGAAAATTCCATTTTCCAAGTTCGAGCTCAAGCAAACAACGATCCGCAATGCGACGCGTGTTTTCAATCGCTTCCGGAACATCAGCAAAACGTTCTTCCATATACTGCGCGCTCACCATTGACGCGTCATAATCGTATGGATTGATTCTCTCAAAATGTTCAAGTGTTTTTCCGCCTTTAATGCAATTCAAAATTTTCCAAGCTTCTGCGTCTTGCGGCTTGAGATATAAAGTATTTTTCGTCGCAACAATCGGCACATTCATTTTTTTCCCAAGCTCAATCAGTTGCGCGTTTGTGCTTTCTTGTTCTGCGATTTCTGGACGATCAACAAGTTCTAAGAAAAAATTTCCATCACCAAATATCTCTACATACTCGCGAACAATTTCTTCAACCCTTTCCGACTTTTCAGACCTTTCCGATCTTGCTCTTATTGCTTCATCAATCTCACCTTGATATCCACCTGAAAGCGCGATCAATCCTTTTGAATACTGACGTAAAACTTCCAAATCAATTCTTGGCTTGTAATAAAATCCTTCGAGAAATCCGACTGAGGAAAGATGGATCAAGTTTCGATAACCTTCTTCATTTTGCGCAAGACAAACAAGATGAAATGGTTTTGTATCAATGTGCGCGCGTTTCAAATAACGTCCTTCGCGCGAAAGATAAAAATCAACTCCGATGATTGGTTTGATTCCTGCGTCTTTTGCTTTTTGATAAAATTCCATCGCACCATACATCGCGCCATTATCAGTAAGCGCCACAGAATCCATACCGCAATTTTTGACATGCGAAATAATCTCTTTGATTTTCGGAAGAGCCTCGAGAAGCGAATAGTGTGAATGGGTGTGAAGGTGGACGAAAGAGGACATATGTGTACTTCCGACTTCTGATTTCTGATTTCTGATCTCTGATCTCCGATCTCTGATTTAAGAGATTACCATTTCCGAGTCCATGAATCAAAAAAACGCAGGTCGAAGCCTGCGCCACCATACAACGCAGGCTAAAGCCTGCGGCTACTTACTTTTTTTCTTACTCTTTTTTGTCTTTTCCAACCGTTTATCAACAATATACTCCATTCCTTTTGCCGCTAATTGAACCACAACTCCCAAAGACGAAGTGGCTGTTTCAAATTTAGATTGAATTCCTGAAAGCGCTGATTCAACTTTGTGCATCACTTCTTTTCCTTCATTCATCGTTTCATTCACGTTTCTCAACATTGATGCCATCTGCCACAAAAGCCAAAAAATTGCGGCCGTAAGCCAAAGCGCGCAGAAAGCAAGTACAATGTACAAAATATCAAGTGGGGAAAACATAGAAAAAAGGTCTGAGAGGACGGAAAGGACGGAAAGGACGGAAATGTTACGATCTTAGTATAGCATGAAATTCTTCTTCCAGCACATGACGAATTTTTTCAACTTCTTGATCAACTTCTTTTGATTCTAACGTTCGTTCATCAGATCTAAATGACAAATGAATCGCGAGAGATTTTTTTCCTTCTTCAACCCCTTTGCCGCGATAAACATCAAACAATTCAATTCGTTCAAGAAGTGTTGAAGTTTTTCCTAACTTCTCTTCGATTGTTTCGTATTCAGAACGTTCATCAAGAACAAACGCTAAATCGCGTTTCACTTCTGGAAATTGTGGAAGCTGTTTGAATGATTTAATCGATGTGCATTTCGAAAAAAATTCTGGCTCATGAATGTCAATCAAAACGCAAACAGGATCCAAACCAAAATTTTTCACGAACATGTCGCTCACTTGCCCAATTTCGCCAACATAATTTTTGCCAATATAAATTGCTGCGAGACGGCCGTCGTGATAATGCGCGATGTAGTCAGCCGGATCGCGTGAACGTTCGAGTGACCAGTCGTTGATTCCTAGTTCTCGCATCAATCGCGCAAGCGCGCCTTTTGCACGCAAAAATAATTCACGTCCATCTTTTCCATAGCAAGCAATCACAAGATGTAATGGTTCATCAGGCAGATTGCCTTTTTTTGGAATGTAAACTGGAGCAATTTCAAACAAATCCGCTTCTGGAAAACGATGCTGATTCTGTTCGACTGTTGTGAGCATGCTCGGAACAAGAGACGGACGCATAAATTCAAATTCACTACTTAATGGATTGCGCAAAAAAACCGCATAATCTTTTTTCATTCCGTACGCAGTGAGCTGTTTTTCGGAAATGAACGAATACGAATATATTTCTGTAAAACCAGCGCCTTTAAGAACTTCTTTTGTTCGACGCTGAAACTTTATCGCTTGATCTTCTTGAATCAACTGAATTTCGCCAGCCGGAAAAACCGACGGAAAATTCGCATACCCATACACGCGAGCGATCTCTTCAACAAAATCAACTGATGCTTCAATATCATGGTCGCGCCAGTATGGGACAGTAATCTGAAAATATTTATTCACTGAGCGAAGGCCTGTTACCCCTTCTACAAGCTCAGGGAGTAACTGGCCTGAGTCGAAGGGTCCTTTTACAACAAATCCGAGTCGCTCCAGAATTTCAACCATCTTTTTGTCTTCCATTTCAATTCCCATGAGTGCGCGTGCTTTTTGCGGATCAAAATCAAACACGCGTGATTCGTAAGACTTTGCTTGTTCTGTCATAACTGACGAAGCGGTTTTTCCACCAGTGAGTTCAGTAATGAGTTCCACAGCTCGCGCAAGCGCCGGCTCGGTAGATTCTGTTGAAAGACCTTTCTCAAATAACAATTGCGAATCAGAATACAAATTCAGCGCGCGCGCTGTGCGTCGAACAGAAACAGGATCAAACGTCGCGCTCTCAATCAAAACACGCGTTGTATTTTCGGTTGTCGCTGTTGCTTCCCCTCCCATTACTCCTGCGACCGCAACAACTTTTTTCGCATCAGCAATCACAAGCATATCATCTGAAAATTCATAATCCTTTCCATCAAGCGCTTTCATTTTTTCACCTTTTTTTGCTTTGCGAACAATAATTTTTTCACCATCAAGTTTGTCAGCGTCAAACGCATGAAGCGGCTGGCCGTATTCGTGTAAAACGTAATTTGTAATATCAACGACATTATTTATCGGACGATGGCCAGCAAGCAGTAAACGTTTTTGCAACCACCACGGCGACGGCCCGACTTTTACGTTTTCAATCAAAATGGCGGAATATTTCGGACAAAGTCTTGGTTCTTTAACTTCAATCGTAAACCTATCATCATCTTCTTTCAGACCTTTCAGACCTTTCAGTCCTTTCAGACCTTGTTCTGTAACAACCGCCCCTTCCCTCGCCTGCCCAACAATACTCATGCAATCAACACGATTACTCGTTACTTCAATATCAAAAATAGTGTCGTCAAGTTCAAGCGCTTTCGCAATTGACGTTCCGGGTTTTGCAGAAGTAAGTTCTGTTATATCCCAAATCTCATGATATCCATGTGGCAACTTTTCAAAACCGATTTCTTCAACAGCGCAAATCATACCATGACTTTCTACTCCACGAATTTTTGTTTTTGCAAGTTCAACCAAATCCCCTTCTCCGTGCCATTTAACTTTTGCCCCAGGAAGTCCCACAACCACTCGTTGTCCTTGCGACAAGTTCACACCTCCGCAAACAATTTCAACAGTCCCATGTCCAACATCAGTTAGAGCGATCTTTAGCTTGTCAGCGTTTGGATGCGGCTTCACTTCTTTTACAAAACCAACGACTATTTTTTCAAATCGCTCTGAAAGTTGATCCATCCGCTCAACAGAATTTCCGACAGCAGTTGTTTTCTTCGCAAATTCTTCCGGCGAAAGATCAGTGTCAAGATATTCTTTAATCCAATTGTAGGAAGTAAGAATGTTCATAATTTAAAACTGCTTCACAAATCTCAAATCATTTTTATATAACACACGAATGTCATCGATTTTAATTCCTTCACGCATCATGAGTGTTCGCTCAACTCCCCAACCAAAAGCGAATCCGGAATAAACTTCAGGATCATGTCCGCCGGCTTTGATTACATTTGGATGAACCATTCCGGCGCCTCCAAGTTCAAGCCAACCACCTTTGCATAAACGGCAATTTCCATTTTCATTTCCACCGCAGACTCCACATGTGATATCAACTTCGAAACTCGGTTCTGTGAATCTAAAGTGATGCGGGCGCAAACGCGTGCGTCTATTGGGTCCAAAAAATGTCTTTGCAAAATAATCTAGAATTCCTTTCAAATGAACAACCGAGATATTTTTATCAATCATCAATCCTTCAAACTGATGAAACATCGGGATATGGCTTATATCAATCTGACGACGATACGTCCGATTGATATTTATAATGCGAATCGGCGGCTTTGTAGTTTCCATCACACGCACTTGGGAATTTGAAGTGTGAGGTGTTAAAACTATTTTCCCTTTCTTTCCTTCAGGCAAATCAACAAAAAACGTTTCCCAATCATCGCGAGCTGGATGATCTTTCGGCATGTTAAGAGATTCGAAAACGTAATAATCCCAATCTATCTCTGGAGCGCGCACTGAAGTAAAACCTACACGCGCGAAAATGTCAGTGATCTCCGAGATGGCTTGTGTAACAGGATGAAGATGACCTTCGGATGGAAATTTTCCAGGCTCTGTTACGTCAATCCATTCTTGGTCAAGACGAGAACCAGGATGTCTCATATCAAGCTCCGATTCTTTTTGTCCGTAAGCGGTTTCTAGCGCGTCTTTTATTTCATTAGCCAACTTGCCGATTGCTTTTCGTTCTTCATCAGCAAGAGTAGCAACATCTTTGAGAAGCGTTTTGAGTTTTCCTTTGCGTCCCAAAAATTCATTTTTTACTTCTTCAAGCGCAACATGATCTTTCACATCGCGTAAAGTGTTTTCAAAATCTTTTTTTAATTGCTCCAATTCAATTTTCATATTATTTTTGTCATTGCGAGAGAGCGCCAGCGACCGAAGCAATCTCTTTGCTTAGATTGCTTCGTCGTCACTACGTTCCTCCTCGCAATGACGCGGACTAAATGAGTGATTTAATCGCTCCTAATATCTCATCTCCAAAATTTACAAAATCTTTATAAGTCACAAGAACAACAAGAACCATAAGCAACAGGAATCCTAAATTGTGAACTGCTGTTTCTATTTTCACATTGACGTTTCTTCCGCGCAACTTTTCGATAATCAAAAACATCAAGCGTCCGCCATCAAGCGCCGGAAACGGCAGAACATTTATTACAGCAAGATTGATTGACAAAAGCGCTGTGAATTGTAAAAGATGAATAATTCCAAGCGCCGCAACTTGTCCTGTTAAAACAGCAATACCGACAGGACCTGAGAGATCGACTCCAACGCCTTTTCCAGCAATTAAACTTCCAATAATTCCAATAAACGCCGCGACAATCGCATATGTTAACTCCACGGTCGTTGTAACTCCTTGCCAGATTGCCTGAAAAAAAGGATACGACACAAAACCTGTTAGCTCAAATCCAAGTCCTACGCCAACAAGATCTGTTCCTTCAAGCGGCTTGGAAGTCAAAACAAAAGTTTTACTAGGTTCGTCTTTTGCTTGAGTGGCAAGTTTTATTTCGCCCAATCCTTTTTCTAAAATATAATCTCGCGCGTCTTGAGCTGAATTGAAAACTTGTCCGTCAATAGAAACAATACGATCGCCTTCGTTCACACCGGCTTCAAAAGCCGGAGATTTTTCCAAAACTGTCATGATTGTAAGTTCTGGTTGATTAACTCGAGCAGACTTTGGCAAGTTGTTATCAACAACGCTCGGCAAACCAACCATAAATCCGATTGAAAAAAGAACTGCCGCAAGAACTAAATTCATTGCAACACCAGCTATCAAAACAGAGAAACGTTGCCAGATTTTTTTTGACGAAAAACTGTCCGGATCTTCTTTGTGATCGCCAGACTCGCCTTTGATTCGCACAAACCCGCCAAGCGGAATCCAATTGATCGAATATATTGTTTCTCCGCGTTTTATTCCAAATAATTTTGGCGGAAATCCAAATCCAAATTCTTCAACTTTCATTCCAGTTTTTTTAGCAACCAAAAAATGTCCGAGTTCGTGGACAAAAACGAGCAAAGATAAAACGATGATGAAAATCAATAATGTCAGCATATCATTTTACGAAATCACTCTAACAAAATGTCTTTTTCCTTTTTGGATTAGAACACCTTCTTTTGTTGGTTTAATAATCTGTTCCAAATCTTCAACAATTTTTCCATCCAATTTAACTCCACCGCCTTCGATCAATCGCCGCGCGTCGGACTTTGATTTTGCAATTCCTGAATCAACCAAAACATCAACCAAAGACATCGCCGATGTAATTTTGTGTTCTAGAATATTCTCTGGCGTTTCATGTTCCTTAAACATCTGGTCGAACCGATCGCTCGCCTCTTGAGCTTCTTTTTCTCCAAAGTATTGCGAAACAATTTCTCGAGCAAGTCGCGCTTTCAAATCGCGCGGATTTATTCCGTTTTTCATTTCTTTTTTAATCGGTTCAAGTTCAATGTCAGTTAAAATTTCAAACCCCGGTAAAATCATCCCGTCAGTCCAACTCATAATCTTTCCAAACATATCATCGCTCGAATCAGACAGTCGGATTATGTTTCCTTCGCTCTTTCCCATTTTTTTGCCAGTTGGATCTTCAAGAAGTTTATTTGCGATCACAAACTTTTCTTTTCCTTTCATCGCTTTCATGAGCGTGCGTCCAGCGAGCATGTTAAATGTTTGATCATTTCCACCGACTTCTCCGTCAACATCCATTGCAACACAATCATAACCTTGCATGAGAGGATAGAGAAACTCGTGCATGTAAATATCTTTACCGTCTTTTATCCTTTGTTTGAACATATCTCGCGCTAACATTTGTGGAACAGTAAAATGTGCCGCGAGTTCGATTACCTCAGCAAAACTCATTTTCCCAAGCCACTCACTATTGTATTTGAGTTCAACCGAATTTTTTCCACCAAAATCCAAAATTTTTCCGGCTTGTTCTTTATATTTTTCTGCATTTTTCAAAACCTGCTCGCGAGTTAGTCGAACACGCGTTGCTGATTTGTCAGTTGGATCGCCAATCATTCCTGTAAAATCTCCGATGAGTAGAATAATTTTATGGCCAAGATCTTGAAACTGACGCAATTTTCGAAGTTGTATTGAATGACCGATATGTAAATCCGGTCCTGTTGGATCAATTCCAAGATAAAGCGAAAGTTGCTTCCCTTCTTTCAAGCGCGTTTCCAAAAATTCGCGAGAAGGAAAAATATTTTCCACTCCACGCGTCAGAAGCGTTTCGATTTTTTTTGGATCTGTGTCAATAGTCATACGGTTCAATTCTATTCATTTTCTTTGATAAAAGCAATCAACTCGTCACGCTTTTCTTTCATCAACTCATCGCTGGTTGCTTCGACAATTAATCGCAAAAGCGGTTCTGTATTCGACGGACGAATAATAAACCACCAATCACGATCAAACTCACAGCGAATTCCATCGAGTTTATTCACAAAACTTGCGCGATTCACGTAATTTTTTTCGATCGCTGAAATCGCTTTTGCTTTATCACGAACTTCTAAATTCACTTCCCAGCTATTTGAATAATTGTGAAAATCTTTTGTCAGATCAGAAAATGTTTTTCCAGATCGTCTCCAAATTCCAAGAACATTTACAAAGGCAAAATCAACTGATTCAAGCCCGCCAAATTCTTTGAAAAAAAAGTGACCGGAAACTTCGCCGCTAAGCGATGCGCCAAAATCATGCATCGCGCCTATCACAAACGTTCGTCCAATTCGAATCTCAATTATTTCTCCGCCATTCTCGCGAATTGTGTCGCTTGAAATCCAACTCTGATTTGGTGAAACAACAACTTTCGCTCCGGGTTCGCGTAAAAGTAAATCTTTAGAGAGCAAAGCCAACATCTGATCACCGCGCAAAGTGTTCCCTTCGTTATCAACAAACCCAATGCGATCAGAATCACCGTCGAGTGCGATCCCAAAATCAGCACGCTCTGCAACAACAACTTTTCTCAACACTAACATATTCTCCTCAATCGCGGGATTCGGTTCGTGATTTGGAAAACTTGCATCTGGTTCTGGAAATAATTCAATCAAATTTATTCCAAGCCCAGCCGCAAGTGGCCTAATGCTCAAAGATCCCATTCCATTTCCATAATCAACAACAATCTTGACTCCTGAAACATCTGGAATGCTTACGGTTGTTATGCATTTATCTAAATACAAAGGCAAAATATTTTGTTTTGAAACAGAACCAGAGGTTTCAGCATGCGAAATTCCGGATTTTATCAACTGTAAAATCTCTTGGCCCGAAATTGGAACTCCAGTATTATAAGCCATCTTTATTCCATTATACTTCGAGGGATTGTGAGAGGCTGTTACCATGAGGCCAGCATCTACATTTTCTTGAGATGAAACCGCGAAGTTATACATTGAAGTCGAACACAAACCAATATCAATTACATTTGCTCCCATTGACGCGATTCCTTCAATCGCGGCGTGAGAAAGTTCCTGACTTGTGGATCGCATATCTCTTCCAACAATAACAGTTTTTGCTGAAGTTTTAACAACAAGTGCCATACCGACTTGTCTTGCAATTTCTGGCGTAACCTCTTCAAGCAGACCTCGAATGTCATAAGCCTTAAAAATATGGTCTGGAAGTGTGTTCATAATTGACGATTTTGGCTTATTCACGTAAGATTTACTTAGAATTAACCTACAAAAATATGGAACTTATTTGGGTCCTTGTAATTATAGTTGTCCTGCTCGCGCTTTGGCTTATTCTAACATATAACGGCCTAATCAGCTCAAGAAATAGAGTGGATGAAGCCTGGTCGGATATTGAAGTTCAGCTCAAGCGCAGATACGACTTGATTCCAAACATCGTAAATACGGTGAAGGGATACGCAACACACGAAGAAAGCGTGTTTAGCAAAGTAACAGAAGCGCGCTCGGCCGCAATGGGAGCTCACACAATGAAAGATCACGCGAAAGCGGAAAACATGTTGAGCGAAACGCTTAAGTCTCTTTTTGCTGTTGCTGAAAGCTATCCGCAATTGCAAGCTTCGCAAAACTTCCTTCAACTTCAACACGAACTCACAGATGCGGAAGACAAAATCCAGGCCGCGCGACGTTTCTACAACGCAAATACTCGCGACTTCAATACAAAGCTCGAAGTCTTCCCAACAAATTTAATTGCTGGAACATTTGGATTTACGCGTCGAGAATTTTTTGACGCGCCTGATGTTGAACTTGAAAAACCGGTGGTTCAGTTCTAAATATGTATTCGCAAATAACTGCGAACAAAAGAAAGACTTGGATTTTAATTTTTGCGTTCGTTGTAGTCATCGTATTGCTCGGATGGATTTTCGGAGCTTGGGCTGGTGATGGGCGATTTGGAATTATCGCGGCTGTCATTATTGCGACAATCATGACACTTGTTGGATATTACAAAGGTGATTCAGTTGCACTAGCGGTTTCTGGCGCAAAAGAAATTAAAAAACAAGATAGTCCTGAACTTTATCGGCTGGTTGAAAACTTAAGTATCGCTTCTGGCCTTCAAACACCAAAAGTTTTCATCATTCAAGACAGATCAGCAAATGCGTTTGCAACTGGTCGCGATCCACAACATGCGTCAGTTGCGGTTACAACAGGACTTTTACAAATCATGGACAAACAAGAACTCGAAGGTGTTCTCGCGCACGAACTTTCACACATTAAAAATTACGACATCCGTGTAATGACAATAGTCGTTGTGCTCGTTGGAGTGATAATGCTTTTGTCAGACTGGATGTTGCGCTCGATGTTTCATTCCGATCGCGACAACAAAGCCGCTGGAATTCTAGTAATTGTCGGAATTGTTTTAGCGATTTTGTCTCCACTGTTTGCAGAACTTATCAAACTGGCGGTTTCACGTTCGCGAGAATACTTGGCAGACGCGTCCGGTGCGCTTCTCACTCGTTATCCTGAAGGTCTTGCGCGAGCTTTGGAAAAAATCGCAATCCACGATAAACCAATGCGAAAAGCGAATCACGCGACAGCACATTTATTTCTCGCCAATCCATTTGATCCACATGTTACAAAAAAATTTGAACATTTGTTTTCAACTCACCCGCCGATTGAGGAAAGAATAGCGAAACTAAAAAAAATGGCTATTTGATATGCCCTTCGACATCATCGATAAATTTTCAACCCACCTCAAAAACGTGCTTACTCGCGCGCTTTGTTTTGCTGTTGAAATGAATGAAAAAACAATCGAACCTGAGCATTTGTTTTGGGCGCTCGGAACTCAAAAAGGAAGTATCGGCGCTGAACTTCTAAAAAAAGCAGGTATTAAACAACAGGAATTGCGTATGCTTGTTGGAGCAACACAACGCACAAAAACAAAACCAACACTTATAGGCGATTCAACTCTCAATCTTTCAAGTGACTCAAAACGAATAGTTGAAAAAGCGGTGCTCACTGCGAATATCTACGGGCATAGATATGTTGGAACAGAACATTTACTTTCAGGAATTATTCAAATCGGATGTCCAGTAATCGATCAATTTTTTCTTTCACAACAAACAGATATTAAATCATTAAAACAACAACTGTCTGTTGTTTTGAAAAACACTTCAAAATTTCCAGACATCGCAGGTTCGCCAACTACAACAACCGAGGAAGAACTAAATAAAATCCCTGCTCTTGAATTTTTCGGACGTGAATTAACAAATCCAGAAATTCAAAAAACTATTGATCCTGTAATCGGTCGTGAGCAAGAAATCGAACGGCTCATGCAGATTCTATGTCGTCGAACAAAAAACAACCCCCTTCTTCTTGGCGCGCCTGGAGTTGGTAAAACCGCAATCGTTGAAGGACTGGCAAAAAAAATTGTTGAAGGAAACGCGCCGTCAGAACTTCTTGATCGAAGAATTTTTTGCATTGACATGGCTCTTATGATCGCTGGCACAATGTATCGAGGGGAGTTTGAGGGTCGACTGCGACAAGTGATTGATGAAGTAAAAAAGAACAGCGACATTATTTTGTTCATTGATGAATTGCACACAATAATCGGAGCAGGAGCCACGTCAGGATCAATGGACGCCGCAAATATATTAAAACCGGCACTTGCTCGCGGAGAAATTCGCTGTATTGGCGCGACAACTCAAGATGAATACAAAAAACATCTTGAATCAGACAGCGCGCTTGAACGCCGCTTCCAAACAATCTTCGTCGAAGAACCATCTATTGATGAAGCGCAAACTATTCTTCAAGGCTTGGCTCCATATTACGAAACGTTTCACAATGTGCGGATTAGTCCTGACGCGCTCATTCAAGCTGTCAAACTTTCCGCTCGATATCTACAAGATCGCCAGCTTCCAGATAAAGCAATCGATTTGGTTGATGAAGCCGCATCAGCATCGCGATTAAACAGTATTCCATCTGCTTTGTCGCAAACTCGCCGACGTTTGGAAAAAGAATTGAAAGCTATTCTCGAGACAAAACGCCAGGCAGTGGTTGATGAACGATTTTTGGACGCGATCGAACTAAAAGAACGTGAAGACCACATAAAATTTATAATTGAAACAGCGGAAACCGAAAATAACAATAACCAGATTCCAATTATCACTGGAAAAGATGTAGCAAAAATTATAAGCCGCATGACAGGAATTCCGATTGGAGAATTAACGGATTCGACATCGTCAAACGCAAAAGAAATTGAACTTCGACTTTCAGAACGAATACTTGGACAAAATCAGGTGGTTGCTTCCGTGGCTGGGGCTCTGGCTCGCGCCAAAACCGGAATTGTGCATCCAAAACGCCCGCTTGGTTCTTTTCTGTTTTTAGGTCCGTCAGGAGTTGGAAAAACAGAACTCGCAAAAGCGATCGCACGTGAATTCTTTCATGATGAAAAAAATTTCGTGCGACTTGACATGTCGGAATACGCGGAAGGTTTCACAGTATCAAAGCTGATCGGCGCGCCAGCTGGTTATGTTGGATATAAAGACCAAGCCAATCTCACAGATCGTGTAAAACAACGACCGTATTCAGTTGTTCTTTTTGATGAAATGGAAAAAGCGCATCATGATGTTCAAAATTTGCTTCTCCAAATCCTTGAAGAAGGAGAATTGACTGACGCGACAGGAAGAAAAGTGAATTTCAAAAACACAATTATCGTAATGACATCAAACGTTGGAATGGAAAAATTTGCTAACGGCTCGATCGGATTTGAAGGATCGGGAGAAAACACAAAAATATCTCTGCACGAAGACATTAGAAAAGAATTGGATGACAGATTCCGTCCTGAACTTATTAATCGAATAGAAATGCTGTGTATTTTTGATTCACTTTCAAACTCTGTTTTAACACAAATTATTGAAAAGGAATTAAAAGAACTTGTTGCAAGAGTCAAAGAACAACAAGCGATAAGCCTGTCTTTTAACACAAGACTTGCGGAACATTTATCACAAAATTTGGACGCACGTCTTGGGGCAAGAAGTGTTCGACAAAAAATCCAAACAGAAGTGGAAACAAAGATAGCTGAACGACTAATCAAAAAAGATCGTCCAGAACGTTTGCACATTGATGTAAAAAATGAGAAAATTATTGTGAAAAAAGTTTAATCTCTGTTTACATGGTTCTACCTGCAATAGCCGCAACTGCCGAACGCTTTGCCGCCGGTGCCGGACGCGCGGTTGCTTCGGCTTCTTCAAAAGGTGCTAAGATTAGTTCTGTTGCTCAAATGAAAAGTCAATTTCAAAAAAACAAAAAACAACAAGAAAATGGCGAGCAACTAAATTCAGCACTTGAGCAAACAACAATGGCATCAAGCCCGACACAGCAATTCAAACAAACAATGGCAATGGCTCGAAGATTAAATTCATCAAAGACTGATGCTGAAGATACAGAACAGGAATCGGATCATGGAGATGAACAAGCGTTAAAACAAGCCGCGATAAAAAAAGTGATACCAAGAGGAGTCGCATTTCTGGCAAATCAAATCGCAACGGCGCTTGAACTTAGCACAGCCGGAACTGCGTTTATATTTACTTGGTTTATACGACTGTTCTCACTTGGTTGGCTTAACGTTGAAATGGTTTACGGGCGTTGGATCGCAAAAGGAAAAAGCAAAGCGGTCCCCCCGCTTGATTGGGCTCCAATTCCAATGCCGATTGATAAAGACGCAAAAATACTTCAAGCGATTGTTATTTTGGCGGATGTTTTCTGTATCGTACTTCTTCTTCTGGTATTTGCTTTGCCAATAATTTTATTAACAGCTCTTTTTGGAAGCATCTCATCTATACTGTAAATTAATATGTCAGAAAAAATTAAACGCGTTCTTCTAATAGTCGGCTTCGTCGCCTCGACCATAATAATTGTATATGGAATTTATTTTGCATTCTTCAAAACAAAACCAATAGTTGAACAAGAAACAAAACCGACAATAACAGAAGAAGTAGGAGCGCTTCCAAGCGCGCAAGAAGGCGCGCCAAGTGTTGTTGAAGAAGGAGTAGGCGGAACCGAAGGTTTACAAACAGCTGACCAAATCGCGAAAGGCGGTGTAACAGTAGCAACAGAATTAACGCAAGCATCAGTTTTCAACACAACTATTTCATCAGAAGGCAGTGGAGTAAATTTTTACGATAATTCTGATGGAAAATTTTATAGCATAGACTCAACTGGAAAAGTTGTAGAACTTTCTGAACAGAAATTTCCATCTGTAAAAAAAGCGACTTGGAACAAAGACTCGAAAAAAGCTGTTTTGGAATTTCCAGATGGATCAAATATCGTTTACGACTTTGACGCTGAAACTCAAGTAACATTGCCAAAACATTGGGAAGACTTTGATTTCTCTCCGACAACAGATGAACTGGCAGCAAAAAGCCTCGGACTTGACCCAGATAACAGATGGCTCGTGCTTGCCAATTCGGACGGATCAAACGTGAAAAGCATTCAAGCGCTTGGTGACAACGAAAGCAAAGTTCAAGTGAACTGGTCACCAAATGATCAAGTTGTCGCGTTTTCAGATACAGCAGAAGGACAAGGAAGTTTTGATCGAAAACTAATTGTTCCACTTGGAAAAAACCATGAAAATTTCAAAGGACTTGAAGTTGAAGGTCTTGGTTTTTCTTCAAAATGGTCTCCAAACGGAAAACAACTTCTATATTCAGTTTCAGGATCGTACAGTAATTACCGTCCGTTGTTATGGATTGTTGACGGAACAAGCGCGAGTATGGGAAAAAATCGCAAGAGCCTTTCTGTAAATACATGGGTGGAAAAATGCACATGGTCTACAACCGATTCGATCTATTGCGCAGTACCTCGCGACCTTCCACCAAACGCAGGCTTTCAACCAGCCGCATTTAATGACCTTGCGGATTCACTCTATAAAATCGATCTCACAACAGGAACTTCATCGTTGATAGCAATTCCGGAAGGAGAAAAAACAATGACAAATTTGGTTGTGACAAGCGATCAGTCACTTCTTTATTACACAAACGCGCTTAGTGGCCGTTTGGAATATATTAAATTGAAATAGTATGAATCGCTGGCTCCCTTTTATCTTTATTGGTTTTTTTACTATCATAATTTTTCTTTTCTATTCTGTTTTCCTTAGCCCAGTTGATCTGGAAAGACTTCAAAAAGAACAACAACAAATATCCCTGACAGAACCGACAACAACATTTGTGAATCCTTCACGTGGCGCAAACGATGCTAAAATCACAATCATTGAATTTGGCGATTTTGAATGCAGTGCGTGTCGCGATCTGATGCCGGCCTTGGAAACAGTTTTGAAAACTTATCCAAACGACGTTCGACTTGTTTGGAAAGATTTACCAAATGATTCGGCTCATAAGCAAGCAATTCCGTCTGCCATTGCCGCGCATTGCGCTGATAGACAGGGCGGATTTTGGCAATATCACGATGTGTTGTTCCAACGACAAGGATACCTGTCAGAAGATCAATACACACAAATTGCAAGCGAACTTAAACTCGACACTGGACGATTTTCCACATGCATTCAAAATCAAGACACGCTTCCGATCGTACAAAAAGACAAAGAAGAAGGCCTCGCGCTTGGGCTTGTCGCAACTCCAACAATTTTTGTGAATAAAGAAAAATTCGTCGGAGCAGTAAGTGTAGACGAATTACTACAAGTGATTCAACAAGAACTTTCAAAATAATGATTATGAAACAGTCGCAAAATATGTCATTGCGAGGAGCGAAGCGACGAAGCAATCTATGCGAATTAAGAGATTGCTTCGCTCCCTTTTGGTCGCTCGCAATGACAAATAGGATTATTTTTTTATTTCTTTCTTTGTTCATAATTTTCGCACCGATTAGAACTTTCGCGGCTTCGACTTGCTATTGTTATTTCGGAGAAAAAAATGATTGCGCACAAACATCTGTAGATGAAAATGCGATTATTGATGAATGTCAGCTCACATGCGAAACAAAATATCAAGACACTTTCAAAAGTGTAGATTTCACTGACGAAGCAGGTGGAGCAAACGATGTATTGGCACTAATGGATTGTTCATCAGCTCACGCAGACGCAAATGAAGCAGCAACAAAACCTTTCCAAGGAGGCGTTATTCCAAAATTGAACGTGGATATTCCAACAGTCACCTTTACTCCAGTTCTTCAAAAAGGCGGAAACTTATCAATCAATTTTTTAGCTGACTACATTCAGGGCGTTTATATTTATCTTTTATCAATAGCGGCAATCATCGCCGTAGTTTATATGATGATTGGAGGTTTGAGGTGGGTGCTTGCGGCTGGAGGCGCATCAAACATTGGCGAAGCAAAAACAATGATAAAAAATGCTGTGATCGGACTTGTTTTATTATTAAGCGTTGTTCTTATTTTAGAAACCGTAAACCCGCAACTCGCAACATTTAACCCATTTACAATTGAACGAATTCAAGAAGTAACAATTGATGAACAACAACATGCGCAAGATGCTGAAGAAGAATCTCAAGAACCTACAACACCTACTCAAGTACCAGCACCTTCAGGAACAGAAGGAACAAAAGTTTCTCTTGCATATTCAGATGGTGGAAGATTAAAAATGGAATATATCCAATTACCGCTTGATGCTGGCGATGAATATATCACTCCGCCACGCGTTTGCACTGTTCCTGTCCCTTCTGAACCAGCTTCATTGAGTGGTGTTGAAATAAATACAAAGTTTCTTGGTAATCTAGATTGTAATATCTCAAAACAAACGAAAAATAAAAAACGACCAGATAGTCAGATCAAGATGGTTATTCTACATCAAGGTTTTAAAAGCGATGGAGGACAAAATGGAAGTATGTGGTTCCAAAATTATGTTTATGGAACAACTGTGGTGTGCAAAAAAGAAAAATCTGGTGTGTTTAATTACAAAGCCTGCCAACGAAACGGACAAAAATTGGTAAAACAGCCGACATTAAACCAAACGCCAATCGGAAGTCATTTTGCTGTAACTTTAGGTGGAACGATCTATCAATTAGCTGATGTTGGACATATAATGAACCATTGCTGCGCGGAAAACAAAATTTCGGTTGGAATCGATTTGCAGTACGACATCGAAGGTGGAAAAAATGTATATTCAGATTCTCAATATAAAAGTCTAGCAAAACTTATCAAAGGACTTAGTGAAAAATATAAATTTCCAATTGACGACAGCACGATAAAAGGCCATTGCGAACTTGGGAAGCATTCTGATCCTCCAAATTTCGATCTTAAAAAACTCGGAAACTTAATGGGCGTAACATTGGACCCAGGTCAGCATGGGAATGCAAAATGCAGCTGGGTCGCCTCATAATCTATGTTCATCTG
Source organism: Candidatus Uhrbacteria bacterium (assembly GCA_016188475.1). Lineage (GTDB taxonomy): Bacteria > Patescibacteriota > Patescibacteriia > UBA9934 > GWF2-40-263 > JACQXU01. The sequence goes on from JACPHT010000008.1 coordinate 207,616, forward strand.
CACTCACTGCGACGCGCAATCCCAAAAATGGGCCGGACGGTGTTTTGAATGTCAGAAATGGGGAACGCTTGTTGAGCAAGAAACATCAATTAAAAAAACATCATCAGTTTCAAACGCTCGCGCAAAAGAATCAAAAAAACTTTCGGAACTTTCCGGGCAAAACGAGCACGAACGAATTCAAACACTCGAACCTGAAATAGATCGTGTGCTTGGAGGAGGGATTGTAAAAGGATCTCTTGTTCTTTTATCTGGAGAACCCGGAATCGGTAAGTCAACGCTTGTGGCTGAAATTGCAAAACGTTTTGTTGAACAAGGAAATCCTGTTTTGTACATCTCTGGAGAAGAGTCAGCGCCACAGCTCAAAACAAGATTTGATCGCTTGAACACAAAATTAGATCAACTTTTTTTTCTAGAAGCAGGTTCTGTCGAAGCAATCGTTCAAACTATTGAAAAAGAAAAACCAAAAGTTGTTGTGATTGATTCAATTCAAACATTATTTTCAGATGGAATCGACAGCACTGCCGGAAGCCCGACAACAGTTCGCTACGCGACTTCCCTTTTGCTTGAACTTGCAAAACGAACTCATGTTTCAATTTTTCTGATCGGCCAAGTTACAAAAGACGGCATGGTCGCAGGCCCAAAAACTCTTGAACATTTGGTTGATGTTGTTTTATCGCTTGACGGAGATTCATCGCATTCATATCGCTGGCTCTCATGTTCCAAAAATCGTTTTGGAGCAATAGAAGAAGTCGGAGTTTTTGAAATGACATCTCATGGCCTTGAGCCGGTCACAAATCCATCAGCAAAATTTTTAGAAGAACGAGTTGCGGTGCCTGGTTCTGTAATTGCCGCGACAGTTGAAGGTTCGCGAGTATTTTTGGTTGAAATTCAAGCGCTTGTTGAAAAAACCGCTTATGGAATTCCGGTTAGGCGCGCGTCTGGATTTGATCAAAACCGTCTGCAAATGTTAATTGCAATACTTTCAAAACGAGCAGGGCTCAAACTCGGAGAACAAGATATTTATGTAAACGTGATAGGCGGAATGAAAGTTACAGAACCGGCTGTTGATCTTGCGGTTTGCGCGGCTATTGTGAGCGCGTCAAAAAATATCGCGTTCGCAGATCCAGTGGTTTTCTTCGGCGAAGTCGGACTCGGTGGAGAAGTTAGACGTGTGACAGCATCTGAAAAACGAAATGCTGAATCAAAACGTCTTGGAATCAAAAAAATCTTTGGTCCAGAGATTGAAAATGTAAAGCACATCGTTTCATTGCTGTCATCATAAGCCCTTCGACTTCGGTAAAGTTATTGCCTGAGCCTGTCGAAGGCCATAACTTTAACTGCGCTCGAGATGACGCGATGTATATCATTCCAAATGTGCTTCCTCAAAAGTTGCACGGATTTTTTCTAAAATGAGTGGATACTTTTCAAGTTCTGGATCCTCATTGAGCAATTTTGTTGTCCAATCAAAAGTCATTTTCATAATATCAACATCAGCCGGTGTCGCAAATTGAAAATCTGGAAAACCTGATTGAGCATTTCCAAATATATTCCCTGCTCCGCGAAGTTCCAGATCTTTTTCTGCGAGTTCGAATCCGTTTTGTGTTTGTTCAAGTGTTCGCAAACGCTCAAGTGCGATCTCGCTTGCATCATCCGACAGTAAATAACAATATGATCTTAGATCGCTTCTCCCAACACGACCACGAAGTTGATGGAGTTGCGCCAAACCAAATCGTTCTGCCCCAAAAATTACCATAACAGTTGCGTTAGGAACATCAACTCCAACTTCCACAACAGTTGTTGAAACAAGAACATTTGTTTTTCCATCTTTGAATTTTTGTATAGCTTCTTGTTTTTCATCAGACTTTAATCTTCCATGCAAAATACCAATCTTGTAATCTTTAAGAGGACCTTTTTTAAGTTGTTCGCTAACATCGGTAACACTTTTCGCTCCTTGTTTATCAGATGGATCAATAAGCGGACACACTATATAAACCTGTTGCCCAAGCTTTATTTGACCCTTCACATGTTGCCACATTCCAGTACGGTGATTAGATGAAACAATCGCAGTTCCGATTGGTTTTCTGCCTTTTGGAAGCTGTGAGATAGCTGAAATATCTAAATCTCCATAAACAGTAAGGGCAAGCGAACGCGGAATTGGAGTGGCTGTCATTGATAGAAGATGTGCTGAAATTTGTCTCCCCTTCTCTAAGAGAGCATGACGTTGAGCCACACCAAAACGGTGTTGTTCGTCCACAATTACAAATGCAAGATTTGGAATCTCGACCATCTCATCAAGCAAAGCGTGCGTGCCGACAACACAACGAACGTCACCGTTTTTTAATTTTTGCAAAAGTTCATCTTTTTTAACATCTTCATCTCCAATCCGTTTTTGTGAACGAGTAAAAAGCGCTACTTTATACAATGGTAAAAATTTAGAAAAAACCGCTTGTTGTTGCGCCGCAAGAATTTCAGTTGGCGCAAGATATACAACCGCAAGATTATTTGAAAGAACGCTGTTTGCCGCGATTGCCGCAACAACAGTTTTTCCAGAGCCAACGTCCCCATGAAGCAAACGATTCATAGGATTAGGTTTTGCAAGATCCTGAACAATCTCCCATGCGGCTTTTCGTTGGGCTGATGTAAGTTCAAACGGCAGTTGAGCAACAAATGTCTTCAAGACTTGTTCATTGATAGGAATTGTATGCGACTTACGTTTTTTGCGATCTTGTCTTGAACGCGCAAACATAAGTTGATGTAAAAATAATTCATCAAACTTTAAACGCTCGATCGCTTGGGTTAAATCTTTTTGATTTTCAGGAAAATGCACACTTTGGATTGCTTGCGACAAATCTGTATAAGCCGCTCTTTCTCTAATTGATTCTGGAATCCAATCAACTAGCTCATTTGAAGCTGAAAGAGCCGCGTTGATTGCTGTACGCAAGCGCTTCATTGTAAGCGAACCGGATAAACCATAAACAGGAACGATCCTGCCTGTATGAACCCGCTTTCCCTCCGCCTCAAACACAGGATTTACGAGTGCTTTTCCAAAACGAAAATCTACTCGTCCAGAAAACGAAAGTCGTATGCCAGGACGTATGGTTTCGGTTAGATATTTTTGATTGAACCAAATGATCGGCAGTGTCCCGGTTTCATCTTCGATCACCGCGTCAACAATAGTCATTCTGCGACTTTTTGCTGGTCGTGAGTTAATAGAAACTATTACCCCACTCACTGTTACTGTTTCACCAGCTTTTACTTTTACGATTGGTTTGATATTTGAAAAATCGTCATAGCGAAACGGAACATAAAACAAAAGATCATAAACAGAAAGAACCCCCATGTTTTTGAGGTCTTTAACTGCTTTTCCTCCAATTCCTGGGAGTTCAGAAACAGATGAGGATAAATGAAGCGCCATAATTTTAATTATGGTAGTCGTTTGTTTCAGTCAATGCAAGGTTCATCAATCAAAAATTTTTAACTTTTTCCGTATTTGAATGAGTAGAATTATACTAAACAAAATAAGAATCCTTAAAAAAGTTCAAACACTTAACTCCCGATCGGGAGTTAAGTGTGATTTAATAATTTCAATTTTTAATGTGTTAAATTTTAAATTAGCTAATAAATTTTTCACGGATTTCGTCTACTAAGTTATCAGTTCAATTATTGTTAAATTTTAACTGGGGTGAATAAATGTCAACAAACTCTCACATTATTCCATGCACAAAAAACAGCTCTCGCTGTTTTTCCTGTAATCAAATTCTGGTGCGCCCGACAGGGTTCGAACCTGTGGCCTACAGCTCCGCAAGCTGTCGCTCTATCCAGCTGAGCTACGGGCGCAGATATTAGCCAAAGAATGGACATTTTATTTCCGAGCGAGGCGACGTGATTTGATTCCATCAGATCCAGCTGAGCTACGAGCGCAGACACAAGCCAACAGATCGCCAATTTTGGAGGTTTTGCCTAAAGTTTATACATGCGACGAGCTATATCTGTCAACCGCTCTTCCTTTCGATTCAAATTTTCTGCACAAAACGGCAGTAAAGATGTACGAACCTGGTTTGGATCCATTTCCTCAAGAGGAATTGAAAGCATGGGATGCCATCTGTTTTGAAAATCAACGTATAAAATCTTCGTAACTGGCGGATCGTAGATAATAGAAAAATCACGAATCGCATCAAAGTCATAGTATGTATCATCAATCAAAACACCTGTTGAAGTAATCATGACAGGCACTCGGTCTGGTTCTTTGAAACTTGAAATAAGCATTATCACTCCGACCATCAGAATAATCACGGCAAATAAAAAGTTAGCTGTTGCAATCGCATATACAATAAGGGCCACCCCAACTAAAACAGCAACAATATACCAAGTCCTAGAGCGCTCATGTCGTGGATATTCATCAACTTCCCACTCAAGGATCGGTTCACCGATATCAAAGCTTTGTTCTGTTTGTGATGTTATATTTTGTTCTTCCATACAAAAGATATTTTATCACAAATAAGAAAGAATGAAAAAACATCTTTATCAAAAAACCCGGAACTAATCCGAGTATATTTTATGTGGCGGAGAGGGCGAGATTCGAACTCGCGAGGGCTATTAACCCTGACAGTTTTCAAGACTGTTGCCGTAAACCGCTTGGCTACCTCTCCGTGTTTGATAAGTGTTCGAGTTAACTGACGGATCTGTATCCAGTTCAATCAAGCCAAGCAGTTGGCTTCATTGAACTGGCGGAGAGGGAGGGATTTGAACCCTCGCGCCGGTTTTAACACCGACCTAGGAGATTAGCAATCTCCCCCCTTCAGCCTCTTGGGTACCTCTCCAAATGTGTGAGCAAGATACATTATTTAGAGAATAAAATCAAGGTTTTACATATTCCCTTTCGCGATCACGAGTCCCCACACGCTTTTCACACCATTCTCTTTCAAACATCGAGCCGCGGAATCCATTGTCGCACCGGATGTAAAAACATCATCGCACAACACAACTTTTTCTGGTAACGAAGAGATCCTTCGGCCTTCGGCCTCAGGATGACAATCGGATGTATTTGTCACGTTAGGATTAATCGCAAACAATCCATCAAGCTCGCCTAGTTTTCTTACTTCGTGAGATTTTTGCGCCTGTGAAGATGTCTGGCGAGTTCGAACCAATAAATCGTAAACGGGTTGATTATAAATCTGTCCGCACCAATCTGCCAAAACTCCTGCCTGATCAAAACCACGTGATCGTGTTTTGAAACGGTGAAGAGGAACCGGCGCAAAAACAAAATTTGAAAACGGTGGTTGAAGCGCTGGAGCTGCTCGAATAATCCATCGAAACAAAACATCGTTCACTGTTTTGTCGCAGATATATTTCCATTGATGAATCGCTTCGCGCACGACCGGATTTCCGTAATGAGCAAAAACAGAAAGCCCATCTAAAAAACTTTCGCTTCGACAATCTGAACAAACAAACGACATCGAACCTTTTCCGCAAAACGGACAACCAAATCGAACTGGTGCCGGCCACCAAGTTGTCGAACATGTTAAACACCAAAGGGTGCCCTCAGTGTGGCACCCTAAACAAAAACGCGGAAATAGAGAATTTATTGCCAGTTGGCCGATGTGACTTTCCATACACCTTCAAGCCTAACAAGTTCAAGCAAGATTTCTTGATTTTCAACATTTGTGTTTTGTGGGGAATCTTTTGAAATTTGTCTCTGTGTGTTTAATCGAATCGTTGCAAAACCTTTTGTTTCATCAATATTTTCAACAGTGATAATCAGGACCTTCGTAGTCACTCCATAATATGTTTCAGGAATAGTGGATTTTGAAATTATATTTTTCGTTTCTTCCGCAAAAGCAGGAGTCATAAGCGGAAGTACATCTATCAAATTCTGAAAATTAGCTTCGTTTGAATAACTCCCGTATCGCTCAACGAACATCTTTGCAACAGAAGTGACTCCGGCGGCCTGATTTCGAGTGTCTTGTTCTTGTTTGAGTTGCTGTTCTTTAAGAGTTGGTTGTGTTGTTGTTTCTTCATTCGTTTGAGAAGTTTCAACTGTTTTTTCAACTGTAACTGGTTTTTCAGGACGAGACAAAAACCACAAAAACCACAAAATCAACAATAAAAGAACGAGCACAATCAAACCGATAATTGTTAATCGCATTTTACGTGTTGTCATAATGTTTCTTTAGCTTCTGCAACTTCTTTAGCTTCTCCAGCTTCTTGAGCTTCTTCGCTCTCCTCGAATTCTTTCTTCGCTCGTTCTATTTCGAGTAGTTGCTGTGGACTCGTTGTGACAAGCTGATCTTCTGTGTACGAAGCTACAACTTTAATTGCCGCGTGTTTTTGTCCTGCAAAGAAAATCCCTTCTCCAACACCGGATTCAAGCAATAAATATTTTTCACCATCTGTAAGATTAAAAGTTTTTTGAATAAGATCAATCGATGATGGCGATTGTTTTAATAAGAGTTGCAAAGCGGAGTTAGTTACAATCGCCTGCCCATACGGCGAGCGCAAAAAGTCATTCACGTCTTGGGTGATAGTCGTAACTCCAAGCCAATACTTTCGCGCGCGTTTAACAAGCGCGAAAATAAACTTCGCAGAGTCTTCATTTCCCATCAACCACCACGCCTCATCAATCACCAGAATTCGTTTCTTGCGTTCACTTCGAGTAACATTCCAAATGTAATTTACGATTGTGTAAATTCCAACGGGTCGCAATTCATCTTCAAGATCTCTAACTGAAAATACAACGAGCTGATTTTTCATTTCAACGGTTGTTGGAGAATTGAGCAGTCCTGAAAATGTTCCATCAGTATATTTTTTCAAACGCGCTACGATCGCTTCAGCTCCTTCCATTCCCTCAAGCACATCCTGAAAATCCTGCATGATTGGAGCTTCGATTTCAGCAAGTGATGTGAGATCGGGTGTTATATCTTTTTTCGCATACGTTTCAATAAGAGCGCGATCTAGAATTGAGTCTTCCTCTGGCGTAAATCCCAACTTTCCTTCCTCACCGATCGGTGTGCCAATCATGATTCGCAACAAACCCTTGATAGTTATGACAGCGCTTCGAATAATGTCGTCAACTTTTGTCCCCTCACCAATAGCTCGCGGCAAATCAAACGGATTAACTTTCGCGTCAGACGCGAGCGAAACATTAATATACGTTCCACCGACCGCGTCTGACAAATGTTTGTATTCCATTTCTGGATCAATCACTATCACGTCAGTTCCCATCATGAGAGATCGCAAAATCTCAAGTTTAACGGTATACGATTTTCCAGCACCGGAAGACGCGAATACAACAGCGTTTGCGTTTTGCAAACTGAAACGATCAAACAAAATCAGCGAATTGTTGTGTCGATTGATTCCGTAAAGAATTCCGTTGTCTGATGTGAGATCTGAACTTATGAACGGAAAAGAAGCCGCGATCGGCGACGTGTTCATGTTGTATGTAATCATGAGCTCGTCATTTCCAAGTGGAATCGTTGAATTGAAACCTTGTTCGGCCTGATAAAATCCAGCTTTTGTATAGATAAGTTTGCTTCCAAATAAAGATTCAACTTCTGAACTAAAACGATCGAGTTCTTCTTCATTCTTTGCGTAAATTGTCACGTAAAAAGCAAATTGAAAAAAGTGTTCGATTCCTTGAGTGATCGCATCGCGAAGCGCTTCAATATCTCGAAGAGCCGTTTCGGAAACAGGATCACGAGGCGCTCCTTTTTCAGCAGCGCCAAAAATTGCGGCTTCGAGCACGCCGACTTTTTTTTGAAGTTGTTTCAAAATTATATTTGGTTTGAGAGGATAAAAAAACATCCCAACATCAAACGTCTTATTGAGATTGATAAGAGTCGATGACCAACCAAGACTAATGTGTCGAGGATATGTGATGATAAATATCGTTCGAACAAAAACTCCAGACAAAAGCAGAGATCGTGGACGAATCTCAAACGCTGATGGCGAGATTATGTCTTTAACAGTTACAACTCCTTTATGATAAATGCGCTCCTCCTCAAGGAGTTCACGTTCCTTTTTTAATTTCACATCCTCAGGTTTCATCTGCTGTACCTTTGAGGGTGGAGGTGTTGGCAAAGATTCTTTGATTTTTCCGATTTCAATCGCCATAAATTTATGACTCAACTTGAATTTCGTCTAAATTCGTAAGTTTTTCTTCTTCAAACAAATCAGGATTATAGACATTATAATATAGTTCGATCAAACTTTGTGTATCGAGACGTGCTGATGCAAGACCCATACTGTTTAGCTCGCTTTGAATAACATCAACCCTTCGCGAAAGTTGTTCAATTCGATCAGCGAGTTGTTTTTGATTTAATTTCGCTGACGCGGCAGGAGACAAAGATTCAGACAAACGAGTCCAAAAATTTTTACGTTTATTTGTGAGTGGATCGTATGGCAAAACAAGATAAAAACGTTTTTGCATTATCTGTCCGAGCTCAACAAGTTCGCTAACAAATGTTCGATAGTCTGAAATTTGAGCCCGCAACAAATCGTTTTCCGATTTTTGTTCCTGTTCCTTGAGCGCGTTCATGTACACATCGATGTTCATTCGACGAGACTGAATAACTATCTGTATAGGAAATTCAAGGCCGTTCAAAAACGACATGTACGCTTGTATGATTGCCTCTTGTTCGTCTTCGGACTTGAGCGCAAAATTTATACTTGAAACAAGCAAAACCGCTCTCACAGTTCCGTCTTTAAGTATGACCATATCGTCGCGAATCTCTGCAATATCAAGATAACTAACTGTGTTTGGACCTGGTTTTGGTTTAGCAAGTTTTTTTGATTGCATACACTATTCTTCTGGTTTATAAATTCCACCTGTATTTACAACAAGCGATAGCTCATTCAAACGCGAAATAGATATTGATTCCTTTCGAGGCTGTACTTTTGGCAACTCAGGAGGAACTTGTTTCATGAAATTCTTCAAATCTGAATCTGTGTACACTTTATACCAAACACGCAATTTTGGCTTTTTTAATGTCTGAGCAATGTTTAAAATAAAATAATGGAAAACTTGACCGTTGATTTTTGCAAACGCAAATGTTCCGGCGATTATCAAAACTGGAACTCCGAAAATCAAAAACAGTATAAATGACAAAAGTTTGAAAAGCCCAAAGTCAATCAACCCGGCAACCATGAGAATAATAAATTGACGCGCCGTGATTGGGCCAAAAATTTTGTCTTCCGCATCAATAAATTGTGGAACAACGAATTGACTTGGCATATCAAAGTCTTATCTCTGAATTCAACTTCATAAGTGCATCATACTCACTGCGCTTGAGATTCCCAAGCGACGCGTCTATTCCATTTCCTGTGACCAACGCTTGTTGAATAACTCCCGCATACAATTTAAACAAAGGAGAATCCTTAAACGACAAAAGACCTTGAACACGTTTTTCATAACTTTGTTCTTCCAACAGATCGAGCATATCTTTTATTCGTTGAACCGCTTGAGTCGGATCTTGAGACAACCTTCGAAAACGTTCCAAATCGATGGAACGAAGCTCATCTGTCGGCCCTGCAAGACGGCGAGCGAACTGAACATCTTGAACAAGTGGTTTTTGGTGTTGCCGGGCGAAGCCTGGTCCGGTGTTGGGTGTTGGTGATGGAATTGTTTTTTCAATCACTTGTTTAACTTTTTGTGTATCGATTCTTGAAGCTTGTTGCTCCAGATGATTTTGAATAGAAGTCGCAACTGTCGCACGTGCAAGCGCTGGGGCTACAGAAGATATTGACTCTGTTGGAACTTTTCCTGTTAACGACACGTATCGCCTATCGAATAGTTTGGTTTCTTTTTGCTTCATCTGTTCATGGTCAATTTTTTGTTCTTGTTTTTTCGCTTGTTGTTTTTGCTGTTCAGATTCAAGAACTTTTTGTTTGCGAACGCGGAAAGCTTCTATATTTTCTTCGATCACTTGGATAATTTTCTCAAGTTCTTGTTCTGAAATTCCAAGTCCACCTTTTTCAATTGATCGACAAAGTAATTCGCGAGTTTGATTTTTGTCTCTTACGTCGCGAACTCGCGTTGAAACAATTTCTTTACATCGGTTTTCTAATTTTTTGTCTTTAATAACAGTTGAAATTTGCAAACAAATCCGTGATACAGCATCTTCAAGTGAAGTGATCGTCGGCTGTAAAATAATCTTGCGAGTTTCAATCACTTTTTTTATTTCTTCTTCGTCCTTTTTTTCAAATGTATCAAGACTCGAATCAGAAAGTCTCGGAACCAAATCCTTCATTGGCGCCAAAAGCCGATTGTCTATAACAGACAATAACTCAATAATTTTCCCATCTGACAATCCAAGGCGTTCTTTCAATTTATTTTTTAATTGATCTTCCGAATAGACTCCGGAAACAAACCTGAAAATTTCAGCACCGAGTATTGACGTCTGATCAATGTTAAGCCCAAACTGGATCGCAATTTTTTGTTCTTCCTCGATCTCTTCGTTTGAAAGAAAATAGTCTGTTGCCTCTTGCGAAAGCTGTTTGGCGATTTTGGATTTGTCTGTTTGTTCTGTCATGAAAATATTTACGCTTGCTGACTGCGTTCGCTCATCAATTTTCCAACTTCTTTTGCCGCAGTTCTAGCTTTTTCGGTTTCTTGCTCAAGTTGATTTACTTTGTCTTTCAATTCCTTTACTTCAGTAATTGATTCAGGATTCACAGACCCTTTTTCACCGAGTTTGGTTTGTAATTGATTTCCAACTTGTTCCTTTCTAGCTTTCAAATCTTCTATCTGTTTTCTAATAGTGCTCTGTCCTGCCAGATCTCCCTGCCTCGCTTTGATTGAAAAATCCTGATCAAGTGTTTGCATCTGATCATCAATATTCGCCATTTCACCTGACAGACGATCAAGCGCCGCTTGTCCTTCCGAATCCAGTTTCGCTCGCGCCTGACTCAATTTACTGCTGTATTGCGAAACTGCATTTTCACGTTCCAAATTTTTATTTCTATATTGCTCCCACAACTGTCCTTCTGCGTTTTCAAGTCTTGACTCTGAAGCATTTGCAAAATTCGCTCGAACAAAGGCGACGGGATCTTTTTCACTCCAAGCAGGAGGAACACGACCAAATCTTCCTTCTTCACCTGTTGCGCCAGCTGTGTTAGCGGCTTCTTTATGTTGAATCTCTAAATTTTCCAGCATTCTTTGAGTGCCAACTGTCGACTTCTTTGCAACTTGATCAATCTGCATTTTGTTTTGAAGTTGAGCCTTGATTGAGTCCAGCGCTTGCTTGGCACGGAATCGTTCTTCATTTTTTTGTTCCAATGTTTGACCTTTTTTTGGAGGTTTCTCGTATTCTTCTTTGATTGATGAAACGATAGAGTTTACTCGTTTCATATCACCGTCTTGTATTGCAAGACTTGTGGCGCGCTGTACTGAATCAGATCCACGACCAACAACACCTTCTGAAGAAAGCAAACGCAAATCTGCGTCGCTAACTGGAGCAGATTGTCCTTCCAAAGCTTTTCTTTTATCCTCACCAAAATGTCCTTGCGCGATAGCTTCGGCCGCTGTCATTGTTCTCTCAACATTCTTTTTCCTCTTTTTAGTCTTCCCGTCTTTTCCAACAACTTCTTCCTCTTCTTGAACATTAACTTTAACATCGATTTTCTCCATTCTCTCTCGAACTTTTTCATCCAACAAAGCGCTTGGATCCAAACCTTCTATATCAGCTTTTTCTTTCAACAAATCAGACACTCCTGTCATGCTGGCATATTTCATTTTGAACTTTTTGAGTTGATCGGTTGTTTTTGCGTCTCCTTCAAAATCCGATTCCATCGACGCCCCATACTTTTCCCAAAGTTTGTTCAAACTTCCGGATTTAACTAATTCTTTTTGCATTTCTTCATCTCCAAGAGCTTCCTTAAATAAAGCTTGGGCCTCGCGTTTGCCTCCAAGCGTTTTTGTGCCACTTTGCGCAAACCTTTCCAACTGGCTAAGTTTGGTTGCTTTTGTATCGTCTTTATATTTTTCTCCGGCTTTTGCGATTTCTTCATAACGTTCACCAAGAAGCGCTTGCGCACGACGAGATGCTGTAAGGCCTAAAGTTTTACCAACTACCCCTGTTCCAGCGGCTCCCGCGACAGATTTCCACGTTTGCGCACGACCACGTTTTGTAAGCAACTTTAATCCTGGTTTTGTTTCAGCAAACGATCCGGCATATCTAACTCCAGCTCCGCCTACAGCTCGCCCAGCAATACCTACTTTTCTTCCAGCCCATCCGACACCCCTCATTGCCCCACCTTTTGCAACACCAAGTATTGCAGGACCTGCCGCAATAGCTTTTCCAATCTGTCCACTGATAAATTTCGCTTTTGATGCTGAACAAAACTTCTGTGCTGTATCCATTCCAACCATAATCATTGCGGAACCGACAACAAGACTCATAAAACTTTGAAGTTCAAAAATCTTTGTCAACCAACCAGCGGAATTACCAAGCGCGACCGTTCCTGTGTCAAAACCTTGCGCTGTTGATCCTGCTCCTGCAACAGCAAGCGCTAGCCATAAAAAAAACGTTATAACAGGACCAATCGCGACAAGGCATTTGAAATTTTCCCACCACTCGGAATAAGCGTTTGATTTTATGATAGGAGCTCCGCCAACAAACCAAGCAAGCGGCGCAAGAACAATCGCAACCCACAAAGCGACAATTCGATATAACAAAATTCCAAACATTAAAAGTAAGATTATGAGAATCCATGCAAGAATAAAAACCGCGGCAATGCTTGCAAACGCAAGTCCCCATGCTCCGACCCCTTCTCCACCAGATTGAAAAGCTTGTCCACTGCTTGAAAAAGCAGATATTTTATTAAGTCCAAAAAGTTCGATCATGTTCCCTGCAGCAATCTCACTTAGAGCATTCGCGAATGTAAGCATCACAACTTGTCCAAAATCAATCATGAGACCAGCTAGGGTTTTAGAAAAATTTATGAGAACCGCAAATATAAGAAGGCGCGGAACTTGAGTCTGCCATTTGAATCTACTGCTACCAAAAATCGTTCCAAACGCGATAATAATAAGAATAATTACAAAAAACATGTTCACTGTGTCGCGCATTAGCGCCCAACCATAAACAACAACAGGCGCGTTTGAAAAATCATTGTAAAGCATGACCGGAATCAAATACTCTATTACAGTGACTATTAGTCCTGCGAGCAAGCCAGCAAAAAGGTTACCAACAGTTGAGATTAGATTAGCAATGTCATCACCGGACGGAATCGGCCATGCTAAAACTGGTTTAACAAATGAAAAAATTCCCATTGAAATTACAAATAGCAAAAAACTTACGCGTCCGTATTTACGCGCTGAAAGTTTTTCGTATCGCGCCCGAAGCCACAAAAGAGCCGCTGTAACACGTGAGTGCGACGGTTGCATAACTGACGTAATTATAACAGAAAAACAAAAGAAAAACCTGTGCGTTTGTGCACAGGCAGAAGTAGTCCACGACTTTTCCGACCTAAAGACCGGATCCGGCTCCGCCGGAAGTCGTTGCTGAATGATAGATTACGGATTGCATTCGGCTGTATTCCAAATTTTGAGTAGAGCCGAGCAACCTGAAGCTGGACCGTCGTTCGCAGACCATGTTATTAGATCTGCTTTTGTGTAAACGACGCCTTTGTACTCGATCACAATGTTTGCGCTTGGATCAAGACTAGCTGTTGAACCGTTTCCAGCGCAAAGCCATGCGTAAGCAGGATTTCCTTCGCTTACGTTTAGTCTAAAACCACAGACTCCTTCTGGAACTTGGTCGAATGATAAGAACACATCGTTGTCCGAATCGAACGCAGATTTGTCCCACCATCCGCCAAGGTCAGACTTGCTGTTATACATTTGAACATTCAGCATCCGAACTTCTGAATTTGGATAGCTTACAGTGAAAGTGACAGAGGTTTCAGCAGGAGATCCATCGACTCGCTGACGCTCGCTCGGGATGACAGGTGAATCTACTTCCTCCTGCTGCCCATCCGTTTCCTCCTGCTGTTCCACTTCTTCAGCTTCTTCAGCTTCTTCGACCTCTGGGTCCTCTAGGCCCTCTTGGCCATCTGTGTCCTCTTCGTCATCCTCCTGAAACCCTGCCATTCCCAAATCAGACTCATCCTTAGCAGAAGGTGGATCGTACTTGGCCACAAACATGGGGTGGCCACATGTCTCCACAATCTCACTTGAAATGCAGTATGTACCACTTACACAACCACCGATAAATGGTTGAACGGACTTCACCACATTATCTTCGACTTCAATGATCGGCCTTTGTCCAAAACCCATCAAAAGATAGGTTTCCCAATCTTTAATCGGCATTGCCGCATTTTGAGCCGCAACGTACACATCACTTTTAGAATACTCTTTCAAGAGTGCACCGTTACGGAATTGAGCTTTCCCGCTTTTCTCTGCCCATTGGGAAAGATACGAATCCCACCATGCAACTTTTGGCGGCGGATTTGCCGATGTGTAGGACAAGCCCCAAGATTGAAGCACGGCTTCCCATCCGATACCGTTCACTTTGATTCGATATCGATTCCACTGGTTTGGCGCTCCAACAACGAGCCAAAGCGTACCAATCGGATCCCGGAAAGCCGCGACAAGTCCTTTTTCACTGAAAGGAATGCCAATCTGATAGCACTCAAGTTCCTCGTCAGAGATCATAACGAGGTTTGAGAAATCGTACCCATAACTCCAGAACACCTCTTCGTTTTTGAACCAACGCAATTCACCGTCTTCGATCAGGTACACTTTGGCGTCTTGCGCTGTTTTGACGATGGTTCCGTCTGGATGACCAAACGCAACAGGAAGAGCTGACTGGTAGTACTTTCCAACTGGTTCAAAATCTCCTTTCTTGCCAGTTCCAAGCCCGCACACAAACTGTCCGCTTGTGAGTGTCTTTTCTTCACCATAAGAATCAGAGATCGTGTAAGTCGTGGAAATCGACTCGCCTTTTTCAGCCGGAAGCTTTGCGTCGCCTTTGTGAAGACCTATGTGAACATGATCTCCGGTGCACAGACCAGTGCAACCTTCGATTCCGATAAGTTGCCCTGAGGTCACCTCGCATCCATCACACACAAGAATCTCGTCCAAGTGCGCAATGACAACATAATAATCGCCACCTATGTCGATGCAGATGTGATTACCAAACCCGCTTCCGGTTTCGGCTTCAGTATGAACATGTACAACCCCAGAAATCGGCGCATACATCTCTTCACGCTCTGTGTTTGAAGTGTCAAAGTCAAGATCATAACGCGTGCTTTTTTGATTGTGACTGTAGTCTCCAGAAACTCCCTGAGTACACAAAGACAACACACCTTTTGGAAACGGCATTTGCAACTTGGTATTACCTCCGCCTCCTTTGTTGGAATCGTGGTTGAAAGGTTCGACAGGGTTTACGGGCGACTCATCGCCAACTTCCATCTCGTCATAAGACGAGCTGTTGATTGTTGGCTTTGCGCCAACGCGTTGGAAACATCCACCTAGAAAACACACGATCAGAACCGGCAGAAACATTCTGCTCTCTAACTTGGTGAACATGATTCACCTCTTTCTAGAGACGTCAACCGCCTCGTTCGGCGCGCGAGGCCTTCGCGCGCCTGCTCGAGTTGGTTGACAGCCGCGGCGCCTCCCATCACCGCTTGGTCACCAATTTTTGAACCGCTAAATATCCGCATTGTCGATTCCGGAAACGTCTGTGATCTATATCGCAGTCCCGTTTCATTCGTCGATCAGAACAGAAATTTTTGACGATCTACTGTTATAAAACCAAACATTTTGATGTCTGTCAATTGATTTTTTGCTAAAATAAGCTAAAATTTTTGTAATGTCAAATAAACATAACAAAATAAAACAAACAAAAAAATGCGAAATTGACGCTTAATCTATTCCGCACTTTTTACAAACATCTTAATGTGTATAACATTATCCAATTTTTTCCTTACCAATCAATTGTTGCAAAACTTTTGGCACAACAATACTTCCATCTTCTTGCTGATAATTCTCCAAAATAGCAATTAACGTTCGTCCGATCGCAAACGCTGTGCCATTCAAAGCATGCGCGCATTCATTTTTTCCTTTTCGACGAACGCGGATATTCAACCGACGAGTTTGAAAATCAGTTGTGTTCGATGTTGAGTGTGTTTCGCGATACATGTTTTGCGACGGCATCCATGTTTCAATATCATATGTTCGAGCCGACGGTGTTCCTGTGTCGCCAGAACATAACTTCATTACACGATACGGAAGCCCAAGGCCTTGCATTAAACGTTCTTCAATTGAAAGCAAAAGCTCGTGCTCCTCGTCCGATCGTTCTGGTGTTGTGAAACTGAACATCTCGATTTTGTCGAATTGATGCACTCGCAAAATTCCGCGAGTATCTTTCCCATAACTTCCAGCTTCGCGGCGATAACACGGAGAAAAACCAGCGTATCGAAGCGGCAACTGTTCTTCATCTAACACTTCGTTCAAGTGCATTGGTCCAAGCGCTTGCTCTGATGTTCCAATCAAAACCATCGGGTCATTTTTCAAATGATAAATTTCCTCTTCTCCTCCATGTTGCAAATATCCCATAGATGACATCGAGTCTATCGAAATCAAATGTGGAGGAATAACCGGAATAAATTTTTCTTTGAGAAGTTCAGAAAGCGCGTATTGAATTAAAGCGAACTCTAACAAAACAGCGTCACCTTTCAAATAAACAAACCGTGCGCCAGAAACTTTAGAGGCTCGTTCAACATCAATGATTCCAAGTTTTTCGCCAAGTTCAAGATGATCTTTTGGTGTGAATGAAAATTTTGTTGGTTCACCAAACACTCTGACTTGTTCGTTTTGTAATCCATTAGTTCCAGTTGGAACATCACCGCGCAAAATGTTTGGATATTTGAAAAGCTCAGCGCTTAGCAAAGACTCGGCTTGAGCGAGTTTTTCTTCCCAATCTTTTATTTGATTTTTGATTTGCTTGCCTTGTTCAATTATTGCCGGACGATCTTCCGCCGATGCTGTTGAAACTGTTTTGGAAAGCTCATTCGCTTTTGTGCGAAGTTCTTGAACCTGTTCCAAACTCTCTGCACGGTCTTTTGCGTGTTTTACAGCAAACGAAACATCGATGTCCTTTCCACGACGAGTATTGTTTTCAGTAACTTTATCTGGTTGTTCCAAAAGATATTTGATATCAATCATACACGGATATGATGCACGAAATAAGTGAAAATGTGAAGATATAAAAAAAGACCCCAGCACCTTTGTGAAAAGGTGCGGGGTCAGAGAGAAAACTCAACGCACTTTACATAGTTCAAAACTGCTGTTGCAGTTGACGCTTAGTGGTTCGCCAGAGTGAACCACGAGAATTGGTCCGGGCTGTTCAGTGTCGCGTCCTGCGAACTGGACAATAATTTTATATGTTCCAGGCACAACCTGACATGGAAGTCTGTGCTTTCCAGATTCTCCCACAAGCCAAGCTTTGACATAATCGTCATCAGGAGATGAAAAGCCGACACGCACAGTTTCGACTGATGGTTTGACCACTTCGACCTTGGGCTCTTCAACCTTTGGTAGTGGTTCAATCGGTTTTGGTTTTTCGAGCTTTTTGAGTCGTGGAGTTATTGAGTCATGGAGTCTCGGAGTTGCGAAAAATTCAATTTCGTATCTCGGATGTCGAACTTCTTCCTGTTCCAACAAACGAGAGTCATTGCCTTCGACAAAATTATTGCCTGAGCTTGTCGAAGGCTGTTGTTTTATCGAAGTTGAAATGCTCGGAATGACATTGTGTTCACGATCTTGTTCGCGCGAGAAATACACAACAGCGCTAGCTATTGCGATAACCATTACCAGCACAAAAGCTGATAACCGCGCAAGCGCGCCACGTCGAGCTTTACGCACACGACGCAAATGCTCATCACTATTGAAGCTGTCAAACTCATCGGTTTGAGCAAAACCCATACCAGACAAGTCCGACGGTGTTGGCTTTGGAAGAATTCGCAGCGGATCCCCTTCTCCACCAAACAATTGAGTCTGTGAAGATTTCGAGAGTCCAGAAAGAGATGCTTGTAGAGCGTCACGCAACTCACGCACAGAACTGTATCGCGCTTCTGGTTTGAGCGCAGTTGCCTTGATGATCACGCCATGCAAAGACTCCGGAATTCCGTTCATGAGCTCTGGTTTGTCTTCGATTGTCGGGGCAAAGAAGAATCCAACTGGCGGTTCTTCACCGCGCATGATTGCCCAGAAAGTAACGCCAAGCGCGTGAATGTCCGCGCGCTCATCAACCAATGCCACTCGATCAACCTGCTCAGGAGCCATGTAGCCAAGACTCCCCATACCGACCCCGTCTTTAGTCTGCCGAGTTCTTGCGTCTTCCATTCGTGCAATGCCGAAATCGGTTATCTTTGGAAAACCGTTCGGGGTCAACAGAATGTTTTCTGGTTTGATGTCGCGATGAATAACGCCTTGCGTGTGAGCCTGTTCAATACCAGCGCACACAAGAACCATTACGTTTACAGCAACATCAGGTTGAAGCGCTCCGTTATTTTCAACGAAATTCCAGAGATCTCCACCATCAACCCACTCAAGCACGATGTACGGAAGCCCATCGATCTCATCAAGGTCGTAAACCTTGACGATAGACGGATGTTCGATCCTGCGTATGATGCGCGCTTCTTTTTTGAAACGAGCAAGAACTTGCGGATTTTCGAGTTGATCAGGATTGATAATCTTGATCGCAACAGGAAGATCAAACCCTGTGTCAACTGCGTAGAAAACCGTTCCCATGCCACCTTTGCCAACCAAACGCTCGACACGGAAACGGCCACTGCGATGTGTTGCAAAAGCAGTTTTGATCGTTTCCAAATCAATCATCTGGCAACCTCTCCTCTTCACCTCCGAAGCCGAATTGAAATCCAACTCCAATGCCTGATAGAACTACCGCGAGTCCGCCTGTTCCAACAGCTGTCCAGCCAAAGGCGTTAGCGCGGTCGCGATGTCCTGACAAGTCAGAATCAGGAGTTAACTCATCGTTGAACAGCGACTTTTCTCGAAGCGCCAAACCATAGAACGTACCTGCGACCAAAGTCGAAACTCCTGCCGCAATGTACCACGCTATTGGCTTTTTCCAAGTCGGGACAGTGTCGATTCCTAAGTCCTTGGCTGTTATACCAAGTATGTTCTGACCCCAAACCGGCAATTTCTCACCAGGCTGGATGTATCGGGTTTCGATCCACACACCTTTTGGACCATAGACTTGAATGATGAATGGCGTTGCAGACAGTCTTGGAGCATTTCGAACTCCGCCGACAATCGCGTATCCACCCTCTGGCGCAAAAACGGATTCTGAAATTCCGTCTTCAGCGCTTGCCGCGCTTGCATAAAGCTCATGTAGCCGATGTCCAATCGGTGCGACCGACGCTGGAAGTATATACCCTGGTTCAAGCCGCCGCGCCGCATGAAACTCTGCTATGACGCGCGAATCATTATGACGAGTGAACGCGTCAAGCGCCATGAGCCGATGAAATGCCGCGGCACTAGATGGACTGATTGGTTCTGCAACGCACACAACGATTTGCTCTCTGGCACGTTGCGCTTGCTGAAGAAGAGCAGAGACGTTCATGTCAGAAAAAGCGTTTTCACCTTGCATTGCCGCTTTTTGAATTTCAGACACAGCAATAGTTTTGGCGCACTCTGCATTTGCCGAAACTTCAATTATGGACGCCAACATGGCGAACAAAAGGCTGACGTATCGCATGTCATCTCCTGTCTCGCATTGTAAAGAGCGAGGGCTATTTTTAGCACGATTCCATCGCAAAGTCAATTGTAGTATAGTTAAAGTAAAATATGCCAAAAAATCAAATCAAAACGCTTTTATTGTTTGCAATTATCATAAGCGCATCTTGGGTTCTGCCAGCTCAAGCCGCGGATTGGATCGCGCAAACTTCTGGAACAACCGTAAGTCTAAATAGTATCGACATGTACAATGTCATAACCGGTCTTGCTGTTGGTGATTCTGGAGTAATTCTTAAAACCACGAATGGCGGACAATTGTGGCTTTCAAAAGGAAGCGTTGTGAACAACTGGCAAGATGTTGACTTTGTCAGTTCAAACATTGCTTGGGTTGTTGGAGACGGAGGTAAAATCATGAAATCAGAAAATGGCGGAGACACATGGACTTCAGTTACATCGGGCGTCACAACAACTTTAAGATCAATTCAATTTCTAAGTTCTGAAACCGGTTTTATCGTTGGTTCCAGCGGGACAATTCTTTATACGTTTGACTCTGGAGCAACATGGACACAACAGGCTCCTCTCACAACTCAAACATTGTTTGGTGTTAGTGGTGGAAGTTATAGTTTTGGTTTGAAAAGAGCTTGGGCTGTTGGATCAGGTGGTGTTATTTTGAAATTTGACACAATGGGTGGATGGACAACCCAAAATTCTGGAACAACAAATACTTTGCAAGATGTTTATGTTAAACCTGGAACTGATAGCGCTGAAGTTTGGGTCGCGGCAAACGGTGTTAGTTCAAATGGCGGACCTGGATTTTTAAAAACAATTAATAGTGGATTAAATTGGTCAGTTGTCTCGCAGTCTGTTTCAACAACAGGCGGGATAACTTCAGTAAAAATGAGTTCAAGCGGTATAGGGCTTGCGACACTCACAACAGGAAAATTATTAAAATCAACAGACGGAGGTTCAAACTGGATTCTTAATAAAGATGTCGGTGGTTATCTAACAGACACTGTCTCAATAGATGACTATGCTTGGGCTGTCGGATGGACTGGAAAAATCTGGCTATACGACAGCGCTTTACCAAGTGGTGTTTCTATAATGCAAACAACATCAAACAACGACAACACTCCGACTTTCTCATGGTCTTCTGCGACAGACGACGTTCAAGGAACTTACGGCACTGGTATTTCCCACTATGAATACTCACTCGACGGAGCGGCTTATGTGAATATTGGAAGCGGTTTGACTTTGACTTTATCTCAAGCAATCACTGACGGGAATCACACATTTGCTGTTCGAGCAGTTGACAACGCCGGCAATATTGGATCCGCAACAACAAAAAACTTCAGTATTGATACAACAGCGCCATCGATTGGAATAGCAACAGGTTCAGCAACAGCAACTGTTGGAGTCTCACAAAATTTTTCAGCATCGTACAGTGACAACTTTGGTTTGAACATTTGCTACTTGATCGTAAACAACACTCCGCAAGGAAGCGTGAACATTCCTGGAACCGCGACTGGAACAGCTCAAATAAATTATGTGTTCCCTTCTGCTGGAAATTATTCTGTTTATTTTGCTTGTCATGATACGGCGGACAATGTGGGTTATGGCGCTCCGATTTCAGTGGTCGTAAGCGCGGCTGTTAATGACACAAGCGCGCCGACTGGAACCATAAAACTAAACAACGATTCTGCCGCGACAAATTCAACTGCGGTGACACTCGCAACAACGTGCACTGACAATGTCGGTTGCGCTTACATGCAAGTTTCAGTTGATGGAACACTAGACACTGAACAGTTCGAATCATATTCAACGTCAAAGACAATCTATCTACCAAGTGGGGACGGAAACAAAACTGTAAAAGTGAAATTCAAAGACTCAGCTGGAAATCTAGGCATGCAATATACTTCCAGTATAATTTTGGATACAACAGCTCAAGAAACTTCAATCATTCAAGAACCTTCGTCATCAACTTCTGATACAACAGCGACATTTACTTTTGGTTATGGTGGAACCTCGATAACTTCGGTCGCGTTCGAATGCAGAATGGACACTTCAATTTTTTCTGCGTGTACAAGCCCTAAATCATACTCTGGTCTTTCATCTGGAAGTCACACATTTTATGTAAGAGCTGTTGACGCGGCCTTGAATTACGACGCGACTCCAGCTTCTTACTCATGGACAATTACTGGAACTTCAGCTGATACATCTTCGCCATCAACACCGCCAAATCTTCAAAAAATTAGCAGCACCGGCGACACAACACCAACTTTCACATGGAACGCTTCAACTGATAACGCTGGTGTCACTTCATATTTAGTTCAAGTTGATGACGGATCATTGATTGATATTGGCGGAAATTTAACTTACACAACTTCGTCTTTGGCAAACGGTTCACATACAATAAAAATTCTTGCAAAAGACGCGGCTGGAAACACAAGTCCAACAGCAAGTTTTAGTTTCACAGTTGATTCTTCTCAATCGTCAACAGTTGAATGTTCACTGACGATTGGTTCAGCTTACAAACTTTCAACTTCGCCAGCCGTTTATTACATAACTGAAGATTGCACAAAACGCGCATTTACAAATCCAAACATTTTCTTTTCGTATTTTGATTCGTGGTCTGATGTAAAAACGATTTCAAAATCCAGCTTAGACGCTGTGTGGAATGACCCCCTAGGATTCATGCCGTGGGGTCCAAAGTATGATCCAAAGTATGGCGCGCTTGTAAAAATTGTTGCTGATCCAAAAGTTTATCTGTTGCTTGGAACTGAAAGATATTGGATCACAAGCGAAACAGTATTTCTTGGACTGAATTATTCATGGAGCTGGATCGAAGATGTCGATAAAGCGTTGTTATACAAATACACGATCGGTTCGGAAATTAATTACACAGACCATCATCCAAATTATACGATTGTGAAATACGCGACTTCGCCAAAAGTTTATCGCCTCGAACCTGATCCATCCAATTCAAGCAAACAAGTTAAAAAACATATATTGAACGAAACTGTTTTCAATTCTCTGAATTTCAGATGGGATAGAATCGTAACGATCCCAGCAAGTGAAGTTTATATAGACGGAACAGTAATCTTATGAAATTAAGCTATCCAATTGTAAATAATTCTGACCAAATTATTGGATATAAAAAAAAAGACCAGGCATATAAAGAAAAATCTATGCTTCGTTCTGTTCAGATATTTGTTTATAATTCTAAAGGACAATTGTTTATCCAAAAACGAAGTAAAAATAAGTCACGTTATCCAAATTATTTTTGCGCTTCGGTTGCAGGACATGTTGAACTGGGCGAAAATTATCGAGAGGCAGCAATCCGTGAACTAAAAGAAGAACTTGGGTTAAAAAAAATAAAAAAAATAAAATTTATTTCTAAAGAAAAAACTCCGGTTGGAAAAGGCATCTACGCAATGATGGCTTTTTTCACCATGAAGACAAATGAACTAATAACCTTGCAAAAAGAAGAAGTTGACAGTGGAAATTTTTATACAATTAAAAATATTCAACAGTTAATTCTGAGAAAGAAACGTTTCACTCCGAGTTTTTTATTCATTTTTAAAAAACAGCAAAAAAACGAGCAACTGGATTAAACCAAGGCGCTCGTTAGAGATGAGATGTCACAAGAACCATCATCCATGATGACCCCTCACAAAGACTTTCCCTCGAATAATCTTGTGTGCGGGTCTGTTGTGAATGATCGCGTGTCGAGCGAACTCTTGACCACAAGCAGGACACTTAAGGTCACCTTTGGTGAAGTCCGACAGTATCATATCAGCATAACACTTGATGAGCGTTCCTGCGCCCTCCTTTTTGTATCTGTAAAGCAGATCTGTGCACTTAGCGCAATGCACTGCGATTGTGTATGTTTTTCCCATGTAACCTCCTAAAATGACCCTGCGATTGCGTTAAATTCTGTATGGCACACACCAACACAAGCATTGCATGAAATGCAGTTGTCGGCAATTTTCGCCAATGCTTTTTTATCTACACTGCGAACCATTGAAAGGGCGCCAAAGGCACAGGACTGGATACAAATTCCACAGCCAGTACACCTTTCTTCGATCACGATTGGACGAGGCGATGAAAACCGATGATCTCCCGTCTTGTTGAGCGTAAGTCCGATAAGATTTCTGACTGAAGCATGCTTTGGATTCTCGACGAGAAACCTATTCAAGCCATTCGTAACTTGTTCAAAGACTGCCGGACCTTTGAGCGCAGGCG
The DNA here is from genome assembly GCA_016188475.1 of Candidatus Uhrbacteria bacterium. Taxonomy (GTDB): domain Bacteria; phylum Patescibacteriota; class Patescibacteriia; order UBA9934; family GWF2-40-263; genus JACQXU01. Next base: position 231,560 of record JACPHT010000008.1, read on the forward strand.
CGGTGTAAAGCTGAACCGCACTTGCACCTGCCATGAGCATCTGAATTACATCGTCTGCAGTGAAAATTCCACCGCAACCGACGACTGGGATTGTGAGCGTCTTGGAAAGCTGATGCACACACCATAGAGCAATTGGAAAGATTGCTTTTCCAGTTATTCCGCCACCTCCGCCCTTGATTCCAAGTTTTGGTTTGGCAGTTTTGGTGTCGATCAACATTCCGGGCCCTATGCTGTTTGTACAGACAACAGCATCAGCTCCAAGCTCTTCCGCTTTTTTGGCCATTGAGATAAGTAGATCCGAGTACGACAGCTTAATCCAAATCGGTGTAGTCGTAATGCCGCGCACTTTTTTCATCAGTTGTTCCAGATGAAGTGCATCGACATTTAAATTCCCGTGAAGTGCTCCAGAGTGCGAGCAAGAGATGTTGATCTCATAAGCATCAACACCTATCTCGTCGAAGACATGAATCATATAGCAACAGCTATCTGATTCGCGCCCAGAAAGCGAGATGATGATCGGACAGCCTGTCTTTTTGACTTGGTGTACTCCGTAATCTTTCCAATCCGTCCACGGATTTTCGTTTCCCCATTCACAGTTGAGCATGCTGTCTTTGTCAAAAACTGCATAGCGTGGAGCTGGAATCCTTAAACGTTCCGGAGGAACATGCTGTTTGAGCGACCTTGTGATCATTCCGGAACAGCCATGTTGTTGAGCTCTTAAAAAGAACTCGGGCGTTTCAGTGATATATCCTGAAGCCAGCAACAATGGTGTCTGTAGGCTAATGTCACCTACTTGCGTCTTAAGAGGCATGTTCTATCCTCCTTTCTTGGTTAAAAGTGGTGTTAAAACTGAAAGTACTTCGTCCAGCACAAGAGCTTCTCCGGCTTCAGTAACTTCGATTATTGAAACAAATAACGACTTTTGCCGCAGGATTGTTTCGATCTCGCTTTTCGCTGTTGCGACTCTTTTTTCTATCTCTTCCTTGATTTCCGTTTTTCGTATAATGGAAAGTCTTTTGTGTAACAACGAGAGATCAGATGTTACAAGACCAACAGCAAAAATAGCTGGGTTGATTCTTAGCGCTTCTACCAGATTGTCTGGGTGCAACTCAGTAATTACTACATCTGAACTTGGAAGTAGGTCTTCTTTTCTAAGACCGTAACGATTACCGTGTAGATCTTGAATCAAGACAAGATCGCCGAACTCAACCAACTGATTGAATTCAGGAAGTGAAACGTGGATTCTATTCCCTCCATTCTCGTTTGATCGCAAAGTACGAGTCGTAAGCCACATCAATTCCCTGATGTGCGGATAAAGTTTCAGCAGTCGTTCTTTAATGAAGCCCTTTCCGATTCCGGAAGGTCCACTGAAAGAAATAATCATCACACCCCCAAAATATCAATTGTAGAAGAACCACCATAAAATCTCTAAACACAGCTGTATTTGAGATTTGTGTTAACTTATTATCTCTATTAAAATAAGTCAATACTGAAGACATGTGATAAATACTATTGACTTTGTTTTGTCTATTTAACATCACAAAATAGTCACACTGAAAATTGGATAATTCTGGTCTGTCGAAAAAGAACCTGATTCAATCAAATGCCAAAAATCGTGGACATTTGATTGAATTTTTGTTACTTTACAAATAATATGAATAACGCTGATAATTCAATAATAAAAAATTATATTCATGATGTGGGTCAAGATATTTATTGCGATTTAATCATACCGAAAAAAATTTTGGTTGAAATGATTTACGAGTCTGAAACAGTGATAGCATTTATTCACACCAATCCTCTTTACCAATATCATTTTATCGTAACTCCTAAAATACACGTCGAAGATATCATGGATAAAATTTTTGATGGCGTTCGCGATGAAATTTTTTCAGCCATTCAAAAAATTATTACTCGTTTTGATTATCAAAATATCGGAGCAAAAATTGAAACAAACGTTGGATCATTTCAAAAATCAAAACATCTGCATTTTCATGTTTTTGGAGGTAAAAAATTGAAAATTGATCCGAACATTTGACAAATTGCGTCTTTCGTGAACAAATGGTCATCGCAATGACCGCCGCATGGCGACAATGGAGAAGTGTGATGAAATGGTCAAATTGGCTAGCCGCGATCTCTCGAATCAGCCCCGACGCGTTGCGCAAGGGCGATGTCGAAGCGATCAAGGCAATGCTTCGAAAGTCCAAAAGCTTAGATGATGAGCTTTCTGCCAGAGACAAAACTGAAAATTTCGTTGTCGAGTGCGACTTGTTTCCGGATCGAATTTTCGTTCCGGCTCGCGACGATGATGGAAATATTCAAAAGGATTCCGACGGAGTAACTCCGTTTATCCTTGATCGTGACTTTGTAATGGCCCAACGAGCGTGGAACCAGACTCATCAGGCAACAACAAAGACAGTTGGTGAAGGAAAGGATGCTCGGACGGTTGACGTTCCAGCTGTTCCATTCCCTTGTAGACTCGTCCCGCTTTCTGTCGCTATCGCTCGAATTAGTCCTGACGCGATGCGTAAGGACGACGCTGATGCGATCAAAGCAATGCTGAAGAGAAACGACAGCTGGGGCGCGAAGCTCTCGGCTCGGGCAAGAGATCTTCTTCTCGCTCTCTCGGTGACGCGATCCAAGAAAGGTCCGCTCGAGCAGTCGCTTGCGGAGGACTTTTTCAAGGACCTGCCGAACAAGGGCGATATTGCT
>JACPHT010000002.1 GCA_016188475.1 Candidatus Uhrbacteria bacterium
AAGCTCAATGACTGGCTTGGTTGGTACAACACCACTCGACCTCACCATTCACTAGATCTTCTTTCTCCTGTACAGTTTCTTAACAAATACGAACAAACAGTTAAAACAGCTCAGGAGTGCAATATGTAGTGGCCCAATACAATTAATTGACTAAATTGACTCAATTGACTACTTTAACTTCATTGACGCTTTATGTTTACGGGAATTATCAAAGGAAAATTTCCAATTGTTGTTTTGGAAGACAAACCAGGCCTTCGAAGTTTTGAAGTTGAGTTATCCCCTGAGCTGGTCGAAGGAATAAAATCAGGAATGAGTATTGCTGTTGACGGTGTGTGTCTAACCGTCGTTCGCATTAATGGAGATCAAATTGGTTTTGATGTGATGAAAGAAACGCTTCGTGTAACGACACTTGGTGATTTGAAACTTGGTGATTTTGTGAACATTGAACGTTCAGCAAAAATGGGGGACGAGATTGGCGGACATGTCATGTCAGGTCATGTCTCAACGGTCGCAGAAATTATTTATGTGCATGAATCAGAAAATAATAAAGTTATGACTTTCAAAGTTGAACCTATTTGGATGAGATATATTTTTTCAAAAGGATTTATTGGTTTAGATGGTGCGAGTTTAACTGTTGTTGATGCAAAAAAAAATGATGGAACATTTCAAGTTTGGTTTATTCCAGAAACACTTTGTCTCACAAAATTTGGAGAAAAAAAAATTAGTGATAAAGTTAATGTAGAGATTGATTCAATGACACAGACGATTGTTGAGACGGTGAAGGGGGTCATGGAGTCTTAGAGTTATAAGATTATTAACAGGAATATATGAAAAAAATTGCCATTGTTCTTGGGGCTTTTCACAAAGAATATGTTATAAGAATGTTAGAAGTTGCTCGCGCAACCGCAAAAGAAAATAATCTTGAAATTGTTGAAGAGGTTTGGGTTCCGGGTTCAATTGAAAAACCACTCGCGATCAAACGTCTACTCATGCGTGATGATATTGATGGGGCTGTTGCGCTTGGAATTATCGAACGTGGCGAAACAAAACATGGCCTTGTTATGGGTCATGTTGTTTACGATGCGATAATAAAACTCCAGCTTGAATTTATGAAACCGATCGGTCTTGGAATTTTAGGACCCGAAATTTTACCAGAACAAATCGCGCCAAGACTCGAAGGTTATGCTCGCGCGGCTGTTGAGGCAACCGCGAAGATGCTGATTTAGTATTTAACTTTGTCTATTCTTAAAGTTGTTCCGCCATCTGAACTATCCCACGTTGTAATTAGAAGGTCGTTGAGTAAAGCAGTGTGAGGTCTGTGAGCTTTTGTTCCTTCGTACAGATATTCAGTGCTTATAAGTTTTCCGTCAGGATCAAATACATAGCGCGCGATATTTCCTCCATCATCTGCAAGTACTCCAGGAGTTGGTGGCGGCGGCATTTCACCACGACCATACGCATTGATATTTGTGCGTGAGTGCATCACAAGACTGCCATCACCAAGATAAACCCCGCTTACCATTCCAATTGATTGATTATTAAAATCCACTAGCTCGCGAGCTAAAACAAAATTCCAGTTTTTGTCATATTGAAGAAGCCGCACGCCGCTTTGTTGCAAAAACATAATTGTGTCGCTTGCAAGAACATCAAATCCATTTTTTGTCATAATTGCGCTTGAGCCGTTTCCGTGAACAAGACTTCCACCCCCGATATTTTTTGTTTCGTATACGTTTAGGTCTTTGTCCATTCGAAATAGTTTATGACCAATTGTTGGAAGAAAGAACGCGGCTGTCACGCCGTTTAATTCTGGAACAAGAAACATGTCGTTTGTGATCAAGTATTCACCCCCGAATGGCGGTCGTTCATCCTTCGGAACCTCGTAGTTATTGACAATATGGTTCATGGCAACACGTTTCAAATTTTTGTCTACTTTCACGGCATAGGCTGAATTTGCGTTTGGTTGTGAAAAAACGAGATAGTTATAACCATGCGCAAAAACATGCCAGTGATCGGCAATGCCCCCAACTTCGTTTTTTGAAACAATAGTTTTCCAATTTAGTTTTGCTTTAGGATTGTTTGGATCAAATTTTGCCATGATTATTTCTTGATCTTTTTCAGCTGAAAGAACAACTTGTCCTTCGTCATCTGTTACTGCAAAAAGCCAAAGAGGCGCGTCAATTTGACCTTCAAAAATATTTTGAAATGATACGTTAGTTTTAGGTTGAACTTGAGTATCACGTTGGTCTTTATTTGTAATTTGTTTTTGTTGAATAGTTGGAGTTGGGTTGTTGGTTGTAGTTGAGTTATTTAGTTGGTCAGAGTTCGTAGTTGAATTGTTTGCTTGAGTTAAGTTGTTCAAAGTGGCAGAGTATTGTGGTTGTTTTAGTCCACAACCAGAAAACAAGAACACAACACAAATCAAAATCGGTAAAAATATTCTCATATAATTTTATTATCTCACAAGTCTTAGCCTCTTGATATAATTGTAGCCGTATGATATCTTCTTCACGCCATTTGTTTCTCTCGGCCCCATCGTCTATCGGTTAGGACATCAGGTTTTCATCCTGGTAAGGGGGGTTCGACTCCCCCTGGGGTCACCAACTAAAACGTTCAGCGAAAGCTGGACGTTTTAGTTTGTTTATAGCACATGCCACTACGGCATGTGCGGTGGGGAGTCGAACGCCGGAGCCATATGCCGCCAGCAGGCGGCATGGCGAGGCGGTGCCCAGCCCGAGCCACTGCAGTGGCGAGAGGCGAGGGCGACTCCCCCTGGGGTCACCAACTAAAACGTTCAGCGAAAGCTGGACGTTTTAGTTTGTTTATAGCACATGCCACTACGGCATGTGCGGTGGGGAGTCGAACGCCGGAGCCATATGCCATTCTTAAGTTTGTAATGGTCTTGATTCAAGATTCATGCCCTGACCCAAAAATTATAAAACTTTAAATCAACATTTCGTTATTTTCCTAACGATGTAGAGTATGCTTATTCTAAATTCTAAAACGTCGCGTCAATGACCTTTGTGGCGCTGTTTGCGTCTTTCCAAGAAAAGGCCGTGCTACTTTCAACAGTTACACCAACTCGGTAGTTACTATAAAAAACATCATCAACAGTTTCAATTAGCGACACCCAATCTTTTCCAAAAATAGATTCAGCGATCGCGGCGTTTGCGATCGGTCGCAAAAGACCCGTGTACGAAATCGCGTAAACTGTATTTGTTGAAAATTTTATCAAACGTTCAGCAGGGCGAAACGTTACGTTTTTTCCAAGTGGAACATCTGACAGAACTTTTGCGGACACGATTACAAGGTCGTCATAATTTTCAAACCAAGATTTGAAAACTTTTTCGTTCGGAAACGCGTGTCGTTTTCCATCCACTCCATAATAATAAACTGCCGTACATGGATCGTTTGGGAGAACATTTCCTGTGCATCCCATTTTTATCAAATCTCCAGATGACACATTTATTGAACCGGACGAGACAACAACAGAAACTTCTTTTCCGTTCACAACATTGTTATCCGTGTCAGCGCATTTCGTGTACATTTTTTTTGTTCCATTGGTCGTGATTTTATAAGTGGCGTAAACGACATCTTTTCTGATCGTCATATTTGCCACAGACTTTCCATCCAAAAACAATTCGCAACTTTTCAGAAGATCATTGTCAGTGACTTGCGTTGAATAATAAACAGTTTCGTCTTTTATCGCTGTTCTTGGGCTAACAGCTCCTATGGTTGGAATTCCGGTTGGAGTTGCGGCAAAAACATAAGATGGAATTATAAAAAGACTGATGAAAAATAGCATGAATGTTTTCATAAGAGTCATAGTCAATTTAATCACGGCTATTTTACCTCAACTATTGTGTTTTTCAAAATAAAAAAAAGACCCGAATGAAAGTTATTCAGTCGGGTATTGTCGATCGCCGGCATCTCCAAGTCCTGGAACGATGTAGGCTTTTTCGTTGAGGCGTAAGTCCATCGCGGCGAGAATGATCGGAACGTCTGGATGGTTGTGTTCGAGTTTGGCGGCTCCTTCTGGAGCGCCGAGAACACCCACCATGATGATATTTTTCGCACCAGCATTCTTGAGGTGCGAAATTGCGAAACTCGCGCTTCCGCCAGTTGCAAGCATCGGATCAAGGAGGAAGCAAGTTCCGATGTCAGGGGGAATACGCTTTGGAACCTTGCTCCCATGGCAGTGAGGTTCGAACGTCTCTTCATCGCGCGAGACGTACATGTGCCAAACCAACGCATTTGGCAAAAGAATGCGAAATGTTTCAAGCATTCCGTCGCCTGCGCGCATGATCGGTACTAGTGCGTGTCTTCGAGCGATGATTTTGGCCGGCGAGGTTGCAAGAGGTGTTTCAACAGACGTATCTATCGTGTTGAGATGTCTTGTTGTCTCGAAAGCGAGTAAAGAACTAAGTCTGCAGATCTCGCGGCGAAAGTCGACCGGCAGTGTTGACTTGTCTCGAAGTCTTGCGAGGGCGTCTTTTGCAATAGGGTGATCTAGGATGGTGATTCCCATCGGACCTCCTTTTTTGTCCGATGAAAGTTTACGACAAAACAAAAAATCCATCAAACAATCATTGTCTGATGGACAAGAGCGCGCTTTGCGCGAAGCTCGTAGTACGCCATTAGCGCAAGAAGGAGAGAAATCATGAATATACCACGAAGCAAATAAACGATCGCGAGAACATCACCGTTTGTCCACACCGGATACAGAGCGATCAAGCAAGTAAACTCTGACACTCCCCATGTTGCAAACGACTCTGTGTTGCGTTTTTCAGTCACCATTGTGATGATAGTCGGAAGATATCCGAGTGTGATCAATCCTTGTGCGAATAGGTTTGAATGCCACGCGTCACCTGTTATGAATCCGTAGGCGATAATAAATGCCGCGCCTACGAGATACCATTTTTCAAATGCTCTAAAGTGAGTCTTCTTTGTGCCGCGCGCGATTATCACAGCCACGATTATGGACGTTATGAAAACATCAATCGTGTTGAGAAAATTGGATTTGAAATTCCAATCGCTTGCGAGAAGAAACGTCACAAGACTCAACACAACGCCTGTCAGAAACGTGATCCATGTGGACAGTGTTGGATGGATTTTTCTTGTCCAAACCTTGTGGCAATACAACACTGTCGCTGTGATGATGCTCAAGATTGAAAGAATTATGCAGACTTCCTTCATGTTCCCCCAAACGAACACTTCAACCACCACGGTTGAAGACAAATAAGAATATCAGTGATTGACTAAAATGTCAACCTGCTGTATTCTTCCGCCGTTATGCAGAGAACAGACATCCGAAACATTGCTATCATTGCTCACGTCGACCACGGGAAAACAACCCTTGTCGATGCGTTTTTGAAACAGTCGCACACTTTTCGAGATTCTGATGCAATGGGAACAACGATCATGGATTCAAATGAACTTGAACGCGAGCGAGGAATCACGATTTTTTCCAAAAATGCTTCGATCAATTGGAAAGGAACAAAGATCAATCTTGTTGATACTCCGGGACACGCGGATTTTGGCGGCGAAGTTGAACGCGTTATGAATTTGGTTGATGGATGTTTGCTTTTGGTTGACGCAAAAGAAGGTCCAATGCCACAGACAAAATTTGTGCTCAAGAAAGCGCTTGAAGCCGGTCACAAAATTATTGTTGTTATAAACAAAATTGATAAATCAGATGCTCGTCCAGGTTGGGTTCTCAATAACACTTTTGATTTGTTTATTGATCTTGGCGCAACAGATGAGCAAGCGCATTTTCCAGTTATGTATGCATCAGCGATTCGCGGAATTGCTGGAGTTGAACCTAAGCTCGATCAAATGAAAGATATCGCTCCGATCTTGGACGCGGTTGTTTCGGATATCCCAGGTCCGGTTGGAGATGCCGGTGCCCCATTTCAAATGGCAATCGTGAATATCTTTTATGATAATTTCAAAGGCCGAATGGCAGTAGGTCGTATTGCAAATGGAAAAATAAAACAAAACCAATCTGTTTTGCACATCAATCGAGATGGAGTAAGTGAAACAGCGAAACTTACAGTGCTTCAAATGTTTGATGGCTTGGCGCGAGTGGATGTTGATGAAGCTGTTGCGGGAGATATTGTGATTGTTGCAGGAATCGATGATGTACACATTGGCGATTCAATTGTTGATCCCGTTAACGGGGTCGCGCTTCCAGTTCTTTCAATAGAAGAGCCGACTGTCAAAATGACGTTCGGCGCGAATACTTCTCCTTTTTCAGGAAAAGAAGGAGAGTATTCAACCGCGCGACATGTGGAAGAGCGACTGGAACGCGAATTGTTAAACGATGTTGCGCTTCGAGTTGAAAAAGCAGAAGGCGATGGGCAGTTTGTTGTGTCAGGACGAGGCGAACTTCATCTTGCGATTTTGATTGAAAAAATGCGTCGCGAAGGATACGAACTTCAAGTTTCAAGACCGCAAGTTATTTTCAAAGAAGAAAAAGGTGCGCGAATGGAACCATTTGAACTTGTGTCGATTGAATGTCCAGAATCATTTTCTGGAATCGTAATTGAAAAAATGGGGAAGCGTCGCGGTGAAATGAAAGATATGAAGGTTGACCCTTCGACAAGCTCGGGGCATAAAATTGTGTATCTTGATTTTGAAATTCCAACCCGCGGGCTTATCGGATATCGAAATGAATTTTTAACTGATACAAAAGGGCATGGAATTATTAACACGCAATTGCTTGGATATCGACCATTCGCTGGTGACATCGGATCAAACGAACATGGCTCGATGATTTCAATGGAAGATGGAGTCACAATGTCGTACGCACTTTCGAATTTGCAAGAGCGAGGGGATTTGTTTGTAGGGCACGCCGTTGAAGTTTACAAAGGAATGGTTGTTGGACAAAATTCTCGTTTGGAAGATATTGAAGTCAATCCATGCAAGGAAAAACGACTTTCAAACATGCGTTCAAAAGGAGAAGGCGAGGCTATCAATCTTAAACCCGCTCGTCACATGACACTTGAAATGTGTCTTGAATATATTGGAGATGACGAACTGCTTGAAGTTACTCCAAAGTCGCTTCGAATTCGTAAAACAATTCTTGTCAGTCATCTTCGCCGTCGTTCAAAAGATTAATTCTTTGTGTCATCCTGAGCGAGAGAAGCGAGTCGAAGGATCTCTTATTAAGGAATATGCGAGTTTTAGGGATAGAAACCAGCTGTGATGAAACAGCATTAGCCGTTGTTAAAAAGAACGACAAAGGAGAATTTGAAATTGAAAAACATTTACTAGCTTCACAGGTTCTTGTGCATGAAAAATTTGGCGGTGTTGTTCCAGAAGTTGCCGCGCGAGAACATATCGCGTCTATCTTTCCAATACTAGATGAGCTTGGAATTGAAAAAGACGGACATGGGATTGATGCGATCGCTGTGACATCAGGGCCTGGGCTTGTGCCAGCACTTCGGATTGGAGTTGAACTTGGAAAAGTTTTATCTTGGGTTTGGAAAAAACCACTTGTTGCTGTGAACCATTTGGAAGGACATATTTATAGCGTATTAATAAACCCAACACCCAAAACCCAACACCCAAAACCCAAATTCACCGCGTTGTGTCTTCTTGTTTCTGGCGGTCATACAGAATTGATTTTAATGAAAGATCACGGGGATTATGAACTAATCGGAATGACACGCGATGATGCCGCTGGTGAGGCGTTTGATAAAGTCGCAAAACTTTTAGGTCTTGGATATCCGGGCGGACCGGTGATCGCCAAATCAGCAGAGCAAGGAAATCCAAAAGCAATTTCTTTTCCTCGCCCGATGATTGATTCGGACGATTTCGATTTTAGTTTTTCTGGATTAAAAACAGCAGTAAAAAGGGAAATGAGGTCTGAAAGGACCGAAAGGTCTAAAATGTCGGAAAGGCATAACACAGCAGATATTGCAGCGTCTTTTCAGCAAGCAGTTGTTGAAACGCTTGTTACAAAAACAATGAGAGCTGTTGAAAAATATCAACCACAATCTGTAATTTTGTCAGGAGGAGTTTCAGCTAATCAATTGTTACGTTTATCTCTTAAACAGGTTTTGTACAAACAATATCCGGAAATTTCTTTTCACGCTCCAGAATTATTTTTAACAGGCGACAATGCGATAATGATCGCGATTGCAGGCGCTCATCACGCAATGAAAAATGAATTTGTAGATCCACTTACTCTTGTTGCAGATCCAAACATGAGACTTGTATAGTTGATTGGACGACCTTCAACTTAGGCAATCATTGCCTGAGCCTGTCGAAGGCTACGCTTGTCTTCGCTCAGAGAATAATTAATTTATGATTTTTACTTCCACTTCTCCAGATCAAACTAAACAAATCGCGGCTGACTTTTCAAAAACGCTCAAAGGCGGTGATATTGTTTTTTTAGAAGGCGAGCTTGGTTCTGGAAAAACGACTTTTGTTCAAGGAGCGGCAAAATCGCTTGGCTACGACGGTCCTGTTCGCAGTCCGACGTTTACGATTGTAAATATATATCCAACCTCGAACAGAACAATCAAAAAAATTGTTCATGTTGATTTATATCGAATAAAAGATTCGTCAGAGCTTCGCGCGCTTGCCTTGGAAGAGCTTGCTCAAGACACGAATTCGATCACTTTTATTGAATGGCCAAACTTGCTTGGATCACTCTTGAAAACAAATGCAAGACGAATTATATTTGGAGAAGAAGGTTTAAAACGAAAAATAATTATCAAATAAAAATATGGGTATTGGCGATGTCCGCGGTCAGCGCGGGTATACAGGGGATATGCTCCAAAACGACGCTTTTGGGCGTGTAGATGTATCAAAGGAACACGAAGAAGCTTTTCGAATCATGAAAGATAAATATGGTTTTTTATCTTTAGATAAATTACTTGACTTAGTTAGGCGTTACACAAGAGAAGATCCGACAAATCCAAAAAAGCCGTTTGCCAGAGAACTTCGGCAAGCAGTTATCGAACAACTCGGCATTGAAACAGTTGAAGACATGGATCGAGTAAAATTTTATTCTGCAGTCGGAACGCATGCTGATATTTTGGAAGGAGTTGATGCGTGGATAGAATACACGGACGACGATGCAGGTCGAGTTGTTGTCACTTTAGACATTACAAAAAATCCAAACAAAGATTCTTGGAAAGCAGATGTGATTATTCCTGAAGTGGCTGATGAATCAGACGAAGACGGGCTTGTTGAAGATGCGGAAAAATTCGGAGAAATGGTGGTTGAAAAACTTCAGAAAAAAATAAGTGACATTGATGCAAGAAAACAATAAACCGCCTTTTGGCGGTTTTATATACTTGACAGTTTTTACATAAAGAGTAGGATAATCTGCTCCTATAGTCATCGCATTTCATAATGTGGTGAATATTGATTGGAGGTAGAAGAAATGGGAGATGAATTTCAGTGCGCTGTGTGTCAGAACGGTCACACAAATGGTAGCGTTTTCCTCTGTGAAAAATGCGCGCATCCTGATCGTGTGCGAACATACTGCGCAAACTGTGGGTCTCGCGGAGATTTTTCTCTGCTTGAGGCCAAGATACTTTTTGGCCTAGCAGGACTCAAACTCAATAGAACAGGAATTATATTTTGTTACAAATACTGTCCTGATTGCCCGACCGAAAAAACCGAAATCATAGCTATTTTTGCCGTCCATCAAGACGGTTTCCCTCCTTGCCTCGTGGCCGCCTAATCACGAGGTTTTTTTATTCCCCAGCGACTCGCGAGACTTCCTCGATAGTTGTTAGTCCGTCTAGGATTTTAAGCACTCCGTCTTGTTGAATCGTGATCATCCCTTGTTGTTTTGCGAGTTCACGCACTTGATATTCTGAAATAGATTCTGACATTGCCGCTTTGATTTCATCGCTCATTGTAAGAATTTCATAAATTCCAACCCGGCCTTTATATCCAGAATTATTACAAACCTCGCATCCTTTTCCTTTGAAGAATTTCCATTCAGATTCTATTGCAACTTTTTCCCCGGACGCTTCAGGAATTTCAGCGATAACTTTTTTTACAAATGCGAGTTCTTCTTGTGTTGGTTGAATCTCATCTTTACATTTTTCACAAATACGACGAACAAGTCTTTGGCCTATAAACGCATTCATTGCTGGCGCAAGTAAAAACGGTTTTACGCCCATTGAAAGAAAACGTGGGATTGCGCCTGCCGCATCGTTTGTGTGCAAAGTTGAAAGCATTAAGTGACCTGTGAGCGCCGCATTGATAGCAACGTCCGCTGTTTCCAGGTCACGGATTTCACCAACCATGACAACGTCTGGGTCCTGACGTAGAACAGAACGCAAACCACTCGCAAAAGTATAATTTTTAGATTGCTCAATTTGCGATTGATTAACTCCTTCTAGTTTATATTCAATTGGATCTTCAAGCGTAACAACTTTTACGTCCGGTTTGTTTAGCTTCTTTAAGATCGCGTAAAGAGTTGTTGTTTTTCCAGAACCAGTCGGACCGGTTGTCATGACCATCCCGTGAGGTTTTTGGATTTCTTTTAATAATTTTTTTTCTGCAAGAGCTCGAAATCCGAGTTGTTCGAAATTAACGTTGATCGAGCTTGGTTTCAAAATACGCATCACGACTGATTCTCCCCATGCGGTTGGAACTGAAGAAACGCGCACATCAGTGTCGCCTGATTTTAGATATATAGTGAAACGACCGTCTTGAGGGCGTTCGGTAATATTGATTTTGAGCCCGCTAATAAGTTTGATGCGTGCAACAACTTTTTTCCAAAACTCATGAGGTAGCGTTGCAACTTCTTGTAATACACCATCGATTCGGAAGCGGACAACGATTTGTTTTTCTTCTGCTTCTACGTGAACGTCGCTTGTTCCAAATTGCAGGCCTGCTGACAGAATAATCGTCATTATGTCTGTGATCGAAGCATGGCTTAATGTTTTTTGTATATCTTGATAGGTTTTGAGTTGAGCTCCAAATTCTTTGATCTCTTCATCTGTTACTTTCACTCCTTTGACTATCTGTTTGATCATCGGCAAGGTTTCGTACGCTTTCAGAGCAACACGCAAGCTTTCTTCCGAGATTTTATAAAGCCCACCGTGCGCTTGGTTGCGCTCTTGCAATTGAAATAATAAATCATTGGCTTGTTCAGAATCTGGTTGAGTTGATGCCAATCTGATTTCCGGACCAGTAAATAAAAAACAAACCGTCTTAAGTTTTTGAGCTTGTTCAACAGGAATCTGCCTAAGTGCTTCAGGTGAGATTGGGAAACCTTTCAAATTTACATATGGTATGCCAAGAGACTTCGATTGTTTTTCCGCCTCAACTTCTTTTTCCTTAAGTCGAACTTCTGACATTTTTTCAGTAAATGCTTCTTGAACAGAAGAAATACCGGGTGCGGTTTTAGCAGTTGACTTTGCACCTGTGAGATTCAACAAGTTTTCAATACTTTGAATTTCATTAGACATAAAATAAGGGGGAATGTACCCCTTAGTTTATCAGACCTACGTAAGTTGGAACAGTCGTTCAATTACGCGACCATTCTCCATAATTTTGAAAACACTTTATCTCCAAAAATATGATGAGTGGCGCGTTTGAAGAAAAATTTCCACGCGCTGTATTGAAAAGTTACCAAAGCTCCTCCAAAGGTAAGAATTACCGCGATCATCAAAATGCCAGTTATGGAATTCATTATTAGAAATAAGATCGGAGAACCGATAATAAGTATCACTGTATTGATATATGCAAACGGAATCGAAATAAGAATGAAGACTGACAGTAGTACAATAATAGCTACAAAAAGAATCGCAAACAAAATAGCTCCAAATTCAATTGTCGCAAGCCACTGTTTTCTGAAAATATGCAGTGCTGTGTGAAAAGCATTGAGCGCATTTGATTTGTTTTCAACAACGTCAACCAAAGCAAGCAGTGAAATTATATGCAAAATAATTACTGCAGGAATAAAAATAAAAAAGTGTATAAACAAGATAGTTGAAGCGAAGGCGCTATTATTTTGAATAAATAGGATTACAGGCAATGTGAGCAAAGTTATTAACAATGAATACGCAACCTTTGTAATTAGATTAACGAGAAAAATATCCCAAAAAAATACAAATACATGCTTGCGTATTTCGCACGGGTGTTTGTATGGATTACCAGCCGCGTGAATGAGAGCCGCTTGTGAAATAACCCCGCATGCCACAAGAGCAATGATCGCGACGATTCCGAGTGTGATAAATAATGTAACTTGTTTTGAATCAATTTGAATTAAACGCAGAATAAATTCGGACGCGTACGCGTAACCTATAAAAGTGCGATCCAGCATGTTTGTAAGAAGAGACCCTGTGGCAGTGGCTTTTCTTATTCCTGAAATAGCGACGTCTATGACTCCGCCTGTTGAAATGACTCCTGCGAATATACCAAAAATCCACAGCGATCTGCGATGCCAGGTGACGCTAAAAGCATCACGCAACAGCGATCTGTATATCGTTGTGGATTTGTTCCTCCTCATATTTTTAGCAGTTAGCCTTTAGCCGCTAGTTTGAAGATTGCTTCGAAATCGTCTTTTTCAATAGTTTCTTTTTCAAGAAGAATATTCGAAATCTTATCAAGATGATTTTTTTCTTTTTTTATTATATCACGAGCTGTTTCCATTGCGCGAGACACGAGAATTTTAACTTCGTGATCGATTGCTTCGGCTGTTTTTTCAGAATAGTTTCTTTGCTCGTG
This sequence comes from Candidatus Uhrbacteria bacterium, assembly GCA_016188475.1. Lineage (GTDB taxonomy): Bacteria > Patescibacteriota > Patescibacteriia > UBA9934 > GWF2-40-263 > JACQXU01. Next base: position 12,703 of record JACPHT010000002.1, read on the forward strand.
AATTTCTCGTCCAAGGAAAACAAGTTCTTGCGATTCGCCAAAGACTTGAGGTCCAAGTTCTTCGCTCATTCCATAACGTGTTACAAGTTCGCGCGCTACGCGTGTACATTTTCGCAGATCATCAGATGCGCCAGTTGTAACATCACCAAATGTTTCCTTTTCAGAAATGAACCCACCAAGCATTACAGCCATGTCATCAATGAATTCTGACCGTTTGTGCAATCTTCGGTCTTCAGTTGGAAGTTTAAGAGTGTATCCGCCGGCCGATCCTCGAGCGATGATTGACACTTTATGAACTGGGTCTGCATTTGGCAACATTTTTGCTACAAGGGCATGACCAGCCTCGTGATACGCAGTGATTTTTTTCTCTTCTTTATTCATAAGAAAACTTTTTCTCTCCGGTCCAAGCAAAACTTTTTCGATCGAATCGAGCACGTCTTCTTGGCTGATTTGTTTTCTGTCGAATCTCGCCGCGCGAATAGCCGCTTCATTGAGAAGATTCATCAGATCAGCTCCTGAAAAACCGGGTGTTCGTTCCGCTACACGACGTAAATTGACCTCAGATGCCAATGGTTTATTTTTGGCATGAATGTCAAGAATTTCTTGTCGTTCATTTATGTCCGGAAGATCAAGAACAACTCGACGATCAAAGCGTCCAGGACGAAGAAGGGCTGGATCAAGAACATCAGGTCTGTTTGTTGCGGCAACAACAATTACTCCGATATTTGGCGCGAACCCGTCCATTTCAACGAGGATTTGGTTGAGTGTTTGTTCGCGTTCATCATGGCTTCCGCCAAGTCCTGCGCCGCGCTGGCGTCCAACAGCATCGATCTCGTCGATGAAAACGATACACGGTGCTGATTTTTTTGCGCGAGTAAACAAATCGCGCACGCGACTTGCCCCAACTCCAACAAACATTTCAACAAATTCAGAACCGCTAATATGAAAAAACGGAACACCAGCTTCACCGGCAATCGCGCGAGCCATTAGTGTTTTTCCGGTTCCAGGTCTACCCATCATGAGAACTCCTTTAGGGAGCTTGGCTCCAAGGTCAGAGAATTTTTTTGGATTTTTCAAAAATTCAACAACTTCTTGCAATTCTTCTTTCGCTTCTTTTGATCCAGCAACATCTTTGAAAGTTACTTTTTGTTTTGTATCTTTTATTTCTCGCGCGCCACTCATTCCAAATGACATCGCTTTGTTGTTCACTCCTTGCATCTGTCTGATCATGAACCAGAAGATAACAATAAGCAAAAGCAATGGAAGCAGAGAAGGTAATATAACACCGAGAAAATACGATCTTGCTCCACGATCTTTTATGCTGATATTTGCCGCGCGTATGTTGTCGGCATTTAGCCCGTAATCAGTGAGCGCATTTTCAAGTGAGACAGAATTGTCTTTTCTTGCTTTCTGTTCAGTTTTGTCTTTTAGCGTGATGAGTATGTCTGATCCTTCAACAGTTGTAGATTCAACCAGATTGTTTTCGATTTCAGAAGCAAGTTTTGAAAGAGATATTACTTCAGGTTTTGTTGTTCGAAGTGAGATACTTGAAAAGATTGCTGAGACAAGAAGCACGGTGACAAGAGCAATGATTATGTTTTTTGAGAGAGGTTTCATAAGAAAGAGCTGTTAAGTTTGAACTTAATCTTTAACTTCAACTTCTCCAGTCTCTTTAGATTCTCCAGCTTCTTGTTTTTCTTCTTTTTCGTTCATTTTTTTCCAAACAGTTTCATCAACAGCCTTAACTGAAAGGCCGAGGCGGTGTTCATTTGGTTCGATTGATACAACACGGAATGTAATAGTTTCACCTTGTTTTCCAACCGTTGTTACGTCTTCAACTGGTTGTTCTGAAAGTTCGCTCACATGCGCGAGTCCATGGATTTCAGGGTCAAGTTCAACAAAGAACCCGAACGGATTAACTTTAAGAATTGTTCCTTGGACAAGATCGCCAACATGGTAACGGTTTTGAACGTTTGCCCATGGGTCTTCAACTAACTTTTTCATTGATAGAAATATCTTACTTCCTTCAATTCCGATAATTTCTGCTTTTACAGTTTGTCCTATTGAAAGTAAATCGCGCGGGTGATCGATTCTCTGCCATGCAATTTCACTGATATGAACCAAGCCTTCAAGAGCGTCAAATTTTACAAAAGCTCCAAAGTCTGCGACAGCCGTTACTTCTCCCTCAATAACGTCTCCGACTTTATATTGAGAGATGACGTTTTTTTGCGCGTCTTCCCAGACGGATTTTTCAGAGACTATGAGTTTTTCATCTTGTTCGTTCACATCAATAACGCGAACATCCATTGATTCACCGACGTACGATTTGAGTTTTTCAAGAATTTTGTTTTTGTCTCCGCCGCTTACGCGCGGGTAATGTTCAGGAGACAATTGAGAAACTGGAATGAAACCAGATATATTTTGAACATTAACAATGAGCCCGCCTTTGTTTGCTTCCAAAATTTTTACAGTTACTGTTTGTCCTGTTGTGAAAAGTCTGCGTAATTCTTCCCAAGCGCGTTGTTGTCCTGCAAAACGGAAAGAAAGTTCCATCTCACCATTTTCATTTTCTCGATTTATTATAGTTGCCTGAACCTCGTTACCTGGAGTGAGATTACTATATTCCTTACTTTCCGAGAAAAGCTCTCGTCCGCGTACAACGCCTGTTCCAACTCCGTCAATGTCAATACGAATTTCTCGTCGTCCTGCGCCAATGATTTTCCCAATAACCACGTCGCCAACTTTAGGGACGTTTAAATAATTTCCCTCATCGATGAGTTTTTGAAAATCTGACTGATTTTGCTGTGTCATATGTTTTCCGGAAGACAGTTTATGGATCGCTGGTTTAAAGCGGTCTACAAAGGTCCGTCCGGCGCTAATAATAATGAATATGCAGGAGTGTACACGGGAATATAACAGTGGTCAAGACTGAATAAATCAAGTAAAATAATGTTGAATAAATATGCCCGGTAGGACAACAACGAACTGTCTCCCATTCATTGTGGTATTTACAAAGTCTGTACGACGCCTTACGTATGGAGTCGTAATAATGTCAGCCAAAGAAATACTAACAAATTAAATATCATTGTTGCACTACCGGGTATGTCTATTTTTGAAACAGGACAACACAGAAAAATTTCTGGGGAAATTCAGGAACAACCACAAAAAAGGACTCGCAAGACAGTCGAAATTAAGGTTGGGAATGAACTTACAGACGAGCACGGCAATAGTTATTGGATTTTGGAAAAGTTAGGACAAGGAGGAGTGGGAAATGTGTTCAAAGTTGAAGATGAACGCTTGGGTTTGGTTCGAGCGCTAAAAGTTTTAAATACTCGAGCGCGAGTTGATTCAAAAATCATTAAACGTTTTAATCGTGAAATTCGTCTTCTCGCGAGAATAAACAACCCGTTTGTGCTCACGGCGTACGATGTTGCAGAGTTTGATATTGATGGAGAAAAGGTTCTCGGACTGATAACTGATTACATTGAAGGAAAAGATCTTGATCGTATTCTTGAGGAGAATTATTATTTGCCACCGCAAGTCGCCGTGGTTTTAGCAGGCGAGATCGCGTTCGCGCTCGAATCCATGCGCGAACTTGATATAGTTCACCGCGATATAAAACCAAAAAATATTTTAATTCAAAAACTTTCTGATGGAACCGAAATCGCGCGAGTTGGAGATCTCGGAATAGCGTCTTTGACAGAAGACGCTCGAATAGATGTATTTAGAACCGCGCAAGAAAATGATAATGTTGAATGGGCTGAGGCGATTACAGAACAAGGATTTATAGTTGGTACGATTGATTATATGTCTCCAGAATCTTTTAGATCAGAACTTCCTGATCATCGTTCCGATCTTTACTCGTTCGGTATTACACTTTATGAGATTCTTGCAGGTGTTCGTCCGTTTGATTGCGCAACATTAAAAGATTGCGTTATTGCACATCAAATGGAACCCCCTCCAACTTTTGAAGAAAAAGGAATAAAAGATATTCCAAAGTGGCTCGAAAACATTGTGATGAAACTGCTTGAGAAAAATAAAAAAGATCGTTACCAGACAGCGGCCGATGTTTATACTGATCTTCGAGAAGGGGTCAAAAAAGAGTATCCTGAACTGATTGGCAAGATGCCGTTTATCTGGAATGTATCCCAAAAACCCAAAACCTAATACCTAAAACTTTCCACTATGACTCATCCTTTTCAGTCTTTGCTCGACGAATTCGCATACGCAATCAAGCATTTTGTTCCAACTCTTCCAAAAGAAATTAAACAAGAAACACAAGAAGTGCTTAAACGCTTGCAAGCAGATTCAAACGCAGATGAATCAACAATCAGAAAAGCGTTTCACGATGTTGGAGTCAAAGAATATCCATATCGTCGCGCATATATCGAACTTACACATGGTCTTGCCGAAGATGAGATGAACGCAATGGTGCTTGAACATGTTGAACCAAATGTTCGCATGGTCATAAAACCACATCTCGATTCTGGCGTTTCATTGGATGAACTTATCCAGAGTGATATTTTTATTGAACAACTTACGCCAGAGCAAAGATATCAGGTTGAAGACGGAATTATGGTTGCGCGAAGCAAGCTAGCTGATTCACTTAAAGAACACGTCAGCGCTGAAAGTGAAGAGTACGCGCGACTTGTAGGGAAGTGGAAGGATCAATCCATTAAGATTGATAAAGCGATTTCAGATTTGAAATTATTGGCAAGCGAAGGAAATGAGAATCAAAAAAGAGAGATTCAGGAAAAAGCAGACGCTTACAGCGAAGGCTTTTTGATTACAGAACGTGATCCAGAGCTTTCAGCGATTCAAAAAGAGATCGAATATTGGCAAGAAGTGATCCATCCAACAGAGTAAAGCCTCTTGTTATTAACGTCTATTTTTGTTATCATTTTTCCGTTCTCTATTGTATTTTAATTCCTCGGTCCTTTCCGACATCTCGGTCCTTTCCGACCTTTCAGATCTTCTCACATATGCAACTTTCATGGCTCGGGCTTTCATCTTTTGAGATCACAACCAAAACAACCAATGGCGAAGTTGTGCTTGTAACAGACCCGTATGACAACGAAACAGGTTTGCGTTTCCCTCGCACAATCGAGGGTAATGTTGTGATGGTGACGCACAATGAACCAGACGCAAATAACATTGAGGCAATAGCAGGTTCTCCTTATATCATCCGAACTCCAGGCGAATACGAGGTTCGCGGAGTTTTTGTGTTTGGAATTTCAGCTCCACTTAAGAGGGAGCTGAAAAAAGAAGTTCGTGTTGAAAACGTTTTATATCGCATTGAACTTGAAGGAATGCATCTTGCACATTTAGGCGCTCTTGATCGAGAACTAACTGACGAGGAGCTCAAGAGTCTTCAGAATATAGATGTCTTAATGGTGCCTGTTGGCGGAGGCGGAGTATTGACTCCAACTCAAGCCGCTGTAGTTATAAGTCAGATCGAACCTCGTGTTGTGATTCCAATGACTCACTCTATTCCCAATCTTAAGGCAAAATATGAAAGTGTTGATGCTTTTTGCAAAGCAATGGGAACTTGCCGCAGAGAAGAAATGAACAAGTTAAAAATAACTAGAAAAGATTTACCAGAGGAAGACATGTTGATAGTTACACTTACTCGGTAGATTTGGGTAATTTGGTTAGATTTACTCAAACAAAGAATTGAAGAAAAAGATTATGTCCAAGCTTCAGAAAAAACAAAAGTCGAATAATGAAGAATCGTCAATGACTTCCGTTGGGAATGTTATTGAACAAAGTCTTGTTGACGAAATACAAAGCTCGTATTTGGATTATGCAATGTCCGTGATCGTCGGGCGCGCTCTTCCAGATATTCGAGATGGACTAAAACCTGTTCACCGTAGAATTCTTTATTCGATGTGGCAGACAGGACTTCGATCTGGAGCTAAATTCAAAAAGTGCGCGACAGTTGTTGGAGACGTGCTTGGAAAATATCACCCGCACGGAGACAGCGCGGTTTATGATTCTCTTGTCCGCATGGCGCAGGATTTTTCCCTTCGTTATCCGCTTATAAAAGGCCAAGGCAATTTTGGGAGCATAGATGGGGATCCTGCGGCTGCATATCGTTATACAGAAGCAAAACTTGAACAGATTACAGAAGAACTTTTGACGGATATTGAAAAGGGAACTGTGAATTTCATGCCGAACTTTGACGGCACGCACAAAGAACCAATAGTTCTTCCAGCCAAACTTCCTAACTTGTTTATAAACGGCACGGTAGGAATTGCGGTTGGTATGGCTTCAAATATTCCGCCACACAATCTTGGAGAGGTGTGCGACGCAGTGCTACATCTTATTAAAGATAAAAATACAAGTGTTGATGAATTGTCCGAAATCGTAAAAGGGCCAGACTTTCCAACAGGCGGAATAATTTATAATGTAAACGATATTAGACAAGCATTTTCAACAGGAAAGGGAGGGGTTGTCGTGCGCGCGAAAACTGAAATTGTTGAAAATAACAAAGGTGATTTTTCGATTGTAGTTACAGAAATTCCATATCAAGTGAACAAAGCAAATTTAGTCATGAAGATTGCCGAACTTGTGCATGAGAAAAAAGTTGAAGGCATCCGCGATCTGCGTGATGAATCTTCAAAAGATGGTTTGCGCATGGTGATTGAACTTAAAAAAGACGCGTATCCAAAAAAAGTTCTTAATCGTTTATTTCAAACAACACAACTTCAAGAAACTTTTCATTACAACATGCTCGCTCTTGTTGATGGAATTCAACCGCGCGTTCTCAATCTGAAAATGGTTCTTGAAGAATATATAAAACATCGTCGTGAAGTTGTGCGTCGTCGCACAGAATTTGATTTGAATCGAGCACGCGAACGTGCGCATATTTTGGAAGGATTGCGAATTGCTCTTTTGAAAATCGATCAAATTATTGAGACGATCAAAAAATCAAAAGATAAAGATGAAGCAAAAGAAAATCTCATCAAAAAATTCAAACTTTCTGAATTTCAATCTGTTGCGATTTTGGAAATGCGCTTGCAACAACTCGCCAACCTTGAACGATTAAAAGTTGAACAGGAGTACAAAGAAAAAATGGCTCTCATTCAGGAACTTGAGTCAATTTTGGCTTCTGAAAAGAAAATGCTTGGAGTGATTGCAAAAGAAGTTGAAGAAATGAAAGCGAAGTACGACGACAAACGTCGAACTGAAATAGTTAAGCATGGCATTAAAGAGTTTTCGATTGAGGATGTAATCCCTGACACGGAAACAGTTGTAATGATAACTCGCGCCGGATATATCAAACGTATTCCGCCGGATACATTCAAAACACAAAAGCGCGGAGGAAAGGGCGTTGCTGGGCTTACAACAAAAGAAGAAGACGTTGTTGAACAAGTTTTTTCAACGACCACTCACAAAGAACTTTTCTTTTTTACCACTCGCGGGCGTGTATTCTGTTTGAAGGCATATGACGTGCCTGAAGCTTCGAGAATTGCAAAGGGCCAAGCCCTCGTGAACTTTTTGCAACTTGCTCCTGGCGAAAGCGTTTCGGCAACATACGCGGCAGATGACATTGAAAAGTCGAAGTTTTTATTGATGGTTACAAGCAAAGGAACTGTGAAGAAAACTGAAATCAGTGAGTTTGAAAATATCCGTCGCTCTGGACTAATCGCTCTTAAATTAAAAGATGGCGACAATCTACAATGGGTACGACCAACAACAGGAAACGACGAAGTGGTGCTTGTAACAAAACAAGGGCAAGCGATTCGATTTTCAGAAAAGAATGTCCGCGCAATGGGAAGGACAGCTTCTGGTGTGCGGGGAATTCGACTAAAAGGCCAAGATCATGTTGTTGGAATGGGAGTGGTTCCTTCAGGGGTCGCGAAGAAATCTGGAGAGTTTGAACTGCTTGTGCTTATGTCGAATGGATATGGAAAGCGCACTGATATAACAGAATACAAAGTTCAAGGTCGAGGAGGAAGTGGAATCAAGACCGCAAACATCACAAAGAAAACAGGAGCGATTGTTTCCGCGCATATTGTTGCAACAAAAGATGACCGTGATTTATTTGTCATCTCCAGTGCTGGGCAAGTTGTTCGTTCGCCTTTCTCTTCTGTCTCAACGCTTGGTCGCGCAACACAGGGTGTTCGTGTTATGAGATTCAAGAAAGAGGATGACACAGTCGCAAGTGTGACACTTATATCAAGCGCAATAATTACATAAAGTATTGACGCAAAAAGTCGTTCGTGCTACTTTCCCCTTTGTTACTTTTCTACTAACTACTTATTTAACAGACCTTTAGTAAAACTCGATGAGATTTCGTTGAACGGGGAAGCCAGCCTCCGAGACGTAGCGATAGCTACGTTGAGGTGGTGGCGGGGTCCTGTGAAACGAAAGATCGCGAGTTTTACAAAGGTCTATAACTATGCCAGTTCCAGCTCACCGTAAATCCACTACCCGTGGCCGCAACCGCCGTTCACATGACGCGCTTAAGTCAATTGCAACAGGTGTGTGCAAATCATGCAATGCGCCAAAGCTTCCGCACCACGCTTGCCAATCTTGTGGTGTCTATAAAAAATCGTAGTTCCTTTTCGACCTCCTTGTCCTTTTAGACCTTTCCGTCCTTTTTCCTATGTCCAATCGCCACCTCTCCAGAACCATTGCAATGCAATCACTCTATCAGTGGGATTTTTTGGGAATGCCCGAAGGGAAACTTGATGAGACGATAACTTTCAATCGCCGCGAGTTCGCGCCAAAGTTTGACGATGAAAAGTTCGTTGAAGAATTGGTGAAAGGAGTTGTTGAACATCGAACGGAAATTGATGAATTTATTGTTCATTTCGCTCCTGATTGGCCGATTGATTCCCTGTCAATAATTGATCGAAACATTTTGCGACTAGGAGTTTACGAACTCAAGTTCTCTGATAAAATTCCAGCAAAGGTTGCGATCAACGAAGCGATCGAGCTTGCGAAAGGATTTGGCGGACCTTCATCTGGAAAGTTTGTAAATGGAGTGCTTGGCGCTGTTTATAAAGACATGATTGCGAAAGGGGAAGTGAAAGAAGTTGATAAAGAAAAGTCTAATCAAGTCTTGGAGTCGTAAAGTCTTGGGAGTAGTTAATAAATTCTCTATTGACTATTCGATTCTGACTCCATGACTATTTCAAAATATGCCAAAAGAAAACCTGGAGGATTTGGAGCAGACGCTTGGAGTCACGTTTCAAAATAAAGACACGTTACGACAAGCGCTTGTTCATCGATCGTATTTGAACGAACATCCGGATTTTAGACTTGGCCACAATGAACGGCTTGAGTTTTTAGGCGATGCTGTTTTGGAACTCGTTGTCACGGAAAATTTGTATCAAAATTACGAAAACCCGGAGGGAGAACTTACTAACTGGCGAGCCGCGCTTGTGAACGCTGACATGCTTTCTGATTTGTGTCGACTTTTGGAGATCGAACCGTATTTACATCTTTCGCGCGGTGAATCAAAAGACAAAGATTCCAAAGCTCGCAAATATATTTTGGCGAATGCTTTTGAATCAATTATTGGAGCAATTTATATTGACGGCGGATGGGACGCGGCAAAGTCGTTTATTCAAGAACGCGTGCTTTCGGAATTGCCTCGCATTCTCAAACAGAGATTGTATGTTGATCCAAAAAGTCGTTTTCAAGAAGCCGCGCAAGAACATGTTGGAGTTACGCCGTCCTACAAAGTTTTGTCTGAAGAAGGACCGGATCATGCAAAGCGTTTTGAGGTTGGCGTGTATTTAGGAAAAGAACAAGTGGCGGTCGGGACAGGAATGTCCAAACACGAAGCGCAAGTTGCCGCGGCAGGAGAAGCGCTAAAACAAAAAGAATGGTAGATAAAAAAGACTGTCAATTCTCGACAGTTTTTTAAGTTTCCTTTGTCATTCTGAGGGAGCAAAGCGACCGAAGAATCTCTTAAAACAAGATGACAACAATTAAGTTTTATAACAAAAAAACCGGCTGGTTTTGCTTTTGAAAGCAAACCGCCGGCAGGAGGGCTGTCAGATAACTCGCTCAAATCCGATCGTCTCGCTTGATTCTCCACGCTCCAGAACCAGGCAGTTCGTCAACGGCGAGAATATACATCTTGTCGCGATTGAGACGGAATTTTCCCATGCCCTTGAAACGTAGGATGTTCGGTCCGTCAGAAATAGCTTGAATCTGCATACGACAGGAATGACACTCGAAGTAGTCGCCTTGGTTGAGTCGCATATCGACCTTGCAAACAGGGCACTCTCCAGCCCACAGAACGCCGACAAGATTCTTTGTGTCTGGTGACCACTCCTTTGTCTCTTCCAGTCTTTTTATACTGCGCTCTTTGGCCGCTTTGTATTCTTTCAGAACTCTGATGTGGTCGTCCATGGTCGCCTTGTACATCTTGTCTTCATGGTCATGGACACGTTGACCGCATTCAAGGCATGGATCATAGAGATCTTCTTGAGAATCGAGTGCTGAGACTTGAGAGTCGAAGTCAATTCGCGACTCTTCACTTTCGATTTTTTGTCCACAGATCACGCAAAGAAAATGGAAGCTATCGTCTGTCTCTAGACGACATCGTGACGAATGTCCAAGTCCCAAACCCATTATTGCATTCCCCTAACTTCAATTGACGAATTGATTCTCACTTCAACACCGTATTGAAGTGAGAATTAAGTATAGTGTTTTCTACTAAAAGAGTCAAGAGTCTGAATAGTCCTACCTTCTAAACTGTGTCATCTCGAGCTTGTCGAGAGAACTTCAACTTTTGATTTTCAAAACAAAAAACCGTACTTACATGTCAAGGACGGTATTAATTAAAATTGGTTATTGTTTCTGGTTATCGATTATGGTCAACTCTATCATTATTTATCATTCCGACAGCTCTTGAGAGGCGTCTATATTTTGCTTTCAATTCATCATGTCTTTCAGGTTTGATGTTTGTTTCAGCTTTTATTACATTCATTAATTTAACAATTGGAATTAGTGCGGCCTTTGCTGATTCCCTCAAGGGATATTTCGGCGCATCTTCTGGCTTGAGATCAACAATCATAAGCAATTCCTCCAGAGGATGTATTAATTCAAAAGATTCGAGCATCATTTCGAATTTTGTAATTTCCGGTTCACAGTCTCTTAAATCTTCCGGAGCAATTACTATATCAGGATGATCCTTCATCCACTGCTCGTATTGAGCATTTTGTTCCTGTGTTTTCAGTTCTTCCGGACTTGGTCCTTCGTGCATTTCACTCATAGTTTTGTACTGGTGCGGGCGGGGGGAATCGAACCCTCATCAACGGTTCCGAAGACCGTCACTCTATCCTTTGAGCTACGCCCGCATTATGGACGAATGTTAGAAAATATATTGACTATTGTCAATCTATCTGGCAAAATTGACGCGATGTTTCTTCTTGTCATCTCGAGCAAAGCCGAGAGATCTCTCCATTCCGTTCGTCATGACAAACATGACTCACTTCAGTCGAGATGACACAAATTCATGCGCTGGTAGCTCAGCGGTAGAGCAGGAGACTCTTAATCTCTTGGCCGTGGGTTCAATCCCCACCCAGCGCACCATCATAAAACATCCAAAGCAAGTTTGGATGTTTTATGTCTGACTCTTGATTTTAGCTAATTGTCCGCAAGCCGCGAATATGTCAGATCCCATTGAACGTCTGCGAGTTGAGTCAACCCCGCAATCTTGCAACACTTTTGAAAATTCAAAAATACGTTCTGCTGACGGTGCATGAAATAAGCCGGTGTCATTGTAGATCAAAACGTTCACTTTGATATTACCGATTTTTTTCACATAGTTCGCCAGTTTTTTTGCATCTGTTTCCGAGTCATTGATGCCTGATAACAATAAGTATTCAAATGTCAGGTGATGTCTTCGATTGCCATAAGTCTTCAAATAATTTTTTGCCCAGATTGCTAAGTCATCAAGAAAAGTTGGATATGAAGACAACATGATTTTTTTTCGAGTTTGCGCGTCAACACTATGCAACGAGATAGCAAATCTGACATGAGGCCACAACGGATCAGTTAGAATCTGGCGCATACGAGGCAGAACTCCGGCGGTTGAAACTGTTATTCGAGTTTTTCCAATGTCAGTGTATTTGATAATCAGATTCAACGCGTCACGAACGTTTTCGTAATTGACAAGCGGTTCGCCCATGCCCATCACAACAATATTGCTGATTCGTTCGTCAGGTTTTATTTGTTCCTGCCAAAAACGAACTTGATCGACAATTTCATCAACAGTCAGATTTCTAATCAGTCCAAGTTTTCCTGTTGCGCAAAACGCACATCCCATAGCGCATCCAATTTGTGAGGAAATACAAATTGTCCATTGCTCGCGTTTATTTTTCATGAGAACAGTTTCAATCGCGTGCATGTCTTGTGTTTGTAAAAGAGCTTTTCGTGTTCCGAAATCACTTGACTCAACAATTTTGAAACATCGCAATGATGTCCATTGAACAGACTTCACAATCTCGCTTCTCATTTCTTTTGAAAGAGTCGAAAGATCATCCCAGCTTTTGTTTTGTGGATTAAAAAGCGCAGTTTGAATTTGGTTGTTTCGAAACTTCGGAAGCTTTGGAAAGAGTTGATCTATGATTTCGTTTCTTGTTTTCATTTGCATATTTTTATTCGTATCGAAGCGCCTCTATTGGACTTTTAAGCGAGGCCTGCCGGGCCGGGTAAAGTCCAAACACAAGTCCTACAAAAGCAGAAACACCGAGACCAAGAAGAACAGCGGAGATTGGGAAAGAGAAAGCCCATCCTAAAGAAACAATTTGTGAAAGTATAAGCGAAGTGAGAAATGAAAAAAATGCTCCAAGCATAATTCCGATCACGCCTCCGATTGCTGTAAGAATTATAGCTTCAAAAAGAAATTGTTGCATGATGTCTTTTTCTGTCGCGCCCAATGATTTTCGCAAACCAATTTCACGCGTTCGTTCTGTAACTGAAACAAGCATGATGTTCATGATTCCAACTCCGCCAACAAGCAAAGAAATCGCGGCAACTGAAACCAACAAAATAGTGAGAATTCCAGTTATCATTTTAACTCGCTCAACCGCGTCGGCTTGTGTTGTGATATGAAAATCATCTTTTTCCGGATCATCAATGTTGTGATTTTCACGAAGCGTTAGTTGAATTTCTTTTACAACTCTAGGAACAATCTTTTCACTTTCAGCTTGCACAATGATCGAATTAAAATAATTTGTTCCAGTGACATATTGTTGAACTGTTGTATATGGCATTACAACCATATCATCAACATTGAAGAGAGACACTTGTCCTTTTGGAGGGAGGGTTCCAATAACTCTATATAGCCGATCTTTGACTTTTATTTTTTCACCAACAGCATCGGAATCTCCAAAAAGTTTATCTTTTATTTTTGAACCGATAACGACAACACTTGCTTTTTGACGGATATCTTCGTCAGTGAAATAAGTTCCTTTGTCAGGAAAAATATCTAAAATTTTTGCCATGAGATACGAAGACCCAATCACATTTGTCCGAATTGACTCATTGCCATAACTCACGGTTGTAACGAGAATGACTTCTGGTGTTAGTTCTTTTATTCCTTGAACATTCGCCGGTTTCAAAAGCGCGTCAATATCTTTTTGTTTGAGTGAATCCGTAAAAAATTCTGCAAAACTTGAAGGGCCTTGCGGTTCTCTTCCAGGTTCAATAATAATTGTGCGTGATCCAAGACCTCGTATTTGATCCAAAATTAAATTTTCAGCTCCTCTTCCAACTGCCATAACAAGAATTATCGCTGTAATTCCAATAACAATTCCGAGGATTGTTAGAGCTGACCTTGATTTGTGTGATTTCAAACCAGTGACAGCTGTTTTGAAACTATGTTTTAGGATCATATCTATTTTATGAATTGCTCACGCGCGTGATGACGACGTTCAACAGTTTTATCGCTTTCAATTTTTCCATCGCGCATTGTGATTATTCGTTCCGCGTGTTCCGCTGTGTAAGTTTCGTGCGTGATCAGGATTACAGTTTTTCCTTGTTCTTCCGAAAGTCGCTGAATAATGTCCATAACAATTTGTCCTGATTTGGAATCAAGATTTCCAGTTGGTTCATCAGCAAAAATTATTTGCGGATTATTTACAAGCGCTCGCGCGATTGCAACTCTTTGTTTTTCACCGCCGGACAGTTGAGATGATTCGTGATTTATGCGATGTGAAAGTCCTACAGATTCAATAGCTTGAAGAGCAAGTTCGTTCCATTTAGATTCTGGCACGTCAGAATACAAAAGCGGAAGTTTTACATTTTCTAACACCGTTGTTCTGGCAAGAAGATTAAATGCTTGAAAGATAAATCCCATTTTTTTATTTCTGACTTTTGCGATTTCTTGTTTTGAATAATCAGTTACTAATTTTCCATCGAATTTATATTCTCCACCAGTATGCGGATCAAGAAATCCCAAAATGTGAAGAAGAGTTGATTTTCCAGAACCGGATGGTCCCATGATCGCTATGAACTCTCCTGCTCTCACAGAAAAAGAAACCCCGCGCAGGGCAGGGGTTTCCACACCATCATTAACATAAGTTTTTTTCAGATTTGTAATCTCAATGATCGCCATATTTATTCAAAAGTGATTACAACAGTGTCGCCTTCGTTTATGCCTTCGAGTATTTCAATGTTTCCATATGAATCACGCATTCCAGTTTTGACCTTAATTTCTTTTGTTTCTTCACCTGTTAACACACGAACATATTTTTCTCCGTTTTTTGTAACCACTGCTCTTTGTGGAACCGCGATTACGTATCCGTTCATCTGTTTCTATAAATTGGAACGTAACTTTATACGTCGCCACTCCGTCAATTATTGTTTCTGCTGGGTCAATCGCAACAACTTTTACACCAAAGACAACATCATTTCCGTACGCATCAAGAGTGACTTTCGCATTATTACCAATATTTACTTTCGCGATATCAGCTTCCGGGATATTTGCTTCAATCTCAAATTCAGAAGCAGACATCAAAGAAACGATCACAGTATTTGCTGAAATAATTTCACCGACTTTTGCTTCTTGTTTTGTTATGGTTCCGTTGATTGGCGCTCGAATAACTGTTTTTGAAATTTGTGCAAAGTAATTATTCACGTTTGCTTTTGTTTGTTTGATTTGAGCTTCTTGCGACAGAATATAAGCTTCGGCTTGTTTAACTTGAGCTTCTTGTGCTGTGATTTGTTCAACAGTCGCTTCGGCTTTTGTCAGCGCGAGATTATCTTTTTCAAGTTGAAGATTTGACTGTGTTGTTCCTAATTTTTCTTCTGCGGTTGTTAGATTAACTGTCGCGGTATTTATGTTTGTTCTTCCTGTTGATACATCACTTTTATACGCGTCGATCGTTGTTTGTGAAATGGAAGAATTTGGTAAAAGTCCATTTACTGCCAAGGCTGATTTTTCAAGTAAGCTTTTTGTTTGAATCAAATTTGTTTTTGCAGTATCAAGATGCGATTCAAGATCGCTTGAAGTCGAAAGAGTTTCCAATGATGTTTGCCAAGATTTCAAAGTTGATTCAATCAAAAATCGTTTTGATTCAATATCTGACTCAAGTTGGCTGTCAGTAAAAAAAGTCAGTTGCGGATTCGCGCCTTTTGGATTTAGGAAAAATTGGTCAACTTTATTTCTGATTGCGTCGTCTGATTTTGTATACGCGTCTTGAATTTGAACAATGAGATTTTTTTTAGCATCCTCGAGTGAGGTTTTTGCGTTCGTAACTTTTGTTTCTTGAACTTGAACTTCCTCCGGCCTTGTTCCAAGTTTAAGTTCCTCAAGTTTTGCTTGTTGAGTTTCAAGAGCCGCTTGATATTGCGCAAGTTGTGCTTGCGCGCTTTCAACACCAGCTTGCGCTTGCGAGAGTTGAGCGGCCAGCTCTGAATTTCCTTGAACGACAAGAATTTGTCCTGTTAGGACATCTTTTCCAACATCAGCATAAACAGCGGAAATTTTTCCACCTTTTTCAAACGCGAGTTCAACGCTTTGCGCCGGTTTTACTCTGCCGGTCACGCTAACTTCCTGTGTGAGATCAATACGTTGTGCAACAGCTGTATCGAACTTCTGTTTGTCACCTCGATTTGATAGGAAAACAATACCGAGAATAATGATTATCAGAATAATGGCTGGAATATAGACTTTTCGTTTTTTGATCATGTTTATCATAGAAGTACACAACAGCTTATAGAAAAAATCGAGACGGTCAAGTACAGCCTACGGCTTCAGCTGTGGTACACCTCTTGCCCGTTTCGAGCTTCTCTTGGAACGGGTGTTTTATTATTCCCTGAGCCTGTCGAAGGGAGCAATAAGATTTTTTCATTATCTGCCTTCGACGAGCTCAGGCAATTTTTTTTCAGATTTGTAGCAAGCCGTGCAATTCGTTATCATAGAGATACTTATATGCGCTACTCTCAACTTTTTGGAAAAACAAATAAAACAGCTCCGCACGACGCGGATTCAACAAACGCGCGTTTGCTCACGCAAGCCGGATTTATCAATCAGCTCATGGCAGGTGTTTATACTTATCTGCCGCTCGGTCTTCGCGTTCTCAAAAAAATTCACAATATCGTTCGCGATGAAATGAACAAACTTGGCGCAAGCGAAATTTACATGCCAGCGCTTCACCCAAAAGATGTTTACGACAAAACACAGCGCTGGGATAAAATTGATGTGTTGTTCAAATTGGAAGGACATGGTGAAAAACAATACGCGCTTGGTTCAACGCACGAGGAAATTGTAACACCGCTTGTTCAACAGTACGTTCATTCGTACAAAGATTTACCGCTTTCGGTTTATCAAATTCAAGATAAGTTTCGAAACGAGCCGCGCGCGAAATC
>JACPHT010000009.1 GCA_016188475.1 Candidatus Uhrbacteria bacterium
AAGCCACCTGCGTGGCTTGCGTCGAGACTCGAACGCCGGAGCCATATGCCGTCAGCAGACGGTATGGCGAGGCGGTGTCCAGCCCGAGCCACTGCAGTGGCGAGAGGCGCGGGCGAGTCTCGTCTGCCGCTCCAACAAAAATCCCCGGAACAAGCCGGGGGTTTTTGTTAGGCGAATCCGTACGTTTGTTCGAGTCGTTCAATGCGTTCTCCCAATCTTTGTCGCTGGGCTGTCGCCGCGCTAAACTCTTCGTCCATTTTTTTCATCATGCGAGCTATTGCGTCTCCATTTGAATAGGCCATTTCTTTCAATTCATCAAACCGTTTATCAGCCTGTTCAAACCTTTGATCCATTTGTTCTTGCATATTCTGAAAGCTCGTCGCTGTTGCCAATGCAAAACCTTCAAGCCGTTCATCAAGCTCGATAATATGCGAATTCAATATATCAATGTTAACTATTTGCATATCTATATTATATCACACAGAAATTTGACTTGTCCGTGCCTGTGGATTTTTTTCTCGAGCATGTTTGAATGCCCACGATGCCCCTGATTTACTGCCGACTTTGTATTGTTCTTTTGCAACTTGGACAGCAAAATCTCTAAATTGATTTGATTGTGCATCATCGAGACCGAATTTTTCAGCAAGATCACTCACACGATCATTCAGTATTCGAAACCAATTCGTTTTTTGTGTTTCTGACATATGGGTAACTTGTTAATAGTTCAATGAAATGTTCTGCCAAAAGGCAGGAAACTGCTGACGAGACTCCATATATAAACGCTTTGCGTTCAATTGACGTTTTCAGTTGTGAGCTCGATATGGTGATCGGTTGCATATGTGATTTTCTGTTTACGAATCAAGTGACGAACAACGAATGCGACCATTACAATACCGGAACTTGCGGTGAGTAGTAGTGCCATGTTTTGATCTGATTTATTTTGCGCATTTTTTCCACTGTCAAGTGTTCCTGCGACCAGTGGATCAACTGGCGATGACAAGACAACCAAATCATCTTGTGAACGCGGCGATAATTTAAGTCCGCCAGTTGTTGGCCGAACAATTCCTGAAACTTTAAGCGATGTTCCGGGCATGAGTGTTGTTGTGTCAATTCCACTTTGAACCGCGATTGCAACATCAAGTGTCAGTCCATCTTTTTCAATCTGAAGTTTATCCGCTGAAACAGATTTTACAATTCCAATAACTGTAAATAACTCACCCGTATCTTCAGTTTTTAATTCCGCCATTTCAGAGTTTTTTGGTTCAAGAACAACTGTTTCTGATGTTGGTTCAATTATTCCTGTTTTTGTAATTTTAACTCTTCGTTCAGTTCCATTCGTGCTCATTTCGCCACTTACAACTATTTTTTGTCCAACTTTTAGTTCAGGAAACAACGCGTCGTATTTGTAGACTTGAATTCCAGATTCGTTGTCTTGAATATAGAAGAATTGTTTTCCAAGAATCCCAGGAAGAACGTTTACTGTTCCAGAGATTTGAATTGTTGCTAGGTCTGGTAGATTTTTTGCTTGTGATATTGTTAAGTATTGTTGTGTCTGATTTGAAGGTGCTGTTGTTTCAGAGCTGCTCGTGTTTGCTGGATTTGACTGATTTGTTGACTTTGTTTCTGCGATTGTTGTTTGAGTTGTCGAAACAGTTTCTGGTTCATTTGTCGAAGTTTCTGACGACCATACCCAAACGCCATCAATCCATTTATACACTTCCCCATTTGGTGCGCTTTCATAAATTACATTATCAATAAGTGAATCATTTGGTGCGAAAAGAGAAATTTCTTCCGTATCATTATTAAGCGTGATGTTTGTTTGTGCTCGTTTAACTTCTGTTTGATAATTCGGTGCAAGAACAAGGTCGTCAGCGAACACATATGTTTTTCCAGATGCGTCTTTTAGCGACCAGTTTTTCAAATTAACATCTTGTGTCCCTGTATTTTTTATTTCAATATATTCTTCGTCAGCGTCGTTGCCAATTGTGTTTGGATACAAAGCAGAAATTCGAAGTGTTGTTGGTTCTGGTTGCGTTTCTATTTCAACAGTTTGTGTATTGATTGGATCTGGAAGCGTGAAGACGACTTCAGGGTTTGGGTTTGATTGAACATTTGGCTCTAGATTGGGAGTGACCGTTTCGATTATTAACGCTTTGGGTGGCCAGCTCCAAACTCCATTAGTCCATTTATATACTTCGCCGTTTGGTGCATTTTCATAAATCACGTTATCAATAAGTGAGTTGTCTGGTGTGAAAAGAGAGATTTCATCTTTGTCATTATTAAGTGCAATATTTGTTTGTGTACGCTTGAGTTCTGTTTGAAGTCCAGGACCAAGAAGAAAATCGGTTTCAAATTTAAATGTTTTTCCAGAAGCGTCTTTGAGTGACCAATCTTTCAGGTTCACATCTTGTGTTCCTGTGTTTGCGATTGTAATGAATTCTTCTTCAGCATCATTTCCAGTTGTGTTTGGATAGAGTGATGTGATTTTAAGTGTTTTAGGAGTGGGTTGTGAAACAGCTTGAGCTGGTTGCACTGCAGAAGTTGTTATTTGCGTTATTGTTTGGGTTGGTATCGATGTTGTTGGAGTGGGTTGTAAAACATTTTGTATTGGTTCTTGATTTGTTTGAATCGTTTGTGTCGTGACTTGTGTTGAAGATGAAATTGTTTGAGCAGGTTGTGGAGTTTCTAATCCGCTTCCTGTTCCAGTTGAGGTTCCTGTGTTATCAACTGTTCCAGTTCCCGAAGTTCCTCCAGACTGAAGTGCTGAAGCGATGTCCTGGTTTGGCTGAACTGGTTTTTGGGATAAAAATGCGAATATGTTCTCTGGAATTTGTGCATAAGAAAATGAAGATAGAATTGTTTTAAGGATAGGATCTGTTTCCGGATCATTGGAAACGCATATGAGGATTTGTTCTTGCGAATATTCTGTTGTGCTTGTAAATACAACTGTGGCTTGTGGAGGCTCTGTCGCGGCGCGAGCATTCAGACCAAATCCAAAGAGACTCGCGACAATAAGTGACAAACTTAAAAATCGTTTCATAGTGTGATGAAGTTAGTTTGTGAGAACTTCCGCGGAAGAAAAAAGATCCCCCAAACCATTTAGGCAAGGAGGATCTTTAATGATTTCATTACAACATCTTTTTTTGATTTCGTCAAGAGGTTTGTGTGGATATATTTTCAAAATCTTTTATAAATTTTGTGAATGTGAAATGAAAACCAGTGTGAAGCGGCTTTGGTAATTGATCCAACGCAAACCATTCAAGCTCTTCGATTTTTTCCGGCTCGTTGTTTTTAACTTCTTCAGGATTAACCAAAATAAAAAATGGGATCGCAATCCAATGTGTTTTGCATCCGTCTAGTTCACGGAAAATTGAATGAGCAGGAAGACGTTTTTGAATTACACCTTTACATCCATACTCTTCTTCCACTTCCTTTAAGACATTTTCTTCCGGTGTGAGTCCGAATTCTAATTGGCCAGAACCCGGATCCCATTTTCCGTGTTCGTCGCGACAGTTTTTACTTCGTTTGTGAAACAAAAAATGGCCTTTGCCATCATTGCAGTAAAATGGAGTTGAAATGCCAATATAGTCAATTCCAGGTTTCATATTCTTAATTCCGAACAAGTTCCATTTGGTGCCGGGGAGAGGACTCGAACCTCCATACCTTGCGGTACCAGCTCCTAAGGCTGGCGCGTCTACCAATTTCGCCACCCCGGCGCGTTCATACAATAAATCATCTATTCAAACTATTCAAATAATCGGATTGATTTAACACGTGATCTTGAAGGAATATCAACTATTTGCTAGACTCCTTCCATCTATGCGGATCATATTGGTTCACGGATTTAATGCCTCTCCTCAAATGAACTTTCATCCATGGCTTGCTAGCGAACTTCGCGAGCGTGGTTTTGAGGTTGTCACACCAACTCTTCCACTTGCCGCAAGTGAGGAATTGAACTTGCCAAATATCGTTGAGGAAATGAAACGACAGGTTGGGTATCTCAAAAGTGATGATATTTTGCTTGGTCATTCACTTGGAGCGTTTATTGTTTTGCAATATCTTGAAGCAGTTGAAATGACAGAAACTCCACGAGCCGTGATAATGGTTGCCGCGCCGCTAAAAGTTTCTCGTCCAGAATTAAGTCGTTTGTTTTTGGCTGATCTTGATGCTGATGTTTTGATGTGGAAGTCGAGAGAGTTTGTTGTTGTTCACGCAAAAGACGACACAATGGTTCCGTTTGAACACGGACAAAAACTTGCTCAAATGTTTAAGGCCAGACTTGTTGAGACAAACGATGGAGGGCATTTTATTGGAGAACAGTATCCAGTCCTTGTTGAGACAGTGGAAGACATTGCAAAACAGCCGTTTGAGTTCACCCCAGGCCAAAATCTTAGAGATGATTTTGCCCACAGTTTGTACCCTTGACAGTCTTTGCTTACTCCTTTATTATTGCGATGACTTTTAAGGATACGTTTTTGCCTCTTTGTCCCAAGAATTGAAGACTTGCAAAAATTACCCATTTTGCAGTATTTCAGAGGGATGGAGGGAGGTAAAAGCTCATGGAGAAACGCAACTATGATGAATAAAAATTCACCATCTGCATAAAACGCGATCCAACGCCTTAGTTTGAGTATAGCGAGATCGCCGAAGCGGGCGATTTTTTGTTCTTGGGAATAGAGACGCGTTAAACAACGAAACTCTGTTCCGAAGAATTGTGCAGTTAAAAAGATCGGACAGGAGTTCATTACAACTGAACATAGATATGTAAAGAGAACCATGGGCAACCATTTCCGAATGGAAAGGGCTTACGAATTTGTGGTCAGTTTGAATGCGCGGGGAAGTTTGCGCGAGACGTACTAAAATGTACGGTGAGCGCAAACAGGGGCCCTGTAAATTCAAAATGGACCAAATTCGTAAGCACTTCGAATTCTTGAATGGTTGCAGAGCATCTAAGAGCATACGGAGGATGGCTAGACAGAACGTGCCGATGAAGGACGTAGCAGCCTGCGATAAGCTTCGGGGAGGTGGCAAGCAACCTTTGATCCGAAGATGTCCGAACGGGGAAACCCAATGCGGGGAATGCCGCATTGTTCGTTGCTGAATTCATAGGCAACGGAAGGGCACCTGGGGAAGTGAAACATCTCAGTACCCAGAGGAAAATAAAAAATATTATTCGCTTTACGTTTTCACGCTTGACCGGCTCAGTCGGTCACACACGTCGCGTGAGAACGAAAAGCGAATCCATTCCCTAAGTAGCGGCGAGCGAAAAGGGAACAGTCCAAACCATGATCGTGAAATCATTGTGATCATAATGACGCAAGTCAAAGTGTGAATGGTGATGAAAGATGGAAGTCGTTGCGATCGTCGGTGTTGTAAGATGGTTATGTCGTTTTCTTCCAAAAACGGATTGTATTGATGATTTATAGCGAAAGCGACTGGAACGTCGCACCAAAGAAGGTGAAAGTCCTGTACGCGAAATAAACTCATCACACAATTATAATCATTCTTGAGTACTACGAGGCTCGTGAAACCTTGTAGGAACCTGCCGGGACTATCTGGCAAGACTAAATACACGTTCTGATCGATAGTGAACAAGTACCGTGAGGGAAAGCTGAAAAGCACCCCGGAAGGGGAATGAAATAGTTTCTGAAACCGTATGCTTACAAGGAGTCAGAGCCCCGCACCTTTCCTACCAACCAAAGGACATTCAGTCCAGCAGGGAGGGGGACGAAGTCGGCTTCGCCTTCCATAATCACCAGGCCTAGAGGTCGGTGGTTGGGAAAGGTGCGGGGTGATGGCGTTCCTATTGAAGAATGAGCCAACGAGTGTGTTGTGCGTCGCTGGTTAAGTCCTCCGGGACGGAGCCATAGTGAAAGCGAGCGTTAACCCGCGTTATCTTTCTTTTTCCTCGGCCCACCGTTGCGGTTTTCGCAACGCGTCGAGGAGAAAGATAGAAAGTGACGCGCACACGACCCGAAACCGGGTGACCTATCCATGTGCAGGGTGAAGCGGACGTAACAGTCCGTGGAGGCCCGAACCCACGTGCTGTGCAAAACACGGGGATGACATGTGGATAGCGGTGAAATTCCAATCGAACTCGGTAATAGCTGGTTCTCCCCGAGATAGCTTTAGGGCTAGCGTCGGTTAATAACACATAGGGGGTAGAGCACTGAAAGGGCTTTGCGGCTTCGGCTAGCGAGCCTTACCAAACTCCGAATACCTATGTGTGTTCCCGGCAGTCAGACGATGGGGGCTAAGCTCCATCCGTCAAAAGGGTAACAGCCCAGATCTCAAACTAAGGCCCCTAAATCGCCATTAAGTGTGAAAGGTAGTAGGAAGGCTTAAACAACCAGGAAGTTGGCTTAGAAGCAGCCACCTTTTAAAGATAGCGTAACAGCTCACTGGTCAAGCTTTCCTGCGCCGAAAATGTACCGGGGCTAAATGGCGTGCCGAAGTTGAGGGTTTTTGGTCTTCGGACCAGAAGCGGTAGGGGAGCATTTGCATTGCGATGAAGCTGATGGGTGACCATTGGTGGAGCGATGCGAAGGGAGAATGTTGGCATGAGTAGCAAAAAGACGGGTGAAAATCCCGTCCGCCGCAAACTTAAGGTTTCCTGGGCAACGCGAATCGTCCCAGGGTGAGTCGGGAGCTAAGGCGAGGCCGAAAGGCGTAGTCGATGCACAGCAGGTTAATATTCCTGCACTTTTTTTCAGACCGATGCGGGGACGCTTTCTAAAGTTTCCCGCGTTCTATGGCTATGACGTTGTGGATGTTTTTGCGCCTGGCAGGTAAATCCACCAGGCTGGGATCAAACCCGAGCATGAATATCACCGCAAGTTTGCTCTTACGAGCAGACAAGGGGAAAGGACAGAGAGCCGAGAAAAGCCGCTAGGATTATCTGAAAAAGACCCGTACCGTAAACCGACACAGGTGAGTGGGCACGAAATGTGCTAAGGCGTACGAGAGAACAATCGTTTAGGAACTCGGCAAATAAGCGGCCGTAACTTCGGGATAAGGCCTGGTTGCTCCCGGGAGGGAGTGACCCGCAGCGAAAGACTTCAACCGACTGTTTACCAAAAACACAGGTCCCTGCTAAACCGAAAGGTGATGTATAGGGGCTGATGCCTGGCCAGTGTCCGAACGTTAAGGGAGGGGGTTAACCGCAAGGTGAAGCCTCTAACTGAAGCGCGGATGAACGCCGGCGATAACTATAATCGTCCTAAGGTGAACAAAAGCTGCCTTAGTGAGGAGAAAGACCTCTGTTCGAACTTCATTTGCCGTTGAAGATGTAGAATAAAAATTTGGCTATATGCTGGAAACTCTGACAAACGTCAGACGATCAGCAGGAAAGACCCTGAGATAAATCGAAGGGAATCCTCAGAGACTACACGCCAAAACAGCAGAAATAAGAGATCGGAGATCAGAGTTCAGAGTTATTTTCTGACTTCTGACCTCCGATATCTGACTTCTGTTTGTAAGATATAGTCCGATCTGCATGGTGACATGCAGGAGTCGATGAACTTGGTCGACCATCCATTCAAATTGGAGAACAACAATAAGCGAAATTCCTTGACGGGTAAGTTCCGTCCTGCACGAATGGCATAACGAGTTGAAGACTCTCTCAACGATTGGCTCGGCGAAATTGCAGTGTGAGTGAAGATGCTCACTTCCCGTGGCAAGACGAAAAGACCCCATGAAGCTTTACTACAACTTGGTCTTGGGTTCATGTTCCGTATGTTCAGCGTAGGTGGGAGCCTTCGGGCGCCAATGAGACACCACCCTTATGCTACGTGAATTCTAACCACTCTCCATGAAACTGGAGAGAGGGACATGATCTGGTGGGTAGTTTACCTGGGGCGGGTGCCTCCCAAAATGTAACGGAGGCGTTTACTAAGGTCGGCTTAGCGCGGATGGAAATCGCGCTGGACGTGCAAACGCAGAAGCCGGCTCTACTGCAAGACTGACAAGTCGCGCAGTCGCGAAAGCGGAAGTTAGTGATCCGACCGTACGAAATAGGACGGCGGGAGCTCAACGGATAAAAGCTACTCTGGGGATAACAGGCTAGTCTCCCCCAAGCGTCCACAGCGACGGGGAGGTTCGGCACCTCGATGTCGGCTCATCGCATCCTGGAGCTGGAGAAAACACAACTTCTCTCCTCGAGAGAAATCTCGAGGTAATAGACGAGTCCAAAACGGGGAAGGCCTTCAAGATCGGGATATGTATTGCGTACAATGCAGGTCCCAGGTATTATTGAACAATCTATGAAGGTTCATCCCGTAGGAAAGAAACTATCTGAAGTTGAACGTGCGTATATCGCAGGATTTCTTGACGCCGATGGTTGTATTATGGCGACCATCGAACCACATAAGGAAAAGCGATATAAGTTTCGGGTTCGAATTACACTAAAGATCACACAAACAAACAGAAAAATAATTGATTGGTTTCATAAGAAGTTAAAAGTTGGAACAGTATCAATTAATCGCTCTACGTTTAATTGGATTACACGTGATCAGGAAATGGTTTATGAGATTCTTGAAAACATTAAACCATTTCTGAAAGTAAAAAGAACCCAAGCACAATACGCGCAAAAGATTATTTCGACATCAGTGAATTATAAAAAGGATCTTTTGCAAGTTGCGCGTTTGGCAGATGCATTGTCTAGATTAAACGTCAGATCCAAAAATCGACGGAAAAATTATATAACAATGATCCAAGATAGTTTCTCCTCTAACGACTGATCGCTACTTTTTTTGGAAGTAGCGTGAGATAGACGTTTATCTCTTTTTGAAGAGAAATTTAAGACGCTATCATACGGCTCGCACCTCACGTTCATTTGGTGACAAATGAACTACGGTGAAGGGATAGTCTGATACCTGTCGTAAGACAGGAAAACACTCGTGAGGTTCCAAGGGTTTGGCTGTTCGCCAATTAAAGCGGTACGCGAGCTGGGTTCAGAACGTCGTGAGACAGTAAAAATAACGACTGTTTTGAATGGGAATTTTCGTCTATAAATAAATTCAGTTGAAAGACTGAAAGACCGTGCTGTCATTAAATTTGGCTATTTGCTGGAAACTCTGATATCTCCGATCGGAGAAATAGGGGATTGATGAATCTCACACTACGTTGTAAAATAGTTGTATAAGTAACGTAATAAAGTGTTGAGTGCAGACAACCAGCAGGGAAGGCTTTGTCATAAACAAAGAACCCTCAGAGACTATACGCCGAACATCGGAATGAGAAATCTTCCGTAAAGATATAGTCCGAACTACATGGCGACATGTAGACCCTAAGAGAAATCAAAGGGCGCCGCAGTGCAAAACAGATTTAAGATGCGGTTTGCAAAGTAACAAAACGTCGGTCTCCTATCTGCCATGGGCAACGAAGATTGAAGGAATCCGTCCTTAGTACGAGAGGACCGGGATGGACGAACCTCTAGTGTACCAGTTGTTCTGCCAAGAGCATTGCTGGGTAGCTACGTTCGGTGCGGATAAACGCTGAAAGCATCTAAGCGTGAAGTCGCTCCTAAGATTAGTCTTCATTAAGACCCCTTCGAGACCAGAAGGTTGATAGGCCATACGTGAAAGCGCCGTAAGGCGTTGAGCGGAGTGGTACTAATAGGTCAAGCTCTGCAACCATTCAAGTATTTGATCTCAAAATTGGCGCATTTTCGGCTTGCGGCTTTGCGCGTTGCTTCACCGACCGGTTTAGGTCGGCTCAGCATCGTGCTCGCCGCGCACCGAAACTGCATCCAATTTTGAGCCAAATATAGAATGTGAACCAAATCCACTCGACGTGTTTCGCGTCGAGTGGCTCATCGGTTTTCTTTACATAATATCTATAAGTGAACTCAAAAGACAGACCTTTCTCAAAACTTGATGAGATTTCGACGCACGGGGAAACAAATGTCGAGGCGTAATGAAAATTACGGTGAGATATTTGTGGGGCCCCGTAAGTCGAAAGATCGCGAGTTTTGAAAAGGTCATTAAAGAGTTCTCTGTCTTGGTGCCACTTCCTAGAGGGTCACACCTGTTCCCATACCGAACACAGAAGTTAAGCCTCTAAGGGCCAATGGTAGTGCGATTGCGCGAGAGTAGGTGGGCGCCAGGACAGAGAACTTTTTTGTTTGGAAAATTTTTGATTTCTTGATACCGTACCTGCGTATGGAAAATGCTAAAACTCAATGCGTCATCTGCAAACTCTTAAAAAATATGACGATTTTTGTTCTTGGAATTGTTGTTGGAATTTTTATTACATTTTTATACGTAATATGAATTTTCGCTTCATAATTTTAGCCGCAGGAAAAGGCAAACGTATGCATTCAGATATTCCAAAGGCTCTTACAACAGTTTGCGAAAAACCGATTTTGCAATATGTTTATGAATCAGTCATGCGAACCGGTCTTGATAAAAATCCGATTGTTGTGATCGGTCCTGAACGAATTCAACTTTGTAAAAGTTTCAACGGCGTCTGTACTTATGTTGTTCAAGAAGAACAACTTGGCACAGCGCATGCGGTTCAGGTAACTCGACCATTTATTGATATAAAAACAGATGCAGTGATTGTTCTGTATGGCGATCATCCATTTGTTTCAACACAAACACTTCAGCGTCTTGTGGCTTTGCATGAGCAAAAACAAGTTGTTGTTACGATGATGACGACGACTGTTCCGTCATTTGACGATTGGCATCGCGCTTATTTGCATTGGGGGAGAATTTTGCGAGACTCAGATAATAATATTGTTGGAATTCGAGAATTCAAAGATGCAACAGAAAAAGAGCGCGAAATTCGTGAAGTCAATCCGGCCTTGTATTGTTTTGATACAAAATGGCTTTGGGAACAGATTGGCGAGATCAAAAATGTAAATGCAAACCAAGAATTTTATTTGACTGATTTGGTTGAGTTGGCAGTTGCTCAAGGCCATAAAATTCATTCGCTTTCCATTCCTCCTGAAGAAGCTGTTGGAATCAACACACCCGAAGAACGAGAAATTGCTGAACAACTATGTCGAAGTTGATAATTATTGGAGGTTCTCTTGCAACAGGAAAAACAACTATTGCAAAATTTTTGGAAGAAAAAACCGGCATTAAACGAATTGCAATGGATGATTTGAAGGAACGTTTTTTTGATATCGGAGGATATCGCGATCGCGAGTGGTCAAAACGCATTGGTCATGTCGCTTGGCCTGTTTTTCAACAACTTGTTGAGTTGCATCTTGAGCATGGTGAAGATGTAATCGCAGAAGCAACTTTTTTACATCCAAATGACGCGGATTGGATTTTGAAAATCGCTAAGCGTCGTAGCGCGAATGTTTTTCAGATTTGGATGACAGCTGATCCAAGTGTTACTCGGGAACGGTTTATTCATCGTGCAAACAATGAACGCCATCCAGGTCATTGTGATGCGCTTGAGCATGTTATCGAAGAATTTGATAAACGATTTTTTTGTAAAACATTTGATCCGCTTGAGTTGAATTGTAAAACGTTAGTTGTTGACACGACTTGTTTTGAAAATGTTGATAAGAAAGGTGTTTTAGATTTTTTGGAAAAATAATAGATGTATGCGCTACATTGTTGATTGGCATATTCATTCCAAATACTCGCGAGCATGCTCGAAGCAATTGGAATTGCCAACAATCGCGCAGTGGTGCGAGCGAAAAGGGATCAACATCGTGACGACCGGTGATTGGACGCATCCGGAGTGGTTCAAGCACATCGAGGAAAGTTTGGTGGAAGACAGACAAGGGGTCTATCATTTATTGCCTGAGCTTGTCGAAGGCTGTAAAACTGAATTCATGCTCGTGCAAGAAGTTAGTCAGATTTATAAAAAAGGTGATAAGACTAGGAGAGTGCATAATTTAATTTTTTCGCCATCTATTGAAACGTGCGAAAAAGTTAATGCGAGATTAAACAAACAAGGATTCAACATCAAATCAGATGGTCGGCCGATTCTCGGAATCGATTCAGAAGAACTTTACAAATTATTAAAAGAGATTGATGAAAAGATAATTGTTGTTCCAGCCCATGCTTGGACTCCGTGGTACGCGGTTTTTGGAAGCAAGTCAGGTTTTGATTCTCTTGAAGAATGTTTTGGCGAAATGTCAAAGTATATTTACGCGATTGAGACTGGTCTTTCTTCAGACCCTGAAATGAATTGGCAGATTTCAGCTCTTGATAAGATTGTTCTTGTTTCAAACTCCGATGCTCATTCACCTAGAAACCTTGGACGCGAAGCAAATGTATTCGAATTCGGTAAACCTCCAACGTTTGATGATTTTGTTTCTGTTTTGAAAAATCAAGATACGTCTCGTTTCAAATATACAATCGAGTTTTATCCGCAAGAAGGAAAATATCATTTTGACGGATGCGCCGCTTGTAAGTTTTCCTGCGATCCAGCTCAATCAAAAAAACTTGGGAACAGATGTCCAACCTGTAAGAGGTTACTTACTCTAGGAGTTCATAATCGCGTGGAGGAATTGAAAGATCGAGATGCAGATTCAGTTTTAAGTCGTAAGATTCCTTTCAAGTCCATTGTTCCGCTTGCTGAAATTTTAGCCGAAGTGTTTGGTGTGAAATCTGTAAGTTCAAAAAAAGTTGAAGAAGAATACATGCGACTTACAAATGAACTTGCTGACGAGTTTTCAATTTTGCTTGATGTGCCGATTGCAACTATTCGTTCACAAACTAACAATGAAAATGTAGCGCTTGCTATAGAAAAAGTTCGAACTGGAAAAGTTGAAGTGACGCCAGGATATGACGGTATTTATGGAACAGTTAAAGTATTCGGTAAGTCAGGCCCAAAACAACAAACACAACGATCGTTATTGTAAAACAAAAAACTCCCCGGCGCGCCACTGGGGAGTTTTGTAATTTACCGAATGAACTATTTCTTCTTGTGAGCCTTGCGCTTCTTGGAAGCTTTGCGCTTCTTTGGAGCCGCTTTCTTATGAGCTTTCTTGTGCTTCTTTGGAGCCGCTTTCTTCTTGTGAGCCTTCTTTTTCTTTGCTGGCATAAATTTGTGTCACCTCCTCTACGGAGTTAAACGTCGGTGTTTCCGGCGAAGCCGGACCAGATTTTATTCTGGAAAAATTCCTCCAGACGTTTTATAAATTATGAATTACGTGCTCGATCGAGCACTGCAAAAATGTATTGCAGTCTTTTGTCGTCTTGCATGGCGCGATGCTTGAACGATAGATATATTATAGAAGGAAAGTAACAGAGTAGTAAAGTGAGAATTAAAATAAATTTTGTTTTTTTTGTTAACTTCAGTGTTTATTTCATTTTTAATGAATGTGTAATTTATATATTTTATTTTTTACATAGCGAGATATTTTTGCGGAGTCGTGTGAAAAGATTTTTCACTCATACATTTTTGATGTAAACAGATATAATGTCTATGATTATAAAATCTTTATTTTTTTGCTAAAATTTGATGAATTAAGTTCGCATGTTTTTTTGTTTAGCATGAGCTGTCAATGATTTTATTTTTTGAATTTAAATAACACACGACTTAGTTTTTTATATTATTGTGGATTTTTGTTTATAAATTCATGTTTGGAATTCTATTTTTGTATTTTGTGTAGACAATTTGTTGTTGTGGATAACTATTGTTGTGGTGTGGGTTGATCATGTAATTATTATCGCGCAATATTGACAGGAATCCCTATAATGATATTATTCCGTCACAAAAGAGGTTTTAAATGTGGGTCAATAGTGCCTTTGTCCGTCCTTTAGGCCGGACTCGGAGCTAATGGCCTCGTTCGGAAATAGTCAAACCCTTCGTGTTTTGCAACCACTGTCCAAATATTTATTAGTAAACAAGTTTCCATAAATATTTGGGTAGTGGTTACAGCCTTTCGGCTTGACTATTTCGCTCGCTCGGGGGCCAATAGCTCAGTTGGTAGCCCAGCACTACAACAATGAAATAGTACGGCTTGTGACGGGCCTGTAGCTCAGTTGGCTAGAGCGTCTGCTTTGCAAGCAGAAGGTCAAGGGTTCGAGCCCCTTCAGGTCCACCATAATCCGTTCTCATAATTGTTGTAGTGCTGGGTTGCAAGCAGGGGGTCAGGAGTTCGAGTCTCCTTTGTTCCACCAACAATAAAAACCGACAGTGTGTCGGTTTTTATTGTTGATCGAATTGTGCACGTCTCATGTTATAATACATTCAACAAAGTATGCCGCACATTCATTTATCTTCAATCAAACTCGTTGACGGTTTCAAAATTCGCAACACGCTTGATCCTGATTTCGGAATTTTTCATACACACTCGTGCCGCTCAGGAAGATACTCTCCAAAATTTTATATTCCACAAGGAGAGTGGTGGCTTGATGTGCTCGCGGAAAAAGAAAGGGATTTTTTGATTCATGTTGAATCGATTGAGACAGGTAATCTTTCAGGTCATCATCTCAGGGCGTATTTGAAAAAGCAAATAATCTTGCCAGGACCAATTCCTAAATTTGTCATTAGAAAAGAACAAAGTCGGAATTTGCGTCTTATGTTTGTTGACGGAGCGATAGTACGAAAGTATATAGATCCAGAATTTATTCTTGGCGGGCATGATCTTATTTATCCAACCTACATCCCAAAAGGAGAAATTTGGTTAGAAGCCGGAATCAACAAGAAAGAAGTTCCGTTTATTTTTGAACACGAATTTTTAGAGCGCACACTCATGTCAAAAGGGAAAAGTTATGACGTCGCGCACGAGTATGGAACTTGTATTGAAAAAGAAACTCGTCGAGCAAAAAATGTTGGATGTTATCCAGGGGATGAAAATTATAAATGGAGACATTTGACTAACGAAGAGATGGTTGAAAAATATTATCTTCCTTGGAGTGAAAATGTTCCAGAGTCAATGCCATTTTTTGATTGGAAAAGTTTGTTTGCAAGTAATGTGAGTTTGCCGCGAGTGCATGACCACGGATTTTGGGATCGCAATTAACGAACAATATTTTTTGGAGTTTTTCCATTTATAAACATCAAGATATTTTCAGCCGCCAATCGGCTCATTTCTTGACGTGTCTCGAGTGTTGCTGAAGCTGTGTGAGGAGTGAGAACAACATTATCCATCTCTCTCAAATCAAGATTGTCTTTTGGATCGCAATCGATCATTGGTTCGCATTCGTACACATCAAGTCCAACACCAGCTATTTCTTTTTTTGAGAGCGCTTTTACGAGCGCTTTTTCATCAATGATTGGTCCGCGAGCGGTGTTTATTAGAAATGCTGTTTTTTTCATCATCTTAAATTGTTTTGAACTAATCAGATGGCGTGTGGAAGGCGAAAGTGGAACATGAAGCGATACAAAATCTGATTCCTTTAGAAGTTGTTCAAGTGTTCTAAATTTTGCACTGGTTTCTTTTTCAAGTTGAGGGTTTCGTTTAATATCATTATAAAGAATTTTCATATTAAATCCGTCGTGAAGTCTATGAACCACTCCGCTTCCGATTCTTCCTGTACCAATTATTCCAACTGTCTTTCCGTAAAAATCAGTTCCAAGCAAAAGTTTTGGTCCCCATGCTTTATATTTCCCAGCGCGAGTGAAACGATCCGCTTCGCAAATACGTTTCGCAAGCGAGAACATGAAAGCTATCGTGTGTTCGGCAACTGATTCGGAAATTTGTTCACTCGGTGTATTGGTTACAGCAATTCCTCTTTTTTTTGCTTCAACTAAATCAACATTATCAAATCCAACCGCGTAATTTGCGACCATTTTGAGTTGTGGTCCTGCGGCGTTAAAAACTTCATCATCAATTCGCTCTGTGAGAATCGATAAAATAATATCTTTATCTTTGACTCGTTTTAATAATTCGCGTCGCGGAATCTGTTTATCTTTTTCGTAAATTTCAAGTTTGATTCTTTTGTCGGCTTTTAGAAGTTTAATTCCTTCATCTGGAATTTCACGGGTCACGAAAATTTTATAAATCATAGTTCTAAAATTATACAGCGCTATTGACGTTTTTGCTATTTAAAGATACTCTAGTTCAGTTCATTAAGCACTGGCGCTTGATGAATCCGCGCATGCCGGAGGCATGTATTTCGTCTCCAATAAGTTATCGTGGCGCCTTCAGTGAAGATGCGACGATACAAAATGTTGGAGAATGGAGGTGAACATGGGTGCGCTTTCTCGGATACCTTCATGGGTAAAAAGGCTCGATGACCTTTCCGGCAACTTCACAAACAAAGGGATTGACGGGCTGGCAAAATATCCAATGCCTGGACTTGTTAATCGTTTGTGTGAAATGGTCATTGACAAAGTTTTCTCGCCCGACGAACTCGAGGCATGGATAAACGAGCGATCTCAGTCGTGGGTAGATGAACACGCTGAAGAAATAGCCAATTCAAGGATTTCACAGATAGCTCTTCAAGCCGATCCGCGAATCTTTTGGTCCAAAGTATGGAATCAGCTTCTTGGGAAGTCCATCTTTGTCCCTCCTGTTCCAAAGATAAAGGGCAAAACAAAAATAGCGATCGAGAGATACAAGCTTATACTTGTCTTTCTGCCTGTCATATCCGAGGCTGACTATCCGGAAAGTTTCGTGAAGCCGAATTGGGGCAGATACATCACAGAGGACAAGATCGAGCGCAAGCCTTTGCCGGGTCGCTGGGTGCTTGTGGAAACGATCGCTCCGCCTTGTAGTGATAGCCCTAAGGCATACGGCCATGGAGAAGATGTACTTATGAATGATCTCAAGCCGCTATCTCGCTTTGAGTTTGGTAACTTTGCAATCGAAAATATTGCGCGAGAGTTTGCCAAACTTCTTGGTCTACCATCTCGTGCTTTGCGTCTCCCGACTATAGAAGAGAGGAATCTTATCGGCAATCTGTTTCTTTGTCTTAATGCCAATATGAACATGGATTTGCCTGATCTAGGCTCTGGATATTCGTGGGAGGCGTGTCTTAATAAGCATCGCGGTGATAACAATGAATCTTTTGTCGTTGGGTTGCAGGGCCGAGGAGGACTTGCGAACGTTGATTTAATCTCAAACAACGGTTTGAGCAACAACTACAGTCTCGGATATCGACTTCTGGCAGTACTTTGATCATCTGACTCTTGGCTCTGTCCAAGGGTTTTTTATTTTATAATTTTTCGATTTTGATTTTTCCTATCGCAAGAATTGAAGGCCATTTTTTCAGGATTCCATTTTTAGCGCCATAGTTTTGAATGACAGATTCCGCGTTTAATGTTCCGACAGCGAGAGCGTATTTAACATTATTTTTTTTAATGAGTCCTGCCACAAAACCTGAACCAAACGCGTCGCCGGCTCCTGTCCTAGAAATCGCGCGCGCGCCAGTTGTGAAGGCATGTAAAATTTTTCCATTCTCCAACGTGTATGATCCTTTTGTTCCGTCAGTGATTATTCTAATTGTGTCTTTTGTTTGAAGAACACTAAACATTGTCTTGATTGTTTTTTTGCCAGTGAGAAGCCTCGCTTCTTCAGTGTTGATATTTAGAACATCAACCATTGTCAAAATAGGTTTTATTTCTTTCATTCCATTTTTTATTTCTCCAACTCCAGGATTCCACGCGACTTTTATACCGCACTTGTTTGCGTGCTGAATAATTTTTTTTGACAAAGCCAAATTTCCTCCTAAAGACGTGAGGTAAATCCATTTTGTTTGTTTACAACCTTCCCAGTGCACATCTTTTACCTCAAATTTTGCCGATACTCCACGATAAACAAGCGCTGTTCTTTCTCCGTCCGGCATTGTTAGAAGAACAGAAAACCCAGTTTGCCAATTTTTAATCATTCGAACATAATGTGTGCTAACTCCGAATCGGTTTAGATCATCAATAACATCTTTTCCTGACGAGTCATCTCCAATTCGGGTCATTGTCGCAGTATGGAAATCTAGCAAGCTGAATGTCGAGGCTGTGTTTGTTGCGCCACCTCCTGTTGTAAGAATAAGTTTGTCTAAATCAACTTTGGAACCAAGTGCGACACATTCGCCTGAACCAGTGGGAAATTTTTTGGATTTGAGCGCGATAAAATTTTTGGAAACAAGAAAGACATCGCGCGTGGCAGAACCGATTGTGATTATGTCGAACATATAGAAAAGGTCTAAAAGGTCCGAGAGGTCTGAAAGGGCCTAAAGGACAAGGTTATATTATGCTTTTCCAGAACATCCAAACAATCGCATTTTATGGCACGCGACAGCTGTCATTAAATCTTTTGCTGGTTTTAAAATTTCGCGCGGGTCGATCACTCCTGGTTTTTCTTTTAAGAATTTTCTGATACCTGCATCAAAGGCAATACGCATATCAGTATCTATATTTACTTTGCAAATCCCAAGTGTAATTGCTTTTTTGATCTGTGAGTCTGGAATTCCTTTTGCAGATGCGATTTCACAACCGTATTTTGTGCATTGAGCTTTTATGCGCGCCGGCACTCCAGAGGCACCATGCAATACAAGTGGTACAGAAATTGCTTCCGCGATATCTTTCAATCTTTCAAAATCTAGATTTGATTCTTTTTTCATTTTGAATGCGCCGTGCCGTGTACCGATTGCGACAGCGAGCGCGTCACAGCCAGTTTGTTTTATAAAGTCTACAGCTTGCGATGGTTGAGTCATTGCCGCTTCACGTTCAGACACAGAAATAAAATCTTCCTTTCCAGCTATGAGTCCGAGTTCTGCTTCAACGGAAATTTTTTTCGCGTGCGCCAGTCTTACGATCGTTTTTGTTTTTTGCACATTTTCTTTGTATGGAAGAGATGATCCGTCAAACATTACGCTTGTGTAAAAACCGCTTTTGATTGCCGTAATGACAAGATTGAAATTTTTTCCATGATCAAGGTGAAAAACAACGGGAAGTTTTGTTTTTCGCGCGGCAAGATGAACAAGCGCCGCGAGCTCTTCCATGCCAGCGTATTCGATTGCTCCTTCGGAAGTTTGCAAAATAATTGGCGAGCGTTCTGATTCAGCCGCAGACATTACAGCTTGCAGTGTTTCCAAATTATTTATGTTAAAAGCTCCGACAGCATATCGTCCTTTTTGAGCTTTTGTCAGAATAATAGATAGTGAAATTAACATACTTAAATTTTTTTTGGTTTGAATGACGGATGTTTTTTAAGTCTAGCCATTATTTGTTTTGCTGAAAGAAGCCCTTCTTGCGGTCCGACATATTCTATGACTGATGCCGCGTTTACAGAACCCCATTTAAGCGCGTCTTCTGATGTGCTTGTGTACATTAGCGCTCCTATGAAACCAGTTGCAAACGCATCTCCAGCGCCTGTTGTCTCAACTAGTTTGCTTGGGAATACATCAATTGACAACAGGGTTTTTCCATCAAAACAAGCCGCGCCGTTTTTTCCGTCAGTCACAACAACAATTTTGGCGCCAAGGCTGTAAAGTTCAGTCGCTAGGTGGTGTATTTCGTCAATTTGTTTTTGAATTAAAGTTTGTGCCTCGCTTCGGTTTACAAAAAGCACTTCCGCTTCTTTAATGAGTTCAAACAGTGCAGGTCTTCGTTCTGAAATTTGGATGCTTCCAGGGTTTATTCCAAACAGGATATTTTTTTTTCGAATGTAGTGTGCGAGATTTGAAAAAAAAGATTCATACCCATTTCCCATTTCGCCTACATAAAGCCACTTCGTTTTAGGCATCGGCTTTGGGAGTCGATAGGCGTTTTGATTATGGGAAGTCAGCAAAGTTTTTTCACCTTTATAATTTAATACGACTGAATAAGCGCTCTTCGCGTTTTTAATGGAACGAATATAATGTGTTGAGACATTTTCCTTTTTGAGTTTTTCCAAAGATAGTTTGCGAATTCCGTCAGGCCCCATGTTTGAAATGACGGCTGTTTTTTGTCCCATGCGCGAAAGTCCGACAGCAATGTTGGGCGCTGTTCCGGCCATTTGTGAGTCAACCATATTTACGACAATTTTTCCGCCATAATCCAAACACAATTGGCATTCAGGAATTTTGAGTTGGCATTGCAAACTCGCGTCGTTTAAAACAACAAAAGTGTCGAGTTTAATGTCGCCGATTGTAATGAGGGTGAACATAGAGGAAGTAGTAAAGTAGCAGATGGATTACTTTCGCTTGAACACTCGAAGCGAGGCGGCTATGATTGATGGTGCGGTGAGTCCAAACGCTTCTTGCAGTTCGCGCGGGTTTCCTGATTCGCCAAAACGATCTTGCATTCCAATTCGTTCAACAGGAACAGGGGTTGAAAGGCAAACTGTTTCCGCAACAGCCCCGCCAAGTCCGCCGACTGCTTGAGCTTCTTCGACTGTTACGATCGCTCCAGTTTCTTTTGCGGCTTTGACTATCGTTTTTACATCAAGCGGTTTTATTGTATGCATGTTGATCACTCGTGTTTCGATTTTGTGATCAATGAAAAGAATTTGCGCGGCAAGTAAAGCTTCATATAAAAGTGGACCGGCCGCAATTATTGTAAGGTCATTGCCAAAGCGATATGTTTCAGCTCTGCCAATTTTGAATGGAGTTTTATTTGTTGTAAACACTGGTGATTTTTCGCGCGCAAAACGGATATAACATGGTCCTGAAAGTTTTGCGATTTCGAGCGTTATTTTTTTTGTTTCAATCACGTCGCATGGAACAAAAACTTTCATGTTCGACATGACACGCATTATGGCGATGTCTTCAATCATTTGGTGAGTCGCGCCGTCAGGACCCACAGAGACTCCTGCATGTGCTCCAGCGATTTTGACATTGCTGTTTTGTATTGCGATCGTTGTTCTTATTTGTTCCCAGTTTCGGCCAGGAGAAAAACAAGCGTAACTTGAAATAAATGGAATTTTTCCAGTGATTGCCATTCCAGCCGCGATTGAAGCCATTGATTGTTCGCTTACACCAAGTTGGACAAAACGATCTGGAAAAGTATTTTTGAATGCGAGTGAACGAGTAGATTCCGTTAGATCCGCACACAAAACCATCACATTTATATTTTTTTTTCCTGCCTCGACCAACCCTTCACCATAACCATTTCTGGTTGGTGTATGTTCAAGCTTGTCTGGATCAAAAAGATGTCGGACAAGATATGCTTCGTGGTTAATACCAGATTTAGGTTTGCGTGTTGTCATATTTTATTCGTGTTCGCTTTTTATTTTTCCTCCAAGCGTGCGAAGCCATGTGATTGCTTCTTTTGCTTCAGTGAATGTCGGCGGTTTTCCATGCCAAAGAAAATCGTGTTCCATAAAATCAACTCCGTAACCTGGAATAGTATCAGCTATAATCACAGTTGCTTTTTCACTCATGCCGTGTGCTTGTTCAATTGCGCTTACAAAATCACGAATTGAATTTCCAGCACATCGAATCACATTCAAATTAAACGCTTCGAATTTTGCTTGTAGAGATTCAAGCGGCATTATTTCTTCCGTTGGTCCGTCGATTTGGATGTTGTTTCTGTCAATAATAAAAGTGCAGTTGTAAAGTTTGTTTCGTCCTGCAAAAAGCATTGCTTCCCATGTTTGGCCTGCTTCGAGTTCTCCGTCGCTCATGACGCAATACACACGCCATGGCGCGCGATCGAGAAGTCCAACATAAGCGATACCAACAGCTTGAGACGAACCAGATCCAAGCGGTCCGGAGGTTGCCTCAACTCCGGGAAGTTTTTCACGCTCCGGATGCCCTTGCAAAGGCGAACCGAATTTTCTCAAAGTTTTTAGCCATGCTTTTGGAAAATATCCAGCGTGCGCCATTGTTGTATAACGGACAGGGCAAATATGGCCGTTTGAAAGAATTAAACGATCGCGATCTTTCCAATCAGGACGTTTTGGATCATGAACCATCACATGAAAATAAAGCGCTGTAAAAATATCCGCCATTCCAAGCGGACCAGCGCTGTGTCCTGATCCTGCTTCAACAAGCATTTTTATTATATCTTCGCGAATTTCAAACGCTTTTTCTTCTAGTTTTTTCAATTGACTGTCGTGAAGGTGAAGTGATTTACGCACTTTTGGACCAATCGTGAGGTTTGGCATAGTGAAGACATTGTAGCACAAACTAAAACAGTCCAACCTTTTGGTCGGACTGTTGTGTGTAATGTTTATTGTACCGTGATCATCCCTGTCATACTGCTGTGATTTGTGCAGTGGAATGGGAATGAACCAGCTTTTTTGAAGTATTTAATAAAACTTGCTCCAGCTTGCATTGTTCCTGTTCCCCATGAACCGTCTTCAGAACTCGCAGTGTGTTTTGCCGATCCTTTGTTAATGAATTTTACAGCTTGTCCGGCGCTTACGGTAATTGAGCTTGGCGTGTACGCATTGTCTGTAATTGTCACAACAACAGGAACTTTAATACCTTTGTCGGTATCTATGTCTTTTGCTTCATTTTTTTCCGCGTTCACACTAAAGCTTCCTGCTGATTCAAGCGCGCCGCTGATTTTATAATTTGGAAAAAATCCATCCGGCACATCATCAATCATTTTATTCCAATTGTTTCCATACAAAGCGATCGCGATCGCTTCTGTTGAAACATGGCGCAAAGTTCCTCCGCCTCCAACCGCATAAACTTTCGGATCACTGTTGATCTTGATCATTTTAACTCCAGGTTTGTACGTTGCGTTTCCTCCGATTTGAATTGTTGCCAAATCAGCGTCTGTCAACCATTTCACGTTGTCGAAGTTGCTGTACCATGTGAAGTATGTTTTGTCGTTTGGAAAAACATATCGCATTTCATCTTTCCCAAAATAGTAAACAGATGAAAATGATTGTCCGCGAATAAGATCGCCTGATTTTAGGTCAGCCGGTTTTACATAAGACTGCGCGTTTGCGATCGGAGTCCATCCAATCATTGTCGCGAAAATAGCGGCCAAGATTGAAAACACCGACACAATTGTGAGCGAAAAGCGTTTGGTCATAAGGTTAGTAGATAGTAGTTAATAGATGGGAGACGAAGTTATTTTAACATATTGTCTGAGCCTGTCGAAGGCGATAAGTGAACCGCACCCTTCGACGAGCTTAGGGTGTAAACGTTTATTTTACAATAATCGCGCCGCTCATCACAGATTTGCTTGCATATTTTGAATAGTAACTCCATGTTCCTTTTTCAACAAAATATCGCGTGAAATGTTCTCCTGGTTTGAGAGTTCCAGTTCCCCAAACACTATCCCATTCAGTTGCTG
Organism: Candidatus Uhrbacteria bacterium; assembly: GCA_016188475.1. Taxonomy (GTDB): domain Bacteria; phylum Patescibacteriota; class Patescibacteriia; order UBA9934; family GWF2-40-263; genus JACQXU01. The sequence goes on from JACPHT010000009.1 coordinate 23,086, forward strand.
AATGATTCGTATTTGAGTTGTTTACAAAACGAACAGCAGTGCCACTTTCAATTGTTGCAGTTGGAGGTTCGTAACCAGTGTTTGTGATTGAAATAACTGTTGCGGTTTTGAGATTTTTGTCGGAGTTGATGTCAGTTGCGTCAGCTTTTTCAGCTTTACTGCTGTATTGAGAGGAAAGTTCAATCTTGCTTCCGATTTTGTAGTTTGAAAAAAATCCATCCGGAACATCGTCAATTTGTTTATTCCAGTTTGCGCCATACAATTCCTTTGCGACTGATTCTGAATTTATAGCTCGAAGTATTCCACCTCCGGCAACAGCGTAAACTTTTGGATCGCTGTTTATTTTTATCATTTTTACTCCAGGCTTGTATGTTACATTTCCTCCGATTTGAATCGTTGAGAGATCATTGTCTGAAATCCATTTTACATTGTTGAAATTACTGTACCAAGTGAAAAACGTTTTGTCGTTTGGAAAAACATAGCGTAGTCCGTCTGCTCCGTAGTAATAAACTGAAGAATAAGTTTGACCGCGAATCAGATCGCCGGATTGAAGTGAAGAGGCTGGGACTGCGGCGCTTGCTGGAAAGACCGAGAGGACCCAGAAGGCAGAGATGGCCAAGAATGCAGAGAGGGAATAGATTATTTTTTTCATAAGATAAATTTATTTAGCTCTTTGAGTTTATCACTTGGATTTTCAGACTTAAAGATTAGCGAACCAATACATATTCTTTGAACGCCGGCTTTTATCAGTGGTTTGATGAGTTCTTCTGTTACACCGCCATCTATTTCGATTGCAAGATCTTTTCTATGGCTTCGCGCTTGTTCAATTTTTTCAAAAATCGCGTCAGGACTTGAAAAGTTTTGTGAATTTCCAAACTTTTGTCCTTGTGAACCCGAATGAACGCCCATTATAGTGAGTTGATCAATCGTGTGAAGGACTTCTTCGATTTCATGGAGCGGAGTTTCTGGATTGATCGCAACGCCGACTTTGATTCCAAGAATATCGCGAATGTGTCCGACAACTGCTCCAAGCGGGCGATGCATTTCCGCGCTTACAATCGCTCGCGTGAAAGTTGGAACAAGTCGCTTGAACTCTTCAACAATTGGAATCGGATTTTCGACCATGAGATGCACTTCGATTTCAACATTTGTTTTTATAGCTCCGATCGCGACAGGATCAAACCAAGTTGTGTTTGGAAAAAGCGTTCCATCAAGCACGTCAACTTGAACAAGCGCACAATTGTTTTCAACTGCCCGGAGTTTTGTTTCAAATTCTTTTTCAGATTCAACAAGTAATGCCGGAACGATTTCTAACATATTTTTTAAGAGTCACCGTATTCTTGATTTTCAATATCTTTAACTTTATTAAGTCTACGGATATGACGGTCAGCGCCGGAGAATTCTGTTAAAAGCCAAGCGTCAACAATTTTTTTTGCGTCTTCTATTTTTATATGTCGTCCAGGCAAACAAAGAATGTTCGCGTTGTCATCCGTTCGAGATGTTTGAGCCACTTCTTCATTAAACCCTGTTGCTGCTCGCGCTCCGCGAACTTTATTTGCCACAATACAAATTCCTTGAGCGTTTCCGCAAATGACAATTCCATGTGAACCTTCATCTGTAACAACACGTTTTGCAACAGCATAACCGAATTCCGGATAATCATCGTCTTTGACAAGGTCTTGGTTTCCCATATCAACAACTTTGATGTTTTTTTGTTGTAAATACTCCTCAATTCCTTCCTTTAGCGCCCATCCAGCATGGTCCGCGCCAATATAAACGGTTTGTTTTTCCATAGTATGGACATTTTAGCACAAATATGAATAAAGAGGTCATATATGTTTAGATACTTATATTATTGCCTGAGCTTGTCGAAGGCTGTAAAAATGTAGATAAATAACCAAATTTTATTCCCTGAGCCTGTCGAATGGGTAAAATTTGGCTTGATTGCCTACAGCCTTCGACCGTTCGACAAGCTCACGGGAGGCCAGCTCAGGCAATAATTATTTTCTCGCTACCAGGTAGCGAGATGTTGACAAAACGGCCGTTTTATGCTAGATTTGAGTTTCAGAACAGATTGACTTTGGCAAAAAGTTGCTCTAGAAAGGGCGATTTCTTGCCATGGTAAATCTGATAAGTTATCAGAAGCCCGCTGGCAATAATGCGACAATGTGCGTTTGCACGCAGTCGCAAAGGAGAATGACAATGAGCGAACTCATGCTCGATGTCGGTTCCGCGAACGAACTCAAGATGGCATTTCGAAGAGCCGGTTTTACTCCGGAAGATGTCAAGAAGTTGGGAGAAGGCGACTTTGCCGCAACAATACTTCCTGTATTGCGAGGCACTGCCGTGGTCCAGATCGTGAAGCACATCGTCAATCTCTCTGGCAACTGCATGCCAGAGGTATGGAAGAAGGACAAGTGGAAGATTGAAAAGCACGTCGGAAGTGGCATGCTCGAACTGGATCCGTCCAATCTTCGTCTTTACTTCTCACCAAACCAGCTTGATGGCAATGCTGTTGTTGGCAACAATCTCCGCGCAGACCTTGAAGATAGCAAGGTTCCCGTCCTGAACGCTTGTGTTCTTGACCACCTGTTGGCGCATCCAGAGCTGATTCCCAAAGACTGGAAGGTCGACGAGAACGGCAACACGCGCCAAATCTACTTCTGGGGTACTATTTATCGCCGCCTGGATGGCAGCCTGTTTGTTCGCTGCCTGTACTGGCACGACGGTGCGTGGAGATGGCGCTGTAGCTGGCTCGGCCATGAACGGGATGACCAGGATCCCGCGGCGGTGCTCGCAAGTGTCACTTAGCTCTTTGCAACTTTGACTCTCTGCCCCTGTCTGTATCTTCAGACAGGGCTTTTCTTTTTTGATTTTTTCTAGATTTTTTGGCATACTCGATCAGTATTAAATCTTCGCGAGTTTCTGTCATTGCGAGGAGGAGTAAAGCGACGACGAAGCAATCTCGGTACCTGTATGTAAAAACAAAGAGATTGCTTCGCCCCGCCAAGGCGTGGCCCGCAATGACAAAGTTAACCAACCTATGAATTTTTCTGAAAAAGAGCAAGAAGTGCTGTCAAAATGGGAGCGTGATCAAATTTTCAAGAAAACATTGGAGAAAGGCGCGCCAAAAGGTCCGTTTGTGTTTTTTGAAGGTCCGCCAACAGCAAATGGGCGACCCGGTATTCATCATGCCGAAGCTCGCGCGTTTAAAGATTGCATTCCGCGTTTTCGCACAATGCAAGGGTATCGAGTTGTGAGAAAAGGCGGTTGGGACACACATGGTTTGCCTGTTGAAATTGAAGTCGAGAAACAACTTGGATTTACAGGCAAAGCTCAGATTGAAGAATACGGAATCGCGAAATTTAACGAGCTGTGCAAACAAAACGTTTGGAAATATAAAAAGGAGTGGGAAGAGTTTACAAAGCGGCTTGGTTTTTGGGTTGATCTTGAAAACGCATATGTGACTTACGCGCCAGAGTATGTTGAATCTTTATGGTGGGTAATTAAACAAGTGTGGAATAAGGGACTTCTCTATAAAGATTATCGTGTAACTCCTCATTGCCCGCGTTGCGGGACGTCTTTATCAAGCCACGAACTTGCGCAAGGATATAAAGATGTGAAGGATTTGAGTGTGACGGCGAAGTTTAAAGTCATAATGTCGGAAAGGTCTGAAAAGTCGGAAAGGTCGGGAAATGAATTTATTCTTGCGTGGACGACAACGCCTTGGACACTTCCAGGAAATGTAGCGCTTGCTGTTGGGAAAGATATTAAGTATGTGAAGGCTAAACAAGGCGATGAATTTTTGTGGCTTGCGAAAGATCGATTGAGTGTTTTGAAAGGTGAGTACGAAATCGTTGAAGAAGTTAAAGGTGAAAAGTTGATTGGAAAAAAATACGAACCACTTTATTCGTATCTTAAAGATGTCATCCTGAGCGAAGAGAAGGATCACGAAAGTCAGAGATCCTTCGGCCTTCGGCCTCAGGATGACAATGCTTTTACAGTCGTCTCAGCTGATTTCGTTACAACTGAAGACGGAACCGGAATTGTTCACACTGCTGTAATGTACGGAGTTGATGACTTTGAATTGGGAAACAAAATCGGTCTTCCAAAACATCATCTTGTGAAACTAGATGGGACGTTTATTGAAGGAATGGATTTTCTCTCCGGTCGTTTTGTGACAGACGAAGATGTCGCTGTTGATATTATTAAAGATTTGGCGCACCGCGGACTTTTGTTTTCAAAAGAAAAGTTTGAACACTCATATCCGCACTGTTGGCGATGCAAAACAAAACTTATCTATTACGCAAAAGACTCTTGGTATATCGCAATGACCAAACTTCGCGATGAGCTTTTGAAACAAAATGAAAATATCCATTGGGAACCGGAGCACATTAAAAATGGACGTTTTGGCGAATGGTTGCGCGAAGTGAAAGATTGGGCATTTTCCAGAGAACGTTATTGGGGAACGCCGCTTCCGATTTGGGAATGCGAAAGTTGCAAACATCAAATGTGTGTTGGGAGTTTTGAGGAACTGCACACCATGTCATCTCGAGCGAAGCGAGAGCAAGCGAGCAAAGTCGAGAGATCCCTCGACTCATCTGGCGACTCGCTCGGGATGACAGTCAGTGGATTCGATCCTCATCGTCCTTACATTGATGATATCGAACTTGTATGCGAGAAATGTTCAGGTGTTGCAAAACGCGTTCCAGACGTTTGCGATGTTTGGTTTGATTCTGGTGCAATGCCTTTTGCGCAGTGGCATTATCCATTTGAAAATAAAGAGTTTGTTGATTCAGGTGAAGGATTCCCGGCCGATTATATTTCTGAAGCCATTGATCAAACTCGCGGATGGTTTTATACACTTCTTGCTGTTTCGACTTTGCTTGGGAAAGAGCGGCCGTTCAAAAACGTTATTTGTTTGGGACACGTTTTAGATTCTGAAGGTAAAAAAATGAGCAAGTCGCTTGGGAATATTGTTTTGCCGATGGACGCGATTGAAAAGTATGGCGCTGACGCGATTCGTTGGTACATGTACACGATCAATCAACCTGGTGAATCAAAACGGTTTGATGAAAAAGCGCTTTCAGAAATGGTGAAAAAGAATTTTGGAATTTTGTCGAACGTTGTTGAGTTTTGGAAGATGTTTGCAGAAGGGGCGGGTGGAAAGGGGCGGGTGGAAAGGGGAAACATTCTTGATCGCTGGATTCTTGCGAGACTTCACAAACTTACAAAAGAGACAACTTCAAGATTGGAAAATTACATCATCACTGAAACAGTGCGCGAATTCGGAGATTTTATTGATGATCTTTCAACTTGGTATGTTCGTCGTTCGCGCGATAGGTTTAAGGGAAAAGATGAGAAGGACAAACAATCTGCAATCGCGACTCTTCATGAATGTTTACTCACTTTTTCAAAACTTATCGCGCCGTTTGCGCCATTTCTTTCCGAAACAATTTATAAAGACATTGGTGGAGAAAAAGAATCTGTTCATTTGGAAGATTGGCCGTCCTTTGATGATTCGTTGATTGATGAAAATCTGCTTTTGGATATGCAAGCCACTCGAGGAATTGTTTCGCGTGTTCTTGAACGTCGCTCTGAAGCCGGAATCCCAATTCGACAAGCTCTTGGTTCGATGAGAGTGTCGCTTCCGATCGGAGAATTCTCAAGAGAATATCAAGATTTGATTTTGGACGAAGTGAACGTAAAAAATGTTATTGTTCAAAAAGGCGATTTGTCAGTTGAACTTGATTTAACTCTCACACCAGAACTTTTGCGTGATGGAATTGCGCGTGAAATAATTCGTCGTGTAAATTCACTTCGAAAAGAAAAAGGTTTGACAATCAATGATCGAATTGAATTGTTTGTTTCAGGATCTGATGAAATTATACGCGCGGTTGAAGAACATCGTGATGAACTTTTGCACGGAACACTTTCAGATTTGATTCGCACAGAAGGCAGTTCGCCAGAAACAAACGAATCGTTTCAAGTGAACGATCAGAAAGTTGTTGTTGGGTTTATAGTTAAGTAATTTAAGCCTTCGACTCGGCCAATTATTCCCTGAGCTTGTCGAAGGGATAATTAGCCTTCGCTCAGGCATTACAATTTTTCATGGCTTTGCCACTTAATTCCTTCGTTCTTATTGTTCCACTTAATGACGCGGAATCTTTTTTGATTAGCCAAATTGCGCAGAAACTCGGCTTGCATACAATTCTTTCAAAACAAACTCACGGCGCATCGCTCGACAAAGGCCGCGATTATTTTCCAATCATCAAAAAAGGCAAATTCAAAAAAGTAATCGTTGTTGAAATGCCGGGACCTAAAACAGAAGCCAAACTGAAAAAATCAAACATCGATCTAATTATAATCGATCATCATCATTACACTGGTTTGGATCGCGCGCACGATTCATCTCAAAAAATGTTGTCTTCTTCGCTCGAACAATTTCTCGAACTTTTTAAACTAACAGACACAAAATTAAAAACATTAGGTTTTGATCCTAGATTGGTTCGCGGAATAGGAATTCATGATCGCGGTTTCATTTGGGAGCTTCAAGAGGAAGGTTATAGCAAATCAGAGATAAAAAGTTTGCTTGAGTTTCACGATGCGCTTATTTCACAAATCCATAATCCAAAAACCGAAACGCGAAAACAAGCAATCGCAAAACGCGCGTGGCAAAGTCGAAAAAAATGGCGAGAATTTTTTATTGTTGAAACGAAAGCCGACATTCAACTCCGCCCGCGATTGTCGAGAATTGTTGCAGAAGAATTTGGAAAACCAACGCCGCTTATTATCATCGAACACAAACGCGGTTTGGTTTACGTTCAGGAATCCGATAAAGCAATGGATCTTTTTCGAAAGTTTGGAGGATTTACATTTGGCCAAGATAGAAACTGGGGGTATAGAAATGAAAAAGGGAAATCTCGCGTATCATTGCGCGATATCAAGTCCATCGTCTAAAATAAGAGTATATGCAGGAGTCAGAATTTTTTGATGTTTTGATGAGACGCGTTTGCGCTGATCAAAAATTTTACAATCGCGCAGAAGCGATGTTGCATGCTGTATCAACAGTAGAGCCTCTTGTGGCTGACTCTCTTCGTACTCCGCAAGACATTCGTTTTCACGCAGAAGGTCCGTTTGTTAGCGATCATTTGCGTTTGATTTTGATGAGTTTGTATGCGATTCAAGACGGAACTCTTCAACTGATTGAAATTGAGGAACTTCGTCGTTTGAAAGCGTATGGATATGAAATCGAGGAGCTAAATGAATTTTTCAAAGAAAATTTTGCTTGGTTTGAAGCGTTTGCTCTTTGTCATGACGCGGCAAAATGGGCTTCGGTTGTTTTTGTTGCACCAGAAAAATCTCGCGGAGCTGAACTTGGATTTAACATGAAGCTCACATATGAACCGGATGTTGATTTGGCGCAACGAGCGCGACTTAGAACACAATATATTGATTTGTATAAATCTTTTGAACGACAACATCCGAATGAATCACCGCGCGAGATTCAATCACTTTTTTATCTCACATACGAAATTGATGTGAAGTATCCTCATCATGATCGAATGATTCACTCTCCTGTTTATCACACATTGTTTGAACGGTTTGTGCTTGCGCATCAACTTACTGATGTTCGCGCGGCAATGCTTGAGGATATAATTAGCCATCATTTAGCATTCAAAAAATTTGCAGACGCACGAACTGGCAATATGTTACCGTTCGTACATTTGGCGAGAGTTCGTGGCTACGATGCGAATGATTTTATTGATTTTATTCAAGGCGCAATTTTTTTGGATTTTGTGTGCGGATCAAAACGGCTTTCCGCGCATGGATATTGGCACGAGATTTCAATGCTTGTGAATGCTTTTCGAGCCGAGAACGATGTTGATCCAATGCAACGCGCGGAAAAAATTCATGCGCGTGAAGAGCAAGAGCATAAACAAAGAAATTTATTGTTTCGCGAAGCTGGGCTCGATGGGATTTCCTTAATGGACGTTCTTCAGATGGAACCTGGACCTGCTTTTGGTCGCGTGTTAAAACAGTTGCAGTATGCTGTTGTGGGTCAGGCGAGCATGCCGAGTTTCGGAAAAAATGTTGATGAAGAACTTTCGCGAAGAGTTGGAGAGTTTTATAAAAAATCGTTTAAAATTGGAGAGTAGTATGATTGTATCAATTGAAGGGACGATTATGTATCACGGACTTGGATTTGTTGTTGTTGAAACAGGCGGAGTTGGATACAAAATTGTTTTGCCTGAAGATGTTGCACACTCACAACAAGGTCAAGTTCGATTTTACACCCACGAAATTGTCCGCGAACCGGATCACGAACTTTTTGGATTTGTTTCGATCGAGGCGTTGGAATTATTTTGGAAATTGATTGGAGTTTCAGGAGTCGGGCCGCGCACAGCTCAAAAAATAGTTTTCGCCGATACGGTTGAAAAAACAAAAGAGAGAATCATGGCAGGAGACTTGTCGTTTTTGACAAATGTTCCCGGCATCGGTAAAAAGACCGCGCAGAAAATTATTCTTGAACTTAAAGGCGCGCTTGCGCAAGAGCCGGATTTTGCTGTGTTCGATTCGGATGCTGTTGAGGCGCTGATTTCGCTTGGATATTCTCGCAAAGACGCAGAACGTGTGTTGAGCGGTGTTTCTGGCGAGACAACGGAAGATCGAATCCGCGCCGCTCTAAAGAGGCTGGGGAGATAATTAGACATTGTTTCTTCCAGTAGAGACAGACGGGCCGACTTTTTCTTGGCCTTATACATAGAGTGGAGGCAGAAAAAGCGTCCCGTAACTGTCTCTTGTGGACTATTGTGGTTTATTGGCTGGTTGAAGGTTGAAGAGAGTGGTTTGTGGAATCGTTCGGTCCCTCTGTACGCCGACATTCGCAGACGGCTGGTACAACCATTTGGTGGTCACCGTCGATCCACGCCGTCGAGAAATAAGTCGCCGCCACTTACGTTGGTTAACCTATTCGACTCACGGCGGCGGTCAAGAACAGAGGGGCTGAACGATCTAACAGCAGACATTATATTATGTGGAAACTTGTTGAAGAATTTGATAAAAAAAAGTGGAATGAGTTTGTAAAAAAGAACGGCCCACTGTCGGGTCGATTTTTGCAATCGTGGGAGTGGGGAGAGTTTCAGAAAGCGGTTGGAGAAAAAGTTGAAAGATGGAGTACAGAAGATGACAGAAGAGAACAGAAGAGGACAGATGGTGTTGCGAGCCTGATAATTCGACAATTGCCAGGATTTGGAGAGTATGCGTATTGTCCGCGCGGACCTATTGTTAAAGACGATTTTTCCACTGCTCTTAAAGCTTTGTCGGAAATTGTCGATCCAATTATTTTTTTTCGATTTGAATTGTTGACATCTTTTCACAGGGGTGAAGAAATGTCAACACATAAAACTAATAAAACTTTTCATAAAACTATTGATCTGCAACCATCTCACACATGGATCACACCGCTCGAACTTTCAGAAGAAAAACTTTTTGAGTCTTTGCACAAAAAAACACGATACAATATCGGTCTTGCTAAGCGCCACGGAGTTGAAGTTTGTTTGAATGAAATTGATTTTGATTCAGTGTGGCCGATTTTTGTTGAAACAGGTTCGCGTGGCGAGTTTCGACTTCATCCAAAAGATTATTATCAAAAAATGTTGAGAACAATCAATACAGAATATTGTCGATCATTTTTAGCAGTTGCCGTGTTTGAACAAAAACCGATTGCTGTAAATCTAATGCTTGATTTTGGAGGAGTTAGAACGTATTTGCACGGCGCTTCATCACACAAATATCGTTCACTTATGGCACCACATCTTTTACACTTCGAACTTATCAAGGACGCAAAACAAAAAGGATTTTCATTTTATGATTGGTGGGGAATTGCTCCGTCTGATCAGCCAAATCATCCTTGGGCAGGGATTACACGTTTCAAAAAATCGTTTCCTGGGCGTGAAGTTGTTTACGCTGGAACTTATGACTTTGTTAGAAAACCTTTTTGGTATAAGGTGTATCGACTCGCGCGAAAATTGCGACGAATGTCCTCATAGCTTAAATGGATAAAGCGTGAGCCTCCGGAGCTCGAGATCGAGGTTCAATTCCTCGTGGGGACACCAAAAAAATAAAGCAGTAATAATGCTGTTTTTTATTTATCAATCTCCAGTTACTCTTCATCTCGCTACCAGGTAGCGAGATGGTGGCAATTGTTTGACATTCTGACAGCTTTGCTGTATTTTAATTTTCTTCCCGTAAAGCGGGATGAAGCGTTCTATCAAAATTGAACCCATACGGAGGTAAAAGGGATGAGCAAGAGAAAGAACAGGAGAGAACGTTCAAGAGGAGCGCGTCCGCCAGAGTCAGTCATTGAGGAAGGCGCGGTCATTGGAGCGATGGAACAGATTGTCGTTGAGCCGGTTCCAGATGAGCCGGTTCCAGATGAATCTGCTCCAGATCGGTCGATCCAAGTGGAACCAGTTCCGGGTGCTCCGTACAAGATCAACATCGTTCAACCTGACAAAGCAAATCCTGGCTTGGAAATGACGTGGTGTCTTTCGCCAGAGTTTCTTCACGATCTCGCAGACAAACTCGTCTTCAATCCGTTCATGCTTATTCTCGTAAGACGGAAAGACGGCTGTCCTATTGAACAAATGCTTGTTCAACTCAAACGTGGAGGAACACGTCTTGAATTCTACGAATCAGGTGAATTCACGATCTACACAGCAATTGTGAGAGCCGACGCGACTTGCGATAGAGCAGGTCAATTATCCGCTTTCGTGAGTCTTACACCAATCATCGCACCGAGTTCATCAATCATTCACTACGGACGTCCTCAGATCAAATTCATTGACAGCTATCACAAACTTGTCTCGGATTTCGACGAGTATAAAGTGAACATCGATCCGGAGTTTTTTGCTCCTGATCCTCCGGCGTGGCTCGCAAGGTGGGTGAATCTCTGGTTCGAAGGCAAGCAGAAGAACGAGTGTCATTTCAGAAGACGCATGATATCAGCATTCAGTATTCAACCGCCCATGATTCTTATCTGGATTCTGCTACGAGCGGTCTGTGGAGTTGTCTACTCGCTGTTCCTTGCGCTCATTGGATGGCGATGGATTTCACTCAAGCCGATCTTTCGTCCGTTCGCGCAAGACCTCAAAGATATCAATTCTAACTGGTCTGAATGTTCGCTAAAAATGGCAGAAGGATACTGGACGATCGGGAGAAAGTCAGACAAGTCTTTCGACAAATATCCGGTGTTCCTGCGCATTCTGTTCACACCGTTTCTGTGGGTCTTCGTCGGTCTCGTCTCATACTTTCTCGTGTACCGTTTCCCTGGAGCAGGGATTATGGCAGCCAAATTCCTAGGATGTGGAGTGTTGGCAGTCATTGTACTCGGCATTATAGCTGTGATCGTCGCTCGGGTGAGTGAGGCACATGAAAGCACGGCTGAAGAAAGAGAGAAACGAAAAGAAGCACGCAGAGTTGAGCTTAAGCAGATAAAAGAACAACTCTCGCGCGAGAAGATCAATCGAGAATTCGTTGAGCTCGTGTGCGGAGCAGGCGGTCCGGCAGACGGGCATTTGCGCTCGATTCCGAAGAGTCATCAGACTTTCTTTACGAGATTCGAAGCCTTGAAAGGCAGAGTCTGCCGTCCTTACGCAAAGGGCTAAGGCACCTAACTTAAGAGCTCACGCAGAGCTCTTTTTTGTTTTTATTTGCTCACTATCCCTTTTCCATTTGCGAACTCGTCGTTAGGTAATTCTGTTGTAAGAGCTGGCAGGCTTGAGTTCAATTCTTTTTTTGTTACAGAGTCAATTGCTTCGAGTGCAACTTGATTTGTGAGTTTCATGAATTTACCTGCGTCTTGATCTTTTGGAGTGATTGAAATATCAAACCACGCTTGCGCGTTTTTAATCTCTGATGGCAGTTTTGATATTTTCCATCGCACTTGTCGCGTTGTTGAATTGAAAGTCATTTCACCAATGTCTTTTGTCGAATTTTCTTTCCACACAACGTCTTGAGGAAGAATTGTCGCGACCTCGACATTTTGAAGTTCATGCAGAGAGTTGTTCAAGTTCCATATAATTCTGTAAGTTGTTGTTTTTCCAACACGAGGCGGAAGTTCGCCTGACCCAATCGGAGCTCCTTCTTCTGAAAAATATCGCGCCTCTGAAAACAAACGAGCGTTTGAATTTATTGAGACAACAATCGGAGTCGCTTCGATTGTGCGCGAGATTGCTGTTGACCCAACACGTTCAACATTTAGCGAAAGCGAGATTGTAAATTGATCAGCTTGACCTGAAGAAAGCGAATCAACAAGTGGAAGTGTAAAATCAATCACCCCGTCTTTTCCGGGATCAATTTTTTCAAGAGCTTTGTTTGTTGATTTGTCCCAACGCACAACTGACCCGTCTCGTTTTCCATCAAAAAGAATTGCGTGGCTCCAATCAATAGGAAGCGATCCATTTGATTTTAGATCAAGTGTAAATTTAACTCCCTCGACTGGTTCTGTTCCTGAATTTTTATAATCAATGGATCCGCGAAGTGTTTGTCCTGTTTCGATTGTTTGATCTTTATCAGAGCCATTTATTATGAGATGAAAACTTACAGCTCCGCCAAGAACGTCTGTTTGAACTGAAGTTTTAGTTTGTTCATAAAACGTTTCTTCATCCATAAATCCAACGCTCGCGGTTACTGGAAGCGTGCCTGACGCTGTTGAAGTAAAAGATCCTTTCAAAGAAATTTCTTGCAGTTTGCCGGGCTCGATTGAAGCTATTTCCCAATATGGTTGATCTGCTTTTAGCTCTGGTTTTGAAGATGAAATTGAAAAATCATTTGGCAAGCTTGGAATTACTCGCAAGTTGAATATAGGTTCTTTTCCGTTGTGTTTCAAATTGATTTTGTATGTAATTTCATCGCCGGCTAAGGCTTTTTCAGGCCCTGTCATTGTCATCTCTATAACTGAACTTTTTAGTTCAACACTTTTATTTTCAATTTTTTGAAAATCAGAATTGAAGTTTGCTGGTTTGTAAGTAAAAAGAGCTTGAATACGTTGTACACTTGGGACTTCAGATAAGAAAATTCCTTTAACTGTTATTTCTCCGTCAGAACCAGGTGTGAGAGATCCGATTGACCATTGAGTTTCAGCGATTGCTTCAGGAATTGAAGATATCAAATGGAAACTTGTCGGCAGATTCAATTTGAGATTCAAAGAAGCGATTGGAGCTCTTCCGGTATTTTCGTATTTAATAGAAAATGATGTTTCTTCTCCGGCGCGAATATTGTCTTGAGTTTCGATTTTTACGTCGAGCGTTTCTTCGTTATCGAAAAGTCCTTTTGTTAAAACAAAAAATCCAGACCATGCCACCAATGATAGAATCGCAAGAAGGACAATGATCTTGATTAAAAATTGTGTTGTTGCGGAAGATTTGCGGCGTGAGAGTCGAGTCAGATCAGGAAGTTTTCCGTCGTTACCAGAATAGATAGCTCGCAATTCTTTTTTTATGTCTCTCGCTGATCTGCGTTTTCTCATAATGTGGTATCTGGAATCTCTTCAAATAATGCGCCAAAAAATCCATCTGTTTTATTATCAAAAATCGTTTGTGAAAGATCGTGCGATTGCCAGATTGTTTTCAGTTCCGATGGAATAGAAACAGAGACTGAAGTCTCGCGATCTATTATGCCGGATTGTTTTTGAATTGTGAGAGAATAAGATTGAGTTGATTGAAGACCAATAAATTTTTTAACCTGATTTAACAATGAGACATTTTTTCCAGACATTATTTCAGGAACACGATAAGAAAATTTTACATTCGTTGTCGCGCCTGGTGCGGTTTGAACCCAATTTCCAAAAACAGTTTTTCCATTTTCTTCATAAATATCAGTCCCGCTTTTTTCATCATGTCTTTCATCAATTGAAGCAAATTGCAAATCATCATCAATTTCCCATTCTTGATTCGGTTTTTCAAAAAGACTTTCATTTGGGATTTGGAAACCGCTTGAATATATTAACTCACTTCCTTTTGGAACATAAAGTCGCATGTAATCAACGTTGTTCACACCAGAAAACACAAGACCTGGAATTCCTTGATGTGTTCTGGAAACGGTGATCGTGTTTATTGTTGAGCCATCTTTTTGAATGGCGACATCAAGGCTAACCCGTTCTTTTATAGCCGCATCTGTTTTTCCGCCACCCAAGTTTGTATCAACGACCATTAAATAATCGCCGGTCGTCGGGAGTATTGTTCCTCCCCAATTATTATTTAGGACAACTTTTTGAATAGAATCATCAGCAAAATACATTTGAATATCTTTTTGCGTTAGTCCGTTTCCAAGATTATCAATAAGACCTAAAAAGATTTCTGGTTTTGATTTAAGAGCGCGTTCAATAAGTTTTGGAGCAAGGTCGCCAATAAATTGTTTTGGACGATTTTCTTCTTTATCATATTCGACCTCAACAATTTTTTGAGTTTCAAAGATAAAATTTTCTTCGTCAATCACGCGATCATAGTTTGGCATTTCAATCGGACCAAGAAGACCAATTAGTTTTGCGACATATGTTGCGTTGATCGCGATAACCCCATCAACACTTGGGCCTCCAGCGTCATTGTAAAATTCCATCATCTGTCTTGCGCTTGTTGGAAAATCTGGAAACCAGTTTGCGTCTTGAAATTCCCAGCGAGCTTTGAGAAGTTGCAAGGGTTTTGGTGCAACAAGAGAACGAGTTAAACTACCTTGCAGGTCATATGTTCCACCTGACGGAACATTTAGTTGTTCAAGGATTCCATCACGAACTTTTATTTCAGCAAAGCTTCCCATAAAGCCGCCAGTAGGCCGAATTTCGGTATTGTTTTGGAAAACAAGAAGATAACGTTTTGTTCCGTTTTCTCCCAAGATTTTTGTGGCAACGCCTGAAAGTGTTTCAAATTCAGACAAGGAATTTATCAAAGCTGGCAAACGGTTTTTGGTTTCAACAAAAATTTTTCTTTCATTTTCTGGAATCACGTCTGACTTGATTTTTTTAAGTTCTTGATTTGCTTTTGTTAGGTGAGGCAATACTGATCGTAAATATGATTGCAAAATTCTGATGTGTGAAACCGGAGTTGGGTCAACTTCCTTCGATAACGAATCGAGCGCTTCATTCATGCGAGAACCGGCTGTTGCAAGCTCGTCGCCAGCTTTTATGAGACTATTTACTGAATTAAAATTTTTGTTTGTTGAAGGAAGCGCTGAAAGAAGAAGTGATGTTCCAAGACCAAGTTCAGAAATTGTTTGTTTTGCATTTGAGAAATTTTGTGAGGCCCTTGAAAAAGCAAGATCAGCTCCTTCTGTTTCATTCCCGAGCGTTGCATCAGCGCCTTGTTGCAAATATGAAAAGGCTGATTTGGAAGCATCTTCAACTTCCGTTTTTGTTTGGCGTAATTGTGAAACAACATTCATTGCGTGAAGCGGAAGAACAAAAATAAACGAAATAAGAATGAATGCGCCGATTGGACGCAAAGAGAACCAGAAAGAAACACGTTTAGGTTCTCGCTCAATATTGATTTCCACTCCTGTCCCATTGATTTCAACCAGTTCACTTTCTTCAGCTTCTCCAGCTTCTTTAACTTCTTCAGCCTCTTCCTCTGGAATATCAAAATAGTCAAAAATGTTTTCCGGAATTGGTTTTGGAGCAAAAGTATCAGGAGGAATATGGGAGCCAAGTTTGGAGGAAAAGGAAGGAAGTGAAGGAAATGAGGATAACAGAGAAAACTTTGGCAAAATCCAATGTTCTTGTTTTGAAAAGAGCTGTTCCTCTTGCAGTTGTCCTATCAAGTCAGAATAATTAAGAACAAGTGAGTTTTCAGGTTGTTTTTGTTCTTTTTGGATTGAAGGAGACACCGCCTGCAAAAGATTCAAATTTATAATAGCTCCTTTTTCCATTATCTCTTCTGGAGTTGGAACAGTTTTTTGTAAGTTAATAACAAAAGGGGAAAGCTTGTGATCACCCAATCGAATGGAAAGATCGTTGGTTGGATGAACAACCTCAACAGTCACGGGTTTTTGCGCTCGTTTTTTTATTGCAGGTTTTGTTGCTCGTTTTTTAATTGGCACATTTTTCAATTCGTCATTGCAAGGAGCCAGCATCTTTTCCAAAAGGTGCGGGGGGCGAAGCAATCCCTGTTTCATTATAGATGTTCACAATTTCTTCCGCCATTTTTTTCCAAGAGAAGAGTTTGATTTGTTCGAGTCCGCGTTTGATGAGTTCTGTTTTTTTGTTATTGTCGTTTATAATTTCGGAAATGACTTTTGCGATTTCATACGGGTTATCTTTTGTAAAATATACAGCGGCGTTTCCAAGGATTTCTTTGAGCGATGGAATGTCAGAACACGCGACAGGTGTTGATTGACTCATTGCCTCAAGAGGTGGAAGTCCAAATCCTTCAATTCGGGAAGGGAATACATAAAGTTCTGCCTGATCGTAGAGTTCTGCGAGTCGTTCGTCAGATGGATTTTCCTCGAAGTGAACAAACGAGGCCGCTTCAAGTGAGTTTGATTTTTCTTTTAGCCTTTTGAAAAACACATCGTTTCGCCCTGCGATCATAAGATGTAAATCCGGAATTTGTTTGTGAAGAATTGTGAAAGCGGAAAGCAGAGTTTCGAGATTTTTATGCGGATAGCAGTTGCCGACGTAGAGCATGTATTGGAAAGGTTTTGGGTTTTGGGTTTTGGGTTTTTGGAGATGAGTTATACCTTCGTAGATAACGACGATTTTTTCTTCTGGAACACTTGGGAAGTGTTTGAGAATATCATTCTTTGTTGCATGCGAAACAGCGATTATTTTTTTTGAAGATTGAATCGCGTGAGTCAAGACTTTCTTGAATCCTAGATATTTCAAGCCATAGATCCATGGATGTTTTGTTGTTGCGCGAGCTGATCTAGGTTCTTCCAGCAGTATAAGGTCGTGGATTGTTACGACAAACGGTGTTCGAAGTCCGATCGGAACATTCCAATGCGGAAAATGTATGAGATCTAATTTTTGTTTGTCAATGAGAGGTGCGAGAAAAAGTTGTTCTTTAAGCGTGTACCAGTGGATTGGAGTAGTGATGTAGTCATTGAGTCTTGAAATCATTGAGTCTTGGAGTAAGTCATTTGATGACTTTGCGATTCCGACTCCACGACTTTGCGATTCAATGACTTCTCCTTCATAATAAAAACATAGCGGTTTTGGTGATCGATTTCTGGTAAATGATTTACCAGTTGTTCAACATATCGACCTAAACCACCGCCCCCCACTTCCGGACCGTACATTCTTGCATCAATCCCGATTCGCATGAGGATATTATAGCATAAAAAAGGCTCAGATAGCCTAGATGACCCAGAGGGCACAGAGGTCAATACAGAGATTCAAAGATTTCTAAAGTTTCTTTGGCGGTTTTTTTCCATGAAAAATCAGCGGCTCGTAAAATACCTCTTTCTTTTTGTCGTTGTTGAAGCGGTTTTGAGTTCAAAATACCTCGTAATGCTTCTGCAATATCATTTGGGTTGTACGGATCAACCAAAATCGCGCTGTCTTGCGTGAGTTCTGGCAAAGAGGACGTGTTGCTTGTGATAACTGGAGCACCACTTGCCATTGCCTCAAGCACTGGAAGTCCAAAACCTTCATAAATAGATGGCCAAGTGAGAACTGATGCTGAACGGTAAAGCGCTGACCGATCCTCGCTTGGAACATATCCAAGATGATGCGCCCACGCGCTCACATCTTTTTTCCAAAGTCGATGACGGAGTTGTGTTGATTTCCAACCCCACTTACCAACAAGAACTAAAGAAAGATCGTCGTTGTACTTGTTTCGATATTGTTTGATTCCTTCAATAAGTCCTAGAATATTTTTTCTTGGTTCAAGTGTACCAACAAACAAAGCAAAGTTTTTTGGAAGTTTGAGACGCGAACGAACACCGTGATCGCGCGCTTCCATTTTTGGCGAAAAAGTTGGATCAATTCCATGTGGCACAACCGAGATTTTTTCTTCTGGTTTTTGAAAAACACTCATGACATCTAGTTTTGTAGAAGTTGAGGGAGTTAGAATGTGAGCGGCTGAACTGATAAGTTCGTTTGGACGAGTTGCTTTATGCCAAAGTCGCATTTTTTTGGAATAAAATTCAGGAAAAAAATTCCAAGAAAGATCATGGATTGTGAGCACTGTTGGAATATCTGTTGGAAGGGAAGTAATGTTTAGATTTGGGAGAAATATAAGATCAATCGGATCTCGCACTCGCCAATTTATTGTTGGATGTTTAAGAAGCAGAGTCCGAAGATTCAAAAGTTTGTTCGGAGTTGAAAGATGAATACATTCAGCCCTGTCATCCTTAAGGAGCAAAGCGACTGAAGGATCTCGTGAACATATTCTCCCGCTCGACAGCAGAACATATTTATTTTTTTTATCAATTTCAAAAAGCGCGCGCAGGAGTTGTCTTGTATATTCTCCAACGCCGCTTTGCTGTTGTTGATTAAGATGTCGAATGTCAACAAGGATTCGCATACGTTTTAATAACCCAGTCGTTTTATCTCGTAGAGACAGACGGGCCGACTTTTTCTTGGCCTAATACAAAGAGTATAGGCAGAAAAAGCGTCCCGTAACTGTCTCTTGTGGACCTAAAGTAGTTAACTGATTGCCCTGAGGCTGAAGAGAAAGGTTTGTAAGATCGTTCGAATCCTCTGTTCGCCGACATCCGAAGACTACTAGCTAAAATGTTTAGCTCTTTGTAGTGGCAGTTATGCCATGTCGAAGGTAACAGTGGCGATAGTCCGATGGCCCGGAGACATGGCATAACTGCTACTAATGACCAAAACAGAGGATCCGAACGATCTTGTCAACCTACTTTGTATATTTATCTTCCACAAATTCCTTCAGCTCTCGCTTGAATCTTTCTCGTCCGAATTGATCCGCATGTTGTTTGATTTTATGCGGATCGTATTTTTTTTCATCAAAACGAATCAAATGATCAGCGAGTTCTTCCCATTCTTGTGTTTCGATAAATTCTCCGCTCACTCCTTCGACAACTGTTTCAACTGCTCCGCCTTTTTTGTATGCGATCACTGGTCTTCCGCTTGCCATTGATTCAATCGGCGTGATTCCAAAATCTTCTTCTTGCGGGTGAATGAATGCAAGTGCGTCTGCGTACAAATCATGCAGATCATCGTCTGAAACTTTACCAAGGAAATCAACATTAGAGTTTGCTTGTTTGCGTAAATCAGCTTCAACGGGTCCAGAGCCGAAAATTTTTAGTGGAATTCCAGTTCTGTTGCACGCATCAATTACCAAATCAAATCGTTTGTAAGCCACAAGCCGGCCACCTGTTAAGAAGTATTTTTTAGGTCGAGGTGAAATGTGAAAACGGTGAGTATCAACTGGTGGAAAAATTACATGCGATTCTTTGCGATAATATTTTTTTATTCGCTCGCTAACAGTTTGTGAATTTGCGACAAAGTGATCAACGCGATCAGCCGCTTGCTTGTCCCACATTCGAAGTCGTGAAAGAACCGGAGGGAGAATTGATTTGATAAATCTCGGCACATGCAATTCTTCAACATAACTATGTGTGTCGCTCCAGAGATATCGCGTTGGCGTGTGGCAATAACAAATGTGTGTTGTGTTTGGGCGCGTAAGTACTCCTTTTGCAAACGCGCTTGTTGAGGACAGGACGACATCGAAGTCAGATAAATCGTGATGTTCAGTCGCGGTTGGCATTAGCATTATGTACCATTGATATTTTTTAAGCGCGAAAGGCATTTTTTGCAAGAACGATGTGCGGATGTCGCGACCGGCTAAATGTGGAAATTTTTGCGGATCAAAAAATAGGGCGAATGTAGGAGCATCCGGCCAAATTTCCTGCATAACAGCGAGCACTTTTTCAGCTCCGCCGTCTTGGATGAAATAATCGTGGACTAAAGCCAGTTTCACATGTCTGGCATCCTATCAACGTTTCGCATTTTTTTCAAAAAATCAGTATGCTCCCTTTCGAAATAGGACAACAAACGGTGTTTTGAGCAAAATATAAAAATCAAGCCACGGGTTCCAATGTTCAATATAATATGTATCGAGTCTCACTTCATCTTCAAAATCAAGGTCAGCTCGTCCAGAGATTTGTGCCATTCCTGTGATTCCTGGTTTAACTGTGTGAACTTTTTTATGTTCAGGTCGATACTTTTTTACTTCTTCTGGCAAATGAGGGCGTGGTCCAACAAGCGACATTTTTCCAATGAGTACCAGAAAAAATTCAGGAAGTTCGTCAATGGAATATTTACGAATAAACTGTCCAACGTTTGTAATGCGCGGATCGTTTTTTATTTTAACAAGCGGCGAGCCTTTTCGTGTGTCTTGTTGCGAGAGTTCGTTGTAGCGCATCTGATGTGTGTTTGGAATCATTGAACGAAATTTGAAATAACGAAACGGTTTTCCGTCTTGTCCGATACGCATTGACAGCATGTTTTTATCAATTTTTGAAAACAAAATCGGTCCGTGTGAATCAAATTTTATTGCGATTGCTGTCACCAGCATTATTGGCGAAGTGATAGCGATCAAAAATAGCGCGCCAAAAATATCAAACAAGCGTTTGTAAATTGCTCCCCATCCATCAAGCGGAGTTTTTTGAACTTCGATTACAGGAATTCCTGCGTATGTGTGATTGATTGATCTTCCAACAGCTGATGCGAAAAGATCAGCTGAATATCGGAATCCAAGATGCTCGCTATCAGTGAGCGCGACTAGTTTCCATGTTGTTTCTCGATCAGATTGTGGATCAGCCAAAATAACTTCGTCGATTTTGTCGTTTTGTTTTAATTTTTGTATTCGTTTTGCAACTTCATCATCAAATGTTTTGAATTGTTCAATCACACGGAAACCAAGACGAGATTTATTTTCAAATTCCGCAATGAGAGAGCTCGCTGTTGGGTTGTCTCCAATTATAACAATTCGATGCACACCGACTCCGAGTTTAAGAAGCGATCGTTGAAGTCCGCGCACAACAAGACGCGATAGAGACACAAAAAAAATAGCGAATACCCATGCGGCAAGAGCGATGAATCTAGATTCAAAAAGCGTTCGTGAAAAGAAAGTTACAGCGAAAATAATTGCCATTGCTGATGAACTTGCGAGCATGATGCGAGTGAGTTCAGTTGCGATCGCGACGCGATGTGTTGAGTACAAACCAGAGATTGCGAATACGACAATCCAGATGATTGCTATCGGAAAAACTATCGAAATGTACGTTTCAAGACGCAAATCAAAAATGACTGGACGGATTGAAGTAAAGTATGGATGGAAACGCAGATAAAACGCGCCAATCGCGGCGGCGATGAGTGATAGAAGATCAATAGGAACAAGCGAGAGTGTGAAAATGAGTTCGGATTTTTTCATATCATTTTAATAACGATTTCATCCTATCAAAAAATCCCGCGTTACGCGAGATCTTTTGATGTTCCAGGAAATGTCTGTAAGCCGAATTTTGTCTGCCCCGCACCTTTGTGAAAAGGTGCTGGGGAGATGATCATCTATCTAGCCCGACCATTGCTGGCCGGATCAAGACCGGCAAAACCGGTCAATAGCGAGCTACCAAATTTGCTCTTACACCAGACCGCGCCGTCGCTCCTTGCGGAGCTGTGGCGGGTCCGCCGTAGTTCATAATTTATGAACGAAGGCGGAAAGGGTTTTCCGCGCACTTATGTCACCATAAGGCGAAACGCGTGGCATTCGTGAGAACCCCCAACGAACACATCGCATTACTTTTCACGTTTCGAACTAACAGAGGTCGGAGGTCGGAAGTCAGATGTCGGAAGCAGGATGTCAGAAATTATTTTTGACTTATTATTCCCGACTTCTTATTTCTGATTTCTGACCTCTGTTAGTTCTAGTATTGTCTCTGTGGCACTTTCCCTAGGTTTTGATTCCGGAATCATGGAACAGATTTCTCCAATTCCGCGACTCCCGATTCTTATACCTGGTCGCTGTTAGCGACTTTCTTTTTTACAAACATCTTGCGAAGTTTGTGGTGTTCGGACTTTCCTCTACGAACAGAAGTCGGAAGTCAGAGGTCGGAAGTATGATGTCAGATTTTTTTCCGACTTCTTATTTCTGATTTCTGACCTCTGTTCGTAGTGATCACCCGACATTCCTGGAACGGATTAATGATATCAAAATGGGCGGTTTTGTCAATAGACACCGATTTTATTTCGCACATCTTTCATTTTTTGTTCAGCCAATATTTGCGCCTTTTTTGCGCCTTGATCCAAGATGTTTTTCAATTCAGTTTCATCTGACAAATATGTTTTGATTTTATTTTGAAGTGGCTTTAGAAAATCATTGAGATGCTTTGCAAGGTCTTCTTTGAATTCTTTATATCCTTTGCCTTTGTACGATTCTTCAATCTGATTATTTGTTTGTCCAGTAACAAGTGAATAAATAGTAATTAGATTTGCAAGGCCTTTTCGTTTTTCATCGTACTTTATTGTGCCTTGCGAATCTGTTACAGCGCTTTTGATTTTTTTCTCAATGGTTTTATCATCATCCATAAGTGAGATGAAATTTTTCTCGCTCTTTGCTGATTTTGACATTTTTATTTCTGGATCATCAAGTCCCATTATTCTTGCACCTTCTTTTCTGATTTGCGGTTTTGGAATCGTGAATGTTTCTCCAAATCGTTTGTTAAAACGTTCTGCTAAATCTCGTGCAAGCTCGACATGTTGTTTTTGATCCTCACCAACTGGGACAATCTCTGTTTCATACAAAAGAATGTCCGCGGCCATTAGCACTGGATAATCAAACAAACCAACAGTAACAGCTTCGCCTTTGCCGCGCGTTTTGTCTTTGTATTGAGTCATGCGTTCGAGTTCTCCCATGTGAGCAATACAATTTAGGATCCACGCAAGTTCAGTGTGCTGTGGCACATGTGATTGTTGAAACAGAAGAGTTTTTTTAGGATCAACACCTGCCGCAAGATAAGTCGCTGTCGCGAACATTATATTTTTGCGAAGCATTTCTGGCTCTTGCGGAACTGTTATGGCGTGATAATCAACAACAAACAATACGTTTGTGTTGCCAGAGTCTTGAAGTTTTACAAACGGTTCGATCGCTCCGAAGTAATTACCAATGTGGAGTACCCCAGAAGGCTGAAGAGCTGTGAGAACTTTTGACATATTGCAGTCATGGTAACAAAGAAGTAGAAAAATGAAAAATCGTCCGGTTGGATTGTATGTATCCTCTGTTCTTGACCGCCACAGAAAATGTCTAATGACGAATATCAAATAAATGTAGATTACGACGAGCTGTCCTAAAATTTATTCCTTCGACAGGCTCAGGAGATAAATTTTTGGTCATTAGTTTTTAATTTGTCATTTAGAAATAGAAAATTTTTTACATGTTGTGAATTACAAAAGTCCACTTTTGTAATTCTGAGGGAGAGAAGCGACCGAAGAATATCTTAAAATACATGATCCTTCACTTCGTTCAGGATGACACAATGGGACTTTCGTAATTCATAGCTACATGAGCAGTTTACGCCATATCGGAGGGAACAACGGCGAAGAGTCCGTTGGCCCGGAGATATGGCGTAAACTGCTCCTTTCAAAAATGAAAAATCGCCGCTCAAGGGAGCGACGATTTTTTTCTTACATTTCCAGAATGACCGGAAGAATCATTGGGCGGCGTTCGATTTTTTTATAAAAGAACGTTCCCAGACTGTCGCGAATTTGTTCACGCACATATTTTGGATCCGCTTCAGATTTTGGATCTTTGTCCGCCATTGCTTTTCGAACTTCATTTCGCGTTTCTTCAATAAGCTCGCGATGTTCTTTCATGAAAATAAAACCGCGACTGATGATATCCGGATTTCCAATGAGCGCGCCGGTTTTTTTATCGATCTGAACAATAATTACGACCATTCCGTCTTCAGCCAAAACTTTTCTGTCACGAAGAACAACTTGTGACACATCTCCGACTCCAAGCCCGTCAACAAAAATATAATCTGTTGGGACTTTTTCTTTTGTAAGTATGCCTGTGCCGTTTGAAAAAGCCATTACCTGTCCGTTGTCTACCACAAACACATGGTCTTCATCCAAACCCATCGAGTAAGCAACCTCCGCATTTTCTCGAAGAAGAAAATGATTTCCCTCGATTGGAACATAATACTTTGGTTTGAACAAAGCGAGCATCAGTTTGATGTCTTCTTTTTTCGCGTGACCTCCAGCGTGCACGTCCATCATTTGATAGTTGATGACTTTTGCACCTTTGCGATAAAGAGTATCCATGAGACGTTGAACTGATGCTTCGTTTCCTGGAATAACAGAACTTGAAAAGATCACTGTGTCTGTTTTTCGAATTTTTATTGCGCGATGTTCGTTGTTGGCAATGCGGTTAAGCGCGGCATTTTTTTCGCCTTGCGCGCCTGTACAGATCAGAACGATTTTATTATCAGGATAACTGTCCATCTGTTCAGGTTTGATAAGTGTTGATTGCGAACATTTGATGAATCCAAGTTCTTTTGCGATTTCAACGTTTGTGCGCATTGAATATCCATCGATCGCGACTTTTTTGCCGAGTTTTTCAGATGATTCAATAATTTGTTTTACGCGCGAGAGCAGGGAAGCGAATGTTCCGACAACAAGTCGTCCGCTTGCTTTTTCATTTATGTATTCAAGTTCATCACCGATCACTTTTTCACTAACCTGATGTCCTGGCCGGTTTGAGTTTGTTGAATCTCCCATAAGACATAAGACACCGCTTTTTCCGATCGCGGCGATTTTTTGAAAGTCAGCATGTTGTGCGCCTGCCGGATGGAAATCAAATTTCCAGTCGCCTGTGTGGCACACAACTCCTTCTGGCGTTTCAATCACAATACCGGCAGAGTCTGGAATGTTGTGGTTGATATGGAAAAAAGAAACAGTGAATGCGCCAAGTTTTAGGATGTCATCGATTTTTGTAACTTTAACATCGAGTTTCCGTGTGTGAAAGTCTTCTTGTCTTCGTTTGATAATTGCCGCTGACATTGGGAGCGCATAGATCGGCGGGTTTCCAATGTTTGGAACTGTATGTGGGATTGCTCCGATGTGATCGTAGTGACCATGAGTAATAATAACTCCACGAACATTTTTTTCTTTTCCTTTTAAGTAAGTCATGTTTGGAATGATGTAATCAATTCCAGGCATGTCCTCTTCTGGGAATTGAAGTCCCATGTCAATAAGGATGATGTCGTTTTTGTATTCTAGAAGTGTGCAGTTGCGACCGACTTCTTCACAGCCTCCAAGAACCATAATACGAAGATGTTCGTCGCTTGCGTGAATTTGCGGTTGTTTTTGAAGTTGCTTTGCGCGGAATACGCGCCCTTTGAAGCGACTGTGACCACGCGGATTGCGCGTGCCAGAGTTGCGTGTTGTTGTTGGTTGTTTAGGGGACATAAGTGTTTAGTTAGTAGTAAGGTAGCAGAGTAGCAAAGTAGCAAAGGGAGGAATTAGGAAATGGAAATTTGGAATTAAGAATCAAAAAAGACAAGTATTTCTAATTCCATTTAGTATTAAATTGTAAAGAACAAACGATGTTAAACGATACGTGATCTTTTTGAGGTGCGCGTTTTGCGTGCAACCGGAAAAAAGCACGTTATATTAATTCTGGTGGGCGAGGGGAGACTCGAACTCCCAAGGATTGCTCCATACGCTTCTGAGACGTACGCGTATACCAATTCCGCCACCCGCCCGTTTAAGTTCCACGGCTTCCGGCGGAGCCGGATCCGGCCTTTAGGCCGGAAAAGCCGTGGGCTACCGAAACGTCTTCTTCTTTTTAATATACCACTCATTTATATTTGCAAATCTATCAAATGGAACGCGGATTGAATCTAGTTTCACGTTTTGGATATCTCGTGAAACCGCGTAGTTATATTTTGATTGATATAAGAATATCGCAGGAAGATCATCGACTATTTTTTCTTCAAACGTTTTATAATCGTTTTGTCGTTCTTCTGTTTTAATTGTTGAGCGCGCTGACTCGAGAAGTTTATCAACGTCAGCGTTTTGATATTCAACGATATTGAGCCCAGCACTTCCTATTTGTGAAGAATGCCAGAACAAATATGGATCTTGAGTTGTGTCAAACATTACAGTTGTTAACAAAAGTTCGAAGTTGCGAGGTGAAATAACTTCATCAAAAAATGTTTGAGAAGGGATCGTGATTATTTCAATTTCGAGCCCGATAGTTTCAAGTTGAGACTTAATATATCGCGCAACAAGCGAAAATTCTTCACCTGATGGAACTGTAAGTGTGAATTTGTTTGGTTTTTTTGTTTCTTGAGATCCATCGGCTTCGCTCACTTTGTTCGCTTCGCTCGGGATGACATCGGAAACGATTTTTGCTTCTTTCAATAAAGTTTTTGCTTTTTCAAGATCAATGGCTTGTGTTGCTTCAGCATTTTTATATCCAGGCATGCCAGACAAGAGTGGGCCGTTTATGACATATCCTTGTCCTTGGATTATGTTGTTAACGATTTCTGTTTTGTCGATTGCAAGCGAAATGGCCTCACGAACACCCCTTTTTTTCAGCTGTTCATTTGTTTTTTGATTGAAGTATAAAACAACTTCACGATCAATAAGAGGGGAGTGTAGCACAATAGTTCGATTTTGTCCAGCCTGATCCTTTTCTTCAAATGGAATCACGCTTACCCCTTTGACATATTTGTTTTCAAGAGCATCAAACGCACTTTTTTGATCAGGATAAAATTGGAAAGTTAATCTTTTGATGAAAGCTTGCGGTTGGTACCAATCTTTGAATGGTTTGAGTGTGTAAGACCTGATTGATCCTTTTTTATCTTTTGTGAATTCTCCAAATTGGAAAGGGCCGCTTCCAACAGGTTGTAAGTTTAGTGCGGCAAGCGGGGCATTTTGTGGAAGGACATCAGCCCACAATCCAGAAGGCAAAATTCCAACAGTTAAATTTTGTAAAAAAGATGCAGATGGTTTTTCCAATGTAAATGAGACAACCCGATCTTCTTCTTGCACGACTGTAACGTTTTTAAACGTGCCATAAAGTGGGCTGTGATATGCCGGATTTTGAATCGCATTGATTGTGAAAAGAATGTCGCGAGCTAAAATAGGATCGCCATTGTGGAAACGCGCGTTTTCACGAATAGTTGCTGTGATCACGGTTCCTTCTTCATTTATGTTTATTGATTCTGCCAAATCCGGAACCAAGCCTTCTTCCGGTTTCCATTGCATGAGACCTGAATAGATAAGTGCGACAAGATCTTTGTCAACATCGTTTGAAGTCGCGTAAAGTGGGTTTATCAACTGGGGCTCGCCAATGAGAGCTTCTGTATACTCACCTCCTTGAGTTGGAATTTCTACCTGATTGATAAATAAATATAAACCAATCAGAGAGGCTATTGAAACAACAATAAGCAGCAATGCTGTTTGAATTATTTGTTGTTCTGTTTTTGAAAGAACATTTGAGATTTGTTTCCATTGTCTTAAAGTTGGAAAGAAACGCGTTTTAGATACAGAAAGCACCTGACGCATTGTCAGGTCTTTGGTTTGATTGAAATTTGGTCGTTTTGTAAAAGGAAACAGATGTTAAACAAGCCTTGGATTATGAAAGAATCAAAATTTTACTTCCTGAGCTTGTCGAAGGATAAAATTTTGTTTGAATCATGGTTGCAGCCTTCGACCGTTCGACAAGCTCACTGGAAGCCGGCTTAGGCAATATTTATTGTTATCACACCAAAGCGTTTGCGAGAGCTACACCAAAAAATAGGATTGCAAGAAGGATTGTGAGTTGAAATAGTTTTTTTTCCACCCCGCGTTTTGTGCGGTACACATTTCCGCCTCCGCCAAAAGCGGCTCCAATTCCAGTTCCACATGATTGCAAAAGAATTGCGGCAGAAAGCAAAACAGCCAATACGATTTGTGCGATATTAAGTATTGATTGAAGATTCATATCGTCCAAATACTAACAAATCAGCGAGAATACGTCAACGGGCGAGCTTTCGTTTCATTCCTTTTCCAGACATTTTCATTTTTGGTCGTTTCTTTTTCTCTCTACGCTTTGTTTTCTGTTCAATTTTTTCTTTTTCGTATTCCATATTATTCCTCTTACCACTCGCCCCTTATCTCCCTTCCTCCATTTTCATGATATTATATACTTATGTTAACAGATTTTGAGATTCACAAAAAGCGAAACTGGGTTGCTACTGTGGCGACACTTGTTGTTATTTTGCTGCTTTCTTTTTTTGTATGGCGAGTTTTGTCTCTTGCAAGACAGATTCAAACAGGTGAAATAAACCCCACGAGTTTTGATTTTAGTGATCAGTCAATGTCCAGTTTGCGTATTGCGGCAATTCCGATTTCAGATCAGCCTTCAAATGTTGTTTCAACAGACGATCAATCGCTTGGAAGAAAAGACGCGCCAGTTACAATTGTTGAATTTGCAGATTTTCAATGTCCGTATTCACGCGAAGCGAGTTTTGTGATGCGCGAGTTGGCTCTCAAATATCCAGAGAAAATAAATTTTATTTATCGCGATTTTCCTTTGTCTGATGTCCACCCACTGGCGAGAAAAGCGGCAGAGGCGAGCGAGTGTGCGGCTGATCAGGGAAAATTTTGGGAATATCACGACAAGCTTTTTCAAAATCAATCGGATTTGTCGCAAGAGCGTTTTTACCAATTCGCTGCTGAATTGAATTTGAATATTTCATTCTTCCGTTCGTGTTTGGATTCCGGAACTTATAAAGAAGAAGTTGAAAATGATTATCAAGACGGACTCAAAGCAGGTGTTCGTGGAACTCCGACGTTTTTCATAAACGGCACAAAGATTCAAGGGGCGATTCCAAAAGATATATTTGAGAAGTTGATTGGAGTTTAGATTGTTCGGTTCCTCTGTTCTTGATCGCCGCCGTTGGACGTTGAGAAACGTCGTTATTCCCTGAGCTTGTCGAAGGGATAACGACTTGGAAATAAATTTTCTGTGTATGCCAAAACTATCAATAAAATTATTTCCGTTGTTGGCAATGATGGTTTTGTTTTTGTCTCCGTTTGCTGTTCAAGCTGAAACGACTTGCGCGTGTTTTTGCGCAACGAAAAATGGCGCGGTTCAGGCTTCGGATGCGAAAGTTACACCTGATAAATGCGAGTCATTATGTGAAAAAAGCGGTTCGGATTTTCTTTCGTGCGCGAAAACAGCGCGAGAATATCCTGGAAACAACGCACTGTGTTTTACAGCGGTGGATTGTGAGAAAGTGAAAGGTAAACTTTCTGCAACACAACCGCCGGAGTGTCCGACAGGCATGAAGAACTGTTTTCCAGGATCTCAAGCTGTTAAAGCCAAGTTGAATGTGAAAATTGGAACATTGGAAACAGTTGAAGATTTGGGAACTTATGTGAGCGCTGTATACAGTTGGATGCTTGGAGCCGCCGCAGTAATTGCTGTTGTCTTCATAATGATTGGCGGCTTGCAATGGGTTTTGTCAGCCGGAGGCGCATCGAGTGTTGCAACTGCAAAAAGTCGAATTAAAAATGGAATCGTTGGTTTATTATTATTGATTTCAGTTTCTCTTATTTTACAAACTGTAAATCCAGAGCTTTTGAAATTACAAGTTCCAAAACCATCTCTACTGCGGCAAATTGTTCTTGCTGATAGTTCGTGCGAGAAGTTGGTTCAAGAAGGATATACAATTGAGACAGAACAATCTGCAAAAAAAGAATGTGGAACTTCTGCAATCATAAAAAAAGACCCGTCAGGAAACGCTGTTGCGGACGGGCTTACATGTCAATACACAAAATGTGCGAAAGGAGCGTGTGTTGGCGGTCCAGGAAATGAGCAATGTGTTGAATGCCGTTATGTGTCAGCTGGAAATCCATCAAGCCCCGGTAGTGCTTCTCCGTCCGTTTGCAAGATGATGGAAACGTCTGTGTATGAAGATCAAATTACAAATGGAATTCGATATCTCAAAAACGCAACTTATTGTACATTTGGAAAAGGAGGATTGGCTGGGGTCGAAGGTTTGCAAACTTCAACTGACGTTAGCATTACACACGATGCGTGTTTAGAGTATAAAGTTGATTGCCATAGTATAAATGACTGTGAAGGATACGATGATATTAAAGTTGATTATTATAATAATGGCTCTTTGACAACGGGTGAATTGCGTGACGTAAACGAAACAGTATTCGGATTCTTGTGTATATCAGATCCTTGCGGAGTCAAAGGAAAAAGTTCAGATATCGTTGGTTGTAGTTTGGATTCGGCTTCGACCGGGTTAAATAGTGCGGAGTGTGATAATATTTTTAAGTGACGTTTTGTCTTTGAACTAACCCTCTGCATAAGGCCACATACATATTGCACTCTCTAAACAAAAGAGATTATGCAATATATCTGGGTTGGATCTGGAATTCGAGGATTTGGACGACTCTGCGACTTCGCTCTACGGTGGGGTCGTATGATTACAGAAGAAGCA
>JACPHT010000001.1 GCA_016188475.1 Candidatus Uhrbacteria bacterium
AAGATCTGCATTCAAAAACATCACAAAACAAAAACTTGACCGAGTGGTCAAGTTAATAAACAATCGTCCGAGAAAGTGTCTGAGTTACCGAACGCCAGAGGAAGTTTTCAACAAGCGTTCGGCTTCGCGTTAGAATCCACCCACCGTGTACCTAAATCGCACAAGCTGTTCTTAAAGAAACTGATGGAATTATTGGAAAATGAGAGATTATAAATGATTCTAAAACTTCATGAAAACTATCAAGGTGTTCACCTTTCAAATGTGGCCGAGTTTGTGATTCAAACGACTCGCGAAGCGCGAATCGAATAAGCTTGAGGGTTTCATCTGAAATTGATCTGGCTGAAAACCAGGCTTGTTGATTTGCGAGTGAACACGAATGACAAACAACTCCGCCTCGCAATGCGTGCCAATGATAATTCTGCGGTTCTATCAATTTATGACACGACAAACATAATTGAAGTTCCGGCCTATAACCGCAAACATCCATAAGTTTTAACATGAAAGAACCAAGCAAAAATCCAGCGCGTTCGTTGCTGATGGATTCTGTTGCGCAAAGAAATTCTAGCCAATCCTGCAAGAGCTCATACAAAACAGGATCGCGCTCCATTGGTTTTGTCGCAACATCAACAAGATGAAGCGCGTTGCGCGCAAGTGTTAAATGATTCAAGCGATGATGTAAATTAAAAAACGAACGGTGGCGTTCCACTCCGGCGATAATTTGATATTGCCGACCATACACAAGCAAGAGTTCAACTTCAGCGATCATCTCAAGATGCGGAGTAAGTTTCGCAAGCGACTTGTGTCCTCCTCGAGCGACAAATTCAATCTTGCCAAATTCCGGAGTCAATGCCGTATACCATCTGTCAGTTTCTCTGAAGTCCCGACGTGAAAGAATAATTGCGGTTGTAGAATAAAGTGTGCTCATAAAATCTCCACTGATATAACCTGTCGTTTGTTCCAGTAGAGACAAACGGACCGACTTTTTCTTGGCCTTATACATAGTGTGGAGGCAGAAAAAGCGTTCCGTAACTGTCTCTTGTGGATCTTTGTGGTTTATCGGCTGGTTGAAGGCTGAAGAGTAAGGTTTATAAGATCGTTCGGATCCTTTGTTCGCAGACATTTTCAGACTGTTAGCACAAACGTTTGGCTCTTTGTGATAGCGGTTGTGCTGTGTCGGAGGGAACAACGGCGAAGAGTCCGTTGGCCCGGAGACATGGTACAACCGCTACTAATGCCTAATTTAGGCATTTGACTTTTCCCAGAGGCGGTCAAGAACAGAGGAACCGAATGATCTGACGAAAAGTCTTTCAGATTTTCTCAAAATAACTCTGTACAATCAACATTGCTGAAAGTGCGTCTTCTTGCGCTTTTGAACCTTCTTCTTTTTGTAAACGAATACTTTCCGATGTCGTGTATGATTCATCCTCCTCAACAACAGGAATCGAAACTGCATCTTCGAGCGCGCGGATAAACTTGCGGGTTTTTTTAAGTTGCTCTGCACTATGATGACCGCCTGTTGAAAGTGGGACTCCAACAACTATCACATCAATATCTTCACTGTTTACTCTTTCGGCAAAAACTCGAATCGTTTCAGTTCCAGCGTTTTGGACAACATCAAGAGGAACAGCAACTTCCGCATCACTGTCTCCAAACGCAAGTCCGATTTTTTTATCACCATAATCAATACCAAGAATTCTCATACAGGCAGTGGCGTTAAAATTTCTACTCCATTTTTTGTAACAGCTATTGTTACTTCAAAATGGCTTCCAAGCGACTTGTCTTTCATAACAATACTCCAACCATCTTTTGCTGTTTCAACTTCTGAATTTCCGCCAAGTCCGAACATTGGTTCAAGAGCGAGACACATTCCTTCAACAATTTTGACATCAGGATATTGCGCTGAAACAAAATTTGGGATATGCGGCTCTTCGTGAACAGCGTGTCCTACACCATGGCCAACAAGAGCGCGAACAATTCCGTATCTGTGAGGTTTCACAAAATTTTCAATCGCAGAGCTGATATCTTTGATTGATCCCCCAACTTGCGCGGCCCGAACTCCTTCATAAAGCGCGCCTTTTGTTACTTCCATGAGTCTTGTGGCTTCTGGTGAAACATTCCCGACAGGGACTGTCACTGCCATGTCAGTACATAAACCTTTATACCAACAACCAACATCAATTCCAACAATATCGCCTTCTTTCAAAATACGATCACGATTCCCACATCCATGCACAATTTCTTCATTCACGGAAATACAGAGTGTGCTTGGAAACGGAGTGTCGCCTTTGTTTGATTTGTATCCTTTGAATGACGGTTCTCCACCACCTTCGCGAATCACGCGTTCAGCTATCGCATCCAAATCTTTCATATTCACGCCAGGGACAACAGAATCAACAACATCTTTCAGAGCTTTTGAAAGTAGTTGACCTCCTTGTCGCATGATTGAAATTTCGTCAGATGTTTTTATAAATGCCATAGTGGTTCAGGTTTTGGGTTTTGGGTTCAAATAACTCCAATTATCCTCCCAAACACTTCTTCTGGACTTCCAACTCCATCAACATGATGAACTATTCCTTTCTTCTCATATTCCGCTATCACTGGCGATGTATCTTTTTCATAAATTTCCAATCGGCGATTGATTGCTTCTGGTTTATCATCATCACGAATCGTCCACTTCCCTCCGCACGAACACGAATCTCCGACTTTAATTCCATCGTTCACATTCCCAACTCTTCCGCACACACTGCATGTAATACGTCCACCCAAACGTTTGAGAGATTCTTCGCGCGGAATATCAATCACGATAACGTGAGTTGGGATATCAAAATCAAACGTCGCTAACTGCGACAGGTTGCGAGGATAGCCGTCGAGAACATATCCGTTTTGGGTGTCCGATTTTTGCAAACGCAATTTCAATAAATGAGCGGCATCTTCATCAGAAACCAAAATACCTTGGTTAATGATCGATTTTAATTTTTTACCTGTTTCTGAACCTGTTGCGACTTCGTCACGAATTAACTGGCCCATTGCAAACGACGGTATTCCAAACTTTACTGACAATTTTTCGGCTTGTGTTCCCTTACCACTTCCTTGCGGACCCATTAGAAGGATTTTGTATAACATACCTGACGAGTATAGCAAAAAAGTAGCAAAGTGGCATAGTAGCAAAGTGGCAGAGGGGGAAAAAATAAAAACGCGATTTCGCGCGTTTTTTCAATTCCACTCACCACTACACTTTCACCACTTTTTTACACATCATACTCTCTCATCGACAACTGTGCTTCTATTTGCTTAATCGCGTCAATAACAACCGAAACAATGATTAAAATTGAAGTTCCACCAATCACCAAGTTTGGATTGCCAGTGGCTTGTTTAACGATTAAAGGCAAAACAGCAATCACAGAAAGAAATGTTGCACCAAGAAGTAGGATTCGATTTGAAACCAACCCAAGATAGTCTGATGTATTTTTCCCAGGACGAATACCTGGAATGAACCCGCCCTGTTTTTGAAGATTTTCAGCGACTTGTTCGGGATGAAAAATAACTGCTGTATAAAAATACGCAAACAAAAACACTAATACGAAATAACTGATGCCGTAAAATAATTGATTTTGGAATAGTTGAACTGTTTGCTCTGCAATGTTTCGCAATAATTCTGTTTTCGCGCCCAAGAAAAATTGCGCGATAACAGTTGGAAACAAAATTATCGAAATCGCAAAAATAATTGGAATAACACCGCTCATATTCAGTCGAAGTGGAATGTGTGAAGTCACAGCTCCTGACAAACGCGCGCCCTGAATGTGACGGGCATATTGAACAGGAATGTTTCTCTGTGCTTCATTCATGATGACGATTCCTATGATTGTTATAATCGCAACAACGACAAACAAAATGAGCGTGATAAGTTGAGAGCGATCATAAACCGATAATGTCTGGCTCAAAAGAGTTGGAAGTCCGGCAATAATTCCAGCCAAAATCAAAATAGAAATTCCGTTTCCAACATTCTTTTCTGAAATCAACTCTCCAATCCACATCAAAAAAATTGTTCCAGCAGTCATTGAAAGAATCGCAAACAACATTGTGATAATATCTTTGTCTTGAAAAAACGATCCCTTTTGCGACATCAAAATAATAAGACCGTAACCTTGAATAAATCCAAGAGGAACTGTCGCAAGTCGTGTCCATTGATTCATTTTTTGACGACCCTGTTCTTCCTTCTGCATTTCCTCAAGTGAAGGAATAATCATCGCCAGCAACTGAAAAATAATCGACGCTGTGATATATGGCGCAACTCCCATTGCGACAATCGAAAAATTTTTTAGTGTGCCTCCTGAAAAGATATTAAGAAGACCAAAAAGTTGATTTCCAGAAAAAAGATCTTTAAGAGCAGACGCGTCAATGCCAGGAACAGGAATATGCGCGGCAATTCGAAACACAATCAGCATGAGAATCACGAACAAAATGCTTTTGCGCACTTCGCGTGTTTTCCAAATGCGAATGATTGTGTTCATAATTATTTGATCGCGATTACAACCCCGCCGGCTTTTTCAATTTTTTGTTTTGCAACTTGAGAAACTTCGCACCCTTCAATAGTTAACGAGATTCCTATCTCTCCTGACCCTAAAATCTTAACACCAGAATCAATTTCAGTCACTAAACCTTTTTGTTGTAATAGTTTCTTTGTAACTTTCGCGCCATTTACAAAATATTTTGCAAGCTCTAACACATTAACGACACTTGGTTTTGCGGCTATACTCTGAAACCCGCGATGTTTTGGAGTCGAAAGCATTATGCCTCGCAAACCTCTCAATTTTAGACCTGAACGACCGCCAGAACGCGCGCGTTGACCTTTCACGCCACGACCAGAGTACGAACCTGTTGATCCCAAACCACGTCCAACTCTCTTTTTGGCCGTTCTAGATCCTTTTTTTGGTTTTAGTGTTTCAAGTGACAACATAAGTTATTCGTTTGTGATTGATTTGATTTCTTCAATTTCAATTTTCTTATTCATTCTCTTTCCTTTGCTTCCAAATTGCTGAAGAGCTGAAAGCGCGGCTCGCGCAATGTTGATTTTATTTGAAGAATTGAGAACACGCGATACAACGTTTGGAACCCCAGCATATTCAAGTACGGTTCGCACAGCTCCACCGGATTTCAAACCTGTTCCTTTTGGCGCTGGTTTGAGCAAAACAATCGCTGAACCGTCTTTTACTAAAACATCATGCGGAATAGTTTCGTTTTCAATCGGAACTGTGATGATATTTTTCTTTGCTTGTCGATAAGCTTTTTCAACAGCGATTTGAACGTCCGCGCCCTTTGCAATTCCAAGACCGACCTTTCCCTTTTTATCGCCGATCACAAGCGCGGCGCGGAAAGACATTCGTTTCCCTCCGGCAGTAACACGAGTAACACGCGCTAAATCCAAAATCTTTTGTTCATATTCTCGAACTTGTTGGGTTTTCCCTCGCGCCCTGCCACGACTTCCACTACTTTCCCCACCACGACGATTTCCACTTCGATTTCTTTGATCTCCACCACCTCTTGAATTTCGATTACCTGAACGTGGCGCAACTTGTTTTGTTGGTTCAGTGGTTTGTGCTTGAATTGTTGGTTGCTGTTCTGTCATATTATATCTTGAGTCCGCCTTCTCGCGCACCTTCTGCAATAGCGGCAACGCGTCCATGATAGCGATAAGAGCCTCTGTCAAATACTGCTTGCTTCAAACCTTTTGCAACAGCTTTCTCTGCTAATTTTTTTCCAACCTCTTTTGCAATATCAACAGGTTTTGCTTTGGCTTCAACATCTTTATCTGAAGATGAAACAAGTGTTTTCCCTGACGTGTCATCAATTAGCTGTGCGTAGATGTGCTTCAAACTTCGCTTAACGCTCAAACGAGGACAATCAAAAGTACCAGAAATTCGCGCGCGTGTTCTGTGTGCGCGTCGCAAAGCGTGGACCTGTTTGAGTTTGATATTTTTTGACATACCTTTCAATCTATTTACGCGGCAGCTTTCTGTGCCTTTCCAGATTTACGTCGAACTACTTCTCCAACATATTTAATTCCTTTTCCTTTATATGGTTCTGGTTTCCTAATTCGACGAATGTTAGCCGCGATTTCACCAACCAAATGTTTATCAGCGCCTTTAATCGTTATAATGTTGCCTTCAACTGAAGCTTCTATTCCTTTTGGGATAATGAAAGGAATTTCGTGCGAAAATCCGATGTTCAAAACAATATCTTTTCCTTTCATGTTCACACGATAACCAACTCCATTTACTTCTAGCTGTATTGAAAAAACTTCAACAACTCCTTTAACCATGTTCTGCAAAATAGCTCGAGCTGTTCCCCATTGCGCTCGAACAAATTTGTCTGTTTCGTTAGCAACAGTCACAACAATATCTTTCTGTCCTTCTTTCTCATTCAAAACAACCTTAACAGCTGGATTGAACTCTTGTACGAGCTCCCCTTTTGGCCCTTTAACAGTTACTGTCTGTCCTTGAACAGACACCGTAACTCCGTTTGGAATTATTACTGGTTGTTTTCCAATGCGTGACATATGTTAGAAGAAAGAAGCAAGAAGCTAAAAGATAGAATTATGAGATTTCACAGATTACTTCACCACCAAGTCTGCGTGCTCTCGCTTCTTTGTTAGTCATGAGTCCATTTGGTGTTGAAATAATTGCAATTCCAATATCAGACAACACGCGCGGTAGTTCAGTCGATTTCGCGTACACTCGATTTCCAGGTTTGCTAACTCGCTTAATCATTCGAATGTATGGTTGTTTGTTGTCGTACTTCAAGACAAGGCGAAGTTCTGGAAACTTCTCACCTTTTATTTCTTCAACCTTTCCAATATACCCTTCGGCTTCTAATATTTTTGCAATATGAAATTTGATCTTCGATGATGGAAGAGTGATGACTTCTTTTTTAACTTGCTGCGCATTTCGAATGCGAGTAAGCATGTCTGAAATTGGATCTGTAATCATATAGTGATCTTTGCAAAACTCGAGATATTTCGACTTACGGGGCCCCACAAATATCTCACCGTAATTTTCATTACGCCTCGACATTTGTCTCCCCCGTGCGTCGAAATCTCATCAAGTTTTGCAAAGATCTAATAATATTTACCAGCTTGATTTTCTTATTCCAGGAATTTCACCTCGATTCGCAAGTTCGCGGAAACAAATACGGCACAATCCGAACACGCGAATATATCCACGGTGTCTGCCACATCGCCAACAGCGATTCACCGCGCGTGTGGAAAATTTAGGCTTTTGTCTGGATTTAGCAATTTGATTTTCCGTTGCCATAATTATTTCGTAAGAGGGAGACCGAGATGTTTAAGTAGAGCTTCCGCTTCTTTGTTAGACTTTGCTGTTGTTCCAATCGTTACTTGCAAACCATGGATCATTTCAATTTCATCACTTCTGATTTCTGGAAAGGCTGTATGTTCTTTAAAACCGATTGAGTAATTTCCATTTCCGTCAAAAGCTTTTGGTGAAAGCCCGCGAAAATCTCTAACACGCGGGAGCGACACATTCAAAAGCTTGTCCAAAAACGTCCACATTCTTTTTCCTCGCATTGTAACTTTCATTCCAACTACCATTCCTTCGCGAATTTTGAAAGCTGAAATTGATTTGCGAGCAAGTGTCTTAACTGGTTTTTGACCAGTAATGCGTATTAACGTTTGTTCTGCTGTTTCCATGTACTTTGCATCTTTCAATCCTGGACCAATTCCAATATTAAGCGTAACTGCTTTCATATTTGGAACAGCGTTCACGTTTTTATACCCAAACTCTTTCATAAGTTTGGGAACGATTTCTTTTTTGTATGTCTCTTTCAAAGCCATATTTTATTCTACGTCCTCTTTTATACCTTTTGATTTGATCACACGAATTTTTCGTGTTTTTCCATCAGCTTCAATTTTTTTATATCCCACCCTTCCACTTTTTCCACTTTTTGGTGAAATAAGTTTAACGTTTGAGACGTGAATAGGCGAAGCAAATTGAATTTTTTGTCCTGGCTGATTCGCTCGCTTTCGCAAGTGACGCGTCATCATGTTTATCCCCTCAACAACCACTCGTTCAACTTTTGGAAAAACCTGAATAATGACGCCTTCTTTCCCGCGATCTTTTCCTGTTAGGATTTTAACTTTGTCTCCTGTTTTGATTTTCATACTATTACAAAACTTCAGGCGCCAGTGAGATAATTTTCGTATACCCGCCGGCACGCAACTCGCGAGCGATAGGTCCAAAGATGCGAGTACCTTTTGGTTCTTTTGTTTTTTTGTCAATTATAACAGCGGCGTTTTCACTGAAACGAATATACGTTCCGTCTTTTCTTCGAATTTCTTTGCATGTTCGCACGATTACTGCCGTAACAACATCGCTCTTTTTTACACTCGCATGTGGAACAGCTTCTTTAACAGACGCTACAACAAGATCGCCGATAGTTGCATATCGTTTTTGATGTCCACCAAGTACGCGAATAACTCCCAGCTTTTTCGCGCCAGTGTTATCTGCAACTTTTAGCATTGATCGAAGTTGTACCATATAAGTTTATGCTGAACGAACAACAATCCATCTTTTTGTTTTAGAATATGGACGGCATTCTTGAAACACGACTGAATCTCCAATTTTATGTGCCTTTTTTTCATCATGTACGTGATACTTTTTGCTTCTTACGTAACGCTTTCCATATTTTGGATGAACAACTGTTCGATCAACACGAACCACGATCGTCTTT
Source organism: Candidatus Uhrbacteria bacterium (assembly GCA_016188475.1). Taxonomy (GTDB): domain Bacteria; phylum Patescibacteriota; class Patescibacteriia; order UBA9934; family GWF2-40-263; genus JACQXU01. The sequence goes on from JACPHT010000001.1 coordinate 8,746, forward strand.
TCCATTTTGTCAGAAACGACGATTCCTGTAAGAGATCGACAGTTGTGATTTTGTGTTGACATATCTATTTAGCTAAAGGAAGAATTGATAGAATGCGAGCGATTGTTTGTTTTGTCTTTCGAATATCGCGCACATTTTTTAATTGATTCGCAGAACGTTTGAACTCAAGTTCTTTAAGATGCGTTCTTGCAAGTTCAAGCTCGTGAACAAGTTCTTCTTTTGATTTTTCGCGTAAGGTTTTCATTTCCATATCTTTATTCTAACTCGCGTGAGATTATCCTTGTTCTGACTGGAAGCTTGTGCCCGGCAAGCGTAAGAGCTTTGCGAGCAAGTTCTTCATCAATTCCACCCATTTCAAACATTATTGTTCCTGGTCTCACAATTGCAACATAATGATCAACCGCACCTTTTCCTTTTCCCATAGGCATTTCTGAACCTTTTGCGGTTACAGGCTTGTCTGGAAAAATGCGGATCCAAATTTTTCCGCCGCGCTTGATAGCGCGCGTCATTGCGCGTCTGGCAGCCTCAATTTGACGCGATGTTACCCATGCGCCTGTTGTGGCTTTAATGCCGAACGTTCCAAACGCAATTGCAATTTTTGTTGTTGCAACACGTTTGTTACGGGCTCGGCCCTTGTGCCATTTGCGATGTTTTACTTTTTTCGGAATAAGCATACTAATCTTTTCGTCTCACTTTTAACTTTTCTCTTCTTCTCCCCTTTCAAACACCTCACCTCTGTTTATCCATACCTTTACTCCAATTGCTCCCCAGATAGTTTGAGCTTTGACTGAAGCAAAATCTATGTCTGAACGAAGATTATGAAGTGGGGTTTTTCCTTGAGATATCATTTCTGTGCGAGCAATTTCAGCGCCATTTAATCTTCCACTGATAATCACCTTTGCGCCTTGCGCGCCCGCTTTAATTACACGCTCTACCGCTGACTTCATAACACGTCGAAACGGCATGCGCTTTTCAATTTCGAAAGCCATCTGTTGAGCAACCACGTTCGCGCAAAGAGATGATTGTTTCAACTCTTTTACGTTGATGCCAATCCCAACTCGCTTTCCGCGATAAAACTCATTCTTAAGTTTACGTGTCAAATCTTCAATTCCGGCTCCAGCTCTTCCAATTATAAGACCTGGCTTTGATGCAAAAATTGAAATTTTCAAATCTTGTCGTGAACGTTCCATTTCAATGCGATCAATCAACGCTTCTTTGAGTTCCTTTTTTAAAAACGCGCGAATTTTAACGTCTTCAGAAAGATTTTGTTTGAATTGTTTTCGATTAGCAAACCAGACCGCGTCCCAGCCGCGGGTGACACCTAGTCTGAATACTCGTGGATGTACTTTGTGTCCCATATTATTTTTCAAGACCTTCTAACTTCTTCAGCTTCTTTAACTTCTTCAGTTTCTTTTTTTGAATATCTTTTACTTCGTCCAGCACAATCATTATATGTGTTGATCTCTTTCGAATCGGCGAAGAACGTCCCATCGCTTTTGAAGTCCAGCGATGCAATGTTTGACCATCATTTCCAACAATTTCTTTCACATACAAAGTCGCTTCATCCAGTTTAAAATTATTCTTTGCGTTTGCAATCGCTGAATTCAAAAGTTTTAGAACTGGCATAGCAGCCTCTTTTTTGATGAATTTCAATTGTGCTTGCGCTTCAGTTACTTTCTTGCCACGAATGACGTCAATAACTAATCGAACTTTCCGTGGTGAAATGCGCACTGAACGCGCGCTTGCCTTTACTTCCATATATATAGACTACTTATTTTTTGGCGCCGTTGTAGAAGCCGGCGCTGTTGGTGCCGCTGTTCCTGTTGTTTCTTCTTTCTGAACTTTACCTCCATGGCGAACAAACTTTCGTGTTGGTGAAAATTCTCCAAGTTTATAACCTACCATGTTTTCAACAATGCGAACCTTTACGAAATCTTTTCCATTATGCACGGCAAAAGTAAATCCAACCATTTCTGGAGTAATAGTCGAAGATCGCGCCCATGTTTTGATCGGCGTTGGATCTCCCTGCCTAATTTTGCCAAGCTTTTTTATAATGCTTGGATGGACAAAAGGTCCTTTTTTAAGACTTCGTGACATAATTTTATGCTTTTCCGCCAACAAATCTTCCTAGCTTACGACGTTTAATTATCCATTGGTCTGATGCTTTCTTTCGGCGTGTTTTAACACCAAGCGCTGGTTTTCCAGATGGTGTTTTTGGACGTTTCAAACCAATTGGATGTTTTCCTTCTCCTCCACCGTGTGGGTGATCAACAGGATTCATTACTTTTCCGCGAACTGATGGCCTGATTCCACGATGACGTACTCGCCCGGCTTTTCCCCAGCGTATAAGTCGTCGGTCAGGATTTGAAACCTGTCCAACAGTTGCCATACATTCTTTTGGAACCATGCGCATTTCTCCAGAGGGAAGTTTAACTGTCGCGTATGCGCCTTCAACAGCCATAAGTTGTGCTAATGTGCCTGCACCTCGAACCATCTGTGCTCCCTTTCCAGGTCTTAGCTCAACATCAAACACCTCAATTCCAATTGGAATATGCTGAAGTTGAAAACGATTACCAATATGAATTTCCCCTTTTTGTTTTGATGAAATAATTTGATTTCCAACTTCCAGTCCAATAGGTGCAATCATATATCTTTTTTCTCCGTCAGAATAATGCAAGAGTGCAATTCTGGCTCCACGGTTTGGATCGTATTCAATAGTTGCCACCTTGGCAGGAACTTCAAACTTGTCGCGCTTAAAATCAATAAGCCTGATTCGTCGATCTTCACCACCACCGCGATGACGAACAGTAATTTTTCCATTTGTTCTTCCAGAAAACTTTTTTCTTTTGATCGTCAATGAACGCTCGGGTTTCGAGCGTGTGATGTCTTCGAACGTATCAACACTTGAGATACGACGTCCGGCTGTTGTTGGGCGATATCTTCGAACTGGCATATTGGTAATCTTTACAAAACTCGCGATATTTCGACTTACAGGGCCCCACAAATATCTCACCGTAATTATCATTACGCCTAGACATTTGTTTCCCAGTGCGTCGAAATCTCATCGATTTTTGTAAAGATTATTAGACTCCTTCGTAAACTTCTATTTTTTTACCTTCTGGCAAAGTGACAATGGCTTTCTTCCAATTCTTTCGTTTTCCGACGTTGCGTCCAAATCTGACAATTTTTCCTTCAACTCTCTGAACATTAACCGAAACTGGAGTCATTCCATACATTGTTCTAACAGCATTGCGAACTTGAATTTTTGTCGCGTCTTTTGAAACAACAAAAACATATTGTCCTTTCGCTGCCAAGTGCGCGGATTTTTCCGTAACCATTGGTCGCAAAATGACATCCGATACAACCTTGCCGGTTTTCAAAACTGGAGCCGTTATTTTCGGTTCTTCTTTCTCGTCTTCTTTTTTATCTTTCTTAAACCATGCCATATTTTTATGCTCTCTTGTAAAGACGTGTTAACATCTCGATTCCTTGTTTTGAAATCAACACGTTTGGTTTCTTCAACAGATCAACCACATTCAATGCGTTAATTGGCAAAGTTTCGACATTTGGAATATTGCTTGCCGCTTTTGATATATCTCGATTTTCAGGTTCAACTAAAATAAGAGTTTTCTTTCCAGAGATTGGTAATTTAGAAAGAACTTGCGCCAAAACTTTTGATTTACCTTCAGGGACTTTAAGTTGCTCAATGGCGACAAATCTTCCTTCGTTAACTTTATCAGTCAAAACCATAGCAAGAGCTTTTCGTTTTGTTTTCTTGTTTATTTTCACTGAAAAATTTCGTGTATTGCGAGGCCCAAAAGTTATTCCACCTCCAACCCAAATAGGCGAACGTCGTGAACCATGACGAGCACGTCCTGTTCCCTTTTGCTTCCATGGTTTTTTTCCTGTTCCTGCAACTTCGCCACGATCTTTTGTGTGAGCAATAGCAACACGACTGTTTGCCATTTGCGCAAACACTGCTTCATGAACAACTTCCTGTTGAACTGGAACGGCAAATAATGATGAATCAAGTTCAACAATTCCTGTTTCTTTTCCGTCTTGATTGTATAACTTTATACTTGCCATATCGTTTTAGAACTTGTTGTTTTGATCAGAACCAATCCACCACGAGCGCCAGGAACAGCACCCTTTAGTGCAATCAAATTCTTTTGTGGATCAATTGAAACAACCTCAAGATTTTTAACTGTCACACGAGCGTCTCCCATATGCCCGCCCATTCGCTGACCTTTGATGACCTTGCCTTGTCGTTGTGAAGCGTTTGATCCTGGCATTCGTTGCTGATCTTTGTTTCCGTGCGTCATCTTTCCACATTTAAAATGATGGCGCTTCATAACTCCTGCAAATCCGCGACCCTTTGAAAATCCAATCACATCAACTTTTACTCCAGGTTGGAACTCATCAACACGAACTTCCGATCCGCGCGAGAGAGTTGTCTCGTTTACACGAAACTCACAAAGAGTATTCATCAGTGGTAAATCTTTCAAATGGCCGATTGCTGGTTTTGTTAATGTTTTCACAATATCTGTTCCAAGTTGAACTGCAGTATAACCATCTTTATCTTGTGTTCGAATTTGTGTGACAACATTTGGTTCAGCTTTAACCAAAGTAACAGGAATAACTGTTCCGTCCTGTTTGAACTCTTGGGTCATTTCGAGTTTTCGACCAATGATAAATGGCATAAGAAAAGCCGTTAACCTCTAGCTTTTAGCTATTAGCTCGATTACCCGCCTTTTTTTAAAGGCTAATGGCTAAAGGCTAATTGCAATAATTACTTATATAAAAGCTAGAAGCCAAACGTAGAAAAATTCTCCACGGCTAGCTTCTAGCTCAAAACTGTTAAAAAGTTTTGAGAATATTAAATTAAATGAATCGTAAACTCCTTAAATATGATCTTTCAAAGCCCGGGAAGGTTTTCACATAGACCGATGTCTATAAGGATCTTTCTTCCCTGTTTGTCGGATCATTTGCGATTTTATGTCTTTATTTCAACGTCCACACCGGCTGGCAAATTCAGACTCATCAACGAATCAATCGTTTTATCTGTTGGGTCTGTAATGTCAATCAGACGTTTGTGAACGCGCAGTTCGTATTGCTCACGAGAATCCTTGTGAACGAAAGTTGATTTATTGACCGTGTACTTGCGCTTCTCTGTTGGAAGCGGCACAGGCCCGATCACCTTTGCTCCGGATCGCTCAACAGTTTTCATGATTGTCTGTGTCGCCTGATCAATAATCTTGCTATCGTACGCCTTAATCTTAATACGAATGCGTGATTTTTCTTCTTCTGTTTTTTTGATGTCAGTCACAATCTTGAAGTAAAGAACGATTGGTTACGCCTCGCCCAAAATTTTTTAAACTTCGAGCGAGGCGAATTTAGTTTTACTTAATAATCTTTCCAACAACTCCTGCTCCCACCGTGTGCCCACCTTCTCGAATAGCAAATGACATTTTTTCTTCAAGAGCAACCGGCTGGATGAGTTTAACAATAAGATTGGTTGTATCGCCAGGCATTACCATTTCAGTTCCTTCTGGAAGTGTGACCTCTCCTGTTACATCTGTTGTTCTGATGTAAAACTGTGGTTTGTATCCTTTGAAGAAAGGTTTGTGACGTCCGCCTTCCTCTTTTGTAAGCGCGTAAACTTTTGCTTCAAATTCTGTGTGAGGAGTGATGGAACCTGGTTTTGCAAGAACCATACCGCGTTCTACATCTTCTTTTTTCACACCACGCAAAAGCACACCAGCGTTGTCGCCAGCGCGTCCTTCTGCAAGTTGCTTATTAAACATTTCTATTCCAGTGACAACTGTTTTCATTGGTTCTTCACGAAGTCCAACAATTTCAACTTCATCGTTAATTTTTACAAGTCCACGTTCGATACGTCCAGTTACAACTGTTCCGCGGCCTTCAATCGAAAACACATCCTCAACTGGCATGAGGTATGGTTTTTCTGTGTCGCGAACAGGTTCTGGAATATATGTATCAAGAGCATTTACCAAATCCATGATCGGTTTTGTTGCGGCTTCGTCAGTTGGATTTTCAAGTGCTTTGAGTGCTGATCCTCGGATCACAGGCACTTGGTCGCCAGGAAATTCATACTTTTTGAGGAGATCACGAACTTCTTCTTCAACCAAATCAATAAGTTCCGGATCATCAACCTGATCAACCTTATTCAAAAATACAACAATCGCAGGCACTCCAACTTGACGCGCAAGAAGAATGTGCTCGCGAGTTTGTGGCATTGGACCGTCAGCGGCTGAGACAACCAAAATAGCACCATCCATCTGCGCGGCGCCGGTGATCATGTTTTTAATGTAGTCGGCGTGCCCAGGACAGTCGACGTGTGCATAGTGACGCTTGTCTGATTCGTACTCACAGTGAGCTGTCGCAATCGTGATTCCACGTGCTTTAGACTCTGGAGCCTTATCAAGATCGTCCACGCCTTTTTTTTGCGCGGTCATTCCTTTGGCGCTCAAGACGGCCAAAATTGCCGCTGTTGTTGTTGTCTTTCCATGGTCAACGTGACCAATTGTACCGACGTTTACGTGCGGCTTTGTTCTTTGAAACACTTCTGCCATATAAAAATAGTTAGTTGGTAGCCGCAGGCTTTAGCCTGCGAAGTTAGTAGTAAGTAGTTAAAGAATAATATCGGGTAATGACTAACATCTAACCTGTTTACGGACGTGCGAAAGTGTAGCAGAAGCCTCAAAAATACGCAAGCCTCCTATTCCACAGGTTCAAGATAAAACTCTTCTTCGCCAAAATTATTGTCTTCTTTAGGTTTTTCTTGAATTTTTGTGGTGTTTTCCTCAATCGCCTTTTCGACGTTTTTGTTGGTGAATTCTTGATACTGTTTTTCAATCTCTTCGATCTCTTTTTCGTCCATTTCGCTCATATTCCAAGTTTCAGTGTCAGAATTGGCAGATTTCATGACATCAAAAAGGTCCTTTTCTTTAGAATCTTTATTCAAAAAGGACTCATATTTTGGCAAATCCATCACAACAAAAACATCATTTCCGTCTGGATCTGTAACAATCATCGTGTCGCCCGTTTTACGGACGAGATTCAAAATGTGGCGAAATTGAGAAGTCATAAGCTATAATTGGATTTTTGTTGCTTTTCAAAGTTAGCAAACTTGACAAAAATACGCAAATATGGTATTCTGTTCTCTTGTGCAATATCGTGATAAGCGTCTTTTCGAAGAAGTTTGAACGAAAGCATCTGAAATTACTGCATGAGAACGAGGTTGATGAACAGGAAGAAACAACATGTTACGCCTGAAACAGAACTTCAAAAATGATGCAAAAAACACTTTCGGTAAATCCGAAAGTGTTTTATTTTATTATGTTATTAATTTCTTCGATTTTTCGTTTGAAATCTTGAAACTCGGCTAACTGACCGCAACAACGAGCAAGATTGTGAGCGCGACGAGACGGATATTTTTTATCATCCCACCCAAAATAACAATCCTCAAAATAATCTGACAAAAATCTACAAGCAAGTTCAAGTGTGATAAGGCCGATTGATTTTGAAACCAAGTTAATCTCGCGTTTGGTCATCAAACCATTAGAACCATTTTTATATCCATCCCAACTCGCTCGAAAAAGCGACAACGAAAATGTGTTATGCGGATCATCTTCACATTTACCGCACCATGAGCGAAACGCATCGCCAAGTTCAACAAGCAAATTCTGACGCTGACACGTGTCAAGATCGATCACGGCCAAAGCTTTTGATCCAGAAAAAAGTATGTTTGAAATTTTTGGATCTCCGTGAATCACGTGTTTTGGAAGATCACTTGGCAAAAAATAATTCGGAAATTCTTTTTTAATGATCTCGATTTCTCTTCGCACATCGTTCATTAAAGGAGAGGGTTTAATTTTTTTCAAAACGTCACAAAAATGCCGATATACTTTTTTTGATTCATGTAAAACCAAAGTTGAATGAAATTTAAATTCGGCTTTATCAATCGCGAGATGAAATTGTCCGTAAATTCTTCCAGCTTCTTTTGCCATTGGAACGTTCGTTAGGCGATCAAAAGTTTTGCCTGGAAGTTTTGTTTGTAAACGCCATTTTTCTTTTTTATTTTCAGCAAGAATTTTTCCTTGTTTTGTTTTGATACAAATCGGAGATGAAAAATTAAGTAAATTCAAAAATCGTGTGACATTGAAGAAATCTTGTGCAGTTCCTTGCGAAGACAAAATTGGGTGAAGACGTTGTATGATATACTGGTCTTTGTCAGTTTTGATTGAAAACGTTTTGTGAATCAACCCGATACTGATTGGTTTGATTTCCAAAATTGTTCCAATATTATACTGACGCAGTATTGAACGAGGAACTTTTTGATTCATACTTTAATTTTGTGGGATCAATAATTTTCATAATACTCTTTGGTTCTATCGTTGTCATTTTATTGTGCTTGACATCAGTTTTTTGGTTCGGTGGATTGCTTTTGCCTATTTTTTTCAAAGGCGGCCCATTTGTTCCAAGTTCAAACAAACGAATGCAAACAATGATTCGACTTGCAAATATAAAGCCATCAGACAATGTTGTTGATCTGGGATCTGGGGAAGGAAGATTTTTAATCGGAGCGATCAAAGCTGGCGCAAATTTTGCTGAAGGATATGAAATTCATCCTGGTCTTGTTGTATATTCAAGACTTAGAGCCAAGTTAAATAAAATGCAAAATAAAATAAAAATCCACCGACAATCGTTTTGGAAAGCTGATGTTTCAAACGCGACGATTGTATTCTTATATCAACTTCCGGATTATATGCAAAAACTACAAGACAAACTTCAAAAAGAATTGCCTATTGGCGCTCGGATAATTTCAAACACATTTGAATTTCCAACTTGGCCGATTTCAAAACAAGAAGAAAAAATTTACGTGTACGAAAAAACAGGGCAATGACCCTGTTTTTTATTTTCTATTGTACTCGTCCTGTGCCGCCGCGCTTTTCAATAATTTCTTTTGCAACGTTTGATGGGACTGCTTCGTAATGATCAAATTCCATTGAATAACTCGCGCGGCCTTGCGTAAGCGAACGAAGTGAAGTTGCATATCCAAACATTTCAGCAAGCGGGACAAATGCATCGATGACTTTTACTCCTGGACGATCGTTCATTTGTTGAATCTGTCCGCGTTTTGAGTTGAGATCTCCAACAACAGTTCCCATGAAATCTTCTGGGGTTACGACTTCAACTTTCATCATCGGCTCAAGAAGTTCCAAACCTGCTTTTCTTGCCGCGGCCTGAAACGCCATTGAACCTGCAATCTTAAACGCGGCTTCTGAAGAGTCAACTTCGTGATAGCTTCCATCGTACAAAACAATCTTCACATCAAGGAGCGGATATCCTGCCAACACACCGCGATCGGTTGCTTCGCGCGCGCCTTTTTCAATCGCGTTAAAGTATTCTTTTGGAATTGTTCCGCCTTTAACTTCTTCTTCAAACTCAACTCCTGTTCCTGGCGGCAACTTTTCAACACGAATCAAACAGTGTCCATACTGACCTCTGCCTCCAGTTTGTCTGATGTATTTCCCTTCTCCTTCAGCATCGCCTTTGATTGTTTCGCGATATGAAACTTGAGGCTGTCCAACATTGCATTCAACATTAAACTCGCGTTTCATGCGGTCAACAATAATATCAAGATGAAGCTCACCCATTCCAGAGATAATAACTTGGTTTGTTTCTTCATCTGTTCTCACTCGGAAAGTCGGATCTTCTTCAGCAAGTTTTTGAAGAGCGATTCCCATTTTTTCCTGATCAACTTTTGTCTTTGGTTCAATCGCAATTGAGATAACCGGCTCTGGAAATACAATTGACTCAAGCAAAATCGGATGATCGATGTCACAAAGCGTGTGACCGGTAAATGTTTCTTTAAGACCAACCATTGCGGCGATATCTCCTGCATAAACTTCCGAAACATCTTCACGTGTATTTGCGTGCAAACGAACAATACGGCTAACACGTTCTTTATTTCCTGTTGAAGAATTCAAAATGTATGTTCCTGATTTTACAATTCCAGAATACACACGGAAAAAAGCAAGCTTTCCAACATACGGGTCAGCTGCAATTTTAAACGCAAGAGCAGAAAATGGTTCCTCATCGCTTGCATGACGGAAAATTTCTTTATCATTGTCATCAGGATCTGTTCCTCTAACTGGAGGGACATCAAGCGGGCTTGGAAGATATGCGACAACAGCATCAAGTAAAGGCTGAACACCCTTGTTCTTCAGAGCTGAACCGCACATGACCGGCACAAACTCATTCGCGATTGTTGCTTTTCGAATTACTGCTTGAATTTCAGATTCTGAAATTTCCTCACCTGCAAGATATTTGTTCATCAAGACTTCATCGTTTTCAGAAACTGCTTCCATGAGTTTCCCGCGCCACTCTTTTGCTTTTTCAGCATATTCAACTGGAATTTCTGATTCTTCGATTTCTTTTCCAAGATCGTCTTTGTAAATAAACGCGCGCATTTTTAGAAGATCGATGATCCCGACAAAATTCGATTCAGTTCCGATTGGAAGCTGAATAGGATACGCGTGTTTGGTCAAACGATCATGAACAGACTTTAAGTCTTTGTAAAAATCAGCGCCTGTTCTGTCTAGTTTGTTGATAAAACAAATACGTGGAACTTTATATTCATCCGCATAGCGCCAGTTTGTTTCAGATTGAGGTTCGACTCCGGCCACGCCGTCGAACACAGCAACTCCGCCATCAAGCACGCGCATTGATCGTTTAACTTCTACTGTAAAATCTATGTGCCCAGGCGTGTCGATCAAATTCAAACGATGATCTTTCCAAAAACAAGTTGTTGCGGCCGCGGTAATTGTAATTCCGCGCTCGCGTTCCTGTTCCATCCAATCCATTGTTGTATCACCTTCGTGAACTTCTCCAATCTTATGCTTACGACCTGTGTAAAAAAGAACACGTTCGGAAACAGTGGTTTTTCCAGCATCAATGTGCGCAAAAATTCCGAAGTTGCGTGTTTTATCAAGTGGATATTCTCTGGGCATATTTTATTTTGCAAAATGAGCAAACGCGCGATTAGCTTCTGCCATTCTCTGAACGTCTTGACGTTTTTTGACAGCGTCACCTTCGTTATTTGAAGCCGCGACAATTTCATCAGCTAATTTTTCCGCCATTCGTCGTCCTTTTTTTGCGCGAGCCGCAATCAAAATCCAACGGAAAGCCAAAACATAACGACGGTCGCCACGAACTGGCATTGGAATCTGATAGTTTGCTCCACCAACTCGGCGGCTCTTCACCTCAAGTGATGGCATTACGTTTTTAAGCGCTGTTTCAAAAATATCAATCGGACTTTGTTTTGTTTTTGCGCTTACAATATCTAAACAATCGTAAACCACTTGTTGCGCAACGGTTTTTTTACCGCCGTGCATGACATAGTTAACGAGTTTTGTAACTTGAACATTTCCAAATTTTGGGTCCGGATCGAGCTTGCGTTTCGGCGCTTGTTTTCCGCGCATATATTTGATGTTATCTGACGGTTATATTTATAACTTCCTCCGTGAGCTCGGAGTACTCCGTCTATTATTTATATTATTTTTTCTTACCTCGTTTCGCGCCGTACTTTGAACGTCCTTGTTTGCGACCATCAACTCCTTGCGTGTCGTACACTCCGCGAACAATGTGATATCGGACACCAGGCAAGTCCTTCACACGCCCACCTCTGATCATCACGATTGAGTGTTCCTGCAAGTTGTGTCCCTCGCCAGGAATGTAAGCGTTAACTTCCATTCCGTTTGAAAGACGAACGCGTGCGATTTTTCGAATCGCGGAGTTTGGTTTTTTTGGCGTCATGGTTGTCACTTTAACGCACACACCGCGCTTGAACGCGCTTCCGCTTTGATAATCCGTGCGTTTGCGGTGAAGTGAATCGTAAGTGAATTGCAAAGCTGGCGACTTTGATTTTGTTGCTTTTGATTGACGTCCCTTTCTAATAAGTTGATTTACTGTTGGCATAAATAGCAGAGATCAGATTTTAGAGATCAGAGGTTGGAAATACAGAGTAAAAATAGAACGCCAGAAGAATAACATTCGTCCCAAAAAACGTCAACCCAGCAATAAGCCAAAACAAAAAAGCGCCATTATTAGGCGCGAGTTGCCTTGAGGCTGGCTCTAAGGCGAGTTACAAGCCGGCGTTCTGCCCACTGTCTCATATTATCTTTTTCACGACCATTCACTGTGATCCAGTGAATGTAGTGTTCAAGCTCGTCGACAGTCAGTGGCTTGTTGATCATACTGCCGTACTGTTCCGCTTTGCGAATCATACGAAACGCAATAGCACACTCACGCGCGTAGCTTAATTCACATTCGAGGTAACGCTGATATTCAATATTATTGGGTTCGAACAAAATGAGCAGTTTGATTAGATCGATCCTCTCATCATATGCATGAGCTTCACGACCTTCCAAAAGTAGTTCAACGTGATTGACTTCAAGTTCGATATCGAGATGGCGCGCAACGTTCTTAGCGTTTTTCAACCCATCTATTGTCTTTTGACAAAAACGTTCAAGTACTTTTTTGCGCCGTGTTAGATCAGAATGCTTCGCCAACCAATCTAACTCTTCACAGCTTTCATGATATTCGAAAGTGTGAATAAGAACCCTTTCAAGATGTTCCTGCTCTTTGTCAGTTAAAGAACGTTTGAGAAGCTTCAGACATAACTTTACGACACGAACATCGCCTATGCGAATCGCTTTGTGAAGTATGATATTAAAGCCACGTGTTGGGTTACACCCTTTTCGATATGCCTTGATCGCTGGGAGGACATCTCTGTAGCCGTAGATACAGCTAACATAATATCGACGAACGATGAAAGATGCCGCTCTGTCGAAATCTGCTGGCCGTGCCTTTTTACAAAAACGTCCGTTCAGCGCTTCGACGTCTCCAATCTGCACCGCATATTTAACCCCATAGCTAGTTTTGAATTTGGCATCGTACCATTCAAAACACTCGTATGCGACACGATGGCATCTTTTCATACCAGTGCGAACACCCCACGAAAGGATCAATTCTGCCGCGCGTTTAGAAGAAATACCGGCCGAACATAGAGTCTTGACGATTGTCGCAACACTTTGCCCAGCGCCAGAGCCTAGCGGATCAAGACTAATTACGAGCTTGAGTTGTGCGCATGAAAGATCTTTAAGTAATCTTGGATCGTGCATGTTCATCTCCTTATCGCATACGCGACAAAAAACTATAATCGTATCTTTTCAAAATGTCAAACGTGGATTCTAAAATATGCTCGCGAAATACCACAAGCAATTTTGACCGATCAACGAATTACAAACGGAATAAGACGGTCCGGAAATAAAAAAGAAAATATTCAGATTAGTAAGTATAGCGAGGAAAACAGCGATCATTAAAATCTGCGGACCGCGTATTGCGACAAACGCGCGTAAACGCTCGTACTTTGGATTATCAAACAATGCAAAAAATAATTTTGATCCATCAAGCGGATGAATCGGAATCACATTGAAAAAAAGAAGAAACAAATTCAAAATAACAAGCCAAAACAAAAACACAGACAAAAGATTAACAGGCCCAAGTTGAGTTGATGTAATTCGAAACGCGATCGCAGCAACAAGCGCAAGTAAAAAATTAGCTACTGGTCCGGCAAGCGCGATTTTTACAGAATCCCATTTTGGATTTTTCAAATTGTACGAATTAAACGGAACTGGTTTTGCCCATCCAAAACCAAAAAGAAGAAGGGGAATTAAACCGAAAAGATCCAGATGCGCGATTGGATTCAAACTCAAGCGCCCTTCTCTTTCCGCTGTTTTGTCACCAAGCCACGAACTTACAAGCGCGTGAGAAAATTCATGAATTGTCAGTGATGCCAAAATCGCAACAGCCCATGCAAGCGCAACTGCTGGAGATGTAAAAAGAATATCAAGAAACATAGAAAGATATTATATCAAATTCTGAGTACGAATAAAGAAGCAGTAGCACTATGTCTCCAGGCCATCGGACTGTCGCCGCTGTTCCTTTCGACATAGTGCTACCGCTTCTTTATTATTCGTATTTATTTAATCAAGCGTTCAATTTGTGCTCCAACACTTCGCAATTTTTCTTCCAACTTTTCATAACCTCTTTCAAGATGTTCTATTCCACGAAGTGTTGAAGCGCCATCGGCAACAAGTGCCGCAACAACAAACGCGAGACCTGCTCGAATATCAGGGACTTCAACCTCGGCCGCATGCAAAGAAGTCGGACCAGTGATCACTGCAGAGTGGCGATAGTTTTGACCTTTGAAACGACACGAAATCTCACCAAGACAATTGCTAAACAGTGAAATATTAGCGCCCATACCGTTTAACGTCTGTGTATAACCAAATCGTTCTTCATAAACAGTTTCGTGAATAACTGAAATTCCTTTTGCTTGCGTAAGCACCACAACAAACGGTTGTTGCCAGTCTGTCATAAACCCTGGATGGGTATCTGTTTCAAGTTCAATTCCGCGATATGACGATACGCCACGAAAAACAATCCCGTCTGGTTTCACTTCATACTCCCCGCCAATGCGACGGACAGCATTTAGAAAAGTGATCATGTGCTGATGTTGTGCGCCACGCACAAAAATTTCTCCACGAGTTCCAAGCGCCATGCAAGCATATGACGCGGCTTCCATTCGATCAGGCAAAACCAACACATGCGTCCCACGCAATTTTTCAACACCAATTATTTCCATTGAACGACAAGCATTGATCTGGATCACAGCTCCCATGTTCTGGAGCATCATGATAAGTTCATGAATTTCAGGTTCAGTGGCCGCATTGCGAATTGTTGTACGACCCTCTGCTAAAACACCGGCAAGAATCGCAGTTTCTGTCGCGCCAACTGATGGATATGGAAGTTCAACTAGCGCTCCTTTCAAGCGTTTTTTTACTGCTGCGTGATATCCATGTTTATCTTCTTCAATTAACGCTCCCATTTTTCTGATAATTTCTATATGAAAATTTACAGGACGAGGACCAATCGCATCTCCACCAACAAGCGGAACAAATGCTTCCCCGGCTCGATGTAAAAGCGGAGCAAGCGCGAGAATGCTGATTCGATTTTTTCGAGAAAGTGAATGTACAGAAGTTGAAGTGATAGTTTTTGTTGCTGTTCGAAGTGTGTGTTCATCAGACCATTCAATCTGCGCCCCAACTGTTGTAATTATTTCTTGAGTGATCGCTGTCTCTTGTTGACGCGGAACATTTTCAATTTCAACAAGCTCGTCAGTTAACAAACTAGCGATCATCATTTTAGATGCTGCATTTTTTGCGCCTGAAAGTGTTACTTCACCGTTAAGAGGCTTGCCACCTGTGATTTGAAATGTGTCGGGCATAGTAATAAGTAGTAAAGTGGCAGAGTAGCAAAGGTAAACATTTATTTCAAAGAATTTATTTTTTTCTCTTTTCTACTTTACTACTATTCCAACAAAATAAATTGTGCTCATTGAAAGAAACATCGGAAAAATCCAATCCACATAATTCAAAAACCAGCGATCACCACTATAAAGATATCCAAATACAATAAGTTCTAAAAGAGAGACAAATACCATTGCGATGGATGTTGTTGCAAAAACAGAAAACGCTGAAAAATATTCGAAGTAAACAAAAAAACTGATTGCGAATGCCGCGATCACACAAATATAATGAAAAAAAATATAAGACTTACGACCAAGTCTGTGCGCGTTGTTCACGAAAATTTCAAGCAACACCCAAGCGACAAGCGCGTGAATAGCCAAGATCAGAATGTTTAATATTAGTGTCATATTCTTTTTTGTTTTCCAACAGCGTAAATCGTTGATGCTATTAAAAAGAAAGGAAGAATCCAATCAACAAAATCTAAAAGATGGTTTGAAGTTGGTTGAAAAAAATTTATGTAAACAATTTCGAAAATGACAAACGCAACAATAGCTTGAATAACGGTAAAAAAAGGTGAAGAACGTTCGTTCGCTTGATAGTATGAATGAAACACAATTGCAAAAATTATTATTGCAAACACAATATGTAAAAATGCAAAAACATTGTGCGGCAAAGACGAAAAAAAATTTAATGCAAACATAAGAACCACCCACGCGACAAACGTATGAACGAAAACATTAAAAAATTTGAATAACCTGTTTCTTAACATAATGACTCATATTGAAACCTCTGGATTTTTTGTGTGTTCAATTGTTTCACCGAAACCTTTACGTTTTTCACGCATCTTCTCTCTCAAAACGCGTAATTTTTCTTCAAGTTCATCTATTTGACCCTGTGTCTTGGCAACTACTTCCTCATCTTCCCAACTTTCTGCCATAACTTCACGGAGCGCATCAATATGCGAAGTAATCTCGGCTTGTTCTGTTTCCATATTCAAAATCTCTCGATTTCCAAATGTTTGATGTATCTCCTCACCTGTCATTCTTAGCGGTCGTTTTGATTCGGACATATTGATTTTAGAATAGCCCTTAAATGAAATTTAGCCAAGTAAGCGAAAGTAAAGATAGAGTGAAGAAGTGATGGAGTGATAAAATTCCTCCTCTTCCCGATGTGGAGTTAAAGAGCGATAGCAGGCAGGCAGGCAGCCACCCGCCAGGCCTTTAGGCCTGACCCGGCTCCGACGGATTAGTTCCCACTGGAAAGTGGAGGGATTAAACAAAAAGACCCACCACCTTTGTGAAAAGGTGTGAGGGTCAGAGATTAAGAGGCAGCCAACGGCTTTAACCTTCGCGCTTGGGCTACTTGCGAACAAACAGAAAGCGGTTGCGAGCATCCCACCCGCCGTCGAACCAGCTGCGGCCGAAGATGCGCCTGCCGGAACCACTGTCCAGAACCGCGACACACTCGCCGTCGTCGTGCATCGCGAACGAGCCAAGAGCCACAATCCAGAACTGACGATGAAGGTCAGGACGTGCTTTCTGGAACGAATATGTTTCGATATGAGTCGCTGGACGATAGCCGAGCTTGTCCATCTCGGCTATTGCATCTTCGGACATTATCTCCCTGTTGAAATGCTTCACAAGGAAAACTTTGTCACCAACAGGAATGAGGTATTCGTTGGGGGAGATAGGCTTGACAGGCACGGAACCGACTGGAACGATGAGATCAAACACTCTGTCCACGAGATCAGGCTCTTTGATGAGCCTCCGCAAGTGATCGATCGTTCCATTGTGTTTGCGAAGAGCATTCACTATCACTCTTGTTAGCTCGAATACGAACCCGACAACAGAAAGCAACGTATCCAGATTCCAGTCTTTCCTTGCACTACGACTCATGACAATTCTCCAATTTTTGGCCTGCCTTTCATCCCAACACCATGCCGAGACTTAAGGCTCGCCAAGAAGATATCATTTCAAAAAATAACGATCTTGTCAATCCACCACCTCGACCGTTGAAATACCATGTTCGTAAGCTAAATTTTATTCCCTGAGCCTATCGAAGGGAATAATGTACAAAAAATAATATTTACTGCCTTCGATGTTGCTCAGGCAATAATTAGAGTTTTTCAACGGTCCCTCACCAACTAAAATAAAAAGGGGGTGCGGTGAAGCACCCAAAGCAGAGAGAATGATTGTCCGATGGGACTAGATGATTTCGAGCTCGCACCCATTCTTCTGGAAGACAGAAGCGCTTTGATCAGACCTCGAGGACTGACGCGGCACTGCGGACGTATATATTTTATCATAAAATATGACATACTTCAGTAAAAATAGAAGAACTGGGGATAATTCAAAACCGCCCTACGTTGTTCGAAGAGCGGTTTTTATTTTTTGTGCCTCACGTTGGAATGGGTGTCATAGAATATGATCAACGTAATCGGATTCTTCTTTCCGTATGTCAGGCGATGATGGCAGTTTTTATCCACCAAGTCGATTTGACATCGGTCAATTCCGTCAGGTCCTGTTGTCTGGCAAACCAGTTACACATGGACCGAAAAGTTGTTTGAAATCATGGACAAACCCACCCTGACGCGAGGCAATATAAATATACCATTCTGTTAAAATTATGCAAGTTTGCAATAGGCGACAAATCCACTAACAATCCACAGGCTAATCAATAACAATTTCTCTGATAATCGAGTCCGATCCAAATAAATCAAAAACTGTTTGATTAAAAACGCATGAAGATTTTGAGACAAAAAATGTGTTCAACCCTTCCCCTTCAACATTAAATGTTTTTACTGCCTCGTCAGCAACAACATCGCTTGGATCAAACAACTCAATCTCATATCCACGTTCCTCAAACATGTGTGAAAAAACCGAGCGTGCAAACGGAAATTGTGTACAACCGAAAACCAATAACTTTGCGTGAATGTCTATCGCCTTTTGAACTGCTGGCGAAATAATCTCTTCAAGTTCCGATCCGCTTGCCTGTCTCTCAATTGCCTCTGCAAGTTTTGGCAAAGCAATTGACTCAGCAGACAATCCATGTTGTGTAAACGCTAGCTCGTAGATTCCTGATCGAACTGTTGCAAGCGTTGCCGCAATCAAAATTTTTCCGCGTGTCCGTTTACAAACAGCTCTTACCGTTGGAGCCACCATTTCAATCACACGCGTTTTTGGAATTTCAAACAAATCAGCGAGCGGAGCAATCACAGCAACAGACAAACAATTGCAGGCGGCCACGAATTGAGTTGCGCCTTGCGACTTCAAAAATTTCATAGCGTGCAAAGTGAGTTCAAGCAATTCCTCTGTTTTTCTCGGACCATAAGGCATGTTCGCAAAATCGCCAAAGTAAACAAGATCGGCTCTTGGAGCTTTTTTTCGAATTTGGCTGGCAACGCCAAGTCCACCTATTCCTGAATCAAAAATTCCAATCATAAATATGTCTTTAAAACCCTTGCGGCATTCATGAAACACAATTTTTCAAGCATTTTCTCTGTCCACCCTTCGTCGACCAAAGCCGTAAAAAGAGTTGATAATGAATTAAGAGAACCGAGCCCGTCTGGATATCCGTGAATGATTCCGCCGAAGTCAGTGCCAAGAGCAATATTATCGTCGCCAATAATTTTTCTTGCGTGCTCAATGTGCGCGACAATGTCTTTTATCGTTGCTGGTTTTTCTCTGCTTGTGACATATGTTTTGGCGAAAAAAAATCCAATCAGACCATCAGTTTTTGCAATAGCCCGAAGTTGATCGTCTGAATAATTTCGCGGAGAATCGCACAACGATCGACAATTTCCATGGCTGACATAAAGCGGACGCTCAATAATCTTTGTCGCGTCCCAAAATGTTTGTTCGTTCATGTGCGCCAAGTCAACAATCATTCTTTTGCTCTGACACCATTGGATGACATCAGTGCCAAGTTGTTTAAGCCCTTGAGTTAGGTCGTTCGCACCTCCACCAAGCGGATTGGATAAATTCCACACAATACCAAGCGAGCGCCATCCTTTTGAGTACCATCGCTCCAACATGTCCCAACTTTGATCGTCAATTACGTTTAATCCTTCGATGTGAAGAAGTAAACTTATTGAACTATCTGACTTAAGCGCGCGATCAACATCTTTGGCTGTTTGAATCAGTGACCATTTTTCTTTCTTAATAAGATCGTTGTATGAATCAAATTCGTATTCAATCATTTCATTCACGACTGGATCGAAAAAATTTTCATTAGAAGGAACTGGAAAAGCTGTCGCGACAACAAGCTTAAGTTTATTGTCACGAATCATGTCAGGATTTGTCTGCCATTCCCCTTTTGGAAATAAATCACGACGACTTATGTGTAAAAATAAATCTTCGTGCAAATCAATAATTGGATATTTGTTTGTCATACTAAGAAAAAGTGGGAGCTTGCCAGAGCGACAAGCTCCCGAGCGAAACTAAGCCGGCAGAAACCCGCGCGCGATGCGCACGAGATCGGAGAGAACTCCAACCGAAGTCTCAAGCGCCCACGGATGAATGAAAAGACTTTCAGAACAGGACAGCAGATCGTACTGACTGAAAAATGTTCCGTCATAGATATCATAGAACGGATCAGGACATATGCAAATAACCTCGCGTAAACTGTCGTGCAGTACGTTTCGTTCTTTGACTATCTGACAAATGAACTTTTCTCTGTCAGGTGCGGAATTTATTCGACCGCCGATTCCGTTTTCAAACTCGGCGACCGTTTTTAGAACATCGACAAGTTCTTCAAGCGCTTGACGCCGATGCGCAGGGACAGCGAAACGCATATCCGCAACAGGCACAAGATTCAATGTAACAGTCTGCGGGAGTTCTGGCCAAAGCTTTTGTCGAACAACTTCGTAGAGTTCGTTGAGTTTTGACATGAGCTGTCCGATGTACTTGTACATGTCGGGTCCTGAAAGTTCATACACGATGTCTGTATTGAACTTGAGCGGATCAATTGTCACATCCATTAGAATGTTGGTAATGTTTGGACTTACCCATCCGCTATTCGATCCGTTTGTTCCGCAGACCCCGCTCGCGTTGACGACGGCCCATTGACGAGCATGCCGCGCTTCTGTCATTCCATCATCGCGTACGTACCGCTCCCAAATCGAGTGATCGTGCTGTGTGAGAACTTCTAGTAACTCCAGAACGCGACAGCAATTTTCTTTCAAGTACTCGCTGACTGTTTGCATCTCAAGCTCTGGAAATAATTCTCGCAGAGCTTGCATGTGTACTTCTGGAATAGACGCGCCGATTTGAAAACGATCCGCCGTGTGTTCATGAACACGTGTGACTTTCGCGTGACTGATTAGAACGTTTTCTTCCGCGATTTGAGTTCTTGTGCCATTGACAATCACACAATGCGGATGAAAGTTGCGATCAAGGCACCCTTTTGTTGAATCCACAATCTTCATCGGGATTCCGAGCGTGGCGCAAGCGAGGTTGTTTGGATACCAATTCCCGATGTGCGGCGTTTTGAATACTAGAAACCCTGCTCGCTTGAGTGAAACGAGATCGTTGAGAGACAGATCCTTGCGGATCTTAAGTCGGATCGGCATGTTCACCTCCGTTTCTGCCAATCTTTGTGCCCCGTTCGCGACAGGAGCACAATACTGTCAGAACATAAAACCCCGAGCTTACTGCCCGGGGTTAAAATTTCTGGAATGAAAACACTTTTTAATCCAAAAATTCACGGGCAGTCAGCTCGTTCCAGTGTTTATAGTTCTTGCGAAATTGTTGCCCAATGAATAATGTCATAACAATTAAATAATACAGGTGGTCGTTTAACATGTCAAATAAATGTAAGTGCTAATTTTTGTTGATATTTTTTCACCTCTGTGAAAAGTTGTCAACAAATTTTTATATACCTTCTCCAATATGATACATATCTGTAATTTTTTTGTACGAAAATAATTCATGATCCTTGAAAAAACGCCTAAGCTCTTTAGCAGCGCTTTCTAGCGAATCAGAAGCATGAATCAGATTGGATGGAACGTTCATCGATAAATCCGCGCGGATTGTTCCCGCGTCGGCTTCGCGAGGATTTGTTGAACCAACAAGTTTTCGCACTTCGGAAACAGCGTTGTATCCTTCAAGCACCATTCCAACAACAGGCGTCTGCATCATAAATTGCTTAAGAGAACCAAAGAATGGTTTGTCTGAAAGATGCGCATAGTGTTCATCCAACAGCTCTTCTGTGAGTCGTATCAATTTAAGTCCTATAATTTTCATCCCTTTCTTTTCAAAACGAGAAATGATTTCGCCAAGCAAATCGCGCTGTAGAGCATCTGGCTTGAGAAGAACAAGCGTTCGTTGAATTTCAGTCATATAATGTTTGCGAGAATGTTACAATATTTTTCCTAAAACGGCAAGAACACGGGAGCGACTTGTAGAGAAACCCCGTCGCTTTTTGCAAGAACGTCTCCGTCCTTATCAGTTCGAAAAATCATAGCGCCAATATCCTTCAATCGCTCAAGAACAATTGGATGTGGGTGTCCGTATTTATTATCAACACCATCCGAGATGATTGCAAATTCAGGCTTAATGGTTTTCAATAATAAAACGCTCGTTGAGGTTTTGCTTCCGTGATGTCCAACTTTTAGAACATCAATATCGCCGACTAATTTTGCATAATCATCTTCAACTTCTGTTTGAGCGTCTCCTGTTAACAAAAACGATGAATCTCCGTAACTCATACGAATAACTATCGAAGTGTTGTTGCGTTCTTTTTCTTTTGCAATCGCATCAAGCGTCGGCCACAGGATGTCCATACGCGCGCCATCAAATTCAAATGACTTTCCTTGTGTTGTAATTATACGCGACGCGCGTTCCTCATCCATTGCTTTTTCAAGGCCAATTATCATCGGAGTCGATCCGCGAACACCTGTCTCGTAAATCGCTTTCACATTATAACGATCAAGAACAGATATAAGACCGGTTATGTGATCAGCGTCTGGATGTGTTACAAAAATTGCGTCGATTGTTTTGTCCCACGGCCACATAACTGACGAAAGTTTTTGTAAAATCGAGTTGTCTGGTCCTCCGTCAACCAAAATTTGCTGGCCATTTGGAGTTTCAATAAAGGTCGCATCGCCTTGTCCAATATCAAAAAACCAAACTTTTAAATCCGGTGTTCGTATTCGAGCAAACTGAGACGTGTATGCAAGCAAAAATAAAATAACAACTGAAACAAAAATACGAATCAGAAAAAAAATCTTATGTGATAGTTTATGAGGTGTTGCGCGTCGCATGTGAAAATGAGTGACGTTTCGAAAATAAAATTATCAAAAGAACAACAGCGATTATTATCGCAATCGTGTGAGAATAAATAATCGGCACAGAAGCAAATTGCGGTGAACCAAAAATTGTCACGAGTCTAAGCATGATATACGACAAAGCAACTCCTAAAAGAGAGATAATCTGACCGAGAGGCAAAAAAATAATGCTTGCAACAAGCGCAATCAGTGCAACAGCCATCAGAGACGGAACAAATGGAAGAACAATCGCGTTAGCAAGAGGAGCTATGACCGAGACTTGTCCAAAATTCCAAATTAAAATCGGCAATGTAAAAATAATCGCAACACAGGATGAAGAAATTGATGTTCTGATTTCAAAAGTGTTTGGAATAAACTCGAACCATTTTTCAACAAGCGGGAATACAAACAACAGCGCAACAGTCGCGACAAATGAAAGCTGAAATCCAATATCATCTAGCAATAATCGAGGATTCACAAGAAGCATTACTGTCAAAGTCAAAAGAAGAACATTAACCATGCGTGCTTGTCGTCCAATCGCAAGTTGAAGAATCAAAAGTCCTGCCATAATTCCAGCGCGAACAACAGCCGGTGTCGCGCCTGCCGCGATGATATAAAAAAGCAAAAACACGCTCGCAATGATGAGACCTTTTCGTTTCCCAAGCGGACTCAATAAAAGCCAATGCAAAAGAACAACTGAAAACAATGATACATTCACACCAGACGCGGCAAGAATATGCGAAAGTCCAGTACGAGAAAAATCATCGCGTAAATTGTCTGAAAGAGAAGCTCCTCCTCCGAAAAGCAATCCTGACACAAACGAGCTGTGCGGTTCATTAAAAATATATCCCAATCTGTCAATGATTTTTTCTTTGAAAGATAGAATGATTTTTAGCAATCCATTTGACTCTCCGTTTGATACAAAAACAAACTGCGGGAATGAACACACGGCAAGAATTCCTCGCGACTGCAAAAGTTTGTCGTATGCAAAACCATTGAACGGTTCTGGTTTTTCCAATCTGCAAGAGAACGTGAGTGTATCGCCATACGACACCAGCGGAAAAAGTGGCGCGCGTACAAGAAGTTTTCCGAATACTGATTCGTCAGCAACATTTAATTTTGAAAGAATGATTTGCTGACCATTCACCCGACGTTCAACTTCATTGAGAACCCTTCCCCGCACTCGCACTGATATATCAGTTCGATCAGCAACTGTTGCAAGATAGGATGGGACTTCACTTTGTTGATATCGAAAAATTCCAAAAAAGAAGCTAAAAAGAAGAAGAAAAATGAGACGATTTTTTTTGGAGCGGAGGAAAAAAAAGACAAGAAGAAAAGGAAGTAACGGAAGAAAGGTCGGAAAGGACCAAAAGGTCGGAAAAGACCAAAAAATCGGAAAGGTATAATAAATCGAAGTTATAAAGATTCCGACAACAAAGGCGATCAAAACAACCGCAAGAGTTTTTGAAGGTGATTTTACGATTTGTGAGAATCGCATAGCCCGACTCCAAAATACGAAAATCCAATACGTTCAAGATCAAGATCAGCAAGCGCGTTTCGACCATCAAAAATGATCGGTTCTATCATGGAAGACTTGAGTGTTTCAAATGAAACGCCTCGAAACTCTGGCCATTCAGTTAGAACGATCAACGCCTCTGCGCCAGAAGCGGCATCAATCGGCGTTGTTGTATATACAACAGAGTTTGGTAAAACACGCGCCGCGTTCTGCATTGCTTTTGGATCAAACACGGAAACATCAGCACCTGCTCCGACGAGTCGTTGAACAATATCAATCGCGGCTGACTCACGAATATCATCTGTGTCTGGTTTGAAAGACAATCCCCATACTCCAATCTTCCTTCCTTTGAGCGTGCCGAGAATTGAAACTATTTTTTTAAAAAACAATTCTCGCTGACGATTATTAACTTCAATTACAGCGTTGAGCAATCTAAAATCGTAGCCGTTAATACCGGCGTAAGATTTAAGCGCGGCAACATCTTTTGGAAAACATGATCCACCAAAACCGATTCCTGAACGCAAAAAAAGAGGACCAATTCGTTTGTCCAAACCAACACCGCGAGCGATCTCTCGAACGTCCGCGCCAGTTCTTTCAACAATATTTGCAATTTCATTTATGAAAGAAATTTTTGTTGCAAGAAAAGCGTTTGAAGCAACTTTTATAAGTTCGGCCGATTCAATGCTGGTTCGCAAAAATATGCTTTTAATTCCTTCATGCATTTGCTCAACTGTTCGAAAAGTAATTTCATCATCTGCGCCAATCACAACACGATCTGGCGCAAGAAAATCTTGCAAAGCTGAACCTTCGCGTAAAAATTCCGGAACAGATGCAACGCGAATCAAGCTTACAAGATCGTCTTTGCCTCGTTTTGTGAGTTCATCGCGGATGATTTTCAAAATATGACGATTGGTTCCAACAGGAACAGTGCTTTTAACGACAATGAGAGATTCATGATTAAGAAGCCGGCCAATCTGTTCTGCGGCTGAATCAAGATATGTTAGATCTGCTTGACCGTTTGTTTTAGGCGGGGTCTGAACTGCGATCATGAGAACTTGCGCCCCATCAATCACACTTTCTAACTCAGTTGTAAAAACAATCTGTCCGCTTTCTTGCATGGCTTTTAGTTGTTCTTCAAGACCGGGTTCAAAAAAAGGCGTTTGGCCTAAATCAAGCTTTGCAATTTTTGTTGAATCAGTATCAACACACGCAACGCGATTCCCAAGACCTGCAAATCCTAAACCAGATGTTAGACCAACATAACCTGTTCCGATCATGACGATGTTCATAAAAATTAGAAGCTAGAAGCAAGAAGAAAGAAGTTGGTTATTTACTGCTCCAAATTTTACTTTCTAATTCCATCCTTGAAGGCTGATGATATTTTGCTCGGATGCACTGTACACGAAAGTCTTGTTCAATCCAACCGAGCTGACCAGAATCAACCAAATCCAATAATTCATCGAGTGTTACCCAACGAATTTGAATTTTTTCTCCGGCGTCAAGATTCTGCTCTTGCATGGAACTGCAGTCACGCGCCACATAAACAAAAATACTCCAATCCATTTTGTGAGACGGTTCAACTGAATGAAACAAACTCCAATCTTCAGAAACAAAACCAGATTCCTCAAGCAGTTCTCTTTTTGCGCCATCAAGCGTCTCTTCGTTTTCTTCAATTCTTCCACCCGGTAAACATAAAAATGGAGGTTTCCCTGGTTGTTCTTGTTCTTGCAACATTATTTTTCCGTCTTTTGTCGCAATTATCTCGGCAGTGTCAGCCCGTTTTAGCATTTCAAAAGTTTCGATTGTTCCGTCGAACATTTCTTGCGGCCATTGATATACATCAAACAAGACCCCCTCAAAAACCCGCTTAGCTTTTTCTGGAATCATAATTATTTCACAACAATACTTACGATTCGTCCCTTCACATAAACAACTTTTTCAACTGTCTTACCTTCCAGATATTTTTTAACTTTTTCGTTTTCGAGAGCCAACTGTTTTGCAATTTTTTCTTCAACATCAGGAGAGATTTCTAAAATTCCTCGAACTTTTCCATTCACCTGAACAGCGACCGAAATGATTTCCTCTTTTGCCAGTTCTTGATTGTGTATTGGCCAACTTTGTTGTTCAAGAAGTTCTTTTCCACCAAGTTGTTCATGAAGTTCGTTTGACAGATGCGGCGCAAATGGACAGAGTAAGCGCAAAAATATCATAAAACTTTCTTTTGAGATCGATCCGTTCTCTTTTGCCGCGTTCACAAAAATCATCATCTGCGAAACAGCTGTGTTGAAATGCATGTGTTCAATATCATCCGTGACTTTTTTGATTGTTTGATGAAGTAAACGAGTGATCTTTTCTACTTCCGACTTTTCAGACCTTTCAGACTTTTCAGACCTTGTTGCCACATCTCCAACTTTCTCCAAAAACCTTCTCATACCAACAAGTCCGTTCATGCTCCACGGAACAGGTTCACCAAATGGACCCATAAACAATTCATACAAACGGACTGAATCAGCTCCGTACTCACTTACCATTTCATCTGGATTCACAACATTGCCTTTTGACTTCGACATCTTTGTTCCATCTTCTGCCAAAACAAGACCATGGCTTGTTCGCTTAGCATAAGGTTCGCTCACAGCAACATGTCCGCGATCAAACAAAAACTTATTCCAAAAACGTGAGTACAAAAGATGAAGTGTTGTGTGTTCCATTCCGCCGTTGTACCAATCAACAGGCATCCAATGTTTTAATTTTTTCTTGTCCGCAAACACTTTTTTATTTTTTGAATCAATGTACCGTAAAAAGTACCAACTTGATCCTGCCCAATTTGGCATTGTGTCTGTTTCGCGTTTGGCAGGACCTCCACACTTTGGACATTTTGTATTTACCCAATCATGAATCGCGGCAAGAGGCGACTCGCCATTTTCTGTTGGTTCGTATTTTTCAACATCAGGCAATTGCACAGGAAGTTGTTTTTCTGGGACCGGAATCCACCCACACGCTTCACAATACACAAGTGGAATCGGCTCTCCCCAATACCTTTGGCGTGAAAAAACCCAATCACGAAGTTTGTATTGAACAGACTTTTTCCCGCCAGATTTCTCAATCGCTTCATCAAATGAAATGAGCGATCTGTCAACAATCGGTAGCCCAAACTTTTCAGCAAACTCACAATCTCGCTTGTCATGTTGAGGAACAGCCATCACAGCTCCTGTTCCATATTCACCCAAAACGTAATCAGCGACCCACACAGAAATTTTTTCTTTGTTTGCCGGATTGATGACAAACACGCCTGTTGGAACTCCTGTTTTTTCTTTATTCTCTGCCTCGCGTTCTTTTTTATCTCGCTTGAGCGCTTGTTCAATATATCTTTTAACTTCTTCGCTCGACCTCCAACCATCTGCGATCCATTGTTGAGCTAACTCCGGAGAAATCACCAAAAACGTCGCGCCTAGAATTGTGTCAGGGCGAGTTGTGAAGACCTCGATCGACTCAACATCAGGAGATTGCTTCGCAGAGTTTACCATGAGCGAAGACAAATTTAAGCCTTCGACAGGCTCAGGCAATAAATTTGTCGAAGTCGAATGACTCACAATGACAAAACTGATTTTCGCTCCTTCGCTTTTTCCAATCCAATTTTTTTGTTGCGTTTTTATTTTTTCCAAATAATCAACTGTGTCCAAATCTTCCAACAACCGATCCGCGTATTTTGTGATCGCGATCATCCATTGCGCTTTTTCACGCTTCTCGGTCGGCCCGCCGCAACGTTCGCATTTTCCATCAACAACTTCTTCATTTGCCAAACCGATCTTGCACGACACACACCAATTGATCGGCATCTTTGCTTTGTACGCAAGTCCTTCTTTGAAAAATTCCAAAAACATCCACTGCGTCCATTTGTAATATCCAGGATCGGTCGTATTCACTTCACGAGACCAATCAAAACTCAAACCAAACGATTGAAGTTGACGCTTGAACGTCGCGATATTTTCCGCTGTAACGTCTTGTGGTTTGCGTCCTGTTTTGATCGCGTAGTTTTCTGTTGGAAGTCCAAACGCATCCCAACCGATTGGATACAAGACATTGAAACCTTCCATTCTCCGCTTGCGAGCAACAACGTCCATTGCCGTATAACTTCTCGGATGGCCCATGTGGAGTCCAGCGCCTGACGGATATGGAAATTCAATCAAACAATAGTACTTTGGTTTTTTTGATTTATCTTGCGCTTGAAAAACACCGGCTTGTTCCCAGCGCTTCTGCCACTTTTTTTCAATTTGCTTGTGATTATAAGGCATACTAAATTTTAGACCTTGGTCTGTCATCCTGAGCCCTTCGACTTCGGTAAAGTTATCGCCTGAGCCTGTCGAAGGCCATAACTTTACCTTCGCTCAGGGTATAAACTCCGTGAAGAATCTTTTGTTTAGAAGATCATTCGCTACGCTCAGAATGACTGAAACGCAATTCATTATTGATCCTATCACGGCGATCATAACAAAAATACGAACCGTTGACAAA
This sequence comes from Candidatus Uhrbacteria bacterium, assembly GCA_016188475.1. GTDB lineage: Bacteria > Patescibacteriota > Patescibacteriia > UBA9934 > GWF2-40-263 > JACQXU01. Next base: position 37,436 of record JACPHT010000001.1, read on the forward strand.
ACCGAATGATTTTGATATCTTAAAAAGCCGTCACACAAAAGAATAGGAGGCAGAATGCTGGACGGATTTGTTCTTTCACATCGGTTGGCCTTGTTTCAACGTGACCGAGCACGGATTCGGGACAATGTAATTGACAGTCTCTTTCCTGCGATCTGGCAAATGGAAATCTCTCCTATTCCAGAGAATGTCTTCAGAAATTCCCGCGAAGCCCATTTGCAGGTAATGGGTGTTGAGCTCCACATTGCTGAACTTCTCAACGGATTCGTTGGAAGTCTCACGCCGATCGAGCGGCGATTGTTCGAGATAGTTCTTCTGCACAGACTCAACTGTCTTTACTCTTGTCTTGGATTACAAAACCCGATCAATCATCGTGCGGTCGTGATAACAGGCACGATGTTTCAAGACAGACTCGCTCTTCAGCTTCTGGATATGGACGAAAGACAACACGGCTGGATGTTTGTCCAAGGACAGCGAAACAGCAAAATGAGCCACGAATGGACGATCCAATTTTCAGGCGCGTGCGCGCTTGCACGAATAATCCAGGCTCTGGGTTGTATTGAAACAGCGAGAGTCTACCTCGCTAATATTCTTGATGATGCTGATTTCGGTATTGACCTTTTTGTCTCTCGCGGATCGCGAGATTTCGCAATCAGCGTCAAGTCACAATACACCCCAACCCCCATGACTGTTGCTCATGTTCCAATCCGACCACTTCAGGATAATAATGAACGGAATATTTTTGACGGTTCAAGGCTCGCTGGAAGACATTACGACATTCCGTTCATTCCTTTGCTGGCGATCGTTGGAAGAAACGGAAACCAACCGTTCGATCTAACATTGCACAGAGAAGACGTCGAAGCTCTTCGACGATGGCTCTAAATTCCATGACTCACATGGAATTTTTTTATTTTTAGGTGGATTTTATTTTTGAGCTTTTGCGATTCTCTCAAGCGCCAAAATAAATGCTGAGCGCCGTAAATCAGTTTTCAAATTTTTTGCCTGATCAAAAATTTGCAGAGCTTGTTCTTGAATGTTTGTTTTAAGTTTCATAAAAACATCAGCCTCGCTCCAATGTTCGCCTTTGATATTTTGTTCCCATTCGTAAGTTGAGACTGTTACGCCTCCGGAATTGGCAAGAATATCTGGAATGACTGGAACACCTTTCGCAAACAACACGTCGTCCGCTTCAGGAGTTGTTGGGCCGTTTGCAAGTTCCAAAACAACTTTCGCTTGAATACGCGCGACATTATCTTCACGGATCTGATTTTCAAGAGCGGCTGGAATTAGAAGATCGCACGGTTCAAACAACAATTCGCTTCCTTCAAATGTTTCACCTCCAGCAAAGTCTCGCACAGAACCTGACGTTTTTTTGTGTTCAAGAAGCGCTGCAATATCAAGTCCGTTTTGATTTCGAACTGCTGATTTTGAATCAGATACTGCTACAATTTTGTGTCCGGCTTTCAACCATAATTCTGCCGCGTGTTCTCCTGCATTCCCAAAACCTTGAATCACGACTTTGCAGGAATCTGACAAACCAAAATTTAGTCGCAATGCTTCAAACACATAAAACCCGCCTTGCGCTGTTGCTGTGCCGCGTCCTTCAGACCCTCCAACCTCGAGCGGCTTGCCAGTAATCACAGCTCCGCTTCTGTCACCTGTTATTTTTCCGTATTCGTCAGACATCCAAGCCATAATTTGTGGAGTTGTGTTTACGTCAGGCGCTGGAACATCTTTTTGAGGACCAACAACATCAGCAAGCGCACGCATCCAAGCGCGTGAAAGTTGTTCAAGTTCTGTAATCGACAATTCTTTTGGATTGATTGTCGCGCCGCCTTTTCCTCCGCCCATTGGGATATTGGCAACAGCGCATTTGAGCGTCATCCAAAAAGCGAGCGCTTTGACTTCTTCGATATCGGTGTCTTGATGAAATCGAATGCCGCCTTTATATGGCCCACGCCAATTATTATGTTGGACGCGATAAAATTCGACCATCTGCAAAGAACCGTCGTCTTTTCGAAGTGGAATATGACCGCGAATTTCGCGATGCGGATATGAAATCTGCTCAATGAACGTTGAATCAAATTGTTTGACAGCTGTCGCGCGCGTAAGCTGGCGCATTGCATTTTCAAATGGGTTTTGCATAGTGCAGATAGTTTAAGTTTTCTTCAAATAAATTTCAATCTTAGATATGTTGACAAGTTTGATAAATCATTATAGTTTAAGGCAACCGTTGGTGACAGAACTAAAAAGGAGAAACGAACATGAAGTTCAGCAATCTCAAGGTCGGCGACTGGTTCGAGTTCGAAGGTAAAAGATACATCAAGATCGAATCTGCGGTTCGACACAATATCGAATGTCTCGCAGTCAATCTCTCGACAGGCCATATGGCGTTTCCTGCCGCTGGAACTTCATTCAATATTCACGACGTCGAAGTTGAACCGATTCTCAAGCCCTCATGGGCTGAACGTAAATAGGCGAGTTCAACTCTCGCTTGCTCTCAAGTCACTCTCTCTACACTTGGTTCTCCCAAGTGGTTTTTTTATTCTGTTGTTTGTCCGTCAAATTCCGCTTCATTTGCAACAGCTTCTTCTTTTGTCGCGCGAACAATTCCATCTTTGTGATGAGCTGGAGAATAAATTGTGTAAAACTTTAGATCTTCCGTGCTCGATGTATTTATAATGTTGTGTTGAGAACCAGTCGGAACGATCACAACAACCCCATCTTTAAGTTCATATTCATTTCCATCAATCACACATTTGCCTTGTCCTTTTTCAAAACGAAAAAATTGATCGTTCTCTGGATGAACTTCCATGCCGATTTCTTCATTTGGTTTTAGACTCATCAAAACGAGTTGGCTGTGTTTAGATGTGTACAAAACTTTTCTAAAACTATTATTTTCCAAAGTTGCGTTTTCGATGTTTGTTGTAAAGCCTTTCATATTTTTTTGATTATGATTTTTTCTGAAAAAACTTTATGTAAACGATAGGCAAGATGCCAACAGTGTTAAGAACCAGAATCGCGATAAACCATTTCAACTGATTATTTCTTCCGGATTTCCACAATGCGATTCCTTTCCAAACCGCTTCCCAAATAGCCAACGGAATTAACCAAGCAAGAGTTGAAGTGTCGAATTGCATACAAATTTAAATCGCACCAATATATTTTTGAATTAACTCAATATCTTTTTTGTCTTTTTCTCTTCCGAATTGTTTTTTCCATTCAATGACGTATTTCAGTTGCACAAAAGGAAAACTCGCTATTGTTTCTGCATTCTCAATCATTTCATTTATCCTGTCAGACAATTCCAACCAATTCCTAAAAATTTCTACGTTGCCGATTTTAAGGCATGTCGAATTATCATGTAATGACATCGGGTATTTTTGAACCAGAATATCCCACAAGTCTTGTTTGACGATTATATCCAAATCTTCGGACTCTCTGATTCCTCTAACCGCCATTGAACCGCTTCCAAAAATCGCAAATTTTCCCGTCGGTAATTTTAACAACTCAAGTTCACTAAGATATTTCATATTTATTGCACTAGGCCGGAAATAAATTTCAGATAATGTATCGTGGAAGCCGAAGTTTGTCGTAGCGTAGCGTAGACAAATTTGCGTGAGCGAGCGTTAAAAATTATTTTCTTATACCAAAAAACCATATTCTATTATTAACCCTATGACAAGAAGACTGAGTCCTACAAAGAATGAGGCCCACCATGGGTGATTTTTTATCTCTTGGCTAAAATGTTTGAGTCGAATGAGTTTGGTATTTTTTCCTGAAGTCTTAACGGTGGGCCGATTACCAATAAAGTCACAGTCTTCGACTGTACAGTTATCTCCAGTAATATCTATAAATGGTTTTTTGTCTTCCATAAGAAAATAATTTTTAGCGAGCTAGCCGGCTAGCCAGTGTTAAGTGATGTTGCACACTATTTTCTCGGATTCTTTTAGGATTGTTTTGGCCAATGATCGTTCTTTGCTTGTTGTGGGATGAAAATGTATTTCTGTTTGATATTTTGGCCACTGATCATGCTGAACACGGAAAAAATGGACGATCTCTGCCTCAATAGCTTCAACATGAACACTATCCTCGAAAATCCATACAATCAATGAGTGATCGCCATCTTCTTTTAGCCATTTATAACCATGATAGCCTGTTTTGTGATTTGGCTTTACGCCATACCGAATACGAGAACTCATTGATTGTTTTGTGATGCCTACATAGTTAATGAGTCCATTTTTTCCGACCAAATATATCTTTTTTCCCTTTTTCGTGACCGGAGCTACAAAATGTCTGATTCCGTCATTGGCCAAAACAGAAACAATCTCATTATCCTTTACTTTGATTTTGTAAACAAAGTTCATAATAGTGCGCAATTTCACTTAACGGCCGGCGGCTGATCCGAAGTAAAAAGACACCTGACGTTTTTATGTTACAGGTGTCTTTTTATTTTGGATAGCCGCCTGTTGTGCGACGTCGCTTTGCGACGGAGCGCAACAGAGGCGAAGCCGCCGGCATAACGTTTGCGTGTATGCGGTGTGGCGTCAGCCATATCGTATACACGCTGTTGTACGGAGTTTGGGCTTATCCTTCTCTTGCTTCTCTTTCTGCTTCGATTTTTTCCAATATCTCTCGTACTTTTTCAGGAGACGCACCAAGCTCTTCGAAGAATCTTACTTGGTCCGATGGAGGAATGGCCATTAATTTATCCAGGGCATCTTTGGCCTCAGACTCTTGAACTTCATGCTCTCGTGGTTGTTCTCTCATATGTTTAACTTGTTACTGATAAATAGCTAATGTTTAAATAATAGGATAAGACCAAATTTCGTGCAACGTTCGCGTATGATCCGACGTGATCGACCAGAGGGAGATCATGTTGGATATACGCTGTTAAGCGCCGTACTCATTAACAATTACATCGAAGAAAACGGGTCTCCGCATTGAGGACACCTGTCTGAGTTAACTAATCCGTAACTGGTTTTGCAATTTGCGCAATATACATTTGCTGCACTTGTACGTCCGTTGGGATCTGGAACCATGGGCACTTTGCATTGAGAGCAAAGCAACTCATTACTGCCAGCGACGGCGGCAATATCAACTGTACTATTGCATTGTGGACATTTGTACCCAAAAAATGAACCTGTTTGCATATTTTTTCTTATTAAGAATTAGGAACCTATATAAGTTGCAGTGATGTTTCCTTCTCCCTCGGCTGTGGATTTTGTGCCAGGTTTGAAAAATGTAGGCTTGGTTGTTTTGATGCCAGTTACATTACCTTTGCCTCTAGCAGTGTGTTCGCCGTCGATGGTAGTAATGAGAGAATTTAAACTTTTGTTCAAATTCTGGGTGGCCCACTCTTCATGCTCTTTTTTCCATTGTTTTAGTTGATCTACAGAGAAATCAATGCCATTATTTTTGTCGATCATATCAGCACAATTTGAACAAAGAAAAATACCATTATTTGTAGATTTTCTCTGTTCTGATGTTAAGTTTGAGTCATATCTTGGGCCACCCTCTGCCGCAGCGGTTATATGGGCTGCTTTGCCTATGTATATAAATTTGTCCTCATTTTCTGCTGATGGGCAAAGTGTCAAATTTTTGCAATCAGGATTTGAGCAGATATAGGAGGCCCGTTTTCCTATTGCTTCAACTGTATTTTTATCAAATTCGTCTCGAGTTGACATAATTTTGTATGTTAATGGGTATGGCGCTTAACGGCCGGCGGCTGATCCGAAGTAAAAAGACACCTGACGTTTTTATGTTACAGGTGTCTTTTTATTTTGGATAGCCGTCTGTTGTGCGACGTCGCTTTGCGACGGAGCGCAACAGAGGCGAAGCCGCCGGCCGTTATGCCGATAGAGCAAAGCGATGTCGGCATAACGTCCCGCACTTTGCGATGTTTTGGCCTGTTATAATTTAGCACGAAGTGCTTGAACAGGCCAAAATATGGGCGTAGCGACTGAAAGGAGCGGAGCCGCAAAGTGCGTGTTAAGTGATGTTTTTATTTTTTCAAAGTATGCCAATTGGGCCGATTATTCTAAAGCCCTTCCGAATTGTTTCTTCGGTGTTGATTTCCCAGCACAGTGTCCCATTATAATCCAAGAATGAAACACCTAAAATTGCGTTATTTCGGGAGGGCGTTTTACTTGCTTTTTCTTGTATAGAATCAAAAATCTTCTTGGTCTTTCCCTTCATATTTTGAGGAAATTGTACCGGTTTTCTTTGTAGTTCATATGTGACTAAAAATTGCACAAATTTTTTCCAATTTGCTCGTTCACTTAGGAGTGCTCTACTAATGTTTAGTTCATCGCAGAGATTTTCAATGTTCGTTTTGAGCAAATGAAGGGAAAGACCTTCAATTACGGCGTCATTAATCCAAGTTCCTTCATTTGGATTTTTGTTATGAGCGATCACCGCATCTGTTAAAAGTTCCAAAATTCTGAAAGCCGTAATTGAACCGGAGATTTTTGTGTGCAAGGCCCAATTGGCATACAAATTTAAGTATGGATATTTAGACTGGAAGCCTTTCTCTTCAATGATGTGCCGAAAGGCTGTCATTATTCGGAGGATATCATTTTTACTCCAATTACTATGCGAGAGTAATTCTGTGATGTTTTTGATGTGATCTTCCATACTTAAATTTGAAAAATAAAAATTTCACTTAACGTTTCGCGATATCCGACGTTTCGTAGAAATGTGGCTTTAGCCTTTACGGATATCGCGTGTTAGGCGAGGCTTCAGCTCTTGAGTTTGAATTTAAACTTTTTTAATATTTATCCTTAATGTATTTAAGAACTTCTATATCGTGGTCAATAATCTTTAGCTTGTTTATCTCGGAAAGATGAAACCAACCAAAATTTTGTCCTTCGCCTAAAGTAATTATTTTACTCGGATCAAATTCTTCCACAAAAACATGTTTTTCATTGGTTTCATCTTTCGACAAAAAATCTTGCTTCATTATCATCTTAGGGTTTTTGAGTGTGTAATTCAGCTCTTCAAGTGTTTCTCGCTTCACAGCCTGTTCTGGAGTTTCACCAGCTTCAATACCGCCACCGAAAAAAGCCCAATATCCAGGCAACCTTTCAGCATCTTCAGCACGATGTTGAAGTAAGATTTTTTTGTCTTGGTCGTATAAAATTATAATAGCTACGTTTCTCGCCATATAGAAGTTCTTAAATGTTAAAATAAAGAAATATTAAAAAAGTTTAAATTCAAATTTCGCCTAACGGCCGGCGGCTGATCCGAAGTAAAAAGACACCTGACGTTTTTATGTTACAGGTGTCTTTTTATTTTGGATAGCCGCCTGTTGTGCGACGTCGCTTTGCAACGGAGCACAACAGAGGCGAAGCCGCCGGCCGTTATGCCGACAGAGCAAAGCGATGTCGGCATAACGTTCGTGTGTATCTGAAGTTTTCATTCCGCTTCAATGGAATAAACTTTGATTATTAGATACACGCTTTTTAATAGAACCCCACCCAAATCCTCATCAAAACTAAGGGATGAAAATTTGGGCGGAGGAAAATTGGCACTCCTTAAGGATTTAATTAACGCCAATTTTCCATAGCCAGATACACGCTGTTATACGCTGTAATAAAAAGCCGATTCGTTATTGATTTTGGCAATTTATTTTTCTGTTTTGGAACCAAGAAATTTTCCCTCCACTACAACATCTTGTAATGCATTGAATAATTGAAGAACGCCGTTGCGGTGTTCCTCATTAACTTGAGGAAGTATTTCTTGAGTTAAACGAGCAAGACCTTCTGTAACTTTCCCTTTTGCATATTCTGGTAATGCTTTCATATTGGGAGTCAATTCTACTGATAGCGAGGCTTTTGCGCCAACCTCTGGCCTGAATGTTTCTGTCATATTTTTTTAAGTTAATTATTACTTTGATTATACTATGAGTTATACTCGACCGCTTCAAATAAATTGCCAAAATCAATATTCAAATTTCACAATCGGCTTTTTATTATGGCGTATAACGGCCGGCGGCTGATCCGAAGTAAAAAGACACCTGACGTTTTTATGTTACAGGTGTCTTTTTATTTTGGATAGCCGCCGGTTGTGCGACGTCGCTTTGCGACGGAGCGCAACAGAGGCGAAGCCGCCGGCCGTTATGCCGACAGAGCAAAGCGATGTCGGCATAACGTTCCTGCGTATGCGATGTTTGCCAGTGGTATAATTGCACGAAGTGCTTACCACTGGCAAATATGGGTGGAGGCTTGCGGAGGTACGAAGCAAGCCGTAACCGCATACGCAGTGTTATATGATGTACATGTTTTCCTTTAATTTCTGAAAGAAATTGCTCTTATAAAAGAATCCGGTTTTGTTTTTCCGTTTGGGGCGAAGGGCAGAGGGGATTAAGGGGTGAATGCCCGAGCCCCAAACACTTTAATCTTCTTCACCCTCAATTCTTTTTCTGCGCTCATCTAGCGTTTCGCCTTCATACATCCAATAAGCTGTTCCTTGAATTCCGTAATCATAACCGAGAATTTTTTGTGCAGAAGAAGAAAGACTTGTAACTTTGCCATTAAAATTGATGGATTTATTATCAACCACATTTGCCTTAATGTTTTCATCGCGACTAAAAATTAATTCTGCACCAACCGGAATGTTGACCATCTTAAAATTAAACTTAGCTCGCATTTCTGCACGTGCTTGATTTAGGGCATGCTGATCTTCTTTTGATTCCACGAAGTCTTTTTTAGGCGTAATATCTTCAATCTCTGCCAATTTAAGTGCAGAAACTACACGTTCTGGAGAGATTTGAAAAAATTCTCGTCTTGGATTTGTTCGGTTATTGTCAAATGCATCATGTAGCTGATGTTCAACAAAGGCTGCGTCTTTTACGGTACATGCGTAGAAACAAGTAAAAGGAAGTGGAACGCTCGTGGAAGCGCTAAGCTCTCTAATCCTTTGCTCAAGGCTTGTTGAAGTTTTGCCAATTTTTACATATCCAGGCATGGCTTCATTGATGAGAATGTAGATGATTTCAATCATAATTTTATAGATTTATTTGGTGCTAAAAGTTCCTTAATTTTTGAAATTAAAGGTTTGAAATTCCCAAAAGTATCCGAGCTGGTTTCAGCTTGAACTTTATTTAAAAATTTGCCTTTATCGAAAGTGGTGATTGACGTAGTTGCACTATATGAGCCAGGTCTTACTTCCGTAGAGTAAACGTCATCTGTGAATAAGGTATCGGGGTATAGATTTTCAATGCCAACAGCTTTTCCATCTTTATCTTTAGCCTTTGTATTTGCAGAATTTTCCGCAAAGCAAAACTTTTTAAAGCTTTCTGTTTCTGTAATGCTGTTTATCATGGAGGCGCAGTCACAATCCCAAACAAAAAGGAACTTTCCGCTAAAATCACCGGACGACATTACGTCAAAAGCGTTTTTCAACTGTTGCCCGCGCTTATCTGGCGAACCTTCTATAATTTTAATTTGACTAAGTAAAGTGTTGTCGAGGATTTCAAAAGCTTTTTTAATATGCTCTGTATTATTTCCCTCCGTAACAATTTGTAAACTTTTCGTGCCATCAATCTCTTTTTGTATTTTTAAACCCTTTTCAAAGGTTATGATCCCCTCGCTTAAAAGGTTAATAGCGTCTCCCTGTGATATTTTTCTGATTTTTTCATTTTTTTTGCCCTTCTGTATCTCAAATAGTGATTCTTCATATGCTAATGCGACCGTGGTCGGAGAATGGGTAGCAAGAATAACCTTACAGCCGTTTTTTATGAACACATTTTGAATCACATCCAATAAATCTTGAATCATGGATGGATGAAGTGATGCATCTACTTCATCAAGAAGTAACAATGCAGGAAATTCTGATTTGTTATCTTGATAAACTGTAATAGCCAGTGCGCACAATATCTTTTCACCCGATGACAAGTCTTCAAAATCAATTTCTTCATCATCTATGGAGAGTTTTACTTGAAATGATACAGCTTGACTATTTATCAGATCTCCAGCTGTAAATTCTGGATGTGAAATAGTATGAAGTAGCCCAAACTCTTTAAACATGCTGTTTACAAAATTCCATGGAGATTGTTCTTCTATTTTTTTGATTTGGCTATCGTTTAATCCTTCTCCGCCGTCGCTTTCTCTTAATTTTGCCACGGTTAGTTTTTTTTGATAATCAAGAAAAACTTCGCTTAAACTTTCTAGAAGCTCGTACTCATCTGGGCTGTAGTTTGAAAATTTAAAAAATTCTGCCTGTGTGATTTCCGAAGCGTATTTAACAGACTCGAATACGCCCGTTTTTAAAAGCTTCTTAATTTTGGGATTATCTTTTGTATGCTTATTTATAAAGGTTAGAATATCCTTTTTTTGTTCAGCGTATTTTTGTTTTTGTGCTTTTGGCACTTCAAAATCATAGGGGTACTCCTTTTCGCCCACGAATGTTTTAATTTGATTGTCGTAATTTTGGAATTGTTGCCTTTGAGAATTTAAGATATTCCACGCTTGCATTTTTTCATCATCAAGATTCCGTGGGGCAATTTTAGCCTGGTTCTTTATGAGAAATGTTTGTAGGTTAAAGTACGAAATCCTTTCTTTTTGTATGTTGTCAGCTGAAACAAAGCCCTCTTGCATCGCCTTGAGCAAGTGAGTTTTTCCAGCGCCGTTTACACCTAGAAATATCGAAAAGTCCTTAATATCAATTTCACTAAAGTTGGCGATTGATTTATGTTTTTGATTGAATTTAATATTCATAGTTTACTTCAAGTGTGGAAATCACAAATTGGCGTTATTTTACTCCGTTTCCTCCTATAAATAAATCGTTTTCGGAGCGGAGCGTAGAAAACTCCTTATTTCCCCTCTATAAAAAAAGAAAAACAAAACCGGATTCTTTTTAAGAGCTTGGCGAAGCCAAAAAGGAAAACATGTATTTCATATAACGGCTGGCGGCTGATCCGAAGTAAAAAGACACCTGACGTTTTTATGTTACAGGTGTCTTTTTATTTTGGATAGCCGCCTGTTGTGCGACGTCGCTTTGCGACGGAGCGCAACAGAGGCGAAGCCGCCGGCCGTTATGCCGACAGAGGCGGAACAAAAATTTGGGAGAAGGAATTTTTCTTACCTTGAATTATAAATGTGAAAAATTCCTGAACCGGATATGCCGTGTTGTGCGATGTCCGCATTTGCCCGCCCTTGTTAGTTGGAAATGGATGCCCCGAAATCTTATTGCAAAATCTTTTCCAATAGTTCAGGAAACTCCTCGGTTTTCATATCGCCCAAGCAGTAATGACCTCGCCCTTTTAGCTCGACAATCTCGCCACCAAGCACCTCATGAAAAATTTTTAAACTTTTTTTACCGTCTTCCTCCTCGTCGTCCGCAGTGAACATAACTATTTGATTTATCCTATCCTTGATAGACGAGTCAATCTGATATGTATAGAAATTTACATCGGTACCACTTCTTTTTTCTTGCGGAATTTTCCAAGGCGCGACTAAAAAAAGTTTAAAAATTTTGGTCTTAGTCTCACTAAGCCAGCGAACCAAGAAGGCGCAACCGCAACTATGTCCAACTAAAATTGTGTTTTCATCAACAGTATATTTTTCAAATTCAGCCTTAAATTTTTCATAATCAGGTTGCCAAGGCGAGGGCATGAGAGGAGTTTCCGTTTCAATATTTTTTGCAATAAGATTTCTTTTTAACCACGGAATCCAGTGCTTGTCATAAGTCCTTGTTTCAGGATTCATCGCTTTTTCAGCATCAGAGGGGCATCCATGGATTATGATACATCTATTCTTTGTCATATGGTTGAATGTTATTTTTAGCACTAGGGCAAATGCGGATTTCGCACAACGTATCCAAATATCTGAAGTTTCGCACTTTGGTTTTAAGGCTAAAATCTTTGATATCCAGACTATTTTGTTAGTTTAATTATACTATACATTATCACAAAACGGAAAAGTGCGAAATTTGGGTCGAGAAAATTTTTCACTCTTTATTATTTCTAATAAATGAAAAATTTTGGAGCCAGATATTTGGTGTTCAACGATGTTGCGAGGATTTTCGTTTTTATTTCTCAGAATGTTTTAATTTAATCAAATCATATATTGCAGAAACGGTAAAAATAATTTGCAAAATAATAAATATTAAATCGCTTAGGTAAATACTGTATATTTCCAGGCATACTCCGCCAACAATATACATCAAGTCCTGCGTACGACGATTTTTATTTATAATGCCAGCGGATATTAATAATAATCCGACCGCGCCTATCATCTTAAAAATTGACATATTATTTTGCAAATTATTTTGTTTTCAGGAAAAAATCCTCGCAATTTCGTTGAACGTTCACCGATAAGCGAAGTTTTATTGAGCAAAGCGAAATAAAATTTGCGAAAAACTCGGGCTGAGAGTTTTTCCGCTTATCGCGTTGTTATACGCCCCGAGCGAAACGAAGTGTAGCGAGAGCGCAGCGTGGTGCGGAGCGTAGCGGAGCAAGTTGCTAATTTGCCCGTTTCATCTGCTGGACTTTTTTTAAAAACACAATATCTCTTTGCTGAATAAAAGAACCCTCATAATTTGTTGGTTTATCGTTTTCAACTTTGGAAATTGCTTCATCTAATGGCAACCAAACGAGTTTAAAGTTTTGGCTTAATTCCTCTTCCGTGAAAGCAGGCGACCCTTTTGATGTTATTTTGCCTATATAACAATAGGATATTTGTTTCAAATTGAAATTTGAACGATATTCAATAATTTCCCCAACTTCACCAGTGACTTTAATTTCACTCCCGACTTCTTCCATAACTTCGCGGACCAGAGCTGCGGCCTTATTTTCGCCATCGTCGATTCCGCCGCCAGGTAATTTGTGATAGTTATAATTTGAAACAAATAGAAGAGGAATTAAGCCATTCTCGTCAAAAAGCACAGCTCTTGATGCTTCTCTAATTTCCAAAGTTGATTCATCTTTAGGCCACTCTTTGTCTTTTATCTCGTGTAATAGTTCCATAGTAAATTATGAGGGTTCTTTATTTTTATAAATGTATCGGCAAGGGCAAATTAGCAATTGCGTATAACGGCCGGCGGCTGATCCGAAGTAAAAAGACACCTGACGTTTTTATGTTACAGGTGTCTTTTTATTTTGGATAGCCGCCTGTTGTGCGACGTCGCTTTGCGACGGAGCGCAACAGAGGCGAAGCCGCCGGCCGTTATGCCATTACCGCCTAAGCGAGAGAAGGATGGCGTATACGCGCTGTTGTACGATTGCAGAACACCAACTTGAATTATGTAATCTTGCTAAATAGTAGTATGGACAAAGTCGTAAAATTGAGAAAAGTCTTTGACGACAATAGACGGATTGCCGTTAATTAAATTTTGTTCATTTTGGTAACCACCAAGAATTCCAACAATTATTTTCACACCAACCTTCTTAGCTTCAGCAATATCTCCGGCTGTGTCGGTAATAAAAGTAACATTATTGGGTTCCAGAGCATATTTTTCAAATAGCATCTTAAATTTTTCTACCTTGCTTGTATGAACCTCATTGCCAAGAATCTTTTGAAAACAGGATAGTATGCCATGGCTCTGAAGATAGTCTTGAATGATATCACTTCGAGTACTTGAAATAATAAATAGTTGGAACTCTTGTGATAATTTTTGAATAAAGTCTTTCTTTTTTGAATCAATACCTAAATGTTTGAAACGGTCCCCGTACTCTCTAAAAAAGTCTATTTTTTTTACGACTTTGTCCTCGTATTTTACTTCATTAATATTACCATTGAAGGCATTTTGATATCGCTCCAAAGTTAAAGTTGGCCTTGAGAGCTTATTCACTTCAAAAGCTATGTCAAAACTATCAGCGATTACTCCATCAAAGTCGAAGATAATAGTAGGCTTATGATCCATAGATCTTAAATAAAAGGGTGTTCTGCTTTTCGTACAACGTTCGCGCATAAGCGATGTTTGCCAGTTGTATAATATGCCGTTAGGCTTACAACTGGCAAATATGGGTGGAGCGACGAGGTACGAGGAGCGGAACCGTTTATGCGCTGTTAAGTGATGTGTTTGAGAATTCTACTTCAAATAGGTTTCCAGATTTTTGACCATTCGCCCCACATAAAGGTTTAGGCTTTTTTGGCCAATTTCCTTATTAACAATCCAATCGGGATGATTATCTGCAATTCCATTCGGACTTTTTTCAGCTATATTATCAGTTTCAAAGGCATCTTCGATGAAGGTCTTTTTTTCGTCTTTGCTTGGCGGAATGACAGTCGCTTCATCTATTACCATCATGTTTGAAATTTCGGTATTGCCTGCATGTCCATCTGATGGACCGCCAAGCATTTCAACAAGCTTTTGTTCATCCTCATCGTTGCACATCTCAAGATGAACTATTTTAGCGGGCTGAAAAAAGTCCGATTTTTCTCGGATAAACTTTTGAATATATGGGTCATTATGATGAAACGATGTAATGAAAATATAATCTGCTTTTTGAAAAATAGAATTGCAGATATCAAACATTACTTGAGCAAGTGTTTCTTCGGTAAGATAGACTGTGCCAAAAAAGCCACGGTGCTCTTGTGCACGAGAGAACTCTAACGTTGGAAGAATTACCAGCTCAGGAAACTGTTTCTCAACTTGATCAACAAGATAGTCAGTAATATACGTGTCAGTACCGAAGGGGGCGAATGGTCCATGTTGCTCAAGCGAACCTATTGGAACGACGAAATTGTATTTTGTATCACCAGATAAATCTGGAAACCTCATTCTTTTTAATCTCATATTTTTAGTATAGATGAATTCTCAAACATTTCACTTAACGGCCGGCGGCTGATCCGAAGTAAAAAGACACCTGACGTTTTTATGTTACAGGTGTCTTTTTATTTTGGATAGCCGCCTGTTGTGCGACGTCGCTTTGCGACGGAGCGCAACAGAGGCGAAGCCGCCGGCATGTCGGCATAACTAGTAAATATACGAACTTGTGTCGGATAAAATACTTTGAAAATGAATTATATGATGTGAGTAACCTGCGTTGACAAGTACATGAAATCATGTAACAATAAGATTGTAAATAACCTCCTATTCTAATCTTGATGGGCGGTTTTTTTATATCTTCAATATGTTTTTAATTTCTAATACCGAACAAGCGTTGTTGTCTATTGACCAACTTCTACGCATAAAAAATTACAGTCCAAAAACAATAAAAAGTTACAAGGGCTGTTTGGCTAGATTCTTAAAACAGTTTCCTGATTGTTTGAACTATTCAAACATCGAGTGTATCAAAACATTCCTTTTATCCATGCGCGAATCTGGATTATCTCCTCAAACTATCAATGTACATCTTCAGGCAATACAATTTTATTTTCGTGAAATCTTACATCAACCATTCCGTTTCACTCTACCATACGCAAAACGACCGAAACGGTTGCCTGTCATACTTTCTAGATCAGAAATTGAACAAATTCTAAACCATATATCAAACACAAAACATAAAACCATGATCGCTCTGGCTTATGGGGCGGGACTCCGTGTCTCTGAAGTGGTTGAGTTGCGCTCTGGAAACGTAGATTTTCCTTCCGGAGTTTTATATATTTATCAAAGTAAAGGCAAAAAAGATCGTATAACAATTCTTCCAGAAATATTGCGCGATGAATTACAAAAAGCGGTTTGTGGAAAATCACCGAACGATTATCTTTTTGCCAGCGAACGAGGCGGACGTTTGTCTGAACGTTCAATTCAAAAAGTATTTTCTCGTGCGCTTCATTCAACACAGATAAACAAACAAGCAACATTTCATTCACTGCGTCATAGCTTCGCAACACACGTTTTGGAACAAGGAACTGACATCAGATTCATTCAAAAACTTCTTGGCCATGCAAATATTAGAACAACACAAATTTACACTCACGTTTCAACAGCTTCTATCAGTGCAATCAAAAGCCCGCTATAGACAAAATAATTTATTCCCGTGAGAGCCACCTCTCAGCATCAAGAGCGGCAACACAACCCGAACCGGCGGCTGTGACAGCTTGGCGATAATACGGATCAATCACATCGCCTCCAGCAAATACTCCTTCAACACTTGTTTTTGAAGTGTTTGGTTTCACAACAATATATCCTTTGCGATCAAGTTCAAGTTGATTGACAAACAAATCTGTGTTTGGTTGATGTCCAATCGCGACAAACAATCCATCAGCGGAAAAATCTGAAACAACGTTTGTGACATTATTCAAAACTCGAACTGCATTCATTCTTTTTCCATCGCCTAGAACCTCTTGAACTTCTGTGTTAAACATAAATCCAATCTTCGGATTCTTCATCGCTCGCTCCTGCATAATCTTTGACGCGCGCAACTCATTTCGTCTGTGTATCACTGTTACTTTGCTTGCAAAATGTGTAAGAAAATTCGCTTCCTCCATTGCCACGTCTCCGCCACCAACCACAATAACGTGCTTGTCCTTGAAAAAAAATCCGTCACACGTTGCGCATGCGGAAACGCCGCGACCTTGATATTCTTTTTCACCTGGAACATTCAACCACAATGCTTTCGCGCCAGTACAGATAATAATCGCTTGGCTTGAATATACCGCTTCGTTTGTTTTTACAATAAATGGTAAAGATTGCTTCGCGGAGTTTACAATGAACGAAGATAAATTTATGCCTTCGACAAGCTCAGGCAATAAATTTGTCTGGGTCGAATGACTCGAAATGATATTTTTTTGTTCGACAAGCTCAGGCAATAAATTTATAGGAGTCAAAGGGCTCGTAGTGACGGTCTTTTGTCGAGCGGAAAAATCAACTGAAACCACATCGTCGCTCACAATTCGAGTTCCAAATCGTTCAGCTTGTTTCTTGAAACGTTCCATGAGTTCTGGTCCAATTAACCCTTCTGGAAATCCGGGAAAATTTTCAACTTCGTTTGTTAACATCAACTGCCCTCCAGGCTGTCCGCCAATCTGTTTTCCTTCAAACAAAAGCGGTCGCAACTGCGCGCGCGCCGCGTAAATTGCCGCCGTATATCCAGCCGGACCAGAACCGATAATGATAAGATTTTCTGACGTACTCACAAAATATAGAAATTATATTGCCTTCGACAGGCTCAGGCAATAATTTTTAGATATACTTCTCCAATTTTTCTTTCAACTGATCTTTGCTCATTGTTCCTGAAAATTGTTCAACTGGTTGACCGCCTTTGAAAATGATAAAAGTAGGTATAGATAAAATGTTATATCTCTGCGCAAGTTCCGAATGATCATCAACATTCACTTTTCCAACTTCAACTCCTTCAATCTCACCAGAAAGCTGTTCAACGATCGGACCCATGATTTTACATGGCCCGCACCACGGAGCCCAAAAATCCACAAAAACAGGTTTAGCAGATTGTAAAACGATTTGATCAAAATTTTCAGTCGTGAGTGATAACATATTTTATCTTTGACGAATTCCTTCAATTTTTAATTTTTGAGCAATGCTTTCTTCTGAATACGCTTCAAGCAAATCCCCTTCTTCAGGTTTAATTTTGCCGATGTAACTTATCCCAATCTCTTGACCTTCTTTTGCTTCTTTCATTATTGACTTTCCAAGCTGCAAACTCTCGATAGAACCTTCGCCAATATATTCTCCATTTCTTGATAAGCGCAATTTCGCTCCGGGTTTCAAACTTCCTTTTTTCACTCGTCCGCCAATAATCCAGCCCTTGTCGTTTTTGTGAAAGTTCTTGAGCACTCCGAACGTTCCGAGTTCTGTAACAACCTGTTCTGATGGAAGCATTTTTTGCATATCAACCATGATTGCTTCGAACAATTTGTAAATGATCTGATATTGTCGAATTTCAACTTTCTTGTCGCGCGAAAGTTGTTCAGCTGTTGTTGTTGGACGGACATTAAATCCTATGATGATCGCATGCGCGGCTTCAGCGCTTAACACATCAGAATCAGTAATGTTGCCAAGTCCTTTTTGAACAACCTTCACACCAACTTTATCATGATGAATCTTGTCGAGCATTCCCAAAATTGCTTCAAGCGACCCAAGAACATCACATCTGATAATAAGATTCAAAACTTGTTTTCCGCTGTCTGATGATTCCACAGATTCGTCGTGAGATTGCAAATGGCGAATTGAAGCGACCTCTTCAGTAGCTTTGAACGAGGAGTCGGTTGATTTGATTCTTTTAAGCTCAGTTGATTTATCCGGAACTTCCATTATGTCTCCAACCGCTGGCGCAATTTTCCATCCAATAATTTTTGCAGGTGTTGAAGGAGGAGCTTCAGTGATCGCGTCGCCTTTCCAGTCTTGCATTGCTCGCACGCGACCATAAAGAGTGTCATGAACTGAAAGCGTGTCTCCAACATGCAATGTTCCGCTTTGAACAAGCACTGTTGCGACAGGCCCAGAGCCTGAATCAACATGAGACTCGATTGTTGTCCCAAGCGCGCGATGATTTGGATTCGCGACAATGCGTTCTTTTTCCATGTCAGCAACAAGAATAAGTGTGTCAAGCAGTCCTTCAATGTTCGTTCCTTGTTTTGCTGAAATCAAAGACACTATTGTCTTCCCTCCCCAATCTTCAGGAACCAAATTTAGTTCTGACAATTCGCCTTTAACTTTATCAATGTTTGCTTCTGGTCTATCTATTTTGTTGATCGCGACAATAAATGGAAGCCCTGCGGATTTGATAATATCAATCGCCTCTTTTGTTTGCGGCTGAACTCCATCATCAGCGGCAACAACCAAAATCGCGATGTCAGCTACTTTTGCGCCACGCGAACGCATAACAGTAAAAGCCTCGTGACCTGGAGTATCAATAAAAGTTATGTGCCTTCCATTTCGTTCAACTTGATACGCTCCGATATGCTGTGTAATTCCACCAGCTTCAGATTCCATTACGTTCGTTTTTCGAATGGCATCGAGAAGTTTTGTTTTTCCATGATCAACGTGCCCCATCACAACAACAACAGGAGCTCGCGGAAGTAAATTTTCGTCGACTTCTTTTTCAACACGATCGCGAATTTTTTCAAGGCCTCCAGTGTCTTCCTCTTTTGACTTTTCTTCTTGCACTGGAGCGAAACCAAGATCTTCAGCAATGATACTTGCTGTATCAAAATCAATTTGCTGGTTGATCGAAGCTAAAATTCCATTCTTCATTAGCTCTTGCATGACTCTAGGAACTGGCAATTCTAAACTTGATGCAAAATCTCGAACAGAAATCTTGGCTGGAATAGAAACTGGCTTGCGTTGAGCTGGTTCAATGTCTTGTTTTCTGTCTGTATGAGACTTTTGAATTTCAACTTTTTGCGCTAGTCTTTGCTTGCGCATCATTTCAGCCCAAGCTTCAGTTATTTTTTGAGCCTGGCGGTTATCAATTTTGATTGCGCGCTGGCCAACACTAAAACCA
Source organism: Candidatus Uhrbacteria bacterium (assembly GCA_016188475.1). Classification (GTDB taxonomy): domain Bacteria; phylum Patescibacteriota; class Patescibacteriia; order UBA9934; family GWF2-40-263; genus JACQXU01. Next base: position 56,784 of record JACPHT010000001.1, read on the forward strand.
AGCTCTGGCAATTTGTCGCGCAAGAGATTCGGGTGGACTTTCAGTCGTCGCGCAAGTTCGGTAATATTCATAAAATCAACACGAGTGTAATTCAAAATTCAAATAATGTCTATATGAATGGATTTTTGCTTATCAATAAACCGGAAGGACCGACATCTCATGATATTGTTGATTCTGTACGTAGAAATATCCAACCTCCGACTTCCAACCTCCGACTTCCGAAAGTTGGGCATGCCGGAACGCTTGATCCTTTTGCATCTGGACTTTTAATTGTTGGCGTTGGACGCGAAGCAACGCGTGAAATGCAAAAACTTGTTGGTTTAGATAAAACTTATGAGGCAGTGTTTGTTTTGGGAGCTTCATCTGATACTGATGATAAAACTGGGAAAATAACTTTGGTCCATCCACAAGAACCTTTGACGCAAGAACGTGTTCAAGAAGCTCTCAAACAATTTATTGGTGAAATAGAACAAACGCCACCGGTATATTCCGCGATAAAAATAGGCGGAAAAAAAATGTACGAAGCCGCTCGTGAAGGAAAACCAATAGAAGCTAAAGCAAGAGAAGTGACGATATATTCCATGAGCGAAGTCCAGTTTATCCCTTCGACTAGCTCAGGGAATAAACTGGACAAAGTCGAACGGGCGACTATCTCTTTAACCATTCACTGCTCATCCGGCACATATATCCGCGCGATCGCGCGAGATCTTGGGCAGGTGCTTGGCACTGGCGGATATGTTGAATCTCTTCGTCGAACAAAAATCGGACCGTTCGATATTTCTGAATGTAGCGAGTCAATTATTCCAATAAGTGCCTTTTTATCGAGGCTTTGACAAGTTACAGTTTTTTTGTTAATCTTTTTTCGTCCTTTAATGATTTTACCGTTTCCGAAGAAGTCGCATTTGCGTGGCTTTTGCCCTCTATGCAATCAATTCGTCTCGCTAGCAACCAGAATCTCAATTTATCCTTCTGCGTGAAGGCGATGTTGTTGTCATAGAACCAAAACCCGCAAAATGAGGCTTCTCGAAACATAACGAGAAGTTTTATGTTAACAATTCAAACTATTCAAACTTTCGCATTTCTAGTTATTGGGTTTGCGATCGGAGGTGTTATCGGATATTTCTACAGAAAGTCAGTTGGCAAAAAAGCTGCTGATCAATCCGAAGCAAAAGCTGAACGCATTCTTGCGGACGCAAAAGCCAAACAACAGGAAATTCTCCAGAGCGCTAAAGCGTCACAACAGGAGATGATGCTTGAAGCAAAAGAAAAATCGTTCGCATTGATTGAGGAAGCAAAGCGAGAAGAACAAACTCGACATCGCGATTTGCAAGATCAGCAACACAGACTTGAAAAACGCGAAACAATGTTTGATCAAAAATTGATAGAATTTGAAGACAAGAAAACTAAACTTGAAGAAAGAACAAAAGAAGTTGAAAACATTCGCGACCAAATAAATAAAATAAAAGAAGAACAGGTCGTCAAACTTCAAGAAGTGGCTGGTCTGTCGCGCGAACAAGCTCTTGAACAACTGCTTAAAGAGGTCCAAGAATCCGAACAAGAAGCGCTTACGAATCGTTTGCGCAAAATGGAACAAATCACAGAAGAAGAACTTGATGAAAAATCACGCAAGGTTATTTCGCTTGCCATGACACGTTTTGCGTCTTCAGTTTCAACAGAAACAAACACAACTTCAGTTGAATTGCCAAACGATGAAATGAAAGGACGTATCATTGGCAAAGAAGGACGCAACATCAAAGCAATCGAAATGCTTACAGGAACAGAAATTATCGTGGATGAAACTCCTGAAGTTATTACAATCAGTGGCTTCTCCCCTATCCGAAGACAAGTTGCCAAACGCGCGCTTGATGCTTTGATTAAGGACGGCCGTATTCATCCGGCGCGAATTGAAGAAGCAATTCAAGAAGCAAAAAAATCGCTTGCGCAAGATTTGAGAAAAGCCGGAGAGGAAGCGCTTTATCAACTTGGTCTTCCTGTTTCATCTATTGATCCAAAACTCACTTCAATTTTGGGCCGTATGAAATATCGAACAAGTTACGGACAAAACGCTCTGCAACACTCAATTGAAGTCGGAATTATTTCCGGAATGATTGCGGAGGAACTCGGAGCTGATGTGTTTATTTGTAAAAAAGGCGGACTGTTCCATGACATTGGAAAAGCGGTTGATCACGACATGCAAGGCGCACATCCTGAAATCGGATACAACATCATGAAAAAATTTGGATTCCCAGAAGAGATCAGTTACCAGTCAATTGCGCATCATGAAGATCGTCCGCGAACGATAGAAGGCGCAATCGTTAAAGCGGCTGATGCGATTTCAGGAGCTCGCCCTGGCGCGCGAAAACAATCGCTTGAACAATTTATTCAGCGCATGGAAGAGTTGGAAAAAACAGCGAGTTCGTTCGACGGAGTTGAGAAGGTTTACGCGATTCAAGCAGGACGTGAAATTCGAGTGTTTATCCAACCACAAAAGATTGATGATCTTACAGCGTATAAATTGGCAAAAGATATTGCCAACAAAATTGAAGCAGAACTTTCATATCCTGGAGAGATTAAAATCACTGTGATTCGAGAAACGCGCGTAATTGAATACGCACGCTAATTGCTTGACTAACAGATTTCTGCTATATTGACTTTGTTATGAACAAAGCGGACTTGGCAAACATTCTTGCCGAACAACTGAAAGTCTCAAAAAAAATGGCTGAAGATTTTGTTGCTGGATTTGAAGAGATCGTCACCCGCGCTCTTTCGCGCGGAGAAGAAGTTACAATCGCCGGATTTGGAACGTTTAGTGCGCGAGCTCGCAAAGGCCGCATAGGTGTAAACCCGCAAAAACCGTCCGAGCCTATCACAATTCCAACTGTAACTGTTCCAAAGTTCAAAGCTGGAAAAGCGCTTAAAGATACACTCAAAGGAAAACGGAGCATTTAAGCTCCGTTTTTCGTTAATGCAATCACCTCTTCAACGAGATCTGTCAGTTTAACTAACTGCGCGGTTTCTTCGTGACGCTCTTTCCATTCAACTGAATCTTCAGCAAGGGATTTTTCCGAAACAACAAGCCGAAGTGGAATTCCGATCAAATCAGCATCCGCAAATTTCTCGCCAGCAGACGCGTCACGATCGTCCCACAAAACTTCAACTCCTTTAATTTCCAAATCCTGCATAAGCGATTCAGCTGTGTTTTCGATTTTTTCCTTTATAGACTGGTCTTTGTTTGAAAGCGAAACAATGTGAACATCAAACGGCGCAACACTCTTTGGCCAAATCATTCCGCGATCGTCATTGTGAATTTCAACGATTGATCCCATAACGCGCGACGGACCAATTCCATAACAACCCATAAGTACATCGTGCATTTGTCTGTCAGGTCCTTGAACTTTGAAACCAAACGCATCAGTAAATCTAGTTTTGAGCGGAAAAATATTTCCGACTTCAATTGATTTTGTTTCAACAACTTTTCCTGTTTTGCATGAAGGACACGCGTCGCCATCTTTCACTTCAGCGATTTCGCGATTCTGCGCGAATCCGCACTTGCAATGAGTGGCTGAATTTTGAAAACACCCCACCGCTTGCTTCAACAATCAGAGCGTCAAGTCCACATCGTTTGAAAACATTTAAGTACGCTTGTTTGCTCTTCTCGTAAAAATCCAAAAAATCTTCTTCAGTCAAATGAAAGCTGTACAAATCTTTCATTGAAAATTCACGGCCACGCAAGAGGCCTGATTTCGCGCGCGGCTCGTTTCGAAACTTATCTTGAATTTGATAAACCGAAAGCGGTAAATCTTTGTACGAATGAACGTACTGTTGAACAAGCGGTGTTACAATTTCCTCGTGCGTTGAACCAAGAGCGTATTGTTTTTCACCGTGTCCTTCTAATTTGAACAACACATCAATTTTATCCCAGCGCTGTGTTTTGTCGTAAACATCTTTTGGATGAAGCGCTGGCATGTAAATTTCGCTTGCGCCAAGTTTGTTCATTTCATCGCGAACGATATTGTGAATTTTTTTGAGAACGCGAAGACCGAGCGGTAGATAAGTATAAACACCTGCCATGAGTTGATTGATAAATCCGGCTTGCGTGAGCAAACGCGCGTTTGTTGAATCCGCGTCGTGCGGAGCTGTTTTATTTGTTTTTCCGAAAAGTTGAGAGTAGCGCATAAGTTGAATGACCTCATCATAATATGAAATTCATTCGTTGTCATCTCGAGCGAACGATAGTGAGTCGAGAGATCTCTCCACTCTCCGGCCTGAAGGCCGGATCGGTCGAGATGACAGAATGCATACGCAGAAAATAAAACACCCGTTCCAAGAGAAGCTTGAAACGGGCAAGAGGTGTACCACGGCTGAAGCCGTGGGCTATCGCGGCACAGTTGATGCGAGCGGGCCTTCGTGCGAGCGAAGAAACCAGCCGTTTGTAAAGTTGGCGAGCTCTTTCATTTGCGAGTCCGAGATCGGAGAGAGTGAATGAGCGATGACAGGCGGAAGATGAAGCGTTCTCCAATTTTCCCAGTCATCTCCTGGTTCATCGGTCACGAGCACGATCGCGTCCGGATGGAACTTGGTGTTCGCGTGCTCGAGCGCGTGACGTGTGTTTTCGAATCCACCATGCGTCTGAAATTCCATTTCGGATGCGTCAAGTTCACGCAAACTTCCCTCTGCGAACATGACAACGCGAACGATTTCCTTGTCAGCGTTTTTGATCGCCTGAAGATACCAAGCCGAAACCCGCGCGCGATCGTCCACCCCGTCGTCGCCTCCCATGCTTCCGGTTTCGTCGATTACTACGACGACTCTCTTTCCTCGAATGTCATCGACAGCGTTCTGAATCTCTTCCGGCGCTGTACGCGAAGGAATCTTCAACACGTCATCTGGCATGAGAGTGTTCGCGTACACGAGCGGCTGACCCTTTTCATCGAACACCATGAAGTTGCAGAAATGCCCTCGCCGATCTCGACTATGAGTATACATATTCGACTTGTCAGCGCAGTACTTCAGCGCGTTCGCTTTTAGCGTTTCCTCGTTCGCGAGAACGATGGACTCCCATGGGACGTTGTACTGCAAAGCGATCGATATGATGTACTCACCGGCCTTGACCGCGTGCTCAATCATCGCGGACTCTTTCGGTGTTTCATTGACGTTCGCAATGACCGTCTGTTGCGAAGCCTTTGTGTTCGCGATCTTCTGCGGCTCTTGCTGTTGTGGATGATCCGGCCACTTCAGCTCCCAAATTATGAACGAGACAAGCAAAATCGCGACTAAACAGATAGCACCGGTAATTTCGATTCCCTTTTGAACGCTCGTATCCAGACCATTCCACCACTGACGAAACCGTTGCATGTCTCTCTCCCCTTATCTTTTGGCCCTTCCAAACGCCCGACATGAGCGCTTTTTTGGCCAAATGAAGACATCTAAATATAGCAAATTCCTCACAAAATGTCAATAATGCTTGACCGTCTCGATTTTTTCTATAAGCTGATGTGTACTTCTATGATAAACATAATCAAAAAACGAAAAGTCTATATTCCAGCCATTATTCTGATAATCATCATTCTCGGTATTGTTATCCTCTCAAATCGAGGTGACAAACAGAAGTTCGATACAGCTGTTGCACAGCGCATTGATCTCACACAGGAAGTTAGCGTGACCGGCAGAGTAAAACCGGCGCAAAGTGTCGAACTCGCGTTTGAAAAAGGTGGAAAAATTTCAGCTGTGTATACTGACGTCGGTAAACAAGTTTTTGCTGGTCAGCTTCTTATTGTTCTTGGAAATTCAGAGCTGGCCGCTCAACTCTCGCAAGCGCAAGCTGGTGTTGAAAGCGCTCAAGCCCAACTCGCGCAATATCAAGCCGCTCTTGAAACTCAACAAGCAAAACTTGAGGAACTTAAACTTGGAACAAGACCGGAGGAAGTTCAAGTTCAAGAAACAAAAGTTACGAACGCAAAAACCTCACTCGAGGATGCTAAAAAAAATCTCATTGTTCAAATTCAAGACGCGTATACAAAATCAGACGACGCAATCAGAAATAAAATTGATCAATTTTTTCTAAATCCAAAAGGCGCAAATCCGCAACTGACTTTTTTTACTGACAGTCAACTTGAGTCAGATATTGAATCAAAACGACTTCTCATTGAATCAACTTTGAAATCTTGGCAAACGTCGTTGGAGACCATTTCGACTTCAAGCGATCTTGAATCGCATCTTGATACTGCAAAAACAAATTTGATTCAAACAAAAAACTTACTTGAAAAATCAGCCTTGGCAGTAAATGGACTTTTACCAAATTCTTCCATTTCACAAACAACGATCGACGCGTATAAAAGCGATGTATCAACAGGAAGAACAAACATAAATACCGCGACAGTCAATCTAACAACCGCAGAGGAGAAACTTAGAACAGCCGAGTCTATTCTTAAACTCGAACAAGATAATCTCGCGCTGACAAAAGCCGAAGCGACTGTTGAACAAATCACAGCACAAGAAGCTCAAGTTAAACAAGCCGAAGCAAACGTGTTGTCGCAACAAGCACAAATCAAGCAAGCAAAAGCAAATGTAAATAATTACTTTGCACAAATTTCAAAAACAGTTATTCGCGCTCCGATCAACGGAACCATAACAAAACAAGAAGCAAAAGTCGGTGAAATAGTTTCAGCAAATACTGTAATTGTTTCTCTCATGTCTGCTTCTCAATTTGAGATTGAAGCAAATGTTCCAGAGGCTGATATTGCGAAAGTAAATGTTGGCAATGACGCTAAAACCACTCTTGACGCGTACGGCAATGATGTTGTCTTTGGTGTAAAAGTTGTTGCGATTGACCCAGCAGAAACAATAATTGATGGAGTGGCGACGTATAAAGTTACGTTCCAATTTATAGAAACAGATGAACGGATTAAGTCCGGAATGACAGCGAACATTGATATCTCAACTGAAAAACGCGAGAACGTAATCGCGGTTCCACAAAGAGCAGTGGTTACAAAAAACGGAGAAAAATATGTTCGTGTGTTAACAGGTGAAGAAACGAAAGAAATTAAGGTCAAAACTGGAATGCGTGATTCATATGGAAACATTGAAATACTTGAAGGTATAAATGACGGAGATACTGTCGTGATCACTTTCGAATAAATATGGCAATAATTGAGGTTACAAATCTGAAAAAAACTTATGTGAATGATGGTGTGGAAACCCCTGCCCTGCGCGGGGTTTCTTTTTCTGTGAGAGCAGGAGAGTTTATCGCGATCATGGGTCCATCCGGTTCTGGAAAATCAACTCTTCTTCACATTTTGGGATTTCTTGATCCGCATACTGGTGGAGAATATAAATTCGATGGAAAATCAGTAACTGATTATTCAAAACAAGAAATCGCAAAAGTCAGAAATAAAAAAATGGGATTTATCTTTCAAGCATTCAATCTTCTTGCCAGAACAACAGTGTTAGAAAATGTAAAACTTCCGCTTTTGTATTCTGACGTGCCAGAATCTAAATGGAACGAACTTGCTCTTCAGGCTATTGAATCTGTCGGACTTTCACATCGCATCAATCACGAATCGTCTCAACTGTCCGGCGGTGAAAAACAAAGAGTGGCAATCGCGCGAGCGCTTGTAAATAATCCGCAAATAATTTTTGCTGATGAACCAACTGGGAATCTTGATTCCAAATCAGGACAAATTGTTATGGATATTATTCAGCGACTTTCAGAAGAACAAGGTCGCACAGTAATACTGATTACTCACGAGACTTATACAGCGGAACACGCGGAACGAATAATCACAATGCACGATGGAAAAATTGAAAGCGACAAAACTGTTGAACGACGCCATCACGCTCGAGAGCAATTCATAAAATAGATATGATCCTAAAACATAGTTTCAAAACAGCTGTCACTGGTTTGAAATCACACAAATCAAGGTCAGCTCTAACAATCCTCGGAATTG
>JACPHT010000010.1 GCA_016188475.1 Candidatus Uhrbacteria bacterium
CGCAATCGCTCTGAAACTTGGTCATCTGCTGATCGTCCGTACGGTTGAGCGGACTAAGTATCGTTCCGGAAACACTCTATACATCGACAAAAAGACGAGTTGGTTCGCACGGCTGGCAGTGATCGCGATCGCGATTGTGATCGCGTCTATTCCATTGCTTAAGAAGCCGGACAAGCCGTACGAACTAGATCCAACAGAACTGTTCAAACCAAAGCCTGCTGTGACAAAAGTGGTAGATCCGGCACAGGCTCCAGCTCCTTCAACACAATATGTCGTGTCCGAATCTTCTGGCGGACATCGACATTTCGGCAAACTCAACTGTTCGTCTCTCTCTCCGGAGGGCCGTGAAGCAGTTGGGTGCAAGTAGCGATTTCTGGTCCCGCACCTTTGTGAAAATGTGCGGGGTCTTTTTTGTTGGATGCTGTCTAGATATTTTATTATTGCCTGAGCTGGCCTTACATGAACTTGTCGAACGGTCGAAGGCATAAGTTATTGCCTGAGCCTGTCGAAGGCTGTAAATAAATGACCTAAATTTTACCCATTCGACAGGCTCAGGGGGTAAAATTGCGACAGGTTCAGGGGATAAAATTGGCTTGAAATTCAAGCTTTACGACGTATTTTGCTATTGCTTCAGCGAAATCCATTGACAAAATGGCCAAAATGTGGTATATTTAACCCTCAAATTATAGGCTGAAAGGCAGAGAAAAGTGATAAAAAAATCCACTTTTCTGTACCTTTCAACTGAATAACAGTTTCTAGGTTTTGAGTTGACAGCCGGAAGGCGAGTCAACGAAAGGAAATTGATCATGGAAAAGGCAATCGGGTGGCTGACATGGGCGTTTTTGTTCTTCTTCATCGGTGCGGCTGTTGGTGGGTGCGCAAGCGTCAAGGTTCGACGCGATCTTACGGACATGAACGGGAAGGTTCTCGGATCTGTCGAAGTGGATCAGAACTTGGCGACCCCGGAAGGCGCTGCGAGGATCGTTGCGTCGGTTGGGGATCTCCAGAGAGGAGACCTGGCTGATCGCGCGGATTTGCGTGCGACACAGGTCGCGGCCGCGTCTGTCGAGAAAGGTCAGCCTACGACTTCTAACACGAGCGGCGGTCAAGTTACGTCTGGCTACGTCGGCTACGACTACAATCAGTACGGGAACGGTTACGGATACGGTGGCTATAACGGTTTCGGCCAAGTCATGGTACCGGGCGCAAGTCCGGAGATGATGTGGATCGAGGCCGCTGGAAGGCAGAGTTACTCGCTTCCGCCGCTTGGCCAGACGACTTCGTCTGCGCCAAACGCGGCAAGTGCGACAACGGACGGTTCGTATTCTGGTGGGCTTGCGACTTGTCCTCAAGACAGGATGCCAAGCACGCCGGCCGAACAGGTGGCGTGTATTCGGCAGGACATGAATGAAGTCCTGCGAGTGCATAGGCCGTAGTGGATTGTCCGCTTCGGCCACTGAAATTATCGCACATTATTCCCTGAGCGAAGGTAAGGTATAGCCTTCGACAGGCTCAGGCAATAACTTGCCGGAGTCGAAGGGTTCTATTGTGCGATACAGTGGTCCTTAGCGGGCCAACAAATGGAGGAGACCATGTTCAGGTTTTTCATGTGCGTGGTTTTGGTGCTGGTTCCTTCAGCCGCTTCGGCACAGGTTCCGACGCGGGAAGAGATCAACGGTGCATACGAGTTCTGCGACACAAGGTTCTCTGGAACGGTATCGGCTATGATTCTCGCGCGAGACGCCTGCAAGCGTTCGGTTGACGTGAAGGTTCTTCAACGCAAGCAGGAAGCTGGTGAGGAAGGGGCGGCGAAAAATCTCGAGGCTATGCAAGCGCAACTCAAGCAAATTCAGAGCGAGCTCAAACTGGCTCAAGCAAAACCGGCCGAGCCAACCGCGCCAGCAGGTCCGTCGTCCGATCCGGCTCCGCAACCTCAACCTCCGCAAGGTCCGTCGCTTCCGGCGTTCGTTGGCGGTGTGCCGTTTGGTGTCATTGACACTCCTGGGCAACTCGCCGCAACAACCCGGGATGTCGAAGGGATTGACCGCCTTTGGGTACAGTCCCTGTTGGACGGAGTTCGGTACTTTCGGCGTGGAGCAAATCAAGTTCGTGTTGTCGTTCGAAAGAATGGTGTCGTGGTACCAGTAGCGCAACCGGATCCCAGCGTGCCATTCGATGAATTCTACGGCGACATCAACAACGATGGTCAGCCGGACTCGCGGCCGTACAAGGGTGTGGACACGTCAAAGGTTGACGACGTCTATATCTCAAACGTCGGACCTCGCGACGTGATCGAACTGGTTTATCTGGTTCCAACAGGTCGTCTTGTGACAATAGCTGGTTTGTCTCAGCAGATCCTGTGGGGAAGGCCAGTTCGGACGAAGCTCGACCGTCTTTCTGACTCGGGCCGGTGGAAGATGAGCGCAACAACGGCTGTCGCGCTTCGGTGACTCTCTTGCGCCTCTATTCAAACGTTCGTCTGAACGTTCTGGGTAGAGGTGCTTTTTTTATTGCCTGAACAAAGGCCAATTATCCCTTCGACAGGCTCAGGGAGTAATTGGCGACAGGCTCAGGGAGTAATTGGCCGAGTTGAAGGCTATGAAAATTATTGCCTGAGAAACGTCGAAGGCTGTAATGCGTTATGAATAGTTATTTCCTGAGCTTGTCGAATGCAGTAATGTCTGTCATTCTGAGGGAGTTAGACGACCGAAGAATCTCGTACAATAAGTGATCCTTCACTTCGTTCAGGATGAAGAAAGATGATAAAGAAAGAAGTTTGTTAAAACAAAAAAACACCGGGCGCAAGGCTCGGTGTTTGAATATATCTGTATTATTACTTTGTCGCAACAAGAATTTGATCGATAACAAACGTACTAATAGCGTATGCCGCAACTATAATTATTATTCCAATAATTGCTTGTCCAAGCAATTTTTTTGATTTTTCGACTTTTTCTTTTTCTCCACTCGCTGTCATCCAAAGGTAACCTGCGTAAACCACATAAACAACGAAAACAATACCTAAAATTCCAAGCGCAGTATTGATAATACTTCCAATAAGTTCTGGAAGAGGTTGCTCGTTATCAGTTATTTTGGTTCCAATCGTTGTTAGGGTTTCTTTTGACTTTGACAACTGCGCAAACGCTGTTGCTGGAAGCAAAAGAATCGGCAATGCCGAAACCCATGCCCCAAATTTGTGAAATAGTTTCATAGTTTATTTATTTACGATTTTAGATTTTGATTATTAACCTGGCGATGCACTACTTGTAGCAGAAATTATCTGATCCACAACAAACTGTGTAAGCGCGTAAGCGGCTACAATTATAATGAGCCCAATCAGCGATTGCGTCAATATCTCTTTTGCCTTTTTGACTTTTGCAGGATCTCCCCCGGCTGTCATATACATAACACCAGCGTAAACAGAAAGAACGAGGAAAATAATTCCAACAACCCCTAGAATTACAGAGATGAAACCGCCAATCAAATCAGGTAATTTTAAATTGCTATATCCGGCTTCCTTGTTTGTTGCAGTGAGCCCTTTTTGAATTTCCGATACCGCGCTATTTTGCGCAAGCGCTGGAGCCGCAGACAAAAACATAATCACGGCTGTTGCTGAAAGTTGTCGGAAGCTCAAATTCATAATTGTTTAACATGTGTCATTGCGAGGAGTTTTACGACGAAGCAATCTAGCAAAGAGATTGCTTCGCTTCGCTCAGTATGACCCCAATGTCAGGTTGCTTCGCGGAGTTTACACTGAGTGAAGTTGAAGTTATCGCCTTCGACAGGCTCAGGCAATAAATTTATCGAAGTCGAAGGGCTCGCAATGACAGAATTTTTTTGCAATGACTGAAATTTTTCACACAAAAAGACGAATTATCATCTTCTTGTGAGAACCCCCATTTTGCAATGGGGATGGGAAATTAGCTCGAACTGCCGCCTGATGCTGGTGTCTCTGAAGTTACAGAAGTAATTTGAGTGATAACAAAGCTTGCGATCGCGTATGCCATTAGAACTATTACAAGCCCGACAATACCGGCGTAGATTAAATTTTTTGCGTCTTTGAGTTTTGTGTCATTTCCTTGCGAGGTCATCCACTTGAAACCTCCGAGTAAAATTATCACAACAGCGATAACTCCGAGGAATCCAAGTGCGACACGAATTATGGAAGAAACTGTGTCAACAAGATCAGCGCTTCCAAGACCTGCCTCACCTGCAAATTCTGATCCTGTTGCTCCAGGTCCGCCAAAGAGTTCGTCAGCTGTGAGTGGTGCGGCATTAACATTTGTCGCTGAACCAAGTAGAAGTGGGGCCGTCACAATAAGTGCCAGGGCCGCGCCAAGAGCGAAACCAATATATTTTCTGTTCGCAATAGTCATAAAATAAATTAAATAATAACAAATTAAGATTTCAAAGTTAGATATATTTTACAGCATTTTTATGAAATAAGCGTAAATTGTTATCCACACGCTTATTGCCTGAGCTAGTCGAAGGCGGTAAGTAGATTTTATCCATTTGACAGGTTCATGGAATAAAATCATTCATTTCAACCTGATGCTTCTGATGGAGCTTCAAGAGCGCTTCCTGTTGTAAGACCAGCAACGAGAGCATTTACAAGGGTATATGCGCCGAAAATAACAATGAGTCCAAGTACCGCCCATTTCAAGGTTTCCTTTCCTTGTGTAACTTGTTTTGGTTCTCCGCGTGAAGTTAGCCAAAGAAATCCTCCCCAAACAAACATTGCAAGCGCGGCTACTCCGCTTAGACCAAGTATCGCTCGAATAATTCGTCCGATCACAAGTTCGATTGTCGCTCCTTTTCCGAGCGGGTTTACAAGTTGTGCCGCAAGAGCCGAAGAAGGAAGCGAAAGAATTAAAGAAAAAAGTGTGAAGAATAGTCGTTTCATATTTTTTATTCAGTTTTTGGTTGGATTTGTGTACACACTTCCGCCAAACATTGCGCGTTTGTTCCGCATGAAGTTCCGTCAGATTTTCCTAGACAACTTTCATTTTCAAGCGACACTGTCCCAAGAGTCAGAGATCGCAGTAAAAATTCAACAACAATGTAAGCAAAAAGTACAATCAAAAGTCCTATTGTTGAAATTTTAATATAATTTTTGCCTTTTGTAACCCAACCAGGATCACCATGTGATGTAAGCCACCAAAATCCTCCGATCACATAAAATAAAAGCACAAGCGAACCAACAATTCCAAGAATGAATAAAGCAACATCGGAGAAAACTATCATTATGTCGCCAAGTGAACAGTTTCCTAAGTTTCCGCATTCTTTTGAAATACCTTGCATGAATCTTCCAACTTCTGAAGCCTGACAAACATTGCCTTTGCAAATATCGCTTGAGTACGCGAAACCCGCAATCGGAAGTGTTAGGAAGGAAAGCAAGGTTAGAATTATAGCGACACATCTTTTCATAAGATATTATTGCCTGAGCTTGTCGAAGGCTACAATGTCGTTTCCATGTTGACATTACACCCTTCGACTGGCTCAGGGTGTAAATAATATAATGTTGAAGTTAGAACGTTTGGTTTACTTTATTTTGAGCTGTAATCAATTCTCTTTGCAGATCAGCTCCGGAAAGCGCCGCGTCAATTAAATCCAAAAATGCTTGTTCAGCGGCTTGCGCGTCAGAACCTTTATACCAACTTTTTGCAGTAAGAGTTTGAGAAGAGAATACTGAAAGCATTTCATCTTCAAATTGTTCACTAATTAAAGCTCGACGCGCTGTTGGCCGACCGGCTTGTTTGAGGTATGACTTCACTTGATCTTTATTTGTTTCAAATTGAATGAAATTCCATGCCCAGTCTTTATAGTCAGTTGTTTTGGAAACTGTTTCAACCCAGTAGTTTGCGTAATTTACAGTTTTTCCGCCTTCAATTTGCGGGACAGGAGCGATCGAGAAATTGAGTTTTGGAGAACGTGCTTTGATAAGTGGCGCGTGGTATGAATATCCGAAAAAGAAAGCAGTTTTTCCATTCACAAACGCGTCAAATGAGTTCGGTTGTTTGCTGTTCCATGTATAAACTTGTTTGAGTGGATTAGCAAAATCAGTGTAAAAACGAACAGCGTCTTGTGCCAAAAGCGATCCGCCGGATTCATATCCAAAAGTCGCAACACCTCGATCGTCCACCATTTTTACGCCGTTTTGCATCATGAGAAGATTTAAAATATCCGACGCGCGCTCAACGTTTTTGCTTGTTCCAAGCGCAGCGCCAGATTGAATTACTGAATTGTTTTGGCCGATCTTCGTGAGTTTTGTTACTTGCTCTTGAAATTGTGTCCATGTTGTTGGAGGCTCTGGTATATTTGCTGAATTTAACAGGTCACGGTTGAAATATAGCGCGAGAGTATCAACAGCGAGAGGAAGTCCATAGACTTTTTCATCTCTAACAACATCGTTTGAAACAACCTCAACAAAATCATTTTTAAGCGCGCGCATTGAAAGAGATGGTTCTTCTTTCAGAGTATAAACTTTTTCTTTTTTTATTTTTCCTCTTATTTCAGAGTAAGCGACTTTTGTTGATTCTGGGAGCGGTTCGATCAAACTTTTATATTCTCCGACCCATGTGTTGTGAATTGAAAAAATATCAGGACCAGTGCCTTCTGCAAATGCGTGAAGGAGCTCATCTTCATATTCATCAACTCGGAGTTCTTTGTAATCAAAAGATACGTTTGGATGGAGCGCTCTGTATGCGTTCATTGTTTCTTGAAAAGTACTGCTGTTGTCAAAAACTCTCCAAACCTTAAGAGTAACCGGTTGTGTTGCCAGCTTTTGAGCTGTTGAAGGCCCTCCGCAACCAGCACCAAGAAGCGCAGTGAGAGAAAGAATTACAATAATTCGTGAAAATGATTTTCTCATATCTTGAGACGCTTGAGGTATGTTTTGAATTCTTTTCCGATTTCTTTGTGTTTGATACCAAGCTCGACTTGAGCTTTTACAAATCCGAGTTTATTTCCGCAGTTGTACCAGACACCTTCAAACACACATCCATAGAGAGCGTTTTTGTTTTCTAGAAGCGTTTGGAACGCGTCAGCCAGTCTTATTTCTCCGTCTTTTCCTGTTTTTTGTTTTTCCAAAAGAGGATAGATAGATGGAGTGAGAATGTACCGTCCAATAACGATGAGGTCGCTTGGCGCGTCACTTAGTGACGGTTTTTCAGCAAAGCGTTCAATTTCCCATGTTGTTTTTGAAAGTTTTTTTCCGCCGATCACACCAAATTGTGAGACCATTTTTTTAGGAACTTTTTGAAGCGCGACAACAGGGTCGCCATATTTTTCATAAACATCCATGAGTTGCTTCAGCGCTGGAGTTTTAGAATCTATAATATCGTCGCCGAACAGAATCGCAACTGGTTCGTGAAAATCAAGAAATGGAAGCGCGGAAAGCACAGCATGGCCATCGCCGAGCGGTTTGGATTGCCGCACAAAAGCAAATTTTGCGAGTTTTCCAATTCCGGCCACTTGCTCTAGTTCTTTTAATTTCTTTTTTTGTTCAAGACGATATTCAAGCTCGAAGTTTCGATCAAAATGATCTTCGATCGCTCGCTTGCCGATCGCTGTTACGAAAATAATTTCCTCAATTCCGCTCGCAACAGCTTCTTCGACAATGTATTGAATAACCGGCTTATCAACAACGGCGAGCATTTCTTTTGGCTGGGCTTTGGAAGCAGGCAAAAATCGCGTTCCCATTCCAGCGACAGGTATTATTGCTTTTCTGATTTTCATAAAGGTTGAGATTATTATAGAACAAAAAAGAGCCAAGCGCTATTTTTTGCACAAGGCTCTTTTGTTTTAGCGGACAGACTTATATCCTCCAGAAACACCTTTTTTGGAAAGCACAATCTGCCACAGTTGATTTTTTCTGGCTCTGAAAGATCCTGCGCAGGCAAGCAAATAATATCCCCACATTCTATAAAACCTTTCATCGTACCGACGCGCTGTGTCACCATGAGCTAAGCGAAGGGTCTCCCATCCGTTTTCAAAATTGGAATGCCATGACATAAGTGTTTTGTCATAGTCAGTTCCGAAATTGTGCCAGTCCTCCATTACAAACAATCCTTCGATTGATTTACTGATTTGGTTGATTGAAGGGAGCATGCTGTTTGGGAAAATGTATTTTTCAATCCATGGATCTGTCGAGTGAACAGAACGATTGCCGCCGATTGTGTGAAGTAAAAATAGTCCATCGTCATTTAGCGCTTTGTGAACGATTTCCATGTAGGTTCGGTAATTTTTATATCCAACATGTTCAAACATTCCAAGTGACACTACATGATCAAACTTTTCATTTATGTCGCGATAATCTTGGAGTCGAATTTCAATAGGGAGATTTTTGTATAATTTTTCAGCCAACTCTTTTTGTTCTTTCGAAACCGTGATGCCAAGCGCGTTTGCTTTGTATTTTTCTGCCGCGAACCCAACAAAACTTCCCCAGCCACAACCGATGTCGAGAATTTTTTGTCCGGTTTTCAGTCCAATTTTTCTGCAAGTCAGATCCAGTTTTGCTTCTTGTGCTTCGTCAAGTGTCATATTATTCCCTGAGCTTGTCGAAGGGCTGTTCCAATATCCGCAAGTATAAGTTAGACGTTTATCAAGCATGGCGCGATATAAATCATTGCCAATATCGTAATGTTTTTGTCCGATCTCAAAAGCTTTTGATTTTCTTCCAGCGTTCAATACGAAGTTAAGAGCAATTTTGAGTGTCATTCCAAAATCGTCTTTAACGCGACGATCAAGATCAGTCGAAAGGATTTTGTGAAAAAATTGATCAAGATTTTCACAATCCCACCAACCATCCATGTATGACTCTCCAAGTCCAAGCGAGCCTTGCCTTAGAACACGTCTATAAAATTTTTCATTATGAATCTGCGGATCGCAAGGGTTGTTTCCGTTTATTGTGATACCAGTGTTGGAAAGCAGGGATTCGATTATTGATTTTTCGGTTTGCATATCATTGTTATCAGTCGGCGAATATTTTTTTCACTGATCTACGATAGTTATTAGAATGTTAATGAAAAGACCTGGCTCGTTGTTTGTATTAGATGCTCTATTAATTTGTT
This sequence comes from Candidatus Uhrbacteria bacterium, assembly GCA_016188475.1. Taxonomy (GTDB): domain Bacteria; phylum Patescibacteriota; class Patescibacteriia; order UBA9934; family GWF2-40-263; genus JACQXU01. The sequence continues at coordinate 9,069 of JACPHT010000010.1, forward strand.
GAGGTTTTTTCAAGTGTTTACAACGTACGGAGTTTATGTACATGTGTCGGAGCCAGAATGATACATTAGTAAATCAGAATATGATCTTGAAACTTTTTTTAGATGGTTTAAACCAAGAAAATTAATAACAAAATTATGCTCTTCTATCAAATCTTTTTCTTTTGAATTTTTATTAAAAACGGTTTCCAACTCTACATAGGTGCCTAAATTTTTTACATTATCGAAATGTATTCGTGTGTTTTTATAAATAAACAAGTCTCGTTTTTTATTTACAATTACTTTTATACCCCAAAAAACCGACAGAATTTTTTTTATGAATTGTTTTAAAAATGGTGTCACATTTATAATACAATATTTGGAAAGTTTACTTTCTTTTTTGTTGTTCCGTAAATAATATATAAGGCAACTCTTTTCTTTTTCTTCTCTTAATTTTAGTCTTCTTTCCCCAACCATAAAATAAGTGTCTGCTTGTTGCAACGAACCTTTGTTTATGGCTCCCATTTTTAATGCTTTGCTTTTTATTTCTTCCAGGTTTGGGGCAAGTACTTTAATTTCTAGATTGATCATACCCTTTTACTTTTTTTATAAACTCAACTCCCTCAGTGGCTCCTGTAAAAAATTGTTTGCCAGACTTTTGAATTAGTGATGCCAAAAATTCCATTTGACCTTCTCTGACAACTTCTTGATAGTAGTTGCCGTCTAACATCCAATGCGGCTTTATATCTTGTTTTATTTCAAAATTGGGTAACAATATTTTCAACTTATCTTGCTTCAGGTAAAGTGGGCCAGAGTAGTATCCTATAACAAAATCTTTTGTTAAATTTACAATTTTTTCAAGTTCGTTCTCTTCAATATCTGGCAAAAGAGGTCTTATAGCTACCATAGTCGGAATACCCTCATTGAAAACATTCTGCAGAGTTTTTATCCTCCTTTGTGGGGATGGTGCTTTTGGTTCGTATTTTGTAAGAGACTTTTCACTGAAGCATGGTATTGATACTGAAAAAGAAAAGGTATTTCCTCTACTTTCTTGCTCTTGTGTCATACCGTCTACAAAACAATAAGTGCAATCAAATGGGCAGGACAATTTTGAGTATGTCAAAACACGTTCGTTGTCAATTTTTAAACCATTCTTTTCAAATTCTGTGTATTCCATAATAGCAGTACGATTTTTTTGAAATGTGATTCTTGGCGGTGTGTATTTGAAAAAATCCGAACTGATTTTGCGACCGATTGGCTCGGCGGGCGGAATTCCCCCCAAACCCCCCTTCCGCCCGCCTCGCCTTGAACCGGAGCGAAAAGGACGATTTCAAGTTTTTCGCGGGCGGTAGCCCGCAAGTAAAATTCTAACAAATTTTACTCTTTGGCGGCAAATTCTTTTCGATTTTCAATAAATCTAAATCTTGGAATTTTCTTGCCCTCGACTTCTACTTCTTCCAAAAACATTTTCAACGGTCTGACCCATAAATTATACTTACCATACAAAGCACGATAAACAACTAACTCTTCCAAAGTTTCGCTGTGTTTTGCAACTCCAACAACTTCATATTGGTTTCCTTTATAATGTTCATATTTTCCTAGTGGTAATTTTTCACTCATACTTTTATTTTATCAACATTATCAACGGTTAGCCACGCTGACATCATGCCAAACCCAGTTTTATCAATTTCAAACGGCTTAATTCGTTCTGGATTTTTCAAAAATATCAAAAGGCAATAACTTTTATTTTTGAACAATTCAAAAAATTCTTTAATTTTATCTTTTTCAATTCCGTCGTCGCTTCCATATTCATCTAAAATCCGGCTAACTTTTTCTGGAGTCAAATCAGAAAAGGAAATAACTTTTTCCACCTCGGCCTTAATTGAAACTGGTTCGCCGGCATCTTTGAAATAAACTACATCACCTTTTCCGATTTTTCCCCAAGGGGCATATTTTGATTTATACCAACGAGATTCGACTTTCTTTTGTCCCGAAAGAATTTTTTGAGTTAACCCCCATGATTGTTTCATTATGGCTATATGATCCATATTTTAATGACTACGGATGACAGAGTTGATTCTGTTTATCGCCTTATTGATATTTCTCATACCTTGCCCAATAGGATAATAAACTGGATAAACATCAAAAATCTTGTTTTTTAATTTTAAAATTTCTTTTTCGTTTCTTTCATAATCGGACACTTGAATTCTTTTATTTAGTAGAATAGAGGAAACTTGGTTACCAAATGAAATTATTTTTAAGGGGTTTATCATATAAATTTCCTCAAGCGTATTTATAAGGTATTCCTTAAAAACTCCATTTTTTAATGCTCGAGCATCATTTTGAGTACATTTTGCGAGGTTTGTTATATAAATAGATTTTTTATTCAGCTCGTTATATACAGCAAAAGCAAAATCACAAGTCCAGACACTTGAACCACTTTGTATTATTTTAAAAGTTTGATTATCTAAAATTCCCAGAGAATTGAGGAGTTTCCATATATTTTTTGTGCCAATCCAAGGAGCCCTTAACCCTTTCCATTGAGGAAATGACGAAATATTTCTGGCCGTTGGGTTCATAAACAGAAACAAAATATTGGGCTTACAAATACACCCTGCCCCATAGACAGCACTTAGTTTTGGATTACCGTGCAGTTTTTGTAATTTATCAATATCTTTCTTGAGATGATCTAATTGTAATTTAACTTTCATAATTTATTTCATTAAATCATCAATTGAAACGCCTAGCCCTTTTGCGATTTTCGCCATCGTTTCAATTGTTGGATTCGGTGTTGCGCCGGATTCAATTTTGATAATCACGTTGTAGGCAATATCAGCCAGTTTAGAGAGTTTGTCTTGCGAAATTCTCAGTTTTTCTCTGTATTTCTTTATGTTCTTTGCGATTGTTGGTAATTCTTTTGACTTCATAGTATAATTATACTAGTATAGATAGTGAGATAAGTTTTACTACTATAACTTTACCAAAAATAATGAATTTAATCAATAAAAATTCGAAAAGCCCGCTTCTGGCCAAAATAAAGTTTGAGCCGACATTTTTTCAGGTTCTTTGGCGGTTTGCCTTTTCGCTTCCGCTTCAAGGCGAGGCGGGCGGAAGGGGGGTTTGGGGGGAATTCCGCCCGCCGAGCCAATCGGTCGCAAAATCAGTTCGGATTTTTTCAAATACACACCGCCAGTTGGAAAAAGCGAAGTTTGGCTCGCCCTCTGCGAGGGCTCGCCAACCGATTTTAGGCGCAAAATTGTTTTTTATCTTTGTCCCGCAAAGCGGGACGCCAGAAGCGGGCTTTTCTGAATTTTAATCTTTTGGAACTATGAAATACTTTATCTACACCAGAAAATCAACAGACAGCGAGGAACGGCAGATTTTAAGTATTGAATCCCAACTTTCTGAATTGAAAGAATTTGCCGCCAAAGAAAAACTTGAAATCGTCGCCTCGCTCTGCGAGGCGCAAACCGCCAAAGAGCCGGGCAGAAAAATTTTCGGAGAAATGCTTGATCGGATTTGCGCCGGAGAAGCCGGTGGAATTTTGGCTTGGCACCCTGATAGATTAGCTCGTAATTCAATTGACGGAGGTAAAATCGTTTATATGCTGGACACAGGAAAATTGCTTGATTTGAAATTCCCCACATTTTGGTTTGACTCAACGCCGCAAGGAAAATTTATGTTGAACATTGCCTTTGGCCAGAGCAAATACTATGTGGACAATTTGAGCGAGAATATCAAGCGAGGCCACCGCCAAAAACTGCGGAAAGGAATATGGCCGGGGTTTGCACCGCTTGGCTATTTAAACAATCATAAAACAAAAGCAGTTGATACCGACAAAGAAAAATCACCAGTGATTAGAAAATGTTTTGAGCTATACGCTACGGGCGAATATACCCTGAAATCTATTAAGCAGTTTTTGGCGGATACGGCAATTGATAGTTACAAAGGCAATGTTCTTTCCTATTCCTGTGTCCAGCGAATGTTGAAAAATCCTTTTTACTACGGCGTTTTCAAATTCAACGGCGAAATTTATCAAGGCACACACGAGCCAATTATTTCCAAGAAACTTTTTGATTCTGTTCAACAAGTAATGAATAACCGAGGCAAGAAAAAGAGAAAGCGAAAACACGAGTTTGCTTTTTCCGGCCTTATGCGTTGCGGGTCTTGCGGTTGTCTCATAACCGCCGAAAAACAAAAAGGACATCACTATTATCGTTGCACCAAGAAAAAGAAAACCTGTAATGAAAAATATTTGCGAGAGGAAAATCTTGTTGAACAGATGAAATCTTTTATTCAAAAAGTTTCTATTCCTGACGATTGGGTAAAAAATATACTTGCCGAGATAGACAAGGAAAAAGAGCAGACAAAGTTAGAGAGTTTGTCTTTTGTTCAAAATCTCCAAAAAGAAAAAACGGAAGTTGAGCAAAAAATGGACAAACTGCTTGACTTGTTTATTGAAAGCAAAGGCATTTCGCCCGAAGAATACCAAGCCAAAAAATCAAAACTGCTCAATGAAAAACTGGATATTGAGCAAAAAATCAGAGATTTTGAACAAAAAGGAAATAATTGGCTCGAACCGATGAAAGAAATGATTTTAGCCAGTAGCCAAGCCAAAATTCTTTTGTCGCAAAGCGACAAAATGGAAATCCGTCAATTTCTAAAAAATGTCGGCTCGAACTTTATTTTGAAAGATAAAAAATTCAATTTTGCGCCTAAAATCGGTTGGCGAGCCCTCGCAGAGGGCGAGCCAAACTTCGCTTTTTCCAACTGGCGGAGAGGGAGGGATTCGAACCCTCGAAGGCTTTCGCCTTACCGGTTTTCGAAACCGGCGCACTAGACCAGCTATGCGACCTCTCCAACGATCAACATTTATTCCTTCGACAGGCTCAGGAAATAAATGTTTTCTGTGCCGAGGTTAACACTACAATATCTCTTCGTCAACGAGTATTGACCTTGCAATTTCAATCAATTCTCCATCGCTTGCGTGATTTCCATCAACTGAAATCATAACAAGTGAACCACCTTTTTCAAACATCAACACTCTTGTAATTTGGCACATTCCGATTGCGTCTTCGCCAGGTTTTTTGCAATAACTGTTTTCTAGAACATTCACAAGCAAACCTTTTGTTGAATCTGTCAACGCAATTTCTTGTGATGGAAGCGCTCCATAAAAAATTCTTTCTGTTTCAAGTTTTTTGTCTGGCTGATAATCTACTTCAATAAATCGAAACCCATTTTTAACATAAACAATCGCGACTGTGTTTTTTGAAAAGACAGCGGTTCCTTCTGGATAAATTCCTATAACTTGAAGTTCCCCCCCGAACACTTTTTTTGGAAGTTGACCTAACCAATCAACATATTTAGAAATGTCATTTGGATCAGTTAGTCGGATCATTGTTTTTTCTTCTGGTAAAAGCGATGGGTTCGAAACTGGAAACATCCACTGCGCAAAACGAAGCAAACCGGCAGTTACAATTACAATCCCAAAAAAAATCAAACCAATACGGAGGTTTGATTTAGGATTTAGATTTGGCAGTAAGCGATTCAACATAAAAAAGTGCGATTAAAGTCCATATCAAAACAGCAAGATCGTTTTTGAAATATGGAACGTCAACGAGTCCATGAAGGAAGATTTGAAGGAAGGGGAAAAAAAGAAAAAAAGTCGGAAAGGACCGAAAAGTCTGAAAGGTCAGATAAATAAAATAGAAAAATGTAAGAAGACCAAGCAATCCGAGCTCGACCCAAATATTCAAAAATATATTGTGCGGATACTGAAAAATTTCATACTGCGTGTCTTTGTGATATGGCTTTAGCGCGTTTGGATATTGAGAGAGTCCAGCTCCGGCAATCGGATGATCTTTTAAAAGTTCGACTGTTTCTTTCCATTGGCTTAATCGAACTTGGCCTGAATAATCTTGAAGCAGAATTTTGTTTATAAGGAAAACGCGTGTTGTTGGAATTGAAAAAATAATCAATAAAGCCAAGCAAGAAATAACAATCGTTGGTTTGCGAAATTTGTGATGCATGATTCCCATCATAATGCCTGTGACAATAATAGACGCAAGTGCGGCTTCGGATTGAGCGAAGATGATTGCAAGAAGGAAGAGAATTATAAAAATAAAATATAACAGAATTTTTTTTCGAGATTTTTTGTCAACATTTATTCCTTCGACAAGCTCAGGAGATAAATGTTTTTTCATGATGAGTGTAAGTGACACAATAGTGAGTGGGCCGAGAAAAAGTCCAAGCGCGTTTGGATAATCAAACAATCCTGTGACTCGACGTTCAATATCCCACGGTATCGGAATTCCTGCCCACAAAATCCATTGCAAAATTGCCGTGACCGCAGCAAGAAGTCCTCCAACACATAATGCAATCAAAACACGTTCATTTGTTATTTGTTTTCTTTTCAAAAGATCAACAAGCAAATAGAAAAATAAAATCGGTTCAATAATATATGCTTTCCAAATTCCTAATGCTGAAAATATGTCCGGCGCGATAATTGCGCTGACCGTTGCGGCTACAATGACAAGAGCAATAAAAACCGTCCATGATTGTTTGATCGCGAATAATTCTTTGAGCCGTTTTCTATTTTGAATGAGCCAAAGAATAATCAGTATAAGCAACATTATTTCTAGAAAAGTTGTTGGAATTCCAAAAATATTTGCTCGCAACAAATAAGCCGGCAAAAGAGCGAGTGTGACAAGGATTCCTGTTGAGATAAATTTATCCATACTCACTCAATAGATTGTTGAGCGTTTTTTAGCGCGCGGATATCTTCCATTTTTATTCCTTTTATTACAAGCATTATTGCCAAATATAAAATTGCCGCAAATAAAATATCAACAAGGACTGAAAGAGATGGGACGAATCGCAAAAAAAGATACATTACAGCTGAAGCAAAAATCGCTTTTCCAGCAATAACAAAACGCAGTTGAACTTTTGTAATTTTGTATACAACCAAAAAAGTAATAAGGGCGATCATCCATTCGGAAAACAAAGTCATCCATGCCGCGCCCCACATTCCAAATTTTGGAATGAAAATATAATATCCGACAACTGTCGCAACAGCCACACTTACATAACCCCAAGTCATCGGTTTTTGTTTATTGAGAGCAACAACAAGATGGCCGAACAAAGCGCCGAGGAAAACACCGAAAACAGCAAAAATAAGCAGTTTCAATATTTCACCTGCCGCGTCGTATCCAGGACCAGCAATCAGTCGCATTAGAGGTTTCGCGACTTGTTGTGTTCCTATAATTATTGGAATTGCCGCGATCATAAATAAATCAAAAGTTCGCGCGACATGAGCTCTAAATTCATCGCGATTTCCAGATGACCATGTGTTTACAACAATTGGCAGAAGGATTCCCATAAACATGACAGGAAGCGCTGTTAGCATGTCAAGCACGCGATAAGTTACGCCGTAAATACCAACTTCTGTTTGGTTTCGAAAATAAGCCAGAAACAAAATATCTCCTTTGAGATAAAGAAGATTAAAAAATACAGAAACAGCAATTGGCCAAGATCGTCCCCAAACGTTCCGCCACATTTTGAGATCATGTAAAAATTGAATATGAAGAAACGGTCGCGCGAGTCGTATCATTGAAAAAAGCCAAACAGCGTTTGCAATAACAGAAGCCGCAACCATCCAGACAACTCCGAGTTTAAACCATGCAAAAAGCGCGATGAAGATTAAAAGCGCAAGGCGGTTTAAAATTTCTGCCAAGCCAGCGCGCCACATTGCGTGATATCTCTGAAAAACACCAACAAGCAAAGTCGCTCCCCCCATCAAAACATAAGCGACTGATCCAACGAGCACTGCTTCTTTTACGACGTCTGACCATGGAAGAGACAGAACAGCAATCGGCGCGATACTAAACAGAATAGCTCCAGAGATCATGCGAAGTCCAAAAATATTTCCGACTATTCTCTCCGCGTCAGCACCTTCTTCAGAAATCATTACAACAAGAGTGAGCGTAAGACCGAAGTCAACAATTACGCCAAATAACTGCAAGAAAGTTATCGCTGTTGTGTATTCTCCAAATGCGTTTGTGCCAAGTGTGCGTGTAAGAATTGCAATTGAAAAAAGTCCGACGAGAACGGCCATGATTCTGCTTGCAACTTGAATTGAGAAGTTTCTTGCAATTATTGTTTTTGACATAAAACCCAAAACCCAAAACCCAAAACATGGTCTCTTAAGTTTATCACGAAAAAATGTGAATTGACGAAGGTCCGATTTTTTGATACAATGTTTCATGAAATATGGGAGGATTTTTAAATAAAGTTCCTCAAGTGTTTTTGAAGCTCACAAGCATCGCAATTGCCGCGATTTTTCTTTTTTTTCTTGTACAACCAGCAATGGCGGCTCCAAAAAAAGGTTTTGAAGCAATTCAAGTTAGCGCGCCAAAGTCAGGATTCACAATTGAGCCTGGAGCAACACAGAAAATTACGATTGAGTTTCAAAATATCGGCACAACAACGTGGAAAAACACAGGAAACGCGTACGTTTCTGTTTATACATACGGTCCAAAATACCGCGCAAGCATTTTTCGGGCTGATAACTGGGTTGATTATACACAAGGAGCTCTCTTAAAAGAGAGCTCAGTTCCTCCGGGAAAAGTTGGAACGATAGATTTGCTTCTTAAGGCACCGCTCACGGAAGGTGATTATAAAGAGACGTTTAATTTAGCCGCTGAAAACAAAACATGGATTCCAGGAGGCGAATTTACTCTCACAATAAAAGTCGCCAAAGCTTCTTCAAAAGATCCCTCGGCTACGCTCGGGATGACGAAAGGGGTTTCTTCCGACGGGACCGCTTCGCCTGTTTCTTCTGCCGGACTTTCAGCAATGCTTCTTGTTCGTTCAGCAAAACAGATTACAGCACAAGCTGGCGAAGAAGTCCGCTACAAGATAGGTGTAAAAAATACTGGAAATGTTGTTTGGAGGTCGCGTGAAATTCGACCGCTTGATATTGCCATCGCATCATCGGAAACACAAAACGCTTCATGGGTTTCTGACACAAAAGTAGCTGTCAAAACAGAGGGTGAGATAAAACCGGGCGCGCTTGATTTGATTGAATTTTCTTTTAACGCACCTCAAACAAAAGGAACGCACATTGTTAAATATCAGTTTGCTGTTGATGATAAAGTTGTTCCGGATTTTTCAATTGATATTCCTGTTGAAGTTACGACTGGTTCGCCAGAGGCGCTTGAGTCGCCTGTTGTCGTTGATCCAAATTCTGTTGCTTCAACCAACATCATATCAGAACCAACTATTCGAGTTGGGGTGCTTATTGTTGATGAAGAAACGGATTGGACAGTTGAGATAAGTTGCAACACAGATTGGGAACTGCGCGGAGGCAACACTGCCTTACTTGGTGAGATGACTTCTGGTCAAATGGTTCGAGCGTTTTACAAAAATCAAAGATATTATTTTAATCGTGGCGCTGGGATAGAACAAACAAATGATTACCTGCGTTTTATTCCAAAGACTTCAGATGGAGTTTGCACAGTTCAAAATTTTGATCGTCGTAAAACTCGCAAAGCCGGATACGCGGATAATCAGTTTCGCGATGTTTTGGAACTTAGATATAACAGCGCCAAAGACCGAACGTGGCTTATAAATGAATTGCCGATCGATGAGTATCTATATGGTCTTGGTGAAACATCAAATGATTCAAATCAAGAATATAAAAAAGCGCTTGTAACAGTTGCGCGAACGTATGCTCTTTACCATTGGGAGCGCGCAACAAAACACGCAAGTGAATATTTCCACGTGAATTCAACTGCCGATGATCAAGTTTATAATGGATATGAGTATGAAACTCGCAATCCGCGAATTCGAGAAGCGGTTGAAAACACGGCAGGAATTACTGTTAATTATCAAAACGCGACAGCGCTTACCCCCTACTTTTCTCGTTCAGATGGACGTACGCGAGATTGGAGTGAAGTTTGGGGAGGGACAGTCGCGTGGCTTAAATCAGTTCCAGCGCCGTGTGATCTTAGAAAAGGGCGAAAACTTTGGGGACATGGGGTTGGAATGAGCGCGACAGAAGCGCTTTGTATGGCAGAGGAACAAGGAAAAAATTGGAAAGAAATTTTAGGATATTTTTATAAGGATATAGATTTGATAAAAAGATGGAATTAAAAAATACCGTCAAAACTGGCGATCTGTCGGCTTACGGGTCCCAACAAACGTCTCTCCGTAGACAGACTACGGTTCGACGTTTGTTTTCCCGTGCACCGACATACCATCCATTTTTGATGGTATTTTTGTTCTTATGTTTATTTATCCCTACGACGGCTTTTGCAAATACATTAGTTGTTCCAGAGAGAATTGACCCAAGTGAAATTGAATCCAAAATTGGAGCAAAGGCGTATATTGTAATGGATCGCGCCACAGGAGAATTTCTTACCATCAAACAAGAAAATCGTGTTTGGCCAATTGCGTCTTTAACAAAACTTGTCACAGCTTCAATCGTTCTTGAACAAGAGGTTTCAAAAAATCAACAAGTTGCAATGCGCAACACCGACAATGTCGGGGGAGCGCGTTTGTGGGTAAATGACGGCGACACTTTGTCTGTTGATGATTTGTTTTACGCGACACTTGTTGCGTCTGCTAATAACGCGGCAATCGCTCTTTCACGTTCGAGCGGTTTTTCAAAAGACGAATTTATTCAAAAAATGAACGACTATGCAAAAAGTTTGAATCTGTCGCATACAAAATTTGTTGATCAATCCGGAATTGATCCTGGAAATCAATCAACTCCTCTTGAGATGGCAAGAATCGCTCAATTAGTTTTACAAAAAAAAGAAATACAACATTACACAACAACGGCGCAGAGATTTATTAAAGTTGCGAACAAAGGAACAACAAAAAAAATGACAAGCACAAATTGGATGCTCTACAAACCACAGTATGATGATGTGTTTGTGACAGGCGGTAAAACAGGATATTTAGAAGAATCAGGATGGAATCTTGTTGTAACGCTTGAACCAAAAAAAAATGATGAGCGTGAATTGCTCATCGTCTTGTTTGGCGCTTCTTCTCGCGCTCAATCATTTGCTGACGCTAAAAAATTAGCGCTGTGGTCTTGGAATGTATATGAGTGGAAATCAAATTCACCTACTTCCCAAGTATCTTTACTTTCCCAATAAGCGCTCCGCCTTGAGACGCCAATCTCTTTTTATCATCTTCAACAAGTTGTGTGACAATTTCTTTTACGTGTTCTGGATTATTTATATTTATAAAATGGAAGCGTTCTTTTTCAGCCGCAGTTTGAACAAAAACATTTCCATAATTAAAAACCGTTTGCATGAATCCTCGAATTTCAGCTGTTGTATCTTGAACAGCGGCAAGATCAAGCTCAGAAGCCGTTCGATGGAAAAGCCCCTCTTGCTCAACATTTATAATTCGTTCGTTTGTTACAATCCACGTGTCAAGATAATAGTCGGTGAATTCAATAAAAGTTGAAAGCCACACCAAAAGAAAATACATACTTCCAACGATCGTGATGATTGGGCCAAAAGTCGTGTCAAACAACCATGTGTTAACTATGTCCCAAAAATACCAAGCGATTAAAAGTGGAACTCCTGATAATAAAACAAACGCAACAATTATTATCAAAATCGAAAACCACTGTCTTCGAAGAAATAAAATAACTTTCTCGTTTTCTCGTTGGTTTGGAAGTTTTTTAAGATCGTACATATATTTTCACTTCACCAACTCTTAAATAGATCCTTGCTGTAAGTTTCGATTATGTTATTTAGAAAAATTGGTTGCGACCAATCGTATTCTTTTAATATAAATATCGATCCTGAAACAAGCAATATAGTTCCGCCTGCGAAAATAGTTATAATGATATATAACCCAAAACCGTAAAGACCGTATCGAATTAGGTGGTAGATGTTGAAGAAACAATAAAAAATAAAAACCGCCATGTACAGACCATATGGAATAAGGAAGATTGATACCGGAACAGAAAATGTTTGAAGGTCGAACATAGCGTGGAAGTGTCAAGAGGGCCAAGAAAACCAATACAAGAATAATGGGTAGCCGCATGTTTCAGCCTGCGTTGTTTATTATATCAGGTGTTTGTTTGGAAAAGCGCATTTCAAATGTTTGTATGCATTTTCAGTAACTATTCGTCCACGCGGTGTACGATCCAAAAATCCTATTTGAAGCAAAAACGGTTCATGAACTTCCTCGATTGTTTCGATTTCTTCTTGAGTAGCGGCCGCGATTGTGTTGAGCCCAACAGGCCCACCTGAAAATTTTTCAATGATAGTTTCCAAAATCCTGCGGTCGGTTTGATCGAGGCCGAGTTCATCAACACTTAAAAGTTTAAGCGCTTGTTCGCAAAGTCCGGGAGTGAGACAACCATTTGCTTTTACTTGCGCAAAGTCGCGCACACGCCTAAGAAGTCTGTTTGCTATGCGAGGCGTTCGACGAGAACGCGATGAAAGTATCTCGAGCGCTGAAGGTTCAGTTTCAACATTCAAAAGTCGCGCGCTTCGTTCTAGAATTTTTTTAATATCTTCTTCAGTGTAAAAATTTAAGTGGTGCGTTACTCCAAATCTGTCACGAAGCGGGGAAGAAAGAAGAGAAAGTCTGGTTGTCGCTCCTATTATCGTGAATTTTTCAAGACTAAGTCGAAGTGTGCGTGCTGTTGGGCCTTTGCCGACAATAATGTCGAGCGCATAATCCTCCATTGCTGGATACAAAATTTCTTCGATCGTTTTGTTCAACCGATGAATTTCATCAATGAACAAAATATCGCCGCGTCCGAGGTTTGATATGATCGCGGCCAAGTCTCCTACTTTTTCAATTGCAGGGCCAGAGGTAACGCGGATTTGCGATCCGATTTCATTTGCGATGATGTGTGCGAGAGTTGTTTTTCCGAGCCCTGGATTTCCGTAAAGTAAAACATGTTCGATCGGCTCGTTTCGTTTTTTTGCGGCTTCGATAAAAATTGTGAGGTTTTGCTTGATGTCGTTTTGGCCGACGAATTCGCTCAGAGTTTGCGGCCGTAGTCCAACTTCAAAAGTTGTTTCGTTATCCCCTTCGACAGGTTCAGTGGATAAAATGGATTTTGGCACATTCGTTTCTTCACGTTCTATCATATCGCCACCATTATCCCTTTCCTTGACTTTTTTTGCAAAAAGAGATATTTTTATTCGGTTGTGGATAGGTTCCGCAACACCCTAAATTCCATGGCTGACCGTGTTTTCACCGTCAGTTGCCCGTCTGACATTGCCAGACCGGAAGGAGATGTTCAATGTACTTTACATATCCAAGTAGTGACTTCAGTCGAGAAATACATAAGTACATACCGATCGAACTCGGCATCTTCAAAATGCTAGGAGGTTTGATCAACACTCTAATACTCTTGGCGTGTGTATCCATTGGCGCACTGTTTCTTTTGTCCGGCGACTATTTGTCGGTCCAATGGAAGATAGTAACGATACCGGTTTTTATGGCTTTCTTTGTCTCGATCGTATGTTACTTCACATTCGGATCGCGGCGTGAATGGATCAAGTCGTACTTCAATCGAAACATTCGTGGCTATGTCGCGGATTTCTGGATGAGAGGCACTGGCGAAGCCGAAACGTGTTTATGTGAGATAGATTTTCATCAGAATCTCTCTGAATCTAATATGCCTATTAACTGTTTGGTGTTCTATGTCCCGCTTGGCGGATGGTTCAAATCAAGGCGGTGCATAATACAAGAACGGTTTGATGACGAAGGCGCAATGATTCTAAAAGGCTGGAGTGCGGTTTTCAATCGAGTCACTTTAACAGGTTCTGTGATGATTGATCTTCGATTTGATTGGCCGGATCATGCCACTGGTGGTCGTGAAAGTGTGAAGATCGAGGTTGATGAAGCGATCCGACTGCTTGGTTTTGTTAGAAAGCACGACAATATGGGTTTGTCGCTGGTTATTGGGTCACTATCTGGCACTCTGAAAAGTATCGAACGCCATCTGGCTAGAAATGTGGAAGAACTTAAGTTCGAACGCAAGATACGCCAAGATCTTCTTGGAGTATTCGAACAAGTAGCAAAACAAATCGAAGATTCTTCGCGCTTGAAGAACACAATCGGAGGGCTCGAGCTTCTCAAGACAATATATACCGTTCTTCACAATGTACATATTGACGGATACACAGGCAAACACGAAGAGTGGAGGACCAAACTCTTCAATATCACACAGGACATTGAAAAGGCTCGCTGTCGCGAAGAACACAAGCGTTCACGGGGTGTAAAAGTTGATCCCACACCTTGTCCTACAACTCCAACTTAACAAACTCACACATGTCGCACAGACATGTTTTTTCTTTTCTAAAAACCCAAGGCTTCGTTTACAAGGATAAAATTTATTTTTCTTCCCATTACTGCTAGTTCACCATGAAAAATTAATTCTTTTGCGATCATACTTCCAGCATAACCTGCTTCTTTCATACGCTCGTCTTCAAGTGGAAACACATATTCTTTTACTCTGTTTCGTGCGTCATAAAGTGTTGGAACGATTTTTTGCGCGCCAACAACAAAAATCAAATTTGGAGATGTAAAAATGATATGAGGAAGCTGGCTTTCTGAAGCGGAAACGATTATAAATTCTCCCTCTTGAGTGAGTGCGTGCACACTTCCGAGATAATAATCAGAAAGAACAGATTGTTTGCGCAGTTCTGTTTGTTTGTCTGGATTTTTTTCTGCAATAATTGCATCGTGCAAATTATTCCATTCATGCTTGCCGGATTTTAGAAACTCCACAAACCCAATTTGTTCAAGTGTGCGAGATGAGCCATTCATGATTGAAGCGCCTTTTGGAATAAGTGTTTTTATCTTTTCAAGCGCGTCGTTTCCTGTTTTAACTTCATAAACTTCATAACCTTTCGCGTGTAAAGCCTCGGCTGTTTTTGTTTGGACTTCTTTTGATGCAAGTGTGTTGAAATTCATAGTTCCTTACTGGTGGGCGAGGCGGGATTCGAACCCGCACGGCCTTTCGGCCAAGGGATTTTAAGACCCATGCGGCTACCAGTTACGCCACTCGCCCACGAATGCAAAAATAACAGATAATTGTCGTAATGTCACTTCCTCATTGTTTTTAATTCAGATTTTGTCTGTTTGTTTAACTTTTCCGTGCTATAAGAAAAAGCATCCGCGGAAAGTTTTTTAACGTATGCGCTAATAAATTCCAATGTTTCTTTTGGATACAGATTATAACTTTCGCGCAAAGTCCAACCGATTCCTTTTTGGACATATTTATCTTTGACTTGAATCAGTGGCTCGATCATTTCAAGAATAAGTTTTACTGGTGGTGCTTTTCGTTTTGGTGAAGCATAATAAATTAGTGAAACAATAGACGCTCGCTCTTTCCATGGATTTTTTGATTTGTTCCACTTTTTGAGAGTTGTAATAATCAAATCAGGATGTCTTTCAAACAAAAATGAATAGACTTTTGAGAGCACATCAGAGTGCGCCCAGTTATCAATAAAATCCACCCACCCACGTAAATAATTCCATTCTTGTTTTCCAATCGTTTCAATCCGATTTTCTGCGAATCGAAGTGCAGACATTTGTGTTTCGTGTAGTCGACTATTTCGCATTATAAAATTCCAAATTTTCCATTGTTCAACATCTGGAAGTTTTGAAAATGAAAAACCGGTTTTTAATCTTTCTTTAAGTTTTTCAGAAGATACTCCGACTGAACGTGGAATGTTAAATCGATCGTTGGATGCTTTGTAATTTTTATCCGCGAGTTTTCTGATTTCACGTTCGACTTCGAGAAGAAATTTATGCATAAACTGTGGTCATTGCGAGGCGCGCCATATCAAAGGGAGTCGAGGACGAGTAAAGAAGCTAACTGCTTGGCTTCGCGCCTCCGAGCTTGGTTGTGCTATGTCGTAGGGAACAGCGGCGACAGTCCGATGGCCCGGAGACATAACACAACCCAGCTATCTAAGAATTATTTCTTTATCGCTTTCAAAAATTCGTCAACAGTTTTTGTGTTAAGCACATCCGCTTTTGTAGCCCAACCACGTCTTGCTTGTCCGATTCCGAAATCAAGATTCACAAAATGTTTTGGTGCGTGAGCGTCAGAGCTGATTACAAGTTTCACACCAAGTTCAATTGCTTGGCGAATATACTTTTCATGAAGATCAAGACGTTCGGATCCATTAACTTCAAGTGCAACTTTATATTCTTTTGCGGCTTTGATGATTTTATCCATATCGACATTGTATCCGTCTCGCACATTTACGATTCTTCCTGACGGATGGAATAAAATATGCACAAGCGGATGTTTCATTGCGCGCAAGATTCTCTGTGTCATTTCTTTTTTCTCCATGTTTCGATTTGAATGAACTGAAACTGATACAACATCAAGAGTCTCAAGTGCACGATCAGAAAGATCAAGCGATCCATCCTTTTTTATGTCACATTCTGTTGATTTTAGAACTCGGAAGTTTTTGAGTTTTTTGTCGAGCTTGTCTATTGCTTTTCCTTGTTCTAAAAGTCGTTTTTCATTCAAACCATTTGTGATGGTTAGTGACTTTGTGTGATCCGTGACAGCAAAATATGAAAGTCCGAAAGTTTTGGCTACTAGTGCCATCTCTTCGATTGATGAGTCTCCATCAGACCAATCAGTTTGGACTTGTAGATCGCCTTTTAGAGAATTGTATGGAATCAATTCTGGGATTTTGTGTTTTTGCGCAAGTTTTATTTCATCTGCTCCAATGCGAACCTCTGGCGGGATTTCTTGAAGACCAAGTGCTGTGTAAACTTGTTTTTCTGTTTTTGCGGCGATGATTTTTTTTTCATGAACAAGTCCATGCTCTGACAATTTCATTTTTTTATTAATTGCCAGTTCTCGCAAAAGAATGTTGTGTTCACGTGAGCCAGTGAAATGAAGAAGCGCCGCACCATATTCCGATGGTTTTAGAATTAGAAGGTCGCCCTGCATTCCAAACGTGTATCGCACCATTGCTTTTTCATTTCCTTGTTCCAAAACTTTTTCAACTTCAGGAAGTGAAACAAAAGTTTTAATAAGCTGTTTTGGATTTGATGTTGTTGCGAGAAGATCAATATCTCCAATTGATTCTTTTCTTCTGCGAAGTGAACCAGCGATATCAACGTGTGTTACCCCAGGAACAGTTTGTAATTTTTTTGCGATGTTTTGCGCAAGAGGGAGAACTTTATGAATAATTCGTCGTCCAGAACTTGATTTTAGAAATTGAATTCCTCGCAAAATATTTCGTTGGGTTTTTGTGCCCATTCCAGGAATTTTTGAGATCGAATTTTTTTCTGCTGCATTTTGGAGATCATCGACTGTTTTGATTTTTAATTTTTTGTAGAGAGTCAGAGCTGTTTTTGGGCCGACATCTTGGATATTTGTCAGCTCTAACATTTCAAAAGGATATTTTTTTTTGAGTTGATCGAAGTATTTTAATTTACCTGTCTGAACAATCTCTACTATTTTATCAGCCATGCTTTTTCCTATTCCTGGAATTTCATCAATACATTTTTTTCCGCATTTTTGATATGAAACAGAAAGCTCTTCTTCAAGCGCGAGAATATTTTCTGCTGCGATTTCGTATGCTTGAGGTTTGAATGGCACTTCTTCAGCATGAAGATACAACGCTATTTCTGAAAAGATGTTGGCAATTTTTTGATTGGTGATTTTTGTGCTGACCATATAAAGATAGTATACAACGAGGCCTTGTCATGGAACAAAGTATTTGCTAACCTTTCCTCAAAAGATTTGCGGTAGTAGCTCAGTTGGTAGAGCGTCTCCTTGCCAAGGAGAAGGTCGCGAGTTCGAGTCTCGTCTGCCGCTCCAACAAAAAATCCTGACATTGTTCGGGGTTTTTTGTTGATGGCAGAAGCAAGCCACCTGCGTGGCTTGCGTCGAGACTCGAACGCCGGAGCCATATGCCGTCAGCAGACGGTATGGCGAGGC
>JACPHT010000003.1 GCA_016188475.1 Candidatus Uhrbacteria bacterium
GGAACAGATTTGACTGTTACGTCAGGTCAGAGAATTGGAACAGGATCAGTGCCGGACAATCTTGTCGCTCTTGCTGACGATTCATTATTCGTTGAAGGCACTGCCGAAATCGATGGCGGTTTGTATGTTGATGGAGCGGTTGACTTTGATTCTTCACTTGATGTTGCTGGAACAGCGACAGTTAGTGATCTTTCATGTGTTGACTGTTTAGACTTCACAGAACTCTCTGACACTCTTGCGCTTGACACAAGCACTTCAATCACTCAAGACGGGGCAGAGGTATTAACAATTACGAACAGTGGAACAGGAAATACGATAGTTAATCTTTCAAGTACAGGGGACTTTATTATCCAAGATAATGGTGTTGCCGCATTTACTGTAAATGATTCTGGAAATGGAACATTTGCAGGTACTCTTGGTGTAACTGGAGCTGTCACTCTTACAGACGATCTTGCAGTTAACGGCGATGATGTAACTTCAGATGGAAACTTGAGTTTGTCTGCGACCGGATATACTCGAGTTGGTGACACTGGAGTTCCTGGGGATGCAACCACCGATGACTCACTCTATGTTGAGGGTGCATTCGAGGTTGATGGGACAGCTTATTTTGATAGTGCACTCACGATTGATGCAAATAACATTGATGGAACAAATTTTGATGTGACAGGTTCTACTGGAGCTGTTTCAGCGGCCGCAGGCGCTTTTGATATTGATAGCTCTGGAAATATAACCGACGGCGGAAACGTATTGATTGATCCAAGTTCGCGAGTGGATGCAAACGCGGCAGGCGTACTAAGTTTTGGAACAACAACAGCGACTTCACTTGCATTCGGTTCTGCTTCTGTAACAGCGATAACAATAACAACAGATGCTAATGCTTCGAATGACGTTTCAATTACAGGCGGTGTTTCAACAACCCGCGATGTCACTGTCGGAACAGATTTGACTGTTACGTCAGGTCAGAGAATTGGAACAGGATCAGTGCCGGACAATCTTGTCGCTCTTGCTGACGACTCGTTATTTGTTGAAGGCACTGCCGAAATCGATGGCGGTTTGTATGTTGACGGAGCAGTTGACTTTGATTCTTCACTTGATGTTGCTGGAACAGCGACAGTTAGTGATCTTTCATGTGTTGACTGTTTAGACTTCACAGAACTTGAAGATATTCTCAATTTAGATGTGGCAACAGAAATCGATAATGGCCTTGCTGATGGCAACCTATTTTCCATCAACCTTTCAAGCACTGGTGATTTTACGATTGAAGACAGTGGTACAGCATTTGTAACTTTCAACGATGATCGTTCGATTGATTATTCATCAAACCAAACAACAACAGATCCATTTGATTTTACGGCCGACAGTGTTTCGTCTGCGAACGCGCTTGATTTTAGTGTTGACGGATTAACAACGGGTCGAGGAATTTATTTGACAACAACTTCTGGTGTTGCGACGTCTGGAGATTTATTTGTAGCTTCAGAAACAGGTCAATATACAACCAACGGAGTGTCTGTTTCCGGAAACGTGCTAGATATTTCTAGATCGCTTGATGTCAACGACGGAATTGGAGGAGCGATCGCTGTTTCTGTTGTATCGCCTGTTGTTGCAATTTCCGATAACTGTACTTCAACTGGAGACGATACGTGTACGCACACAGGAAATGTTCTTTCCCTTACTCAAAACTACACATCTTCAACTGGCAATACTCTTGCTATTTCAAGCGCGGGTTCAGGAGACGCAATAAATATAGCTGGATCAGGAACAGGGAACGCTATTGATATTGACGCGACAACTTACGGAATTGATATTGAACTTCAAAACGCGGAAACTATAAGCAATGACACGAACGGACAAATCATTTTTGGAATAAGTAGTGCCAATGAGTTGAGTTTGAACTCGACAGAACTTTTTCCTTCATCTGATTCAGGACTTGATCTTGGATCTTCAACAAGCCAATTCGCAGATTTATTTTTGGACGGTGGAAATATCAATTTGGATAACGCGACTGATATTGATATTGATGACAATACAGTGTCAGCGTTTACGATAACTGAAGGCTCAACAAATTATCTTGACATAACAACATCAAATACTTTGGAAACAATAACACTTGGATCAGCTTCGCTTACACGACTGACAATAACAACAGCAAACAGTGGAGCAACTGATGTTTCATTGACAGGCAGTCTTGCTATTTCAAACGATCTTGCTGTTGTCGATGATGTTAACTTCCAAGGAGATGCCAACTTCACTCTTGATGATGGAGACTCAATGGATTTGATTGGAGATGGCTCGTCCACTTCAACATTGCTTAGTATTGTGCAGACCACACTCACAGCAGATGTTGATGCGCAATATATAAGTTTGACTCAAAATGACGGAACCGCAGCAGGTGCAGATAATGTTGGTGTCAACATTAACCTAACTGGAAATGATACAGATGGCGATATGTTTGGAATTCGTATTATTGGAAATTCAACTGCAAATGCTACTTCTGGAACATATGAAGCTGGAATTTCGATCCAAAATTCAGAGGCCTCTTCCAACTCAATGCCTGATGCAATAATAGTGAATGCTACAGGCGGAAGCGGGGTTATCACAGACGCTCTTGACGCCGCTGAATCAAACATTACGAATGCTGTTAATGCCGGAACGAATTTTTACACAATGGATGGCATTCGGTCTTTCGAGGGTGTAACAGGAACTCTTACATTTGAAGATACATCTGGTAATGATCTGATGAGGTTGGTCGACGCAAGCGACACTGGTGTAATGACTTTGACAGGGGCATTGATCGCACAAGCCGGTTCTCCATTCACGGATTATTCAGCAGTTGCCGCATCAGGCGTTGTGATTGGTCAGCAAACAAACAGCACCGCTCTTTCGGCGAATCGAAACGATATGGGCGGATATTTTAGTGTAACATCAGACGCAAATCCAGGAGCATTTACACACACACTTTATGGAGCAGAAGGAATTGTAACTTATACGCGCAGTTCAGGTTCTGCCGCAAACGCAATCTATGGTGTCAGTGGTGTTGCAAATCATTCATCAAGTGCTCTTACGATGGGAACATCAGCTGGAATTCTCGGAAGAACAGGCTCAAATACAGCTGGAGGAACAATTACGAATGCGATCGGAGTTGATGGATATATAACAGCCGGTGACGGGGCGATTACAAATGGCTATGGAGGAAATTTTTCAAACACAGCAGACGGAACAAGCCGATTTGGAATTTATGCTGAAGCGAGCGGCGGAACAAATAATTTTGCTGGGTATTTTGCAAGCGCGCCAGTTCACATTGCGGTAGATTCATCGCCGACAACACCGGATTTCGCAACAGGAGCTGGTGATCTTTATGTTGAATCAGATCTTGAAATTGACAGTGACTTGCGTGTTGATGGCGGAGATTTAACTTCAAGTAGTTCAACTTTTAACTTTTTTGATTCCTCAAGTAATTCCACAACACTTGATATAGGCGGTGTTACAACTGATTTGGCTAACGTGATTAGTATTGCAACAAATGGAACATCAGCAGATACGATTAGTATTGGCAATACAAATGCGTCAACAACTTTGGCTTTGAATGGAGGGGATGATTGGAATATGTCAACAGGAGGTGTACTGACGATTTTACCAGCAGCGACAGGAACATTTTTAGATTTCGACTTGGAAACAGAATGGACAACAGGAGATCTTATCAATGCTGATTTCGATTCTGCTACAACACAAACAGGAAGAATAAACGTTTTAGATATTGATTTGAGTGGACTGACTCCTGACGGAGTTAATTTTCTGTATGGTATTCATGTTGATGACCCTGCTTCAGCGCAGGCTGCAAATCAATACGGTGTTTATATAGAAGGAACAAATTGGGACTACGGTTTGGTGTCAGCGGATCTTGTTTCTGTCGGACTTGGCGCAACATCTAGCACAACTGCAGTATGTTCTTCGCTTGCAGGCGCAACACCGCCAAGTGCAGGCACTGCATATGAGCTTCGTGACTGCGATGGAGGTCCGTCTGCTGACTATGCCGAGCAATATCCTGTTGCATCTGGAATTTCATATGGCGATATCGTTGTTCCAGGAAACAGCGCGGTTGTAACAGAAGATGGTCAAACGATCGTTCAACTCGTTAAATCTTCAACGCCATATCAGGGCCCTGTTGCCGGTATTGTTTCAAACAACTACGGCGACTTTACTTCAGCTGGATATAACGTAAACGATTCTGACAATCCAATGCCTGTCGCGCTTGTTGGACGTGTGCCAGTCAACGTCACAAACGAAAACGGTTCAATTCAAGTTGGTGACTATTTGACGACTTCGTCAACTCAGGGATTTGCAATGAAAGCAACAGAAGTTGGGCGCGTAATTGGAATGGCTCTTTCTGATTTCAGCGGACCAACCGGACAGGTTATGGTTCAAGTGAACAACGGATGGTATTTGGGAAATGTGATTGGAAGCGATGGAAGCTCAACCGTTGTAACTGACAAAGCCGTGATGGCGCCGCTTGGAACAGCAAGCGTTTCACAACCAAGTTTTGATTCATACGGATTTGCGCTTCGCGGTTCAGCTTGGGATGGAAATGAAGCTCAAGCAGTTGAGATGATGCTCAAAGCAAGTGTTACAGATCAAGACAATTATCGTTTGTCTGTTCGAAATACAACAGACACGGAGGTCGCTTATATCACTGACAAAGGAACAATGCAGATTGCTGGAGACATGGTAATAAGCGGGCGCCTTTATCCATCAGATCGCGGTGTCGCGCAAACAGAAAAATATATTTACTACGATGGTTCTGAAGGCGCTGGAGGAGATTATATGCGGACAAATGCGAAAGGCTGGTCAACTGGTTCTTATGATTTTGCAGAGATGTTCCCTTCAAGTGAAATTCTTTCGCCAGGGGAAGTTGTCGTGTTTTCAGGTGAAGGAGAAAAAGTTCGTCGTTCAGTTGAGGTTGATGAATCAGGATTAGTTGGAATTGTCTCTACACGCCCAGGATTTTTGGCTGGAGAAAATTCAGCAGGATCATATCCGATCGCTCTTTCCGGTCGTGTTCCGACTTTTGTAACAACAGAAAACGGCGAAATCAAAATTGGTGATCCGCTTACAGCATCTTCAAAATCAGGATACGCGATGAAAGCGACAAAATCTGGAATTGTTGTTGGTTATGCGCTTGAATCGCTCTCATCTGGAGAAGGCTCGATATTGAGTTATGTAAATGTTGGATATTGGAATGGTGGAAAAACATCGAGTACTCCAGGTGTAAATAATCAAGCATCTGGATTTGCAATGAACACAAACACGAATTTTTCTTCACTTGAAATGACAGGAAATATATTTATGGCAGGGCATGAGATTATGAGTATTGGTCGCTTGGCTGGAATAAGCGATGTTTGGGAAATTTCTCAAGATGGAACGATTAAAACTGAGGCATTATTGAAAACAGTTATTCGTTCTTACACTGACGAAAAAGTTGAAACAATTGCGGTTACTTCTCCTGAAGCCGTTATCACGCTTTCGGGAACGTCAAAACTTTCAGGGGGAACTTCAGAAGTGCGATTTGAAAGCGTTTCTCAGGAGTTCAACGATGTTATCGCGGCTGATGCTCCAATTCGAGTATTTGTAACACCGAACAGTCCAGTTTCACTCTATGTGTCTGAAAAAGACAATAATCATTTTGTTGTGAAACAGTTCGGCGGAGAAGTAGTTGACGCTGAGTTTGATTGGATGGTGACGGCTTACAGAAAAGGATATGAACCGAAAGAGCAGGTATCAGATGTCGGAGATCAGATATCGGAAGTATTATCCCCTGAGCTTGTCGAATGGGTAATTGGTGAAATGGATATCCCCATGGTAGATGGATTACAAGTTGAGTCTGTAGACCCTGCATCTCCGGCGAGTCCGGACACAACCATTATCGATCCAGCAGTCGAAGTTGAAGGCGGCGAACAAGCCGAGGAACCAACAGAGACGCTAATCGAAACAATATCGTCCGCACAGGAAGATGAGTAGTTTCAGAATCCACATAAGCCATCTTCCTGCGTTGACGAAACGTTCTTTCGACAACGCTAACAACCAAATAGCGAAAAGGACGAGCACCCCACACTCGTCCTTTTTGCGTATCCAACTTGCTGATATAATTAGATAAGTGTAATCAGAGTTATTGCCTGAGCCTTGTTATTGCCTGAGCCTGTCGAAGGCAGAAATGTCTTATGAATAGTTATTGCCTTAGCCTTGTTATTGCCTGAGCCTGTCGAAGGCAATAACTTTATCGAAGTCGAAGGGCTCAGGACATAAAATTTTTTGTTTATGACCCGACTTTTATCTGCGACGCGTTGGCTTTTGTATATAAACATTTTTTTTGTTCCCCTTTTTTTCCTTCCATTTACGATTGATTTTTTGGAATTAAATAAACAAACATTCTTTCTTGTACTAACTTTTGCAGCAGCACTTGCATGGATTGCTGGAATGATTGTCCAAAAACGTTTTTCGTTTCGCAAAGGGTGGATCAATGTTTTACCGTTGTTATATCTTGCCACGTTTATAGTTTCAGCATTCTATTCAAGTTCTCCTTTTATTTCTTGGGTTGGAACTTCATCACAGGAATATACAAGCGTTATCACAACATTCGGTTTCGTTGTTTTGTTTTATCTTATCGTCAACATTTTATTTGATAGATATGGCATTGTTTATTTTCTACTTTTGCTTTCCGCGGTTTTTACAGGTTTGTTTTCTATAATCAGTTTGTTCACACAAAACAGTTCTTTTAATACAATCGGAACAATCAATTCCGCGGGATTTTATTTGGTCGTGATGAGTATGTTTGCGAGTGTACTTTGGTTGTTTCATACAAAAGATTGGTTGCTGTCAAAATTTTCAGGTGTGATTGAACGAATCGCGATCGTGTGCCTACCACTAGTCACATTTGTTTATCTTTTATTAGTTGATTATTGGTTGCTATGGTTTGTGTTTGTTCTTGGTCATGTTATTTTATTTGTTTTTATTTTACCTCGCATTCGCGATCTAACAAACAGTTTTCGTTCCATTTTGCCAATCGTGCTTGTTACCCTTGCTTTACCATTCTGGTTCTTTTTACCATCTCCTTTGTCAGTTCCTATTCCTGCCGAACTTGCTCCAAATTCTGCGATTAGCACTGAGGTCGCGCAAAAAACATTTGATGAGTTCTCGCCTTTATTTGGTTCAGGGCCTGGAACATATATGTTTGACTTCGCGTCGTTTCACAGCGCTGACATAAATCAAACAGAGTTTTATAACACTCGTTTTGATCGAGCATCATCATATTTTCTAACACTTCTTCCAACGATCGGATATTTAGGTTTGAATGTTTTTTTCATTTTACTTTTTGCGCTCGGTGTTCAAAGTATTGTTATTTGGATAAAAAGTAATTCGCGCGATGACAGCATGCAAATTTTTGTCGCGTTGATTCCATGGCTGACTTTGATACTTGTTGCTGATTTGTATCCGTTCAATTTCACTCTTATTTGGCTTCTTTTTCTTTTTTCAGGACTGCTTGGATCGCGTCTTTTTTCAAAAAACATAGTTGAATACAAAACCAAATCATTGATGAGTTTAGTATCTTTAATAATTTTTTCAGTAGGAACGCTTGCATTTTTGGTTGGGATATTTTTTACAACTCAACGCTACATCGCAGAAATCGCATTTGCAAAAGCAGTGCGTTCAGACAGAAAAGACGTGCCACTCACTCAAGTTGTTGCTTATCTTGACACGGCCGCGACACTCAATCGTTTTGACGATCGTTTTTATCGCACGCTTTCTCAAGCGCTCCTTTTACGCGCAAATGAAAAGTTAACAACAATGGATTCAGAGACAAAACTTTCGCAAGAAGATCGTCAGTATTTACAATCACTTGTTGCCGCGTCTGTAAACGCCGCTGTTCGCGCAACAGAACTTTCACCTCGCAATACGTTAAATTGGCTCGAGCGTGGTTTGGTTTACAGAGAACTTATTGATCTTGTTCCAGATGCCGCAAAGTTTTCTGTCGAGTCACATAAAAAAGCCATTGAACTTGAGCCATTAAATCCAGCGGTCTTGAACGAACTTGGAATTACTTATTTAGCAATAGTCAAAAAGAAAACTGTTGTGACAGGTATTGACGATCCTGGTGTTTTTGCTGAAAAGACATTCCAAAAAGTGATCGAACTTAAAGCAAATTATGCGCCAGCTCATTATCAACTTGCGCTATTGTATGAACAGCAAGGAAGGCTTAGTGACGCGATTGGTAAAATGGAAAGTGTTGCGAAATATAATATGAAAGATGTTGGAGTTGCGTTTCAGTTGGGTCAGTTGTACATGCGCAGAAATGTAGAAGGTGATTTAGCTCGCGCGAAAAACGCATTGAGTTACGCTGTGTCGCTTGCTCCGTCATTTAGCAATGCGCGATGGTTTCTTGCTACTGTTTTTGAGAAAGAAGGGAATACGGATGCGGCAATTGAACAAGTGCAAAAAGTTTTAGAGTTGAATCCTGATAATGCGATTGTTAAATCTCGTCTTGACAGACTCCTCAAAGGAAAACTATCATCGTCTGTGCCAGAAGTGATTGAGTAAACACATGGGCCGTTAGCTCAGCTGGTAGAGCGCTTCCATGGCATGGAAGAGGTCGCGGGTTCGATCCCCACACGGTCCACCAGCCTTCGCCAAGGCTTCGGCCGGCATAGCCAGCAAGAAGGTTTGGTGAAGTTTTTTGTTAGAAAGAAAAAGACTCGAGAAGATCTCGAGTCAGGAGCACAACGCTTGTTGTGTGGTTTGGTGAAGTGGTCCTTTAGTGCCAGCACCGAATCTTCCGCCTTTTACGCCCTGGCAACTTGCGGGAAGCAAAAGCGCCGGGGAGGAAGATCGGTTCAGGCCATTCAGGCGCGCGAGCTCCACCAGGACCCACATTGTAGGGCACGACGTACTCTAACATTTGAACCCCCTAACGCACCTGAGACAGCGACATGCCGTCTTTGATGCGGGAGCTTTCCCCACTTTTAGTTCAGTGTTTGTTTGGTAAGTTCCAGCTTGGTGCTTTTGAGGTTTGTTGAGTGTCGTGTAAGCGAAGCGCTTGCACGAGGATAACACAACACATTTCTCTTCACAAGAACTGTAGCGATAGGTATACTCGAGCCAATATGCTTCAAGTCGGAATTGTTGGGCTTCCAAATGTTGGTAAATCCACACTTTTCAAAACACTCACCAAAAAGCAAGTTGATTGCTCGAATTTTCCGTTTTGCACTATTGAACCAAACATTGGTGTTGTTGAAGTGCCAGACGTGAGACTTCATGAACTTTCGCGCGTGAGTAAATCAAAAAAAACAATTCCAACAGCGATTGAATTTGTAGACATAGCCGGTTTGGTCAAAGGCGCTCATAAAGGTGAGGGTTTAGGCAATAAATTTTTGACAAACATTCGCGAAGTTGACATGATCGTTCACGTTGTGCGCGCTTTTGAAGATACAAACGTTCATCATGTGGAAGGATCCGTGAATCCACAGCGTGATGTTGAGACAATTGAAACAGAACTTGCAATGGCGGATTTGAGCGCAACAGAAAAACGTTTGGATACTGTGCGAGGAAAAATGAAATCCGGTCGCACAAAAGAATTGGAACTTGAAGAATCCGTGGTTTCGCGTTTGTTTGACACTCTTTCTCAAGGCAAAATGGCAAATACGATTACTTTGAACGAGGATGAATTGAAAATCGCTAAGTCTTTGAATCTTCTTACCCTCAAACCAATTTTGTATGTGCTGAATGTTTCGGAAAGTCCATCCCATTCAGCTTCTTCAACTTCTTTTTTACCTCTCTCAATCAAACTCGAATCAGAGATCATTGAAATGCCCGAAAACGAACAATCTGTTTTTTTGAAAGAACTCGGACTTGAACAATCAGGACTTGATCGGCTCATTACAAAATGTTACGAGCTTTTGAATTTAATCACGTTTTTTACTTCAGGTGAAAAAGAATCCCGAGCATGGACAATAACGCGCGGAACAAAAGCTCCGCAAGCCGCCGGAACAATTCATACTGATTTTGAAAAAGCATTTATTCGCGCCGAAGTTATTTTTTGGAAAGATTTTGTGGAACTAGGCGAAGCAGGAGCACGCGAAGCAGGGAAGTTACGAGTTGAAGGAAAAGAATATGTGATGCAAGACGGCGATACATGTCATTTTAGAGTTGGAGTCTGAACGATTTTTTTTGTAAAAAATTATCAAATAATCATGCCAAAAGTTCCAAGATACGAATTAGAAAGACATCTCGATCCTGATTCAGAGGATTTTTCTCCAACAAATAA
Organism: Candidatus Uhrbacteria bacterium; assembly: GCA_016188475.1. GTDB lineage: Bacteria > Patescibacteriota > Patescibacteriia > UBA9934 > GWF2-40-263 > JACQXU01. The sequence goes on from JACPHT010000003.1 coordinate 10,310, forward strand.
AGATCTTGCTGAAGAGCAAGGCATGGAATCTCGCGCGATTGATGAGCTTACCGAAATTGAACTTGAACTTGCAGATCCAAGCATGTTTGATTTTGATGGTGATGAAAGAAAATTTAACGCAACTGATCCAGAAAATATTTGGGGGCGCCTTGCATCTTTGCAAAGAGATTTTCGTAGCACAGTTAAGGATCCGGATTTGAGGAAAAAATTAGACGCAAGAATATTAAAAATCGAACAAAAGGTTTACAAGCAATATGTTCCATTTATAGAATCAAGAATCAATCGTTTTGGTTTTTTAAATTCACCGCTTGAAAATGCATATGGTGGAAAACTAAGTGCCAGTGAAGCCGCTTCATATTTTGCGCAAGCTCGTTCGGTTATGGGCCGTTTCAAGATTTCTGAAAAAGAACAAATAGATTTTTTGAGCGAACTTGATCGACTTCAAGAAAAACTTGAACGTTATCGAAGCGAACTGACACTTTTCACTTTTGAAAGGATTGAGGAAGAGTTGCAAAAAGAGATATTCAGCAGAGATGATTATGACAGTTTTGAAAGACCAAATGAATCTGTGCGAACTTTTGGAAATGAAGATGCAGAAAAACGAAATCGTCTGAAGTTTGATTTAATGTTAGCGAAAGCGCACTCGTTGAAAGAAATTGCGAGCAAGATGCTAAATGAATCAACCAGAAAATTTTGTGAAGAAAGAGCAAGGTCGCTTTTTGAATACGTTGAATATCTAAAAGAAAAAAGCGAAGCGCCGCGTGAGTTGTTTGCGTTTGAAGCTGAATTGAAAGATTTGTTTCAAAGAGTTAAAGATGGAGAAAAGATCTCCGCAAAAATTGTTGAACAAGCTAGTCGGAAATTGTCAGACATGAAAGAAAAAAGACTATGGATCGATTACGGTCAAATGATCAGAAAATTAGAAAAACTTTTGAAGAAAATAAACCGAGTTATTTCTGGTGAAACAGTTGAAGCAGATGACGATCGTTTTGAAGTTGATAGAACCGGAATTAACTGGGCATGGGATTTAATAGGAGTTGAAAGAGGCGCGTCAAAGGAAAAAATAAAAGAGGCGCATCGTCAGTTAGTCTTAAAATACCATCCAGATAGAAACAAAAATCCAGAATCAGAGAGAAAAATGAAAGATATCAACGAGGCTTATGAATTGATCAGGAGAGTTGAGAATTTTAAGTGAGCACAAAAATTTCACGCGCGACGATTTGGTTTTCTCGGTAATAGAGAAATGTTTGCGAAACAGAAAATCCGATTTTTTTGAAAAACGATTCCAAGTTAAGTCGTTTATATTCGTTTCCAACTTTGAACGCTGGAACCGCGACAACCATCACACCATCTTTTTTGAGAAGCTTTTTAATCGTTTGAAAAGATGGTTCATAAATTTCCATGAGTTCTTTTTTTGTTTGATTAAATTCTGTTTCCGAAAGCGGTTTTGATTTTGGTTTTCCTAAAAATGTTTCCGTGACAACAACGTCTATTTCTTCATTTACGATTTCATCGATTTTTTGTGCTGGACTTGTATGCAAAGAAACTGAAATTTCTGGCAGCCTAAAATTTTGAATAAGCCAATTCCAATTTTTCTTTGAATCGTGAATTGCTTTTTCTGAAATGTCAGAGCCGATCAATTTTTTGCATCCAAGCAATGCCGCTTCCATTAGAATTGTTCCTGATCCAACAAATGGATCAAGTAAAGTAACTTTTTTTGGATCAATTCCAGATAAATTTATCATCATGCGCGCGAGTTTTGGCGGAAGCATTCCGGATTTTGCATCTCGTTCTGGACGACCATAGTCGCGCTTTGACCATGCTTTGTAATCTTGTACAGTTTCGGTTTGTCCGATTAGGATTTTGTCTCCACTTGCTAAAAATACGAACTCACCGCCGGATTCCAGTAGATGATTTTCTTTTACGATTACAGAAGAGAGTTGAGGTTCGCGACTTGAAACATATCGAACCGGACGACCGGTTTGTTTCACTTGTCTTTTTATTTCTTTCCCGATTGTTGAGAGATCTTGCTTAATACCATAATCACTCAAACCAAATTCAATTTTATTTTTTCCAGCAGCTTCCGAAACAACGCTTGCGATGAGCGTTGCGGCTTCGTCCATATTCCATTCATTCATTTCACCAATGATTCGTCCGATTTTGATTGTTCCAGCCAGTCGTTCTTGAAGTTTGCCCATGTTTTCGTCCACGTCTTCAAGTAGCAAAACGTTTTTTGAAACACTAAATTTATGACGTGGATCTGAAGTCATCCTGAGCGAGTCCGAACCCAAGGTCGGACGAGTCGAAGGATCTCTTACTCCAGTTACCGCCATAATCTCCGCGATAGATATTTCCGGATGCGAACCAAGAATAAAAAAAGTCATATTGTGCATTATGCCTCGCTCTTGACCTTTTTACCAGAATTCTTTAGTATTACCACACTTAATTCTTTATCTGTCCATAACCCTTTGGGCTGTTTGGAATCAACCAAACCAGATATGAACAAATACGAACTCTTATTTATTGTCTCAAGCCAATACACTGAAGCCGAAATCGAAAAGATTCAGGCACAGATTGTTGCGGAAGTTGAGACTGTTGGTGGCACGATCGTGAAAACCGAGAATCTCGGAAAGATACACCTTGCATATCCGATTAAAAAACAAAATCACGGAACGTACATTCTTGTTTATTTTGATGCTGAAAGTTCAGCAATTGAACAACTCATTCGCAAACTTACTCTCACGGATGAAATTTTGCGCCATTCAATAACAATGCGACCGTCGTACGCAGAGACGAGCAAGTTTGAATTGTCTTCTTATGTTGCTCCTCTTTCAGAAGAAGCCCGCAAAGAACATTTCACACCGCAAGGCGCTACAACTGGTGCGCGTCCTGTTCGTCGAAGAATTGAAAAAGTCGCAGAGGCTGTTCAGCCGGTTTTGTCTCAAGCTCCTTCAGTTGAATCAAAGATGAGTATGGAAGAACTCGATAAAAAATTGGACGAGATTTTAAAAGCTGACGTAACTGAAAATATCTAATATGTTTTCATTAAATCGAGCTACAATTCTTGGAAATCTAACTCGTGATCCTGAAGTCAAACAAACTCCATCTGGTCAGAAAGTTTGCACACTTGGTGTTGCAACAAACCGTCAGTGGAATGATGCTTCAGGAAATAAACAAGAAGCAACAGAATTTCACAATGTTGTTGCTTGGGGACGTTTGGCTGAAATTTGTGGACAGTATCTGGCAAAGGGGAGAAAAGTTTATGTTGAAGGCAGACTTCAAACAAGAGATTGGGAAGGACAGGATGGAATCAAAAGATATAAAACAGAAATTATCGCTGAAAATATAATCATGCTTGATCGCGCAGGAACTCCTGCTTCTGGCGCACAGGTTTTTCAGAGCAAATCAGGAAGTGCTTTTGTTCCACCAGAACCAAAGATTGCGCAAGACGATGCTCCAGTAAATCGCGATGATGAAATTCGCGTTGAAGACATTCCTTTTTAATTAGTTTGAGATACCTCGGCTTCGCTCGGGATGACACAAAACTATGAACAACAACAAACCACAACAACAAAAAAAGAAAAAACAATGTTATTTTTGCGCAAATAACAATGTTCATATTGATTACAAGGACGTAAAAAATTTGCGCAGGTATCTTTCTTCGTTTGCAAAGATTGTCGCGCGAAAGCGTTCTGGTGTGTGTATGAAACATCAACGCGAGCTTTCAAACGCAATCAAGCGCGCTCGCGTGATGGCATTGATTCCATTCACTCAAAGATAAAAAATGCGGCCGTTTGGAAACATCATTCAAGAACGACAAATATTGAATAATTCCATTCGGTCGTTTTTTAATTCTCGAGGATATTTGGAAGTTGAAACTCCGATTCTCGTTCAGTCGCCTGGAATGGAACCTAATCTTTCACCATTTGAAACAATCGTTCGAGAACCAAATGGAACCGAACATCGCGGTGCTCTTATTACAAGTCCAGAGTATTCAATGAAAAAACTTTTGGGGCATGGGCTTAAGAAATTTTTTACAATCACAAAAGTTTTTCGAAATGATGAAACGTTTGGTGGAAATCACAATCCAGAATTTAGCATGCTTGAGTGGTATCAGCAAGGAGCTGATTATCAGAAGTGTATGGAGGAGACAGAGGAATTGATTCGTTCACTCAAGAGTGTCATCCAGAGCCCTTCGACCACACCAACTCAAGATGGCAGGTTTGAACGTGTTCGAGTTCGCGATTTGTTTTTACAATACATTGGAATTGATCTGGATAATTCTGATCAAAAAACATTACTTAATGCATGCAACACATATGGAATTCATATAACATCAAATGACACAGAAAGCGATTTATTTTATCGTTTATTTTTGTCAAAAATCGAACCGAAACTTTCCGGAAATATTTTTGTATATGACTATCCTAAATATCAAGCCTCGCTTTCACGGTTAACTTTAGATGGAAAATACGGCGAACGTTTTGAGTTATATATGAATGGTCTTGAATTATGCAATGGATTTACAGAATTGACTGACGCAACCGAACAGCGCAGACGTTTTGAAGAAGAGGCAGAAGAAAGAAAACTATCTGGCAAGATGGTCCATCCCATTGACGAAGAATTATTGTCTCTGCTACCATCCGTGCGAACTCCGACATTGGGAAACGCGCTCGGCATTGATCGTCTTCACATGATTTTGACCGGCAAAACGAAAATAGAAGATGTTATCTTGTTTCCCGCGAATGAATTATTTCGAGATTATTAAATCGATTCTTCCGACCTTTTGGTCCTTTCAGACCTCTCGGTCCTTTGTCTATTATGTCCTCCCCAAACGATATCAAAAAAGGCACTGTTGTTAACATAAATGGCGAGCTTTGGCTTGTAACTTATTTTCAACGAGTGAGTCCTGGGAAAGGAAGCTCTTTTGTTAGAACAAAAATGAAGAATATCAAGACCGGAAAGGTTCAGGAAACAAATTTCAAATCATCAGAGTCGCTTACGTTTGAAGATGTTCAATATAAAAAAATGCAATATCTGTATACTGATGGAAATTTATACACATTCATGGATAATATGACGTATGAGCAAGTTTCAATTGCAAAAGCAGATATGGAAGATAGTATTCAATATTTGAAAGAAGGCTTAGAAGCAAATGTGGTTATGCATGAAGGGCAAGCGCTAAGTGTCGCGCTTCCACAAAAAGTTGAGTACATTGTTGTTTACACAGAGCCAGCAGTCAAAGGCGATACAGCTTCAGGAAACGTTTTGAAAGAAGCAGAACTTGATAATGGTTTGAAAGTGAGAGTTCCGTCGTTTATTACACAAGGCGATCATGTTTTGGTAAATACAGATACAGGAGAATATACAGAAAGGGTCAATTAGTCTATTGAGATCATTGAAAAATTTGTTCGCAAGCCAAATTTTATTCCCTGAGCTTGTCGAAGGGATAAAATTTGGCTTATTTGTTTACAGCCTTCGACAAGCTCAGGCAATAAATCTTACGGCTTTTTATTCTTCCGGTGTTAATGCGAGAACTTTCAAAATCTCTTCACGTATATTTTTCATCAATTCAGGACTTTGTCGAAGAGTGAGTTTTGCGTTTTCTCGGCCAAGACCGAGTTTCTCTTCATTGAAATAATAGTTGTTTCCACTTTTTTTAATTACTTCCATTTGGGTTCCAACATCAATAAGGTCGCCGGAAATTGAAATCCCCTCGTTATACATGATGTCGAATTCACATGTGCGAAAAGGTGGCGCCACTTTATTTTTTACAATTTTAACTTTCGTTCTATTCCCGATAATTGCTTCTGCTTGTTTTATTTGTGCGCTACGTCGAATTTCGATTCGAATTGAAGAATAGAATTTGAGCGCGTTTCCACCAGGGGTTGTTTCTGGATTTCCAAACACGACCCCAATTTTCATTCTGATTTGGTTAATGAAAATAACAGTTGTTTTTGATTTACTGACAATTGCGGCAAGCTTTCTAAGCGCTTGGCTCATCAAACGAGCCTGAAGTCCCATGTGTGAGTCACCCATCTCTCCTTCAATTTCTGCTTTTGGAGTGAGTGCCGCAACAGAGTCAATCACGACCACATCAACCGCGTTTGAACGAACAAGTGTTTCAACAATTTCAAGAGCTTGTTCTCCATTATCTGGTTGTGAGATAAAAAGTTCATCAATATTGACGCCGATTTTTTGAGCGTACTCTGGGTCAAGCGCATGTTCTGCATCTACATATGCCGCGAGTCCGCCGATTTTTTGAACCTCAGCAACAATGTGTTGAGCAAGAGTTGTTTTTCCAGATGATTCAGGTCCGTAAACTTCAATAATTCGTCCGCGCGGAACTCCCATAACTCCAAGCGCGAGATCAAGCGACAGACATCCTGTTGTTATTGCATCAACCTGCATGGTTTTTGCCTCACCTAGTCGCATGATCGATCCTTCTCCAAACCTTTGTTTGATTTGCGAGATTGCGTCAAATGCCGCGCGTGATCTTGCGTCTGTTTCAACATCTTTTGAAATTTGTTTGGACATATAAAAGCAGTAGAGTAGACAGTAGCAGAGTACCAGAGGGTTGTAAAATGAAAGATTTTTAGAATTCTTTGCTACTTTGCTACTATGCTATCTTACTACTTTCTCCAATAAAATCAAGGGTTTTGTTTGTTTTTTTAGACATGAACACAAAAGAACCGCTCAAGTGAGCGGAGGTTTCGTGTTACGTTTTTTTGACATTGTTTGAAATCGAGTTATTTATCCACAAGTCATGAATCGCGAGATGTTGTTATCCCCTGAGCTTGTCTAAGGGAGAACGACGAAAAGTCTAAAAATTTATTCCTTCGACAGGCTCAGGAAATAAATTTTTTGATTGTGTAATTGTGACGGTTCGATCTTGATTTAGAACAACCCGTCTGTATTCAACCGCTGGTTTTGAGTAGCGCTTCATACCTTCAATTTTGATGATATTGAGTCCTCTCTCAAGAGCGATTTCGAGTTTGAATGTTCCATCTTTTTCCATTAAAACTTCAGTCCCATTTATTTTTACACCAGCGCCGTTTTCAGCTTGCCCAGAAACAGAAATCGTTGCATCTTGAGTTGCTATTCCGTCAAGCGGCTCAAAAATTGAAAGTTTTGGTGGCATGATTATTGTGCGGATTTGTATTCCAAAATAAAAAACGACACTTAAAGCCATAAAACTAAATAATCCAATTTTTATAAATCTGCTCGCAACAAAAAATCGAAGACTGCGCGTTCGTTGGCGCGGCAGACACGCTTGTTTAATAAAATCACATGTTCCACGCTCATGTTCAAATAAATCTAAAAAATATAAATCTTCTGTATTTAGAATATGCAGATACACTTTCAAGAAATTTCGTGTGTAAATTGGATCAGGTAGTTTATCGTACTGACCAGATTCAAGCTGTTTCAAAAATTGTTTTCGGATTTTTGTTTTTTCCGCCATTTGTGTTAGCGTCAAATTAGCTTCTTTTCGAAGCGCTTTAAGTTTATCACCAAGACGTTCTTGATGATTGAATTGTCTAATAGTAAATGGCACAAGTGATTTTATTTTATCCATTCATCATCAATTTTTTCTTCCCAATCAACTTCTTCTTCATCTGAAATTTCGTCAGTAGATCCTTCGGCTTCGCTCACTTCGTTCGTTTCGCTCGGGATGACATTGGAGTTTGTTTGATCCACTTCAGCTTCTTCAACCTCTTCAGCTTCTTTAACTTCCTCCCCCCACGCTTCTTCATAGTCATCTTGTGCGATCGGCATTCCTTCTTTTATATTTCCTCCAGGCGGCCACTCGTCAATCAATACCTCACGCGGTCTTGAACCGTCAGGTGGCCCTATAACACCTGCTTGTTCGAGCAGATCCATTATTCGAGCGGCTCGCGAATATCCAATACGAAGTCGTCTTTGAAGCAAAGACGTTGAGGCTTTTCCAGATTGTAAAACAACTCGAACAGATTCCTCAAGCATAGGATCGCTGTCTTCTGGATTATCAAAAACAGTTCCTGCTTTTGTAATTTCTGTGATTGCCAAGTTGTAATCAGGTTCTCCTTTTTTGCGTAGGAAAGAAACTATCCGTTCGATTTCTTTTGATGAAACAAACGCGCCTTGCAAGCGTTTTGGCTTTGATATTTCAGCGCTTGTGAAAAGCATGTCGCCGCGGCCTAGAAGTTTTTCAGCCCCTGATTGGTCAAGGATCGTTCGCGAATCAGTTTGTGAAGCAACAGCAAACGCGATTCGTCCTGGAATGTTTGCTTTGATGAGGCCAGTTATTACATCAACACTTGGACGCTGAGTTGCAAGCACAAGATGAATTCCAACAGCCCTCGCCATTTGCGCAATGCGAACAATTGTTGCTTCAACTTCACGTCCGCTTGCTGACATTAAGTCAGCGAGTTCATCAATCAAAACAACAATTTTTGGCATTCGTTCTTCAACTTTGGCATTGTAATCATCGATGTTTCGCGCGCCGTGTTTTGAAAGCATGTCAAGGCGTCGTTCCATTTCTCGCACAGTCCATTTAAGAGCGTTTATTGTGTCATCAACTCCAATGATAGGTGGAACAAGCAGGTGTGGAATTCCAGCATACACTGTTAGTTCAACGCGTTTTGGATCAACCAAAACGAACTTCAAATCATCCGGGCCGTATTGATAAATAAGAGACAAAATAATTGTGTTAAGGCACACGCTTTTTCCAGAACCAGTTGCTCCGGCAACAAGAAGATGAGGCATTTTATCAAGAGAGATCATGCAAGTTCCGCCAGACACATCTTTTCCAAGCGGAATTGCAAGAGCGCCTTTCCATTCACGATATGCTTTGGTCTCCATAACATCGCGAAGCGTAACTGTTGCGACTTTTGTATTTGGAACTTCAATACCAACCAAGGATTTTCCTGGGATCGGGGCTTCCATACGAATTGGATGCGCTGCAAGAGCAAGAGCGAGATCATTTTGCAAACTCACAATTCTAGCGAGCTTTATTCCTTGTGCAGGACGAAGTGTATATTGCGTAACTGTTGGCCCGACAGAAATATTTCCCATTTCAACATCAATTCCAAATTCATGAAATGTTTTTTCGATTATTTGTTTGTTGCGTTCAATGTCGCCGGATTGAGCTTTTGAAGTTGAACGATCAAGAAGCGTTAGCGGAATGTTTATTTGGCGCCGTTGTTTTGTCGCAAGAAGAGTTTCTTGTTGCGTGGTTGCCTTTACAGGGGTCGCATGAAATTCGTGTTCCTCCTCCTCTTCAACCCCATCTTCTTCTTCAACTTCTCCAGCTTCTTCTTCTACTACTCCAACCTCTTCAGCTTCTTCAACTTTTCTTTTAAACATTCCACAAATCCAACCTGTCAGATGAGTTTGTGTTGGAGCAAAATGACGAAGGGAAGCGTTAAACGCGAGCATGATTGAAATGAAAAGCAAAGCGATCGCGATTACGATTGCTCCCCAGTAGCCTACAAACATCGGTAAAAGCAAACCCAAGAATTGACCAAGATATCCGCCAGCAGAGGAAAGATTTTGAGTAAACGGATCAGGCTTGTTAACAAGCAAAAGATTCAGTATTGAATTGAATGACAAGAAAAAGAAAAACAGTCCGAGTAAATTCCAAGTTGAAAAAGTGCCGCGCTCTGGATATGCAAGAGTCGCGCCTATCATTATCAAAACAATTGGAACAATAAAGCGATCAAATCCGAAAAATTGAGATAAACCGGAATTTATGATCGTTCCAAGACTTCCAGCAATTTGAAAAAATGACAAGAACATTAGCGCCGCGATTGCAAAAAGCAACACGACAATAATGCCGCGTTTTGTTTCTTGGTTTAGCTCGATTCCAAGGATAGAAGCCTTATTTTCCTCCTCTGCTCGTTTATATGAGCGTTTTCGTCGTCTTGACATGTGCACATTTTATCAGTTGGATCGGTTCTTGACAAAATCCGGATTTTGTGATAGATTTTATCGTTCTTAAACAATTATAAAAAATTTTCGCGTTTCTGGAGAGAGTCGCGAAAAATTAAGGAAATCCCGTGTTTGGCGATATATTCGCTATCTCTCCAGACATGGGATTTTTTTTTCAAAGTGAACTTTTAAAACCGTTTATGGAGGACGAGAACCCACCCTGACGCGATCCCTGATGCAAATAAGGTGAAAACTTTCTTTGCACCTTGTGGATTCGTCACGTTACTTATATCTACGGCCATGCCTAGATCACTATGTAACATTCTCGACCTCCATGAGCGGTTTTATTGTAGGAGAATAAACATTGGTTCAACAAATTCCTTGATGAGACGATTGAGGATGAAGGAGGGGATAATGGAGATTAGGACAACGCCAAAGCCGCAGGTTGCGGCGGCAACGCCAAAGGTTCGTACAACGCAAGTTTCTGTTGCGCTTGGTGCTTCAAAGTTCGTTCCCGGAACAAGGCCGGCAGGAGTTGACAATATGGAAAAGGCGGTTGAGAGAAGACCGTCGCAGTTAGCTCACAGCACGATCGGTGAGACGGTCGGAACACAGCTCAATACAGAGGTCGCGCGACAAAAGCGAATCGATCGCGCGAAGTTCGCTGGGGTGATCGGTAGCGCTAAGAAAGCACTGATTCGAGCGCGCGCACAGAGTTCAACGACCACAGTCGAACTTGCAGTCGATGAGATTTGTGAGCGTCTAGGAGAAGCTGTAAAGCTCGACGCAAAGCGTCGTTCGCGATCAGAGCTTGTCGCGTTCATTGGATCAGACTGGAGCGAGCTCGATCGTTTGCTTCTCAAAGTCTACATGACTGTCACAGTTGTTCCTGATTCGCTTCTAGGTTCTGTGACTGTTCCTCAGTGTAGATATCGTCTTCACAAAGACGGACCTCCAAGAGAAGTGAATGGACATATTTCTCTGAATGGTTCTGATAATAAGATCGAGGTCGTCCGTCTCAAAGGAAAACGCCCGACGTCTATCCCGGAGCCTATTCGACAGATATCTTCGTCAGAACCGGTCGATCCGCCAAAGGCGCGAATCATTTACAGGGACGGCGATCACTACGGTTCTGGTCCTTTGCTCGAACTGCCGGACGATCGCCATGCATTTATGGGGGAGATCGACGGCAAGCCCGAACGGCTTATGGGCGCAGGTCATGTCGCGTACATGAAGTGTGTCGATGGTGTGTGGGTCTACTATCCTTATGCCACTGACCGAAAACACTGTTCTGATGTTCCGCTTATAGGATCATTCCGTCGCAGATTTATAGATCCAAGTCAGCTTAAGTGCGACTACGATCCGATCAAAATTCCGCTCTTTACTTTCATTTATGAAGTTCGAGGAAAAATTCAAGCGCAACTTATTGGCTTGAACGAACTCGGCCTTGTGAAGTCAGTAGAAGTTCCTTGGAGCGATGATCTTGTCGCAGAGGAATTTGTCGAGATCACACATGGCTTCTCGACTGTGCAGTAATTGGGCAGGGTCCACCCTCTCTTGGACCCACTTTTTCTTCTCTCCACAATTCGTTTTAGACGATATTATAGTGAGAAGATTGGGTGATTAACTTGATATTTTTCAAAAAGTCACTAAAATATCAAGTGTTATTGCGCTTCCTTTTTGCAAGGCTGCGATGTGGGGTACGATATTTCCGAATGAAAACCGCGAGCATAGCTGTGTTCCTAACGGGATGCGGCAAAATCTCTCTCCTCATGCTCAGATGTTTTGACTCGGTAACTCTTTCGTGGCTTCACTTCGCAGCCTTGGGAAAAGGAGGCTGTGGATAAATCCAAGCTAACAAAGGACCTGAAAACGGTCTTTTTGCTTTTTTTAGCCAAAAAACAATAACTCTTGACAATCCACTGAAAGTTAACATATAGCACTTGACGACAATACTGGCGCATGTTACTATCTCGTTGCTTTCGTCATTTTTTAGCTGATTTAAGCTAAACTTGACAAAAAATTTGATGCCTCGTTTGTGGCTGAACGGTCAACCAGGCAGTTTTCCATCTAAAGAACTCACCCACTCTTTGATGGCCCTCTCAACCCACAAACAAAATAAATAAAGGAGCCCACTATAATTGGGTTTCCTTTTTGTTTAATTTTATGCCTATATACCGCCGCACTCAGGTTCAGAAACGAGAACGTAAAGTCTTCAATAGAGCTGTGGATGCCTTGGAGCTCCCTGATTTGATTGAAGTTCAACGACGTTCGTATCGCTGGTTTTTTGATGAAGGAATAAGAGAGTTATTCAAAGAAGTCACGCCAATTCGTGATTTTATCGGTCGTGATCTTGAACTTTATTTTGACGATTATTATTTGGACGAGCCGAAGTTTGATGAAAAAACATCACGCATGAAAAACGTAACTTTTGAAGCTCCGCTTCGAGTGAAAACGCGTCTTGTAAACTTGCGAACAAAGGATGTTAAAGAGCAGGAAATCTATTTAGGCGATCTTCCAATTATGACTCCACGTGGAACTTTTGTTATCAACGGAGTTGAGCGTGTTGTTGTTTCCCAACTTGTGCGAAGCGCTGGGGCATTTTTTACAGCAGAGATTTATCGTGGACGTCGCTATTATGGTGCAAAGATAATTCCAAACCGTGGAGCGTGGCTTGAATTTGAGACTGATCCAAAAAATGTGATTTGGGTAAAGATTGATCGAAAACGCAAAGTCCCTGTCACCGCTCTCATGCGTGCGTTTGGTATTTCAACCGATGAAGAAATCCTGTCTTTCTTCAAAGACATAGACACACATCCAATCAATCATTATATCGAAGCGACTCTAAATAAAGACATATCTAAAAACGAAGACGATGGTTTGATTGAAGTGTATAAGCGTATTCGCCCAGGAGATCGCGCAACGGCTGATAATGCAAAAAGTCTTATCCATTCAATGTTTTTTAATTTTGATCGATACGATTTGGGAAAAGTCGGGCGATACAAATTTAATTTACGTTTTAATGATGATGTTTCACCAGAAGCAGTTGCTGAAGAACAGAAGCGCATTATCAGAAAAGAAGATCTCGTAAAAATTATTCGCGAAATTATCAATCTAAACATCACACAAGGTGATCCTGACGATGTTGATCATTTGGGTAATCGTCGCGTGCGAGCTGTTGGAGAGCTCATCCAAGGACGGTTCCGAGTTGGACTTGCTAGAATGGAGCGCATTATCAAAGACCGAATGTCAACTCAAGACATCGGCGCTTTGACTCCTGGCAAGCTTATCAACGCTCGTCCTGTTATTGGAGCTGTGCGAGAATTTTTCATGAGCTCACAGCTTTCTCAATTCATGGATCAAACAAACCCGCTTGCAGAGCTCGAACACAAACGTCGACTTTCTGCTATGGGGCCAGGCGGTCTTTCACGCGAGCGTGCAGGTTTTGAAGTTCGCGATGTCCACCCAACTCACTATGGTCGTATTTGTCCTATTGCAACTCCTGAAGGTCCGAACATCGGGCTTATCGGTCACCTAGCGTCCTATGCGATCATCAATGATTATGGATTCATTGAAACCCCATATCGCAAGGTTGTAAAAGAAGAAAAAAATGGCAAAAAAGTTGCAAGAGCGACTGAGGAAGTTGAATTTATTAACGCGTTTAAGGAAGAGCGATCAGTTACGGTTCCTTCAACAGTGCCAATCGATGAAAATGGATATTTTGTTGACGAATTTATTGGTGGACGCAAATACGGCGAGCCGAAAGTTGTTTCACAATATGAAATTGATTACATGGACGTTTCTTCAAAGCAGATCGTTTCAATTGGGACAGCTCTTATTCCATTTTTGGAACACGATGACGCGACCCGCGCGCTCATGGGAACAAACATGCAACGCCAAGCTGTTCCAACTATTAAACCTGATGCGCCAATTATTGGAACCGGCGTTGAAAAACGTTCAGCAAAAGATTCAGGCCACGTTGTTGTTGCGGAACAAGAAGGGGAAATCACACGAGTTGATTCAAGTGGAATTCAAATCACAGATAAACACAATAATGTGTTTGATTATGAGTTGAAAAAGTTTTTGCGTTCAAACAATTCAACAGCGATCAATCAACGACCAGTTGTTGATAAAGGACAGAAAATTAAAAAAGGCGATGTTGTTGCTGATTCATCTGCTGTTGACCATGGTGAACTCGCGCTTGGTCAAAATTGTTTGGTTGGATTTATGGCATGGGATGGATATAACTTTGAAGACGCGGTCATTATTTCCGAAAGGCTTGTGCACGACGACAGATTTACTTCAGTTCACATTGAAAACTACACAATTGATGTTCGCGACACAAAACTTGGTCCTGAAATTGTAACATCTGACATCCCGAACGTTTCAGAAGAAAAATTAAAACATCTTGATGCTGAAGGAATAATCCGTATCGGAGCTGAAGTTAAATCAGGAGATATCTTGGTTGGAAAAATTACTCCAAAAGGTGAAACAGAACTTTCAGCTGAAGAAAAATTGCTTCGAGCAATCTTCGGAGAAAAGGCGCGTGATGTTCGCGACTCTTCTTTGTATCTTGAGCATGGCGAACACGGAAAAGTTGTTGATGTAACAATATTTTCACGAGAAGCCGGAGACAAGCTTTCGCCAGGTGTAATCAAATCAATTCAAGTTACCATTGCTGATCTAAGAAAAATTCAAGTCGGTGACAAGGTCGCTGGACGTCACGGAAACAAAGGCGTTATTTCTAAGGTCGTTCCAATGGCTGACTTGCCGTTTTTGGCTGACGGAACCCCGCTTGATGTGATTCTCACACCTCTTGGCGTTGTTTCACGTATGAACCTTGGACAGATTCTTGAAGTCCATTTGGGTCTTGCGGCAAACGCGCTTGGATACAACGTAACAACCCATGTTCTAAATGGTGTGACAGAAGAACAAATTCATGAAGAATTGAAAAAAGCCGGTATGTCAACAACAGGTCAAGTTGAACTTTATGACGGAAGAAATGGAGAAAAGTTTGAAAACCCTGTGACGATCGGATACATGTACATTCTAAAACTTTCTCACATGGTTGAAGATAAAATGCATCAACGCTCAATCGGCCCTTACTCGCTCATCACACAGCAACCGCTTGGCGGAAAAGCGCAATTCGGAGGACAACGTTTCGGAGAAATGGAAGTGTGGGCTTTGGAAGCATACGGAGCCGCGCACACTCTTCAGGAAATTCTAACTATCAAATCAGATGACGTTCCAGGTCGCTCAAAAGCATATGAATCAATCATCAAAGGCGATCCAATAAGAAAAGTTAATATTCCAGAATCATTTAACGTGCTTGTTCGCGAGCTCAAAGGACTGTGTTTGGATGTTGAGCTTATGAAAGATAATAAAAAGGTCGAATTACCAGGGGAGAAAAAGTCAAAGTAAAAATATATGTTCAAAAAACAAGACTCGCTTAAGTCAACAGACTTTGACTCGATCCGCCTACGCTTGGCTTCGCCTGAGGTCATGCGTTCTTGGTCATTCGGAGAAGTGTCAAAACCTGAAACAATCAATTACCGCACACAGAAACCTGAAAAAAGCGGTTTGTTTGCTGAAGAAATTTTTGGACCATCAAAAGATTGGGAATGTTATTGTGGAAAGTACAAGAAAATTCGTTATAAAGGAATTGTTTGCGACAAATGCGGGGTTGAAGTTACACACTCAATTGTTCGGCGTGAGCGCATGGGGCACGTCGAGCTCGCATGCCCGATCACGCACATTTGGTTTTTGCGCGGTGTGCCTTCCAAAATCGGAACAGTGCTTGACATGTCAATTCAGAATTTGGAAAAAGTTATTTATTTTGCGAGCTTCATAATCACCAACATAAACGAAGAAGCAAAAGAACAAACTATTGAACAAGTTAAACAAGAAAAAAAGAGCAAAGAGAAAATGATCGAAGGGGAATTCAAACGCGATATTGGACGCCTTGAAGAAAAATTTGGAACTGACGAAAAGAAAATCAAACAAGAAATGCATCGTCTTGAAGAAATTCGAGATCAAAAAACAGAGGAGCTGACTTCGGATTATGAACAGGTTATGAATGATCTCGAAGACATGAAAGTTTTGTCTATTATTTCTGAACAGACATATCATGATTGGTCGCTCAAGTATGGCCATATTTTTGAGGCTGGAATTGGAGCGGGAGCTGTTCAAGAAATGTTAAGGCGCGTGAATGTTGAGGAAACTATGAAGGCGCTTGAAGAGGAACTTGAAGATGCGACAAAAACAAAACGCGATCGTTTGCTTAGACGTCTTAAACTTCTCAAGTCCCTTCACATCAACAACATCAAACCAGGATGGATGGTTTTGGAAGTCGTTCCAATTATTCCTCCGGATCTTCGTCCAATGGTTCCGCTTGATGGTGGCAGATTTGCTACTTCGGATTTGAACGATCTTTATCGCAGAGTAATAAACCGTAACAATCGTCTAAAGCGTTTGTATGAACTCAACGCGCCTGAAGTTATTTCTAGAAACGAAAAACGCATGTTGCAGGAAGCTGTTGATGCGCTTATTGATAATAGCGCTCGTCACAGCAAAACTGTTATTGCGGCAACAGGGAAAAAGCGCCAGCTTAAATCTCTGGCTGATCAGTTAAAAGGAAAGCAAGGTCGTTTTCGACAAAATTTGCTTGGAAAGCGTATTGATTATTCTGGACGAAGCGTCATTGTTGTTGGTCCTCATCTTAGACTCGATCAATGCGGGATTCCAAAGAAAATGGCGCTTGAACTTTTCAAGCCGTTTATTATTTCAAAATTGATTGAGCGTGAGTACGTTCACAATATCAGAAGCGCCAATCGTTTTATCGAGTCAGACAGACCAGAGACTTGGGATATTTTGGAAGAGATTATTAAGGACGCGTTTGTTCTGTTGAACCGCGCTCCAACTCTTCACCGTCTTGGTATTCAAGCATTTCGTCCAACACTTATCGAAGGAAAAGCAATTCAGATTCATCCGCTTGTTTGTGATGCGTACAACGCAGACTTTGACGGTGACCAAATGGCAGTCCATGTTCCACTCACAGAAGAAGCGCGTGCAGAAGCTCGAGAGATAATGCTCTCATCCAAAAACTTGCTTAAGCCAGCGCACGGTGGCCCTGTTGCAACGCCTGGAAAAGATATTGCTTGGGGAATTTTTTATCTTACAATGGAGCTCACACCAATGCCGAAAGAAAAAATAGGTCTCCCGATTTTTTCAGATGAAACAGACGCGCTTTATTCTGTTCGAACAGGCCATCTTAAATGGAGAGATTGGTGTGTTGTCCGTTTGAAAAACGGCGAAACGCTTATCACAAGCCCAGGCCGTGTGATCGTGAACATGCAGTTTCCTCCAGAAGTTCCATTCATGAATCAAACACTTGGGAAAAAGGAGCTTTCAAACATCGTTAAATACTATCTAGAACTTAACGGCTCTGAACTCACAGCGCAGTTCCTCGACCGTTTGAAAGAGCTTGGGTTTGAGTATTCGACTCAAGCAGGTTATTCATGGGGAATGTCAGCTCTGCCAACTGTCAAAAACAAGCCAGCATTAATTGCTGAAGGAGAAAATCGTTTGCGTGAAACTGAAGAATTTTTTGCGCAAGGGCTTCTCACTTCAACAGAGAGGCACTCGTCAATTATTAAAATTTGGAGTGAGATCAAAGATCGTATTGCCGACGAAGCCAAAAAATCTTTGCCTAAAGATAACCCAGCATACACAATGATCGAGTCGGGCGCGCGCGGGACTTGGGGTCAGATGACGCAGATGGTTGGAATGAAAGGACTTGTCGCAAACCCAGCCGGAGAAATTATTGAACTTCCTGTTAAGTCATCATTCAAAGACGGTTACGACGTTCTTGAATTCTTTATCTCTTCTCACGGTGTTAGAAAAGGTTTGACTGACACAGCTCTTCGTACAGCCAACGCTGGATATCTCACTCGACGTTTGGTTGATGTTGCGCAAGACGTGATTGTTAGAGAGGAAGATTGCGGAGACGATCAAGGAGTTCATCTTTCAAAAGAAGAATCAGAAGAAATTGGCGAACCGCTTCTTGTTCGTATTCTTGGACGTTTTGCTCTGTCTGACGTTAAAAAACCTGGCGGTCGAAAAGTTATAGTCAAAGCCGGAGAGATAATTACAGAGGGACATATTCGTGAACTTGAAGCCGCAGGAGAAAATCTTGCGGAGGCTCATGTTCGAAGTGTTACAACATGCCGCTTGCGCAGAGGTGTTTGCCGAAAATGTTATGGATACGACCTTGCGTTCAACAAGCTTGTTCGTATGGGAACTGCCGTTGGAATCATGGCCGCTCAATCAATCGGAGAACCAGGTACACAGCTTACGATGCGTACTTTCCATACAGGAGGTGTTGCTGGAAAAGATATCACACAAGGTTTGCCTCGCGTTGAAGAATTGTTTGAAGCTCGCAATCCAAAACAGAAAGCGATTATGTCTGAAGTTTCAGGAAAAGTTAGCGTTGAAATTGCCCAGCGTGAGATTGTTCAAGCTGGAACCGGCAAACAGATTGTTGATATACGTCCTGGACAAAAAGCGGTCAAAGTTTCATATACAGCGATTGAAGAAGAACCGCATATTGTTGGAAAGGCTTCAAAGATTTTGGTGAAAGACGGAGAATCGGTTATCAAAGGTCAAGCTTTGGCAGAAAAATCTTCCGGTGTGATCGAGTCAAAAGTTGACGGAGTTGTTAAACTCGGAAAAGCAGGAGTCGTGAATGTTATCAGTGAAGTTGAAAAAATTCGCGAGTATATTATTCCACCAGGATACACACTTTACATTAAGGACGGAGATGAAGTTCAGGCTGGGGATCCGCTGACTGATGGAAATTTGGACTTGCAAGTTTTGTTCAAACACAAGGGCCAAGCCGCTGTTCAAAAATATCTATCAAAAGAAATTCAATTCATTTACGCGAGCCAAGGTCAAAAGCTAAACAATAAACACATTGAGATTATCATTCACCAAATGTTTTCTCGTGTACGTGTGCTTGATCCGGGTGACACGGATCTCCTCCCAGGTGAGATTATTGAAAAAGCAACATTCCTTGACGCAAATGATGAAGTCGGAAAAGGAAAAGAAGCAACATCAGAGGAACTTTTCCTTGGAATCACGAAAATTTCTCTCTCAACTGACTCATGGTTGTCTTCGGCATCTTTCCAAGAAACAGCAAAAGTTCTTATCAGCGCGGCTGTAACTGGAAAGGTGGATCGTTTGGAAGGTTTGAAAGAAAACGTTATTATCGGACGGCTTATTCCAGCAGGAACAGGGTATGAAGGAATGCAAAAAGAAATGATCGGTGATATCAACCTTCCTGAAGAACTTGAAATAACGATGCCAATAAAGGAAATTATTGGAGAAATTGAGGAAGCGTTTTCAGAGAATAAAGTGATTGGAGAGGAAGACAAGAAAGAATTAGCGGAATAATTAAAAAGAAAACCGTTGTCTTGAAAAGACGGCGGTTTTTTGATAAGATTACAACGGTCTTTCAATTTTGTCATTGCGAGGCCAAAGTTTTCGAATGGCCGAAGCAATCTATTAAATATGAATGAAGGTTATATTCTCATGGGACTTGATCCTGGATATGGACGAATGGGTTTTGGGGTTGTCTTTGTAAATACAGGAAAAGTTGAGCTTGTTGATTATGGAGTTATGGTCACAACAAGCGGAGACGCGTTTGAAATTCGTCTTTTAAGTTTGGCAAATGATTTAAGCGATTTGTTCGCGCAACACAAACCTCACGCGGTTTCGATTGAAAAATTATTTTTCGGAAAAAGTTCTTCAACAGCAATGTGTGTTGCGGAAGCGCGCGGAGTTGCAATGCTCATGGCCGCTCAAGCCGGAACGCCTGTGTTTGAATTCACACCAGCTCAAATCAAAAAAGCTGTGACAGGAAATGGTGCCGCCACAAAATCCGGAATGCAAAAAATGGTGAAAGAATTGTTGCACCTGCCTCAAATTCCAAAACCCGATGATGCCGCAGACGCTCTTGCCGCCGCTATCGCTGTGTCAAATAAAAAGTGGTAGAATAAATTTATGGAAAATCAAAGAAAAAATGTTTTATTAGTTGTCGAAGACGACACGCCACTTTTGAAGGCCTTAAAAATAGCGTTCGAAGATGGTGGTTTTTCAGTTTTAGAATCAAAAGATGGAAAAGAAGGTTTGAATACAGCATTGGAAAAACATCCAGATATAATTTTACTCGATATAATCATGCCAGTGATGGATGGAATTACAATGTTGCAGAAACTGCGTGAAGATCCTTGGGGAAAGAAAGTTGGTGTCATTATTTTGACGAATTTAAGCGATAGCGAGAAGGTCGTTGAAGCTTTGAATGCCGGAGTTCATGATTATCTAGTTAAGACAGATTGGTCTATCAACGAAGTAGTTGAAAAAGTGAGAGAAAAATTGAAGAAATAACAGAGCCAGTTCTTGGTTTCTAATGTTTGGAAATCAAGAGCTGTCTTGGTTGTTATTCGAAAACACTCTCAGAAAGGAGGCGGAGACTGAAGGTTTTTGGATAACATTGGAAAGATAGCTGGTGTCACAGGGGTTCTTGTTTAGGGACAACTGCAAGCGAGAAGGAGAATCAATGAAAAAGATTCTTGGAATCCTTGCGGTGGTTCTGCTAGTCTGTGGAACGGCGAATGCCGCCAGACCACAGAAGGCAGAAACCACCGGACCTCCGTCCTTGACGGGGGTTATTGGAAGTGAAATCGGCGTGATCTTCGGAAGATTGAGCGTTGCAGAAGACAACGACATCTTCATGAGCATCAATCGGCTCGCTGTATCCATGTCAAACATCGGCGTGCAAGTCGGCGACACAGCGATCTTCATGGGCGAGAACGAGACGACCACCCGGCCGATGCCCGGAGCAGTGTTCGACTCGGTCATCTCGATATGCTTCAAACAAGCGGCTGTCGCGGTTATCCATACCGGGAAAGGGACAGAGGTCAACCAACTGCTCAAAGGTCCTCGATCTATTGCTCTCATACACGCGCGGCAGTCCGTGTAGCACTGCTGAAGGCGGGTTCGTGGAGGGGGTTACTCTGAAGCAATCAAACTCGATTGCTTCTTTTTTATTCAAACAAAAACCCCCGGTAATAGCCGAGGATTTTTGTTTGGAGCGGGTAGCGGGAGTCGACTCGCCATGCCGTCTGCTGACGGCATATGGCTCCGGCGTTCGACTCCCTACGCAAGCCACACTTGTGGCTTGCTCTACCATTAAACAAAAACCCCCGGTAATAGCCGAGGATTTTTGTTTGGAGCGGGTAGCGGGAGTCGAACCCGCATCATCAGTTTGGAAAACTGAGATAATAACCGCTATACGATACCCGCATTTAAATTTTTGTTAATTGGTCGGGGCGACAGGACTTGGTCGGTGAGGATAGCGAGGACAGTGGCAAACCACAAGTTTGATCACTGTCGAGCGACGCAACCGACTCTGGAACAAACAATGATATAGCTTTGGTCGGGGCGACAGGACTTGAACCTGCGGCCTCCTGGTCCCAAACCAGGCGCTCTAGCCGACTGAGCTACACCCCGACCAAAGCTATATCATTGTTTTTCCAACACCTGCGGCCTCCTGGTCCCAAACCAGGCGCTCTAGCCGACTGAGCTACACCCCGACAATGCGAAGAATATATCAGGTAGCCCATTTTTTTTCAAGTGATGATATAATACTTACATATGTTGCATTCTAAAAATCAAAATGGTTTTACTCTTATTGAGTTATTGGTCATTATAGCGATTATTGGAATTTTGGTCGCGGTCGTGTTTGTCGCTTTGGATCCAGCAACTCGATTCCAGCAAGCGCGTGATGCGGTTCGTCAGAACGATGTGCAGGAAATTTTGTCCGCAGTAAAACTACACCAAGTTGAAAACGACGGAAATTATCTAGCATCGGTTGCCGCAATGACAGCCGGACAGGTTTACATGGTGGTTGATGGAGGGCTTATGGTTGCAGGATGTGACGACAACAACGACAGTTGTGATACGGATGTCAGCGCTGATGGAAACTGTGTCAATTTAGCTGGGCTCGTTGATCAGTATTTAAACAACGTTCCTGTGAGTCCTGCAGGAGCTGTGACATGGGATGATGGAAATGCAGTTGGTGAAGAGGGAACAGGCTACACGCTAGAACGTGATGCTCAAGGAGCGATTCGCGTGCGCGCTTGCGAAAGTGAGCAAGGAGCGGAAATCATGGCGAGCCGATAATTTAAAAAGAAAAACCGCTCTCAAACAAGGGCGGTTTTTGTTTTTGTGTCATCCTGAAGTAGCGAAGTGAGTCGAATGATCTATCTTGTCAGGTTTCTATTATTTTGTTATATTACTGTCGCATTCTGAATTATTGCCTGAGCTTGTCGAAGGCAGTAAATCATCGATTGTTTATTCATTTCGCTCGTTTCGGGCGTGTAGCGCCTCCCTTTAGTCGGGGCTACAGCCTTATTCGGAAATGTCCAAGCATGGCTTGGCCATTTCGCTCATTTCGGGCGTGTAGCTCAGGTGGTTAGAGCGCAACACTGATAATGTTGAGGTCGATGGTTCGAGTCCATCCACGCCCACCAGCCGTTGTAACAGACGGTTTTTTATTTTCAACAAGTCGTATTAGTATATTTAACATATGAATCGAACTGTTTGTCTCAAGAGAAATCAAAACCTTCTTTTTTGGGGAAAAGCATTGAGCAGATTGAACATTTTAAATGCAATAGTTACTCTTTTTTATTTACACCGCGGTGTTGAAATTAATGAGATTTTTTACTTAAGCATTGTTTGGTCGCTTTCAACTCTTCTTTTTGAAGTTCCAACTGGTTATCTTGCAGACAAATTCGGCAGAAAACGTACATTGCTTCTCGGGGCATTTTTGCTCGCACTCTCTTGGGTAGCAACTTTGTTCGCATCAGGTTTTCCTGCTTTCATATTCGTCTTTGTAATCATGTCAGCTTCTTTTTCTTGTTTTTCAGGAACGGAAGAAGCGTTTCTCTATGATTCGCTCAAAGAGCTTGGGGAAGACAAAGAAATGACAAAACACAATGGACGCCTTCA
The DNA here is from genome assembly GCA_016188475.1 of Candidatus Uhrbacteria bacterium. Taxonomy (GTDB): domain Bacteria; phylum Patescibacteriota; class Patescibacteriia; order UBA9934; family GWF2-40-263; genus JACQXU01. The sequence goes on from JACPHT010000003.1 coordinate 33,287, forward strand.
TTCAGCGCAACATTTTTTTAACATCATTGTTCCGACTCTTGGCGCTTGGATCGCCAAAGATCTAGTTGAATTTCAGTTTGATGTTCTTATTATCATCAATATTATAGCGACTGTTGGTGGATTGTTTGTTTTTATTTTTCTCACTGAACCAAAACACACACAGAACGTTACCGAATATGAAAAAGGAATTTTTAGAGAAAGCGTTGAAACGATTTTACACGAACCATTTCTTTTTCGTGCCGCGATGAACAAGCTTTTGATATTCATCTCGAGTTTTCTTGTTTGGCGAGCGTACCAGCCGTTTCTTTCTGAACACGGTGTTGGCATTTTTTGGCTTGGGGTTTTTTATTTTTTGATGCACGGAATTTGTTTTGCCGTCCATCAACGGATTGGTCAGATTGAAAAAATTATTGGAACAACTCGTTCGCTTTTTTGGAGTGTTGCTTTGATGATCGTTGCACTTGTCGGAGTTTTTGTCACAAACGTTTCTTGGCTTCTTTTTATTTTTATCTTAACAACGATTGTTCTTGAAACGGTTCGTGAACCAATATTTGCCAATTCTATGAATAATCGCATCAACTCTCGAAGTCGTGCGACAACGCTTTCCAACCTGAATGTTTTTAAGGCAATACTTGATATACCGATTTTATTTTTCGCCGGATGGATCGCGAAAATAAATCTTGAATATATTTTTTTAGTTTCGATCGGACTCTGTGTAATAACACTTTTGTTCTTTTCCATCCGCAAACGTGATCTGATTATTTCTAGCGTTCCAGAGGAGTTTGCGCCGTGAGATTTCATTTTTCGAATTATCGCCTGAGCCTGTCGAAGGCTGTAGGCGATTATGCCAAATTTTAAGTTTAGGCTCGTATTGCTTGACATTTCCTCGATTTTTTGCTATCCTTTCTCGGTTATGAGAAAGCGCTCATAGCGATTCGTTGGTTAGAAACGGAGGAATTCGAAATGTCGGAAATAAGCAGATCTATCCTTTTTGTGGTATCGCTTCTAGGAATTGTGCTTATAATGACGACAACCACACTTATCAGGGTAAGGCACATCGAAGATAGTCTCAACAAGTGCTGTCCGAGCCATGTCGAAGTTGTGACCACTGACGTTCAACCATAAAAGGAGGGAAGAATCATGAAGTACAACGTCCAGTGTACCAACGGTCACGTGTTCACTGCGCCAAAGGGAAGCGAGCTCGAGAGGCGGTGCAAGGAACGCGCGAAGAAAGGCTACCTAGACGCTCTGATTCTGAATTCGTCGGAGTGCGATGAGTGCCAAGCAGAACGCGACGAGCGAATGCTCGACGAGGCTAATGATTTCGACGCGTGTTTTCACGCCTAGTTTCTCGCCCTGAACCAAACGTGGTTTAGGGCTTTTCATTTTTGGCGGGCGTTGGTATACTTTTTTCGCTTGTTGCCATTCTGAATTAGACCGAGGCTAGGCAGAGAATCTCTTGATAAAACACCTGATTCTTCACGGAGTTTATACCCTGAGAGAAGGTAAAGTTATGCCCTTCGACAGGCTCAGACAATAATTTTAACGAGGTCGAAGGGCTTAGGATAATAGAAGAAATACATCTATGCAATTTTCTGACATGATCGTTCGTCTCATTGTTGCTATTATTCTAGCTGGTGCGATTGGGTATGAGCGAGAATATCGTCACAAGCCATCAGGCATGAGAACAAATATGTTGGTTGGTCTTGGCACAGCGCTTATCACAATAGTCTCTTTAGAGATTGTTCGCCAAGAAGGCGCGACATCAGCAACTGATATTTCAAGAATTATCTCGAGCGTTCTGCCAGGGATTGGTTTTATTGGAGCAGGAATGATAATTCAATCACGCGGCCATGTTCAAGGACTGACAACAGCCGCAAGTTTGTGGCTTGTTGCTGGAATCGGAATAACGGTTGGAATGGGAATGTTTGCGCTTGCAACAGTTGCAACTGTGCTTGGACTTATCGCGCTTGTGTTGTTGCGTTCAGTTCACGTTGAAGATTCAGAAGAAAATACTATTTCGAAGAAGCTATTGAATTGATTTAAATTTTTTTTATGGAAACTCCACAATTAGAAAGAGGAGAGATTGGAAGAAAGTTGAGAAAGTTTGTTTACCGAGATAATTCTGATGGACGCAAAGTTATCTTTGAATGCGTTACTGAAAGTATTCTTGATGCAGATAAAATGTACGAGGAAAAAACAGGGAAAGATCCTGAAAAGCAACCACATGTTGGTTGTTCTATAGAAAAAATTGAAGATGATCAAACTTGAGTTTATATTTGTCGAGGTAGCACGGAAAATGTCGAGATATGTTTTACACATACGTTTTGAAATGTTCAGATTGGGATTTCTATATTGGAAGTACAGAAAATTTAAAACGTCGGGTGTATGAACACAAGATTGGGAACGTTGATTCGACGAAACATTGCCTTCCTATAGAATTAGTTTATTATGAGGCATGTTACTCAAAAAGTTCAGCACAAAAAAGAGAAAGATATTTTAAGACAGGCTTCGGACGAGCGTATTTGAAGAGTAGACAAAGTGAATAACAAAAAAATAAAACCGGTCTCTTTAATCGGCCGAGGTAGCTCAGTGGTAGAGCAGAGGACTGAAAATCCTTGTGTCGCCAGTTCAATCCTGGCCCTCGGCACCACACAATAAAAACAAATACACCCTTCGACTAGCTCAGGGTGTATTTTATAATTCAGGATGAAAATAATTTCTTCTCTACTCTATGATTGCAATGTTTGTCCGAATATTTTCTCGGCCCGAGGGCCGAGTCCGACCAACCTAATAGATTGATCTCGACCTGGGATCATGTCCTTCAAAGCTCTAAAAGAGCGAAGGAGGAAATATCCCTAAAAAGGAGGTGATCCACCCACAGCTTCCGCTACGGGTGCCTTGTTACGACTTAGTCCTTATCATCAGCCCCACCTTCCGTCGCCCTACGGCGACGTTCGGGTGTTGCCAACTCTCTTGACTTGACGGGCGGTGAGTACAAGACCCGAGAACGTATTCACGGCCGCGTGGCTGATCGGCCGTTACTAGCGATTCCGGCTTCATGAGGTCGAGTTGCAGACCTCAATCTGAACTGGGACCGGCTTTGTGGGATTAGCTCCATCTTGCGATTTGGCTGCCCATTGTACCGGCCATTGTAGCGCGCGTGTCGCCCTGGACATAAGGGCCATGCTGATTTGACGTCATCCTCACCTTCCTCCCTCTTGCGAGGGCAGTCTCCCGTGACACTTATAACGCGGGATAAGGGTTGCGCTCGTTACCCCACTTAAGGGAACAGTTCACACCACGAGCTGACGACAACCATGCAGCACCTAGACAGCACCCTCGAAGGCGTCCCGACTTTCATCAGGATTGCAGCTGTCTTTCAAGCCCAGGTAAGGTTCCTCGCTTACCATCGAATTAAACCGCACGCTCCACCGCTTGTGCGGGTCCCCGTCTATTCCTTTGAGTTTTAATCTTGCGATCGTACTTCCCAGGCGGAATGCTTAACGTGTTAACTTGGTTGAACGGCTCCGAGAGGGTCGATACTCCCGAAACCTAGCATTCATAGTTTACGGCGTGGACTACTGGGGTCATTTTGTTACTTGGACGAGTCATTTCTGCTCGTCTCTTTGTGTCGCCACAAAGTTCGGACTATATCTTCATCCATATTTTTGATATGGAGATCGGCATGTAGTCTCTGAGGATTCCCTTTAATCAAGGGTCTTTCCTGCGGATTGTCCGCACTCAAACTGTGTTAGGGGTCGTTTTAACATTGGTGTTAAAATATCCTCGTTTGAGATACTCGGATGTTCCCGCATATAGCCGATTGACTCTGTACTGTCTCCAGTACAGGAGACACTTTTGTAGTATCTAATCCCATTCGCTACCCACGCTTTCGTCTCTGAGCGTCAGAAACGTTCCAGTGCACTGCCTTCGCCTTTGGTGTTCTTGCCGATATTAACGCATTTTACCGCTACACCGGCAATTCCGTGCACCTCTCCCGTCCTCTAGTCCGATAGTCTCACCCGCAGCCTCCAGGTTGAGCCTGAAGATTTGACGAATGACACATCGAACAGCCTACAGACGCTTTACGCCCAATAAATCCGGACAACGCTTGGGGCTCACGTATTACCGCTGCTGCTGGCACGTGATTAGCAGCCCCTTATTCATAAGGTACTGTCATTTGTTCGTCCCTTATAAAAGCCATTTACGACCCGAAGGCCTTCGTCTGGCACGCGGCATAGCTCCTTCACACTTTCGTGCATTGAGGAATATTCTTGACTGCAGCCACCCGTAGGTGTCTGGGCCGTGTCTCAGTCCCAGTGAGCCGGGCCACGCTCTCGCGCCCGGTAATCGTCATAGCCTTGGTGAGCCATTACCTCACCAACTAGCTGATAATGCATAGGCCCCTCCCGAGCCACCGGAGTTTTCAATGAGAATGACTTGCGTCCCCTCATCAATATCGTGTATTAGTCCACCTTTCGGTGAATTATTCACGAGCTCGGGGTAGGTTACCAATGTGTTCCGCTCCCGTTTGCCACTAACAGATGTCGGACATCGGAGGTCGGAAATCGGAGTAAAATTATTTCCAATTTTCGCGCAAACGGTAAATTTGTTTGCCGATAATAATATATTCTTCAAGCAATTTTTTCCCTTCGTCATTTGAAACAACACCAATCTGTACACAGTCATCAATATGACTTTTAGTTTCATTGCAAGAACCAAGTGCTCTTTGAAGATACATTTTGAATTCAGCCACACTTCTTCCAAAACCCTCTGCGATATTTGCATGGATTGAATTTGAAGATCGACACAATTGATCTCTTATATGTCGACAGTGTGGTGGAAAAGTTTTTGCTAACTTTATAATATGTGGATACAGTTTTTTCGATCGTTTATACGCATCGATGTCTTCGTAGCTGTGAATCATATATTATTAGTATAGCATTTCCGACTTCTGATTTCTGAAGTCCGACTTCTGTTCGTTCGACTTGCATGCCTTAGACCTGCCGCCAGCGTTCGTCCTGAGCCAGGATCAAACTCTCAGTAAAGATCCCTACTCCGAAGAGTCGGGATTCTGTCATTGCAAAGAGCCACTGAGAAGGCTTCTTTGCGTGAACAAACATTACAATCACACAACAGAGAAGTTCATATTATGTGATGTTATTCAATTGTAATGGACGTCTAACTTCAAGCGTAATGAAAACTCTCACGAGGCCTCCCTCGGGAGAGTGTTTGGGTGAATTGGGTGCTTGAACTAGTAGTGGTGGCATTTTATAAAAGAGGCGGAAACCTGTCAAGGCCGAAGATGCTGTAAATTGGGGAAATCCTGAGGATTGACAATTGACCCCAAATTCGGTATTCTGTAAGCATTCCAAACCATCTATCTGGCACGCACCATGCGCGCGAGGTCGACAGGCAAACAGATGGTATAGTCATCACATTATGAAATAGGATTTATCCACCCTTGCCTGTGGCGGTCTGCTTGTCCTTCGCAAGATAAAATCCTCAATGTATCTACGGATACATTTGCGGTTTTATCTTGTTGCAGGACTTCGCATCCCATCCACATGCAAGTCGTCTAAAGTCACATTTTATAATGTGATGACTATAGGAAAACAGTTAAGAAATTTTTGTTGCAACTGATATGGCAGACAAACTGTTCGATCAAGAGTTCGTTGAGTACATTGTGCGCGCGATCGTCAACCATCCGGATGACGTCCGCACAGAGCGTATCGTTGACGAACGTGGCGTGCTCATTACCCTTCACATTCATCCGGAGGACATGGGCTATGTCATCGGTCGACAAGGACAAACAGCCCGCGCGGTTCGCACACTGCTCAAGATTGTTGGCGCAAAGGAAAACGCGCGCGTCAATTTGAAGATCTTTGAACCAGAAGGATCTCGTGGTCCACGACCACGTGCCGACTTTGCAGGTGGTGCAAACGCAGGAGGTTATGCAAGTGGTGCAAACGCAGGGAGTGATCGCGATTCGTCAGTAGACGATCTAGGAATATAAAAAATAGAAACCAGTCGCTGGAAGGTGACTGGTTTTTGTATTCAATAAAAAAGATCCGCAGTTGCGGATCAAGAGATCAGAGTGGGTACCATGACCCATCACCTCCACCTTCGTGTCTGACTTGGCACCCTTCATTCCAGCGTTTGTTCGCGCGTTCAGTAGCGTCGCGAGTGAGTTCTTCTGGAACTTTGAGAAAATGAATCTGCTTTTCTCGTGGAAGTTTGCACAGAATATCAGATGATACTTCGAGGCCGCGATTTATTGTGGATACCGCTGTCTCCATTGTACATCCGCACGGACAGTTAGTAACAACATAGATCTCTCCATTCAGAGTGTCGATCTGTAGAATCCAAGTCCTGCCGGCTGCATCAACAAACGTTCTCGAGTTTGTTCTGTGAGGGTGACTGAAAGCTGACATTACTTCCTCCTTGGCGAAACAAAAATCGCCTTTCAATTGGCGACGCATCAAGAGTTTCATAGTATCTGTCCCAACTTGGGATGGACTTCGCACCTTGCCTTTCGACAGGTTGCGGGCGGAGCATTGGGCCATTCCCTTAACATCTCCACTCTCTTGATACGTTTTTAATTGTGAAATTATATTACGTCAGGATTTCTCTATTGTCAAGAGTTAATGCTTTTCGTAGGATGAGTGTACTATGCACCGAGCAAAAAAACGTTTGATAGATGTTGTTACGATTTTTCCAGAAACGATCGCGCCTTATACTGACGCATCAATTTTGGGTCGTGCGCAGAAAAAAAGTTTGATAAAAATTTCGTCACATGATTTACGCAATTGGACGACTGATAAACATCACAAAGTTGATGACACTCCGTACGGTGGTGGAGCTGGAATGCTCATGAAAGTTGAACCGTTTGATAAAGCTGTGAAAAGTCTGAAAGGTCGGAAAGGAATAAAAACACGAGTGATACTAACATCTGCGAGTGGAAAATTGTTTACACAAAAAGACGCGCGGCGTTTGGCAAAATACGATCAGTTAATTTTTTTGTGTGGGCGATATGAAGGAGTTGATCATCGAGTTGAAGAACACGTCGCTGATGAATCGTTCTCGATTGGAAATTATGTTTTAACTGGCGGTGAACTTCCAGCGCTTGTAATGATAGACGCGATAGCGCGCATGGTGCCAGGAGTATTGGGTTCAAAAGAATCACTTGAAAGTGAATCGCATGATGAGGAAGGTTTGCTTGAATATCCTCAATATACAAAACCTGAAGTTTACAAAAAATGGAAAGTGCCGAGAGTGCTTCTCTCTGGCGATCATAAAAAAATTGAAGAGTGGAAAAAGAAGAACCCGCGTTAGTTCGCGGGTTCTTCTTTTGCAGGTTCTTTTGGTGTTTCAACTTCTTGTTTTGCAGTCTCTTGTTTTTCAGTTTCAGCTTTTGCTTCGTTTGCTTTTGTTTCAAGCTTGCCAGCATGAGTGTTGCTGATATGAGTGGTTGACCGCTTTTTGCCTTCAACAATTTTTTCATCAACAAGCATGTTCCAAACCGTGTCTGTTGCTTCAGCTCCTTGTGAGAGCCAGTATTTGACGCGGTCGTTTTTGATTACGATTTCTTTTGGCTCTTTTCGTGGGTTGTAGTGGCCGAGAATTTCAATTGCCGGAGACCATGGATCGCGATGTTTTGGTTGGACAACAATGCGATAAACAGGTGCTCGTGTTTTTCCAACGCGTGAGAGACGAATTGAGATCATAGTGTTTGCGTAGCCCACGGCTTTAGCCGTGGTTGTATGTATCCGCAGGCTTTAGCCTGCGCTTAAGAAATTGAATGTTTATACGATTGATAGTGAGGAGAGTGTATGTGATTTGATTTCTTCTGTCAAGTCAACCACCTTTTTTGTTTTCGGCTAAATTTAGCGAAGTATTGTACGCAGGTTTGACACAAGGGCTTGACACAGAAGAGCAGATGTGATATGATTCTGCTCAACAGTGCAATGACGACGCATTGTGAAGCATCGAGCGATCCGAAAAAAATAAAAAAAAGACCGCGAAAAAAAGAAAAAAATAAAAAAATCGTGCTCGGTGCTAAAAAAGCCGAAATGGCTAGGGGGGTCGTCAAAGTGGGATGTGCGACGGACGACGCGCATTTCTTGGAAAATGATCGTCCTGCAACAACGCATACAAGAAAGAGGAGGGTATCGAGAAGACCACCTAGAAGCGTACGGGATAATCATCCACCCGTACGTGGATAATGATGGATGACGGCGTACCATGCGCAGCTGCACTAAGACGGAGAGTTAGGAAAGTGAAACCGCGTAAAACGGTTAAACAAGTACGAAGCGATACCGTCAAAGTGGCTCCTCGGTTATGGGCTCGAATAGGCTTTTTGAGCCTGTGAGATCATACCGAGACGTCGATCGTATTTTCAAAGCATGGCAGGTTTAATTCTGGACCTGAAAGGTGAACTCCCAAGTTATATGGCTAGTTCTCGGGGAGATTCCACAGAGTTGGGCGACTGCTGAGCCCACGCCAACGCGAGCGTACGTGGCCACGTCGGGCAATGTCCCGCGGAGGCTAGCGCTAATGGCGGAAAGTCGGCACTCTTGGGCGGGGACACTCTGTCCTCGCCCCGTACCCCGAGCGTTTGAAAGATAGTTCAAACATTCAGGAAACCAAACAACCGTCTCATCTAGGACGGTTGTTTTGTTTATACTTGAATAGAAGTAAATTACGGCCTTCGACAGGCTCAGGCAATAATTTACTACAGTCGAAGTCATAATTTTATCTCCTTGCTGTTCCGTTTTTTGCCAAATCTTCCAAATGCACACTTAACAAATTTGAAATTCCATCATCGCCCATTGTCACTCCATAAAGCACATCTGCTTTTTCCATTGTCGCGCGATTATGAGTGATGATAATGAATTGACTTTTTTGTGAAAGTTCATCCAAGATCGCGGCAAACCGAATTGTGTTTGCTTCGTCAAGCGCAGCATCGACTTCATCCAATACAACAAACGGGGAAGGGTTTACATCCATGATTGCGGAAAGAAGCGCGATCGAAGTAAGTGCGCGTTCTCCACCAGACAAAAGGTTCAAAGCCTTCAAGCGTTTTCCAGGTGGAGTTGCTTGGATCTCGACCCCTTCTTGCTGTGTCATCTCTGGCTTACCGAGAGATCTATCGACTTGATCGGCTGTGCCTTCCTCGTTCGAAACGACAGAATGTATTACTTTCACCAGCGAACAACTTCCACCACCAAAAAGTATTTTGAAATAGTGTTGGAATTTTTTATTGATCTCTCCAAATATTTTTTTTGATTGTTGTTCAATTTTTTCGTCCAGTTCTTTGATGATTTTTTCGGTCGAATGCATTGCTAGTCGTAAATCTGTCACATGCGTATTTAGAAAATCAAAACGTTCTTGAATTTCAGTATATTCTTTCATAACTTCAGGATCAATTCCGCCGATGAGTTCGAGTTTGTAGCGAAGCCGTTGAATCTCTGGATATGCATCTTCTGTTTGTTTGTCTGGCTTCACGCGCTGATTTCGCAGATTAACCGCGCGCTCTTTTATGAATTCATCCATTTCTCGAATCAGACCTTGTTGACGTTCTTCAATGCGCGCAAGCTCGATTTCAGATTGGTTGCGTTCTTGTTCAAGAGGGTGGAGATCTTGTTGTTTCGCGCGCAAAGATCGTTGTGTTTCAATAAGTTCTGTTCGCGCTTTTTTTTCTTTTTGCGCGTACGAATCGATTTCTTTTTCAATTCGAGCAAGCTCTTTGCTCAATTTTTCCTCTTCTTGTTTAAGGTTTGAAAGTTTTGCAACAAGTTTTGGATCAGGTTTCATGTCAGTTGCATTTGGTCTTTGCAATTGTGAAACCAGTTTGTTTGAAAATGTAAAAGTCTCATCAGCGATTTTCGCGAGTTGTTCAAAACTCTCGAGATCCCTCGACTTCGCTCGGGATGACAAGAAAGAAAGTTTCTTTTTTATTTCCTCGATTCCTTCAATAATTTTTATCAAAGGAAGCGGAGCCCAATTTGACTGCGCTTTGATTTTTGCAAGTTCGATTTCTTTTTCAGCTTCAAATTGTGTGTGGCGAGCTTGTCCTAGTTTGTGCTGAATTTCACGGTATGTTTTTTGAAGAGCGCGAAGACCATCATCTGCTGTTTCAGATTTCTCAATTTCAACCATTTTTTTCTCAAGATCGCTCAACTCTTTTTCAATTGTTTTGATTTTTTTGTTAACTTCAGAAACAGTGAGTTTGCGCTCACTCATATCATCCACGAGTTGCCACCAAAGATTTCCGTAATATGTTTGTTCAAGCGCGTGAAGTTGCGTTTCGACTTCTTCTCGTTTTTCAAGACGAGACGCTTGGCGCTTAAGTGAGCGCAAACGCGGTTCAATTTCTTGAAGAACCATTTCTGCATCAGCGAGGTTTTCAAGTGTGCGATTGAGCTTCAACATCGCTTCGTGTCGTTTGATCTGAAATTGTTTTACACCAGTTGCGTCATCGAAAAATTGTTTGCGTTCTTCAGGAGTTGAAACCAAAATATGGTCAACCATTCCTTGTCCGATAACAGAGTATGAGCGTTGGCCAACATTTGCTTGCGCGAGAAGAAGTTGGATGTCGATTAACCTAACATGGCTTTCGTTGAGAAGATATTCTGAAGTTCCATCGCGATAAAGACGGCGTGTGATAACAATGTTTTCGTATTCGATCGGCATTGATTTATCCTCGTTGTTGAGTTGAAGTGTGACCTCTGCAAAACCAGCGCGAGCTTTTCCTTCGGCTCCAGAAAAAATAACATCATCTGATTGTTTACCGCGCAAAAGTTTCAAACTTTGTTCTCCCAAAACCCAACGAATCGCGTCAGCGCTGTTTGATTTTCCTGAACCGTTTGGACCAACAATCGCTGTGACAGGAAAACGGCCTCCTTTTGGAGGGAGAAACGTCAAAATTGTCTTCTTGGCAAAGGTTTTGAATCCTTGGATTTCTAAACGTTCAAGATGCATAGGAAAATATTATAGCCTGAGCTTGTCGAAGGCTGTAGGGATTTACCCATTCGACAGGCTCATGGGATAAATCTTGTCGAATTATATCACGATTGACCATTTTTACTTTGTTTTGTACACTATCCCACTTATGGAATCATTCAGAAACAAACAAATCCACGAAGAACTCATGCGCGCTCGTAATCCTGTGTTTATTTCTGATGAGCGTGTTGATGGAGACAGTCTGGGTTCATCGCTTGCAATGGTAGATTTTCTACAAACAAGTGGAAAACCAAAACCATTTGTGTATGTAGCAACTCAAGTCCCAGAGATTTACAAGTCAATGCCTTTTATTGACAGGTGTACTCAAAACATAGAAATTTTTTCTGATCCAACCATTGATCTTGTTGTTTCATTTGATTGTTCTGATTCGGAGTTCATAAAACGTCTTATCGCGCTTATTCCAAACACCCCACGAGTTATAAACATTGATCATCACAAAACAAATTCTTTGTACGGTGATATAAATCAAGTTATTGTTGATGCTTCTGCAACCTCCGAAGTCGTTTACGGATTTTTTGAAAGCCATCATTTACCAATTAGCAAAGACGCCGCGACTTGTTTGTTTGCCGGACTTTGTTTTGATACTTCCGCGTTTACAAACTCTGCGACAAATGATCGTGCGCTCGATATCGCTTCCAAATTGATTTTATCAGGTGCGCGAATTCAAGACGCTATTCGCATGTTGTTTAAGAATCGCTCAGTTGCGGCTTTGCGCGTTTGGGGACTTGCGCTTGAGCGACTTCATTTTCACCAAGATTTCGATTCTGTTATTACGTGTCTCACACGAAAAGATATTGAGGAAAATCAAGTCAGCGAAGAAGAAATTGAAGGATTGTCGAATTTTTTGAGTCTTGTCACAGACACAGAAACAATTTATGTTTTGCGAGAAACTTCAGAGCAAGGCGTGAAAGTCAGTATGCGTTCATCAACACGCGACGTGAGCGCTATTGCAAAGTCAAATGGCGGAGGTGGACATGAAAAAGCGGCTGGATATACTGTGAAAGATGCGCATTTGGTGTGTGGAGACGACAGATGTTGGAGGATTGAAAAGATGATAGCAAAGTAGTAAAGTAGTTGTGAATTACGAAACGTCGTTATTCCCTGAGCTTGTCGAATGGAGTCGAGGAGGAGTAAAGAAGCCAACTGCTTGGCTTCATACATCCGAGACGGGTTGGACGATGTCTGGCTGAAAGCCAGACCGTACAACACCAACGACGAATTCGTCAAAAATTTATTCCTTCGACAGGCTCAGGAGATAAATTTTCTGAATTTCGTAGTTCACAGCGAGAAGTTCGTAGTTAGTAGCTATGGAAATAAATAATCAAAAGTATGTCAACTACAAAAAACCAAATTCTTATTCCAACTGTTATTGAAAAAACACACATGGGTGAGCGGGCTTATGATATTTATTCACGCTTGCTCAAAGATCGTATAATTTTTCTTGGAACAGAAATCGATGATAATGTCGCGAACCTTGTGATCGCGCAAATGCTTTTTTTGGAAAGTCAAGATAAAACAAAAGACATTAAACTTTATATAAATTCACCTGGTGGTTCTGTTACTGCCGGGCTTGCGATTTATGATGCAATGCAATATGTCAAACCAAACGTTTCGACAATTTGCGTTGGACTTGCCGCGTCAATGGCGGCAGTGCTTCTTGCGGCAGGAGAAAAAGGGAAGCGATTTGCACTTCCAAATTCTGAAGTCATGATTCACCAAGTTCTTGGCGGAGTTCAAGGACAAGCAACCGATATTAAAATTCACGCAGAACGGATTTTGAAAATAAAAGATCGTCTTAATCAAATTCTTTCAAAACACACCGGGCAAAAAATTTCAAAAGTCGCGGCAGATACAGAGCGCGATTACTTCCTTGATCCAGAAGATGCGGTCAAGTATGGTCTTATTGATAAGGTGATAAGCTAGGGACAAACTCTGGATAAATACATGATTTTTGTCGTTTTTGACAAAAATAAAAGGACTTTTCCAAGAAAAGTTCTTTTGCTTGCAAAAGCCGTCAAATCGCTGTAACATTCATTTGGTGTAAGCCATTGACAATTTTTTTGCACTCTGCTAAACTTAGGCGTTCTTCAATAAGAAATTGTCTTGAAACAGACAGTGATCTGCAGGCACGACAAGCATGGGATTTCAATTTATGGAAGTTCCGGTCTCCGGACTTGACCTTCCCATAAATGAAATTTCTTGCCTGCAGATCAGTGTCTGTTTTTTTTTGAAAAAGGGAGAATGGGTGAAATGGGGCGGGTGGTAAGTATCTGTGTTTGATATTACGTCCATTCAGAAAACATAAGCAAGAGTTCTCTGTGGATAGATTCATTGAATATTCTCAAAAGATCCCTCGGCTTCGCTCGGGATGACAGGAGGTGGCGCAATCCCTATCAAACATATTTTTGGCAAAGGACGATAATGAGAAGTGAAAGTTGTTTCTTCAACAGTTCCATCAGGACGAACAATCGTGTAAACAAACGACGCATCAGCACCGATATGCGCGTCTTGGCATTTTTCTTCTCCGGGTTTCAAATCTGTTGTTTCAATTTTTTGAGGTTCTGCAACTGGAATCCATCGTAAAACTGCTGGGGCAGAGTACGACCCCTTGCGTCCATCTGGTGTGCCCCAAAAAGTAAATCGCAATTCTTGTGTTTCTGTAAGATTTTCAGCTTGAAATAAAATATAATTTCCAGTGTCATTTAGGAATTTGAAATCCGGAGAAGGCTCGTAGATCGTTGCGTCAGTTCCCGGATTTCCATTTGCCGGGTCATTGTAATAGGAAACAACAAGTGAATGGTTTTGTCTTTCAACAATCGGGAGACCGGAGTTCATTGCGGCGCGGAAAGTGGTTGTCCCTATTTGGCAAAGTCCGCCACCAAGTTCGGGTGTGATTTTGTCGCCTTTGATTACGAGCTCTGGCAGATAACCGTTTTCTTGATCGAATGGTTTAAGCGCATCCAAAAGAGAGAAAGTTTGTCCTGGTGCAATTAAAATTCCATTCAACAAACGAACTCCGTTTTGAATATTCTTACGGCGATTCATCGGACTGCCACGATAACTTGAAGTTCCAAAACCAAGAATTTCTTGAATACCAAGATCATTTACGTCTCCGGTTTTTACCAAAGGTTCCTCAACAATAAGAGCAAGTTGAATTGGAGCATTGATTGGTTCTTGAATTGCTTGTGAGAGAAGATTAAACATTACAACCCGATCAATTTTTATCCCTGATTTGCTTTCAGTAAATTCAATGACGCGTCCGTTATCAATTACAAACCTGGCGTCTTGAGCAGGTCGTTCGAATGTCTTTGCAAAATCATCTAGGAAAAGATTAAATTGTGCTTCATCGATTCCAACTTTTCCGCTTTGAGTTGGGATAAGCATTTTTGAAAGCGCCCATTTTGTGAGTTCAAAAGTTCGTGGTGTTTTGTACGCATCCAAATACGCTATTTTGATTCGGTCATTTTCCAAAATCGATTTTATTTGGTCAACTTGTTGTTCTGCTATTTGTTTTGTTACCGAAGTCGTTTTTTCGATAACTGTTAGAACGATTTCTGAATCATCAAGATTCATGAGTTGAGTTTCCAACGTTTGAAAGAATGGATCCCAGTTCAATTCGTTTCCTGCTCTATCTTCAATCACTTGAACTGACCATTCATTATTCACAGCAGTTGGGACAATTAGAAATCGCGCGTCTTGAACCGGTATTTCTGCACTTGGAAACAAAGCAGAAATATTTTTTTTCAAATTTTCTTTTGCGACAGAAACTGTCAGTGGAATTATTTTTTTATTCCATAATCGAGACGAAACGAGCGGCACAGCCTGAGCTTCCTGCATTGCACGATCCAAATCAAAAGTTACTTCCTCATTCAAATCGGATGAAACAAGCGTTGCAAGCGCGAGAGGTTTGCTGATTCCATTGATCTGTATTGGAATTCCATTTGTAACAAGTGAATCAATTTGTGTTTGCAAAGTTTCGCGTGCTGTTTGCGGATCAAGTCCGCCAATATCCACCGGACCAATCCATACATTTGGTGAAATATGATTTTTGTACGGAAGTGACCAAACATAAAAAAGCGCAGTCACAAAAATAATTATGACTGCCAAACCAATACCAACAAACAAGATTGTCTTTTTCATATAGTCATCACATTATGAAATGGGACTTTAGGCGACTTGACTGTGGATGGGATGCGAAGTCCTGGAGCAAAATTAAACCGCAAATGTATCCGTAGATACATTGAGGATTTTATCTTGTGAAGGACAAGCAGACCGCCACAGGCAAGGATGGATAAATTCTACTTCATAATGTGATGACTATAAATCTTCAAGATCAAGCACTGGAACATGTTTGTCCATTTCGATTTTTTTCATAACAACCGTTAATATACCGCGCTGAAGAGTCGCTTTTGTTTTGTTTGGATCGACATGTGATGGAAGAATGATTGATCGAGAAAATGCGCCCCAATGACATTCTTGAATATGAGCGCGTGCGCCTTTTTTTGTTTTTGATTCATCATGTCGTGATCCGCGAATTGTTAGTGTATCGTTACTGACGACGATTTCAAGGTCTTTTGATAGAACACCAGCGATAGCTGAACGAACAATAATTTCAGATGGAGTTTCATGAACGTCAACTGAAAGCTGACCTTCTGGAATTGAAAGCCATTGTGAGTCAAGAAAAGAATTTGCGTGTTGTTTTGATTCCATAGTCTGATTATAACACAACCCTTGACGTTTTTCAGTGTATTCCATAAGCTGACAACGTCGTGAGAATGTTCACGAATTTGGAGGTTCTGATGAATCGAGATATGGGGATGCTGTGCCCCCAGAAAGGGGGCAACATCACGGTTGAGGCTGTTGGGCCGGGACATCCGGACAAGGTCTGCGACCAGATCAGCGACGCAGTGCTCGATGCCGCACTCGAAGGAGATCCGAACAGCCGTGTCGCAATCGAGACGTGCGGAAAGGGTCGAATCAAGCTCGTTGGCGAGATGACGACCGCAAGCGTGATCGATCTTCACGAGCTCGCAATGCGGGTTCACCGCGAGATCGGTTACAACGACGACGAGGTCGGCGGTGTCGATATCGACGTCGTTCAGCAGTCGCCTGACATTGCCATGGGCACGAACGTTCAGCGCAAAGGCGCTGGTGACCAGGGCATCATGGTCGGATACGCGGTAAACACACCAGAGTACGAGTACATGCCGATCGCCTATGCCATCGCGCAGAGGCTAGTGCAAAAACTCGTCGAGGTTCGCGAGCAGGGAAAGCTCACATGCTTGCGTCCTGACAACAAGAGCCAGGTCGTGATGAAGGATGGAAAAGTAGTTCACGTCACGATCGCGACACAGCATACGGACGACGTGTCGATCGAGGATTTGCGCGAAATGGTTCACAGATATGTGATCATGCCTGTGATCGGCGAGGTCCCGTTCGAGGCGTGTACTATCAACGGTACTGGCAAGTTCGTCAAGGGTTCCTTCGCGGCAGACGCTGGAGTGACCGGTCGCAAGATCGTCTGTGACGCATACGGACCATGGGTTCCGGTCGGCGGCGGCGCGTACTCGGGCAAGGATCCGAGTAAGGTGGATCGTACGGCGGCCTACATGGCGCGCTACATCGCAAAGACGATCGTGGCTCGAGGCATGGCCGAGGAAGCTCTCGTCCATCTCGCGTACACTATCGGTCAGACAGATCCGGACTCGGTTGACGTGTGTGTGTACAACCCGTCCGATCCCGAGTTCGACTTCAAGAACTGGGTCCGTGACAACTTCCCACTTTCCCCGGGCGGCATGATCGACCTCTTCGATCTTACCAAACCACAGGGGTGGTCCTACCGTGAAACGGCCGCCTACGGCCACTACGGTCGTCCTCAATTCCCCTGGGAGAAAGTGGTGCTCTAAGCGACGTCTTGTCGCGCAACTACGACCATAACTGGTCGTTTTTTCTTTTGATTTATAGAATTATCCACTGAGCATTCTGCATAAGGCCACATACATATTGCACTCTCTAAACAAAAGAGATTATGCAATATATCTGGGTTGGATCTGGAATTCGAGGATTTGGACGACTCTGCGACTTCGCTCTACGGTGGGGTCGTATGATTACAGAAGAAGCAAA
>JACPHT010000004.1 GCA_016188475.1 Candidatus Uhrbacteria bacterium
AGCTCAATGACTGGCTTGGTTGGTACAACACCACTCGACCTCACCATTCACTAGATCTTCTTTCTCCTGTACAGTTTCTTAACAAATACGAACAAACAGTTAAAACAGCTCAGGAGTGCAATATGTAGTGGCCCAATACACCCTCTTGAATGTTTTTTAATATCATGATAGAGTGCGGGTCGCTATTTATCCCGCACTATGTCTGACTATATTTCAATTCGCGGCGCGCGCGTTCATAATCTTAAAAACATAAATGTTAAGATACCGAAAAATAAATTAGTTGTGATAACCGGTCTTTCCGGTTCAGGTAAATCATCTTTGGCCTTTGACACAATTTATGCTGAAGGACAGCGACGTTACATGGAATCACTTTCCAGTTACGCTCGTCAGTTTTTGGAATTGCAAGACAAACCGGACGTTGATGAAATTCTCGGACTTTCTCCAACGATCGCGATTGATCAAAAATCTTCTTCTCACAATCCGCGTTCAACAGTTGGGACAGTAACTGAAATTTACGACTTTTTGAGAGTGTTGTTTGCTCGCGCTGGTCGCCCTCATTGTCCGAAGTGCGGAGCGTCCGTTCAAGAACAAACAGTCGAACAAATTGTTACGCGTCTTTCACAAATGGTTGGGAGTGACACACTTCTTCTTCTCGCTCCAATCGTGAAACAGCAAAAAGGTGAACACAGACACGCGCTTCAAGCCGCGCTGAACGCAGGTTTTACACGTGTGCGTTTGGATGGACTTTTGGTTGATACTGATGAAGCGCTCGCAACTCGTCGCGACAAGAAAAAAGATCACGACATTGATGTTTTGATTTTTTCGTTTCTTCCTGACACAAATTATTCAACAGATACAATCACACAGCAGGTGAAAAAAGCACTTGAGTATGGAAATGGATTTTTAACAATCATCAAAGATGATAACGGTGATGAGCTTACATTGTCGCAAAGTTTTATGTGTGTGAATTGCGGCATGGATCTCCCAAAACCAGAACCGCGGCTTTTTTCATTCAACTCTCCTTATGGCGCGTGTTCAGAATGCACTGGCCTTGGTGAAAAACTCGTGCTTGAGCCAGATCTTGTTATTCCAAACAAACGCTTGACAATCGCGGAAGGCGCTGTTCGACCATGGACGCGTATTGCTGGAAATCAAACAAGTTATTTTCGTTTGCTTCAAACAGTTGGAAAAAAACATCGTATTTCAATGGACACACCAGTTGAAAAAATTCCAAAAGCAAAATTGGATGTAATTTTGTACGGCACAGGCGATGAAACACACGAGTTTGACGGGCAAGCCGTGAAGTTTTTAGGAATTTTGGCACAGCTTGAACAAAAATATAGAGAAACGGATTCAGAATACGTTCGTTCAGAATTAGAAGGATACATGCGACGTATGATTTGTCCTTCTTGTGAAGGTAAACGTTTGCAAAAATCTGTTCTTGCTGTAACGATCGCAGGAAAATCAATCGCGGATGTTGTAAACATGCCAGTTGAAGAAGTCGGAGAGTTTTTCACTTCCGTCATTGCGAGAAGCTCTGCCAAAGGCGGAGTGACGAAGCAATCTCAGACATTAACAGCAGGTCTTACATCTGACGAACGTTTGGTGATTGAACGAGTTGCAAAAGAAGTTCGTACGCGACTCGCACAGCTTATTGAGGTTGGACTTGGTTATCTCACGCTTGATCGTTCCGCAATGACGCTTTCCGGAGGAGAATCCCAACGTGTTCGTCTTGCAACACAACTTGGAACACAACTTTCAGGTGTGATTTATATTTTAGACGAGCCATCAATCGGTCTTCATCCATGCGACAATGACAAACTCATTGAAACAATTAAACAACTTCGTGACAATGGAAATTCCGTGATCGTTGTTGAACATGATGAAGCAATGATTCTTGCCGCGGATTATGTTTTTGATGTTGGACCAGGAGCGGGCGAGTACGGCGGGGAAATCATTGCTGAAGGAACTGCGGCGCAAATGAAAAGAATGAAAGATTCACTCACCGGCCAATATCTTTCAGGCAAAAAAACAATTCCAACTCCGAAAAAACATCGAAAAGGAAACGGAAAAAAGATTTCAATTTTGGGAGCGAGCGCGTTTAATTTGCAAAACATTGATGTTGATATTCCACTTGGTCAGCTTGTGTGTGTGACAGGCGTTTCTGGTTCTGGAAAATCGACTCTTATTCTTGATATTTTGGGAAAGGAATTGTCGCGTAAGTTTTATCGCGCGAAAGTTTATCCCGGAGAACACAAAGCGATAAAGGGAATAGAGCACATTGATAAGATTGTTGCAGTTGATCAATCTCCTATTGGGCGCACTCCTCGTTCAAATCCAGCAACATACACCGGAGTGTTTACTGCCATTCGTGATCTGTACACTGCGGTTCCGGAAGCAAAGCTCCGAAATTTTGACGCTGGAAAATTCAGTTTCAATGTGAAAGGCGGCGGACGTTGTGAGACTTGTTCAGGCGACGGAATGCGTCGAATTGAAATGCAGTTTATGCCTGACGTTTATGTTGAATGTTCCGAGTGTCATGGCACGCGATACAATCAAGATGTTCTTGAGATTCATTACAAACAGAAAAATATTTCCGATGTATTGATTATGACTGTTGAAGAAGCGCGAAGATTTTTTGCTGATCAAACAGCGATTTTTGAAAAGTTAAACGTGCTTCATGAAGTCGGACTTGGATATTTGAAATTGGGGCAGAGCGCGACAACGCTTTCAGGCGGAGAGGCACAGCGTGTGAAACTCGCAACTGAACTTTCACGTCGAGCAACAGGACGAACACTTTATATTTTAGACGAACCAACAACAGGTTTGCATTTTGAAGACATTAAACGACTGCTCGCCGTTTTGCATCAATTGGTTGATAAAGGAAATACGGTTGTGATTATTGAACATAATTTGGATGTGATAAAAGGCGCTGACTGGGTGATTGATATGGGTCCAGGTGGAGGCATCAAAGGCGGAAAAGTGATTGCTGTTGGAACTCCACGCGAAATTATGAAATCAAAAGCCAGCATTACCGGTGATTATTTGAAAAAATTATAGACATTGAAGATTTTTCAAGGTGAAAAATAAGTCCTGCACGATTTTGGCTGTTTATCGAGTTCTGTTTCATAGTGTGATGTCTATAGACGCGCGAAAATCAAAAAATAGCTAAAATGAGTCAAAAATC
The DNA here is from genome assembly GCA_016188475.1 of Candidatus Uhrbacteria bacterium. Taxonomy (GTDB): domain Bacteria; phylum Patescibacteriota; class Patescibacteriia; order UBA9934; family GWF2-40-263; genus JACQXU01. Next base: position 3,188 of record JACPHT010000004.1, read on the forward strand.
TTGTTTCGTCTATTGACGAAATATGGTTTTTTTGGTATCTTTGAGATGTTCTTTGCCACAGTAAATCTGACAGGTGTTCAGAGGCTCTCTGGCAATACAATGCGACGAGTTTGAAAAACAGGTCGCAAAAAAGGAGAACAAGTCATGAGTGACGCGTTTGAAATGGGTCAAGGTCTTGGACATCACCTTGAAATGGGCTTCGCTCGACACGGTTGGACAAAGGCCGATGTTAACAAACTCGGTCAAGGTGATCTGCTAGCGAATGTTCTGAAAGTCGTGCGCGGCACTGCCGTTGTCAAAATCCTGAAACACGTCGTCGATCTCGCGGGCGACTGTATGCCTGAATCATGGAAGAAGCAGAAGTGGGAGATCGAAAGGCATGTTGGAGATGGTCAGCTTGAACTCGATCTCTCCAAGATCCAACTTCACCTCTCGCCGAACCAGAAGGATAGCAAGACGATCGAAGGCAATGATCTTCGTGCAGAACTTGAAGATAGCAAGGTTCCTGTCTTGAACGCCTGCGTTCTCGAATACCTTCTCGCTCATCCTGAAATCATCCCCGAAGACTGGAAAGTCGACGAGAAAGGCAACACGCGTTACATCTACTTCTGGGGAACTGTTTATCGCAACCCGGATGGTGTTCTGTACGTTCGCTGCCTGTTCTGGAGCGACGGTGCGTGGAGCTGGGGTTGCGCTTGGCTCGACAATGGCTGGGGCGGCCAGGGTCCCGCGGCGATGCTCGCAAGTGTCACTTAGTTCTTTGACTTCAGTCACTTGTTCATTTGGCGCTTAGACCCTTAGTCCTTTGTTTTTTTTCTTGCACAGTCACCAATGTTGAAATTCAACTTGGATGATTGTGTATTTTTTTTGCTAAAATGAGTCAAGAACCTTGTTTCGTCTATTGACAAAATCGGGTTTTTTTGGTATCTTCGTTCTCTATGATGAATATAAAGAAAGCCTTCATTTTTGTCTTTTTGCTCGCTATCGCAGTGAGCCCTGTTGTTCCATTTGCAAAAGCAACCGATGGGCAATGGAAAACAAACATTTCTGATGCAATATGGAATTACGACCTTTATCGTGTTGAGCGTCTTGCCTTTAACAAAACAGTTTCAGGTCCATACGAATTCAATCAAGGCGTGTTCGTGACAGAACAAGACAGCATTTCATTTTTGAAAGATGATTCAACGCTTCGTATTCCAAACGTGAACAAACAAATTACATCTTCATTTTGGCACAGCGCGCAAGATGACAGATTTGTTTATCTTGTTCCGTCAACAGATGGAAAATCATGGGCAACAGTTTACGAATACTTTGCAGATTCAGGCGTGATTAAAACTTTGGATACGATTGTTCGAAAGTCTGATGATTTGAATTATTTAACTTCAGCCGTTGATGGATCGCGTGTTTATTCATCTATCTTGCATACAGATGCGATTACGAAAAATATCGAAAACAAACTCGTTGTCAGTGATTATCAAACAGGATATAAGTTTGATGATTTTACATGGGCATTGAACGCGCCGATTCAAGAAATTGTTGATGTGAAAGATTCTTTGGTTCTTGCGAAGTTTCAGTTTGATGGCGGGTTTAAGCAACTTTTGATGATTGATGAAAAGTCTAGAACAGTCACACCTGTTCCTGCAACATGGACGCAACCCGATGGAGATATTGTCGGCGCGCATTTTCTTTCCGATGGCACAATTCAATATTTCCAAAATTATCGTCTATATACTTTTAAGCCGGGCGTTGATTCTGTTTCGCATGAATCAGGCGGCGCTTACTTGAATTGGTTTGTTGACGCAGAAGACGCTATTCAGTTTGTTGGCGATCGAATGGCGTATATTGATTCTGAAAACACACTGTATGTGACAAACCTTCAAGGCGCTTCCAGTTTCGGCAAGGCATTGAATGGCAAGTTCAACCTTGAAAAAGACGCGATTTATTATGAGTCTTTGGATGGATATATTGGATACACATTCAGCACAAAGACTTGGGAAGTTCAATCTTTTCTTGTGACAGATACTTATGAAGATACAATGGTTGGTACTGATGGTAGCGGAAATATCTGGTACAAGAATTTGAAAACAGGAAAAATCGTGAATGTTGGATTTGGATCAAATCCTGTTCTTGCCGGACGCGAAGACGCTTATTGGAAAGGAACTGATGGAAAAATTTATCATGCTGAATTTTCTCCATTGCTTGACGTTGGCGATGCAGACGTTCAAGCTGTGAAAGCTTTTGGAAAACCAACTGTATATATCATAAGTGGAAACAAAATGTGGAAAGTTGCTGACGAGGTAACTTATTTCACATGGTTTGATTCATGGAAAGATGTGGTTTCAGTCTCACAACAAACTTTGAAAGTCTACACTGATTCACATACTGACATGGGTAACGCGCTTTTTGCTCCGGGGACTCGCGTGAAAGCTGTTAGCGATCCGCGTGTTTACGTAGTCGGCAGTGGCGGTTCACTTCATTGGATTGTTTCTGAAACAGTCGCGGATTCAATCTACGGTCCGTCTTGGAACAAAGGAATTATTGAAGTGTCTTCAGTCAAGTTGTGGGATTATTCCAACGGAACTCAAATTAATTCAAACAAAGATATTAAAACAATATAAAATAAAAAATCGCCATGAGTTAGCTCAAGGCGATTTTTTATTTACTTTGTTTCAGTTGCGTATGTGTCTTTGAACTTTCGTTTTGCTTGGCGTTTTTTGTCTGACAAGAATGTAAGTTTTGCTCGTCTGACTTTCGCTGTTTTAACGAGTTCAATCTTTGAAATAACAGGTGAGTTGATTGGGTAGATTTTTTCCACACCAACGCCCTCGCTCATTTTTCGGATCGTGAGAGTTTTTGATTTTCCTGATCCACGCACGCCAAGAATAATACCTTCAAAAATTTGCACGCGTTCGCGCTCTTCACCCTTTGAAGAGACATCTTTCACGCGTTCGTGTAAACGGACTGTTTGTCCTGCTTTGAGTTCGTTGAGTTCCATAGAATGGTAAGTAGTAAAGTAGCAAAGTAATAAAGTAGCAAATGTGGAGGCATATTAGTCAAAATGTCCACGGAAGTCAAGAGGGCAGAGATTGAAGGATTTGTGCAATGATCTGATCGGGGTCCAGCAGTGTCGTGTCAATTACCAAGTCGTAATTTGTGCGGTCAAGATAATCAACATCATAATACTGTTTGTAGCGTTTTTGATCAGAAGCTAAACGCGCTCGGATACTCTCTTTGACTTCTTGCGCTGATTGGTACGGCTTTTCATCTTTACGCAATCCTTGTTTGGATGCTTCAAAAATTCTTCGAGCCGCTTCATCTTCATCAACATCTAAAAAAATTTTGAATGATTGTGGAACAAAATGCCATGACAAACGTCCATCCAAAATAAAATTGTCTTGTTCGCGTCCTAATTTTTCTTGGTACGCGTCAACTTCGTTATCAGTGAATGGTTGTGTTTCACCGATTGTATTTAGTTCATCAATTGTAATGCCTTTTTCATCAGCCATTTTTCCGCGCAAGTCGCCAATCGAATACCATGGCATGTTTAATTTTTTTGAAAGCATCGAGGCGATAGTAGATTTTCCTGCGCCTGGGACGCCGGTGAGAGTGATGATCATATTTGTGAGAGGTCTGAGAGGTCTGAGAGGTCTGAGAGGTCTGAGAGGTCTGAGAGGTCTGAAAGGTCGGAAAGGACTGAAAGGGTGAAAATTATGATAACGTTATTAATATATTTTCAAGCTCGTGCGGCAGTGGTTCTTCAAATGTTTTTTTAGTTCCGTTCATTAGCTTGAAACTAAGTTTATTAGAATGAAGAAAAATTCGATCGAGTTCGATCTGGCGAATATTTTTCATTTTATTTTTTTGATACAGACGATCTCCAACAAGCGGATGATCGATCGCTCGAAAGTGGACTCGAATTTGGTGAGTTCTCCCTGTGTGAATTGTTACGCGCGCGTAAGTGTGTTTTTTGAAACGCTTTAGAACGTCATATTCTGTGATCGCGTCTTTGCCTTCTTGAGTTTCAGGCCTTGCGACCATTCGTCCGCGAGCGTGAGATCTGGCGATTTTGAATTTAATAACATCATGATCTTTTGTGAGAGCTCCATAAACAAGCGCAAGATATTCTTTTTTAACAAACCTATTTTGAAATTGTGTTTTGAGTGATTCAAAAGCTGATTGCGTTTTTGCGATAACCATGAGTCCTGAAACATCTTTATCAAGTCTGTGTACGATTCCTGGACGTTCCGGTTCATCACCAACTTCAGCAATTGATTGATCGCGTTCTAGTATTGAGTCAATAAGAGAAACCTCATTAGTGTGTCCTTTTGAAGGGTGAACGAGAAGTCCTGCTGGTTTATTTATCACCATCAAATCATCATCCTCGTAAACAATGTGAAGTATTGGTGTTTTTTCTTTTTTAATTAAAGGAAGAGATTTTTCAAGTTCTGGAACCTCAATTATTTCGCCGATTTCAAGATGCTTGTTTGACTTGCATGTTTTTCCATCAACAAGAACACTTCCTGATTTAATCAATTTTTGAATATGCGCGCGCGAACGATCAATTTTTGTTGTGAGAAAAATATCTAACCGCTCATTTTTTTCATTTTCAGAAATTTTGAATATCATCATAATAGAGCGCGAAAGAATAATCCGAAAAATATCAGAAGCACGATCGCGGCTATTAGTATTGCTGTAAAACCGATAATTCCTTCTTTGTCGTTTGTTTTGATTGATCTGCGCATGAAAAAAACACCAAAGACAAGAACGATGAGGCCGAGGATGATGAAGGACATCATAGAAGAGGGCTAAGAGGACCGAGAGGTCTAGTAGCCCACGGCTTTAGCCGTGGTGTTGAGAGGTCGGAAAGGTCGGAAAGGTTGGAAAGTTTAATTCTGGTGGGCGTGCTAGGATTCGAACCTAGAACCGGACGTGTATAAGACGTCAGCTCTACCATTGAGCTACACGCCCACAAATACAGGATAGCGTAGTTCTAAACATTATTATATCATTGCTTTGTATGCCCGGTAGCACAATGTTATTATAGAATAAATTGTTCTGACCGGAAATTAGGTGGGTTTATGATTTCCACGGTTAATAAACATAGTAATTCATTGAAAATACCATTGTACTACCGGGTATGCAACTCTCATCCTTTGCAGTTTTTTTGTCAATTCTGTGGTTTCTCGTGTATTGGATACTTGGCGGTGTGTTTTTTGCAGTGATTTCTTTAATGCGATTAGGCCGTGTGCGAAAGCTTCGTTTTAGCTGTTTATTCAGTTTATGGGTTTTGGTGATTGGAATTGGCGCGGCGTTTAAGGGGATTGAATTTAGTCAGACACAAGTTGAGAAATGTCTTGTTGACGCGACCAATCGCGCACAAGTTGTGACTTCTGTTTTTGGATGTGGATTTTCAGGAGTGTTTGGCACGTTTTTAATTGGCGCTGTTGCAGTAACGCTTGGCGGGTTTTTAATTTTTGCGATCTCAAGAACAAAATCTCGACCTTGGATTGTTTTGGAACAAGGAGAGGATGAAAATGAGGAAAGACAGGAAATGGAAGAAAAGGAAGAAGGCGCGAGCAAATACTTCTAATAACAAAAATCCCTCATTGCTCCAGTTTTCTGGAGCGACGAGGGATGGTGGGCGGCACAAGGCTCGAACTTGTGACCTTCACAATGTCAATGTGACGCTCTAACCAACTGAGCTAGCCGCCCGAAATGAGTGAAATGGCCAAGAGCACGGCTTGGCTTCGCAAATAATCGCCCGTTAAGCACCAAAATAATAAACGATTAGCTCTGGTGCGTCAACCACTCTTTTGCTTTCTCGCGTGTAAGAATTTTGCCGTCCAATTGTTCATCTCGTAATAAATCGAGAAGTTCGCGAATTTTTGGACCAGCTTGTATCCCAGCATTTAATACATCATTACCAGACAGAAGGGAAGGAATCGGTTCTTCATCTTCAACCGACCACAGCTTCAATATCTTTGATTTACGATTTTCAATTGCATTAGCTTCCGCGTGTTCGTTCAGTGTGCGTAAAAGTTGAACAAAAAATTTTCCACGAGTGTTCATGAACATTGCTTCGAATTTTGAAGCGCGCATTGTTGCTATTGAATGTGTATCGTACTTTTTTTGAAGTTGAGCAACAAGCCAAAAAATATCATTCGGTTCAATACGCAGGTCGCTTTCGCGTGGAAGGGAATCAAGACCTGTGAGCGCGAGTTTTTTTGCAATGTCTTTTTGTTCAAGATTTCGCAAAAGTAAAGTTACAACAAGTGTTATCTGATTCTCTGTTAAAGATTGGATTGGTTTTAGAAGTGTCGCGTCTGTTTCAAAAAACATGTCCAGGACTCCGGTTGATTTTAGATGTTTGAGTGCGTTAGACGGATTTTTTGTAAAAGTTTTTGCAAGTTCAGATCCGATAGTTTCGCGCGGGACAATGTATTCAAATTTACTGCCTTCGACAGGCTCAGGCGATAATTTTTCTTTTGTATAATTAATATGTGTGATTTGTTTTTGAATCGCTCGCGCAGTTTTTTCTTCAATTTCAAAATTTAATTCTGAAGCGAATCTAACCCCACGCAACATGCGTGACAAATCTTCTTTGAAGCGATCTGATGGTTTTCCAACTGCGCGGATGAGACGCTGTTCAATGTCTTTTATTCCTTTGAATGGGTCATGTAATTCTCCTGTTCGCATGTCAACTGCCATTGCGTTGATTGTAAAATCGCGTCGCGAAAGATCTTTTTTGATTGGAAGTTTTGCATCTGATTGCACGTCAAATTCTTTGTAACCGCCGCAACTTTCTAAAGAAGATTTTTCAGTGCGTGGGAGAGCGATATCTACAAAAGGATTATCAGCGTGGCTATGACCTACAGGCATAAATTTGTACACACCGAACGTTTTTCCGACAAAATCAAGTTTCCCTCGCGACTCAAACCATTCTTCGATTTTTTCTTTTTCAAGAAGTCGAATTACAAAATCGAAATCCATTTTTTTAGTGCGACGTTTTAATAAAATATCTCTTACCGCGCCTCCGACCAAAAATAATTCCGCATTAGGAAAGTCATTCAAGAATTCTTCAACAAAAAAAAGCGCACTGTGCGATTTGCAAATTTGAATCATTTCCTCCTTTAGATTCATACGAGCAGATTATACATGAAAATTTATTCCTTCGACAGGCTCGGGAGATAAATATTATTAAGCTCAGAAAATAGATTTTGTTCTGTGTATAACTAGTTTTGTATACACTGGTGTATGCAAAGAAGTATAAAACAGCGTGTCGTTATACCCTGAGCTCGTCGAAGGGATAATGACAATAAGTTCGGAAATTTATTCTTTCGACAGGCTCAGGAGATAAATTTTATTAAGCTCAGGAACTAGATTTTTTGAATTTCGTGATTTATTTTTTTAACTTCTCCAACTTTTTTATCTTCTTCAGCTTCTTGATTTCAGTACTTATGCACAGTTATTTACTTTCTGCTATTTCATTATCTTGATATAATTCTTGTGAAATTTTGAGGCACCCACCTCATACTAACTTTTAACTTCGGTCTAAAAAATTTTTTCTTATTTACTATGAAAAAGATAGCCGTCATTTTACTTAGTTTCGCGTTTGCATTCGCGAACATCGGCATCTTCACAGCACAGGCCGCCACAGCGGCTACGCTTTCACTGTCCCCAACAAACACGACAGTCAAAACAGGGGACAGTTTTTCATTAAGCGTGCTTGTGAATCCGAACGGGGAGTCGCTCGACACAGCTCGTGTCAATTTGAGTTGGGACGCAACCAAACTCGAGGCACAAGCTTTTGAACTTGGGAGTTTATTTCCAAATCTTTCCCCATCTAATTCAATTAGTAACACAGCTGGAACTTTGAGTTACGGTGCTTATAAATTTGGAACAGCGGTTACAGCATCGGGAACTCTTGGAACAGTAACTTTCAGAGCATTGGCTTCTGGAAGCGCGACGGTTTCTGTTTCAAGCGATTCAAAACTTATCAGTGATGGCGCAGAAAAAATAAATACAAGTGCGCTTGGAAAAACAACAGTTACAATTTCCGGAGTTGCAGTTAAGACCGAGGCTCCGTCAACTGTTGGCGATACAACAACTACAACAACCACCAGCACATCAGCAAGCGCTGAAGCGGCCGCTTTGAAATACTTTGGAGCGATCGCCGGGCACCTTCCATCAACAGCGGCGGATTGGGCGGCAAATAAATGTATTGCGTATGGTGGATGCCAGGCAAGTCCACGCGATCTTGATAAGGAACAAAAAGCATTGACACTTTACACAAAGAAATACAACGCGCTTCCGGCAACAAGCATGGAGTGGAATGTGATTCACGCGATTGCGTATACGAACGTGTTTATCAATTGGGAATCGACGAAGACGGTTACAACTCCAGCAGTTACAGTCACAACACCTGCAACAACACCGACCGCAACAACAACTGCGCCAAAAGCAGAAGCGGCTAATCCTGAAAAAGATGCTTTGAAATATTTTGGCGCGTTTTATGGTCGTATGCCTGCTTCAAGTGAGGATTGGGCGGCACTCAAGTGTATGGCTTACGGTGGATGTCAAGGTAGTCCTCGTGATGTTGAAAAAGAGAAAGCAGCGCTCAAAGTGTTCGGCGCAAAGTATGGAAAACTTCCATCCACTTCTCTTGAGTGGAATGTTTTGAATACGATCGCTTACAAATTAACTGTGAGCACAACGACAACAACCACTACAACTACGACAGCTCCAGCAACTTCGACAACCACAACCACCACAACAACGAAGGAACTAACTATTGAACAGCAAGCGATTGGTTGGTTTGGAAAAATATACGGCCGTCTTCCATCTCTGACCGCAGATTGGAATGCTGTTAAGTATATGGTGAGCGGTTACAAACCAGCCAAACAAGATTTAGATGCGGAATCAGCCGCAATAAAACTTTTTGCCAGTAAGTTTGGTCACTTACCTTCATCTGATCAAGACTGGAACATTATTGCCGCAATAGCTTATTCAGGAGCCAAATAAGCGAACTCCACCTATGAGAATACTTAAATTATCAATTCCTCTCATTGCTCTGATGTTGGCGGCTTTTCCACTTGGAGTGGGAGCTGTTTCGTCAACCAGTTATCAGATCATTCCAGAACAAGGGTTTCTTTCAACTCACGGAGTTGAGGCAACCTCAGCAAGCTATCAGCTTCAAGGCGCAATAAGCGCTGTTGCTGGAAATCCAACCAGCAGTAGTTATGAACAAGAAACCGGCGAAGGTTTTGAGTTTTATTGCGGAGACGGGTTCGTTGATCCTGCAGGAGCTGGAGGAACACCAGCGGCAGAGTCCTGCGATGGAAACGCACTAAATGGCGCAACGTGTTCAACTCAAGGATTTGCAAGCGGAACTCTAACATGCAGTAGCACTTGTGCTTATGTCACATCAGCTTGTAACACTGGTGGAGGCGGTGGCGGAGGTGGAGGCGGAGGCGGAAGTTCTGCGGCAGTACCAGATGCGCCAGGGGTTGGCGACACAATAAAAACTCTCGGGTTTAGTTATAAAAATTCTTTCCTCTTATTTGGAACAAACAGTTCAACAACAACAAGTTTGAAAGTGAATGATTCTTCAACAGGTGTCACATTCCCGACAACGACTTCTTGGCAAAAAACTGTAACTCTCGCGTACGGCCTAAACACATTCAAAATTATCGCCAGTAACTCAACTGGAAATTCTACAGAAACAGTTTACGAACTTTACCGACGACTGGTTGGCGATATTACTCAAGATAGCAAAGTCAACGACTACGATCTAAGCAAACTTGTAAAGCTATGGGGAGGAAAAGATCGAGGAGGAGACTTTAATGAAGATAGTGTAGTGAACGATTACGACTTTTCAATGATGGTAGCTCGATGGGGAACAAGCGTCTAAGAATCAAATGAACAAAAAGGAGGAAGCAAATGAAAAGTATGAAACAATTTATTGTCGGACTAATCATCCTAGCTTCCTCCATAGCTCCTTTTTCAGCGCTTGCGGCAGGTTCAGCAGAAATGGGATTTTCACAAACAAACGTGTCAGTTGAAAAAGGCGACAAGTTTGATCTCACGGTTACGTTTGACGCGAAGTCTGAAAAAATTGACACAGTGCGAAGTGTTGTCACATTTGATCCGACAATTCTAAAAGCGGAATCAGTGGCTCTTATCGGTCAATTCAATCGAAACGCGCCTGGAAATTACATTGACAACAAAACAGGAAAAGTTTTTTGGGGCGGATTTACTCTGGAAGCTCTTAAAGAAACATCAGGTTCATTGCTCAAAATAACTTTTTCTGCGAAACAGCCAGGCGAGGCAACAGTGGCGATTGATCCTGAATCAAAAATGATAAGCAACGGCGAAGAGAGAATCAACACGAAAAAACTCGGATCAGTAAAAGTAGTTGTGGCAGAGGCAAAATCAGCAGACCCAAATCTTTCAGTGATAACTGTTAACAGCTCAACACATCTTGATGAATCAGAATGGTATCCGAATAATTCTGTAAAAGTTGAATGGGTTGAGCTCAAAGGCGACAGCGAAATAACGGGGTACTATTACAGCTTTGATGAAACATCAAACAGTGATCCAACAAAATTTGTTCCATCAACGCAAACGACGGCTGATTTCAATAAAGTGAAAGATGGAATCCACTATTTTCACATCAAAGGTGTTCAGAAGGATGGGAAAACAACAAAGACTGTTCATCGTCAATTCAAGGTTGATGTAACAAAACCAAATCCAGTTTCACTAACAGTATCATCAGAACAACTTATTGAAGGAGAATCTCTGTGGCTCACGTTTGCAACAACAGATGAAATGTCAGGTGTGCTCCAGTATCAAGTAGCTTTGAACACTAGCGCGTTTCTTCCTCAGGAAAGTCCGATGGAACTTACTGATCTGAAACCAGGCACATACTTTGTCCGAGTCGCGGCGCTTGATCGAGCAGGAAACGTAACTTATCAAGGGCAAAGCGTGCGTGTGTACCCAGAAGGAACCGAAATTCAACGACCTGAAGGATACGAACAAAGTTCAGAAATTAACGCGATTACCAAATCTCCAAGCAATGAAAGTGAACAAAAAAATAAAAACCGTAACCTGTTGATAACTATCGTGTTGGGAGCGCTCATCGGTTTTGGTATAATTTACGCAATGAAATTTAAAAAAATTAAATAAAGATCCAAAATTAATCAGCGTTTCTAACGCACCCTTTAACAAACTATGAAAACCGCCAAAATATTTCTGCACTCGTTGGTCGGGATTTCGATGGTGTTTTACACCCTCGCCATCGCCCTTCTGGCAGTGCCGTCCGTTGCCAGTGCGCAGGTTCCAACCTCCATTGGTTACAGTGGACGACTCTTTAACGCATCAGGTACGGCATTATCCGGAACCTATTATTTCTGGTTTGACCTCGAAGACGCCTTAACTCTCGGATCGACAACAGCGTCAAACATCCAAGGTGTTACTGCGGCAGGAGCCGCGGCAATCACCGTGACCAACGGATTTTTCACATTGGAAATTCCTGTTGGAACAGATTTGGGAGACTTTACAGACGACCTTTATCTTGAAATGAAAGTTCATACCGCAGACGCGGTTGCAAGCGCGGAAACGCTTTCGCCTCGCGTTCGTATTTTGAAAAATCCTTATTCAGTATTCACACAAGCGGTTCAAAATTCCGCGGCTGACCCATCAGTCGCATTTAGCGGTGAGATGTATTACGACACAGATACAAACGACTTGAAGTGGTACAACGGAACTTCTTGGTTGCGATTGGCATCGAATTTGGACACGGCTTATAACAATTTTGGCGCTACTGCTTCCAAAATTACTGTTGACGCGGCAGAAAGCCAAACAGGCGGGCTTGAATTTGAATTGTCAGCAACAAACAATCCAAACTTAATTTTTGATACACAGGGAACAGGAGATGTAATTTTTCAAGATGCTGGCACAGCATGGTTTACGATTTCTGACGGACAGGCAATTACTTCAACCGGATCAGGAGCAATTTCATTGGCTCCAGGTGCCGCTTCAAACATTACAACTTCAGCAGGTGATTTAACACTTCAAGCTTCGGCGGCTTCTGTGAACATTGTTGGAGTTGAAGCTGACGCTGCCGCAATTTTACTTGACGCGAATAACAACGCGGCAGGTGGAATTGATATCGACGCAGGAACGGGTGGAGTTGCGTTGGATACAACAGGAGCTTTTTCAATTGACGGCGCAACAGCCTCTAACGTAACAGTTACAGGTTCAGGAATAAGCTTGACCCTCGCGGCCGCTGGCGGTGGCGCGCAGTCGCTTGTCTTGAATTCTGCTGGAACTGGAACAAACGCGATTGATATCAATGCGACAGCCGGCGGAGTGGATGTAGACGCGGTAGGTGTTGTAACAATTGACGCGGCTGGAATTTCGAATTTTTCAACTTCAGTAGGAACACTCACACTTGGAACTTCAGCAGGTGGGACGTCATCAAGTTTGATTTTGAGCTCTGCTGACACTTCCAGCGATGCAATTTTACTTGATGTTGACGGATCTGCCGGTTCTGGGATTTATCTTGATGCATATGATTCAGCCACAAACACAACCGGTGTCATAACCCTTGATGGTGCTTCAGTTTCTATAAACAGTTCCGGATCGTCCGGAATTGCTCTTTCAGCCGGTGATTCCGGTCCGATTGCGATTGCGACAACAGGCGCCGCTCTTTCCATTACCGGTGGTGGAACAAACGGAACAGTGAGTATCAGCAGCACACTTCAAGATGTTACATTGGAAACAGTGGCATCCAGTCGAACTATTGGAATTGGAGCCAGTAATACTCCAACAACAAGAACAATTAACATGGCAACTGGTTCCGGAACAGATACAGTAACTTTTGGTGATGCGACAGGATCGGACCAGTTTAATCTTATTTCTGGTGAGAGTACTAACGATATTTTTGATGTTACTTTTGCATCTCTCACAACAGCTGATGCGTTTGATATTGATACAGCCGCTTTAACAACGGGCGATGTGTTTGATATTACATATACAGGCACAACAGGTTCCGCGATTCGTATCACGGATTCAACTGCCGCCAGTGCATCTAGCATGATTTTGATGGCAAACACGGCAGCAGATGTAACGGCACAGACATACTTAATTCAGGGAACATACACAGATACAGCTGACGCAGAAGCAGACTTCCTATTGTTTGCAGATAATGCAGGAGATGCTCAGTTTGCGATTAACACTGATGGAAATACTGTAATTACTGGAACCTTACTTGGTACAGATGCACTTACATTAACAGCAGGTGACATTCTCGTCTCAAGCGGTAATTTTGATCTAACTTCTGGAGACTTCAATGTCGGAGTTATAGATGCGCAATCTGTAAACATTGACGGTGATGGTTCACCAACCGCTGACATTCTTTCTATCGGAGTTGGCGACACATCTGCGACAGATGGCGTTGATGCACTTTTGATTACAAGCAATATATCTGGAGCTTCTGGAACAGCGCTACACTTTGATCCAGACTACACAACAGGAGTGGCTGATAATTACAGCGTGATTTCCGTTGACGCATTTACTGCCGCTACAACCGCAAACGTTGCAAGTGCAGTAAAAGGACTTGATATAGGTAATTTGACACAGACAGAAAACACGCTTAACGATATTACCGCAACCGCCGTTGACATCGGAACAGGATGGGATGTTGGTCTTGCGATCGGATCAGGAGGTGTGCAACTTGACGATAATATAAGCATTTTGTTCGGCACAGGCTTAGATACAGCTTTCCGTTGGGATACTACTGACGCGAACGCAAATGAGATGATTGTCGCAATGCCAGAAGGCGATGGTACAAATGTGCCTGTCTATGTAGTTGGAGACGCTTCGATAATCGGCGCGGATCTCGGATTTTTTAATGGAGTTACAGACCCGACAATCGCTATTGTTTCAGATGATGGTGGAGATTATGCGCGATTCTCCGTGAGCGATGCCGGAATTCTAACTATTGATACTGTCACAGCAGGTTCAGACATAGTGTTCACACCGGTTGATGAAGCTGTATACACATTGGCGGCAGGCGGTGCGGTTGTCATCGATGCGGCTTCAACCGATTCAACTGAAACAACAGGAGTCATTAATCTTGATGTAGATTCTTCTGCTGCAAACGTTGGTATTGATGTTGACTCTGAAGTCATCGATGATGATGCTATCGATACCCAAGCAGGTGCGAAGATCACAATGACAAACAGTGCAAACGATTCCGATGTTGTATACGGTTTGCAAGTTGCTGAACTTGGTGGTGCGGCTTCGGGTGGAAACGAATACGCTATCTACCAAGCAGGAACAGCATGGGATCTTGGACTCAAAGTTGAAGACGCAGTTGATATTGATGGATCCGCAAACATTGCAGACACAACAGCTGGATCTGACGTTGCCATGGGGAACGCAACAGGAAACCTAACCTTCTTGTCTGACAATGCTGATTTCGGACTAACAGACGCAACAGACAACGTGTTCCAGCTTGTTAACGCAACTAATTCCCGCACATATCTTGACGTTGATGCTGGAGCCGCGGACACAGTCACTCTTGGTAACTCAACTGACGTTACAGCAATTGCTGGTTCTGCCACTTCAACCATTACACTTGGCACAGCCTTCACAGTTGCCGCAACAACAGGCGCGACTATCATTGCAGGTTCTGCCGAAGGCACAGCCGCTCTAACACTTACAGCAGGTGATGTTGTTCTTACAGACGGAGATATCACATTGACAAGCGGTCAGATTGAGATCCCGGACAACACAGCTTCTTTCACAGTTTTGGAAGATGCAACAGGTGGAGCAGACTATTTGGCCATTGCAACAACAGATGGTTCTGAGACAATGGTTTTGTACAACAGATGGAACTGGTGACGCTGAAGTCGAGCTTCCAGACGGATCTATCAATACAGATGAAGTGCTCAACGACTCTCTCACCTTCGCAGATATTTCAAATTCCTCTGCCATTGATGCAGATACAACATTCACAGGGGCAGATGGTATTCAACTCACTCTTACTCCTTCTGCCACTTCAGGCGACTACAACTTTTTCACGATTGATGCCAACCAAGTTGACGATGGAGTCGCCACAGACGACTTTGACGCCATGCATCTTGATCTCACCTCTGAATCCGACGATGCAGGCGACACGTTTGATGGTCTTGTCATTAACTGGGAAAACGGCACTGCAAACACAATCATTGATAGCGCGATTAAGATTGATAATGCTGAAACAACCGCTGGCACAATGACAGATGCAATCATCATTACTTCTTCTGGAGTTGACGCTGGAGTCACAGACGCAATTGACGTCTCGGCCGCTAATATTACAAATGCTATTAACGTTGGTGGAAACGTAATCCTTGGTGGAGCCGCAGTTATTAACTTCGATGGATTCGATGTGGCCGCAACAACAGGCGCGACTATCATTGCAGGTTCTGCCGAAGGCACAGCCGCTCTAACACTTACAGCAGGTGATGTTGTTCTAACAGACGGAGATATCACATTGACAAGCGGTCAGATTGAGATCCCGGACAACACAGCTTCTTTCACAGTTTTGGAAGATGCAACAGGTGGAGCAGACTATTTGGCCATTGCAACAACAGATGGTTCTGAGACAATGACGGATGACAATGCTATTACTGATTTCACTTTCACTGGTGGTGTTACTGCAAGTAACGATCTTGCTGTGGCTGATGATTTCTCAGTTGAAGGAATCGTGGATTTTGGAACATCAGATACGATGGCTGATAATGATCTAACGCCTTCAGTGAGCGGAGCAGCGATCTTTGTTAGTCAAGCAACTGAAGATACAATCACTAAATTTGATGATGCAGTTGAGGGACAGATTTGGATCATAAATCATCAGGGAATAGCTGGGGAGACATTTGATTGTGATAATACGGACGGAGGGAATGATGATTTACAGTGTGGAAGTGCTGATATTACAGCTTCTGCAAACGATACAACTGTGTGGTATTATAGCTCTGGTGGTGCATCACAGCTTATAAGTTGGGTGAAAAACGGCAGTGCACAAACTGGTACTGACCTTGCGGAGTGGTTCCCGGCAACTGAAGAACTTGAGGCTGGCGATGTGCTTGTTGCAAGCAGTTCAGATCCAGTCAACGTTAGTAAGAGTTCATCTGGCTATCAGAAAGGTCTTATCGGCATTGTCGCTACACAGCCAGGTTTAATTCTCGGTGAACAAGGAACATCAACTTACGCGGCACAAGTCGCTCTTGCTGGACGTGTTCCTGTAAAAGTATCTGACGAAAATGGAGCTATTGAAATCGGTGATTATTTGACTTCATCAGCGACACTTTC
Organism: Candidatus Uhrbacteria bacterium; assembly: GCA_016188475.1. Taxonomy (GTDB): domain Bacteria; phylum Patescibacteriota; class Patescibacteriia; order UBA9934; family GWF2-40-263; genus JACQXU01. The sequence goes on from JACPHT010000004.1 coordinate 19,544, forward strand.
TGGATACGCCATGAAAGCAACTGAAACAGGTCCAGTTATCGGTATGGCAATGGAGGCGTTAGAAAGCGGATCAGGCTTAATCACTGTTAAGGTTGACAACATGTGGTACTCACCTTCAAGTGATACACTTCAGGGTGGAAATGCCGCCGCAGTGTCAAGCGCGGAAACAGTAACATCCGGCGATTACTCCTTCGAAGGCTCTGTCATAGTTGCCGAACACCTCTATGGCTCTCGCGATATGGCAGGCCGAGTTCGATTGGCTTCAGGAAAAGACAGTGTCAAAGTGACATTTGAAAAACCTTACTCAGAAGGTTCAACTCCGATCATAACCTTTAGTTCTCGAAGCAATTCTGATTCTGCGCAAGGAGCATGGGTTAGCGATGAAAGTACAACCGGATTTACAATCAACAGATCCAATTCCGAAGCGCAAGTTGAGTTTAACTGGATCGCGATTGGTGTGAATGACGCTCAAGTGACAGTTTCTGATGATTATTCAGACGGAACAAGCGTTTCTGTGAATGATCAAAATGGTCCTTCAGCGCCAGCGCCAGTTGAGCCAGTAGCAGAGGAAATGGCTCCGGCGGTTGACGAACTAGTTGTCGAGGAACCAGCAGTAGCTGAAGAAGCTCCTGCAGAGGAACCAGCACCTGAAGTTCCAGTGGTTGAAGAGCTTCCAGTTGAATAATTAAAGAATTTGAAAAAAGCAGGGTCGTTTGACCCTGCTTTTAGATTTCCCAAAAATAATTTATAGGCGCGGTGCCCACACCACACCTATTTTGCAATGATGTGAAAAACCACTTGTCAGCCACATGGTCGTGAGGTAAGATAATCACCAGTTTAATACTGTGAAATATTTCCTAATATTGCCTGAGCTGGCCTCCCGTGAGCTTGTCGAACGGTCGAAGGCTGTAAGCGAATAAATTAAATTTTACCCCTTCGACAGGCTCAGGGAATAAAATTTGAGTTGCTATATGTCCATTGAATCTAAACTCAATCGCGGTCCTGTTATTCGTCCAATGGGTCAGTCAGAAGAAAAGAAAAAAAGTAATCCATGGGTGTGGATAATTGTCATTCTAACTATTATTGTTGCTGGGGCGCTTTGGTGGTATCGTTCAGCTACTTCGCCAGGAGATCCCTCGGCTTCGCTCGGGATGACATCAATAGAATATCAAGCAGTCTTCCTTGATAATGGGCAGGTTTATTTTGGTAAGCTGAAAAAGTCAGGAGAAGATTTTTACGAACTAACAGATGTTTTTTATCTTCAAACCGGAGCCGTTGGGATAGATCAAGCATCTAATCTTTCGCTTGCAAAACTTGGAAACGAGGCGCACGGGCCAGAAGATAAAATGCAAATCAACAAAGATCACGTTTTGTTTATTGAAGACATGAAGAGTGAAAGCAAAGTCGTTAAAGCAATTCAAGATTATTATTCAAAAAAGGAATAACATTTATCCAACAAAATTTTATCCTTCGACAAGCTCAGGAAATAAAATTTTAATCTGTTTCGTAATTCAAAGTAATCATACTATGACTAACATTTTTCAGAAAATCACTTCGTGGTCAGTGTACCTGCTCTTTTTCATTCTTCCTCTTTTTTTCCTTCCATGGTCAACAAGCATTCTTGAACATAATAAACAACTGCTTCTTGTTGTTTTGTCCATTCTCGCTCTTGTCGCGTGGCTTGGGCAAATGGTGATGACTAAGCATCTAACTTTTCGTTCAGGATGGTTGAATATAATTCCCGGCGCTTTCTTGCTTGCTGTTCTTATTTCAGCCTCGACTTCGTTTGCCGGTTATCAAAGTTGGGTTGGTCAGGCTTCACAGGAATACACAAGTTTTCTTTCAATCGCGATGTATGTTGTTTTATTCTATGTCTTGATGAATAACGCAAGCGGAACACAGACACAACGGAACATTCTTTTTGCGGTTTTATTATCTTCAGCGATTGTAGGTCTTATCGCGCTTGTTGGAATGTTCAATCTTGTCCACTTGCCTTTTGATTTTGCCCAGTCTCTTGGTTTTAACACGGTTGGAACAATCAATGGTCTTATATCATTTCTTACAGTTGTCATGTTTACAGGTCTTGCAATGTGGCTTGTATCGCATCAAGGACGCGATCGCGTAATTCCACTTGGTAATTTGGGAATAGTAATGCGAGTATTGATCGTTATTGTAACTTTGGTAAATCTTGTTGCTTTGATCGCGATTGATTTTGGTGTTTTTTGGATCACCAACATTATCGGTGTTTTGCTTCTTGCCGCGTTTGGGTTTATTCAGTCACAAGAATTTCCAAGTCCAAAACGATTTGCTCTTCCGCTTGCTGTGTTGCTTGTGAGTATTTTGCTTCTTTTTCTTCCAACACCGCTTAAACTCAAACTGCCGATTGTTGTTTCGCCAAGTTATGGAACAAGTTGGGGAATTACGACTGCGGCTCTTGGTTCCAATTCAGGAAATATGTTGTTTGGAACAGGGCCCGGAACATACATGCATGATTTTCTTGCATTCAAACCGGTTGCTGTGAACTCATCGCAATTTTGGTCGTTAAATTTTGATCGAGCAAAGTCAGATTTATTTACGACTTTTGCAACACTAGGAATTGTTGGATCAGCTCTTTGGCTTGCACTTATGATTTGGGTTGCTGCGAAAGCGCTTGGTCGTTTGATTTTTGAGCGCGACCACGAAGAATGGAAAATGACGTATGTGATTTTTGTAGGATGGGCAATTTTGTTTGTCTCTCACTTGCTATATTCCTCGAATATCACAATGGAGTTTATGCTTTGGGGATTTACAGGGCTTCTTGCGTCACAAGTTATGCTCAAACTTTGGAATACCGATTTTGGTAAATCACCAAAGCTAGGCCTCGCAACTTCATTCGCATTCGTGCTTGTTGCTGTTGGTGTTCTTGCCTCTTTGTTTGTGACAGGTCAACGATACGCGGCTGAAGTTGCGTTTGCTAAAGCTGTGAAGGCCGACAAGGCAGGAGCGAACATTGACGAAGTAGCTGGCCAGCTTCAGCGCGCTGTAAAGTTGAACGGTTTGAGCGATATTTATTATCGAAATCTTGCCGCCGCTCAACTTTCACAAGCAAACCAAAAAATTTCAGCGGCCGGCGGAAAAGAACTTACAACAGAACAAACTCAAGAAGTCTCAAAACTTGTTTCTTCCGCGATCGAGTCAGCAAGTCGCGCAACAGCTCTTGAACCAAATTATGTTGCGAACTGGACAGTGCGCGGATCGATCTATCGCGATGTTATGAGTTTTGCGCAGGGCGCGGAAGATTTAGCGGCACAGATGTACATGAACGCGATACGGCTTGAACCGAACAATCCTGTTCATCGAGCAAATTTAGGGCGTGTTTATTTAACTGTTGCAAATCGCGCGAAGTCGCTTAAGTCAGCTGAAGACAAAGAACTTGCAAAAACAGCAACTGAACAAGAAACAAAACTTCTTGCCTCGGCTGAACAGGCTTTCACATCAGCTATTAAATTAAAGAATGATTATCTTCCAGCGCATTATTATCTTGCCGCAACTTACGAGCGACAAGGTCGTTTGGAAGAAGCTGCAACTCGACTTGCCGCGCTTCGAAACAATAATCAAGCTGACATCGGAGTCGCTTTTCAACTTTCACAAATGTTGATAAGACTTCAGCGATATGATCTTGCGACAAAAGAATTGGAGCGTATTGTAGGACTCAAATCGGATTACTCAAACGCTCTGTGGTATTTGGCGTCAATGTACGAAGTCGGCAAGAAACAAACAGACGCGATTAAGTTGATTGAAAAGGTTGTTGAACTCAATCCTGATAACGAACTTGCAAAGACTCGTTTAGCTAGAATGAAAAATGGCGAGATGACAACTGTTTTACCAGAGCCGATTCAAGAAGGGCAGGGAAATCCAACCGAGGTTCCGGTTGGAGAAGTGGTTGAAGAACCAGCGCCAGCAGAAACAGCGGAGTAAAAAGTATAGGCGGGGTCCCATGACCCCGCCTTTTGCATTGTATGGCGCAAACACATCGTTATCATCAATCTCTTCATCAACTTAATGGAATTCATTTTATTTCTGCAACGACTTATCATAGAACAATGTATTTTTCTGATAGCCAGATATGTTTGATCTTGCAACAGCAGATGATGTTTTATAGTAAATTATATCAAATAGATTTATTGAGTTTTGTCATCATGCCAGATCATTTACATTGTCTGATTTGGCCGCAAGGTGAAAAAACATTTAGTGACTTTATGAGAGGTGTGAAATCGTATTCAGGAAAGAAAATTTTGGAGGAATTGGATAGGCGGGGTCCCCAGACCCAGCCCATCAAGACGAATTACGAGTATAATAATAGATTGGGTGTCAGTACAAACATCAATAGGCGTGGTCCCATGACCCCGCCAGTACGAAAGATATGGCAAGATACATTCTTTACATATTTTATAGATTCTGTTTTTAAACTTGAAGAAAAATTAGAATACATAAAACAGAATCCAATTAAAGCAGGTTTGGTTTCGACATCGGAAGCTTATAGATGGTTGTATGTAAATCCGAAAATAAATGAGATTGAATTTTAAAGGCGAGGTCTGGGGACCCCGCCTATCAAACTCTACTCATCAATCATGTTTTTATTTTTTCTTTCAAATGTTCTATCAATTCTTTTTCTACTTCCGCGATATTTTTTTTCAAAAAACAGAGTCGAACTTCTTCTCTCACGCCAGACGCATGAAATGCTGAACATAGCGAAATAGCGTCAAGTGGTTTTTCAGCTCGCACAATAGCGCAAACATTTCGTTCAGAATTTTCGTACATTAGTACGACTATTTTTACGTCAGGCGAAGTCGCGATTAGTTCATCAACAACATCCGGAAGATCGTTTTCCTGCGCTCGAGCAAGCATAAAATCTTGCTGAGAGAGCATTGTCCAGACAATTTTTTCCTGCTCATCCATTTTCAAACGAGCAAGTGCGCGTCCCCACAAACGAAGCGTATCAATCGAACGAGTGCGATACAGGTTCTGAACTATGTGTTCGCGCTTTGCTCCTTTTGCAATGAGTTTGCTTGCTGTTTGAAAAGTTTTCGGCGTGACATTGCTTGTTTTGAAACTTTTTGTTTTGGCTATCATGCCTGTTAGAAATGCCGTTGCCACTTCTTCGTCAATAAGTCCATTTTCAATCGAGTCTATAAGATCGTGACAAACTTCTCCGCAAGCTGAAGCCGTTAAATCAACTACATTTATTTGTCCGTAATTTTCGTTGTTTGGCGAATGATCAATGTTGATGATAGGCGTGCGGTAAAAAAAATCAGGATTCTCCGAATACAAATGCGCGCATGATTCATAATCCGGCGAACCAATACAAATAATCAGGTCAAATTTATATTCGGATGAACTTGTACGAACATCTTTTTGATCCCAGAATCCCTGTTTTGGAGAAAGATAAACGCGAAGTTTTTCGTCTTTAATTTCATATGAAAGTTCTCCAACTTTTGTTTTCGACGCGTCAAGCTCTATAACAAAACGACGAAGGTCTTCGAGTTTATCTTTTATATCTTCATGTCCTGAAAGGAAATGGATATTTTTTGCCGGCTTTCCGTCAGCAGCGACGATTGTTGTTTGCTTGTCGAGTTTTTTTAGAACTTTTGCAAAACCAAGCGCACTTGCGTAATGATCGGCGCCAGCTCCTGATGGTACACAAATAAGCGGATGATTGCTCCGCTTAATGGCTTCCAAAACTTGTTGTGATTGAAGAAGTGCCATGTGAAGAAGAAGTGATGAAGTGGCAAAGTGATGAAGTGAAAGGTGTGTCACTCCATTACTCCATGACTTATTCGACAAGCATGGGAATAGAGTAGCTTACAACTTCCTAAAAAGAGCGTCAATAGACTGTTGAAAGACTGTTGATAGATTCCGTTTGCATTGCAAGCCAAATTTTATTCCCTAAGCCTGTCGAAGGGGTAAAATTTGGCTAATTCGTTTACAGCCTTCGACCAACCTTCGCCAGAGGCTATGGTCGGCAAGCAGGCTCAGGCAATAATTTGAGTTTTATTGTGTATTGAAAGAAAAATCCCCTCCAAGTAAGGAAGGGACTAGTAACCGAGTCCGTAGAAAATGTAGGCACTTCCGGCATTAGAACCGGATGAATCGTTCTGATAGGCTCCAACAACGATATCGTAGAACTCGTCATCGTTGAGATCGCTTAGTGCGATCGAACATCCGGCAAGATCACCATTGGTTTCGCCAGTGAACTTTATATTCGCATTGGCGAGCGAGATTTTTCCAGTCGTAAGAGGGCCGTAGAGAACATAGACAGCGCCTGATTCTCCTAACCATTTGAATGCACTGATTGCAAGATCATCTATTCCGTCGTGGTTTAGGTCTCCGGCTCCGGCAATACTCCAACCAGCGTAATTCGTGCCAGCTTCGCCAGTTAGTTTCAGGTTCGCGTTCGCAAGTGATATATTTCCGCTCGCAAGAGGTCCATACAGAACATACACTGCTCCTGCTCCTGAACCTCCGTCATCGTCACCTGTTGCGCCGATTGCAAGATCATCTATCCCGTCGTGGTTTAGGTCTCCAGCTTTAGCAACACTTCGACCAACATTGTCGTTGACTGATGTACCGGTTAGCTTGAGATCAGCTTTTGTGAGTGAAACGTTTCCGTTTTCGAGCGGGCCGTAGAGAACGTAGACCGCTCCTGCTCCTGAACTTCCGTCATCATCGTCAATTGCTCCGATGGCAAGATCGTCAACTCCATCATCATTGACGTCGCCAACTCCTGCAACATTCCAACCAACATAGTCGGCGCTGGCTTTACCTGTAAGTTTGAGATCAGCTTTTGTGAGTGACATTTTTCCACTCGAAAGAGGTCCGTAGAGAACGTAGACCGCTCCTGCTCCTGAACCTCCGTCGTCATCGCCTGGAGCTCCGATTGCAAGATCGTCAACTCCGTCATCATTTACGTCGCCAACTCCTGCAACACTCCATCCAGCGTTGTCATCACCAATTTCGCCAGTGAGTTTTATGTCAGCATCAGATAGAGAGATATTTCCACTCGAAAGAGGTCCGTAGAGAACGTGGACCGCTCCTGCTCCAGAGCCTCCGTCGTCATCGCCTGGAGCTCCGATTGCAAGATCGTCAACTCCGTCATCATTTACGTCGCCAACTCCTGCAACACTCCATCCAGCGTTGTCATCACCAATTTCGCCAGTGAGTTTGAGATCAGCATCAACGAGCAAAACGTTTCCGTTTTCGAGCGGGCCGTAAAGAACGTAGACCGCTCCTGCTCCAGGACCTCCGTCGTCATCGCCTGGAGCTCCGATTGCAAGATCGTCAACTCCGTCATCATTGACGTCGCCAACTCCTGCAACACTCCATCCAGCGTTGTCGTTGTCTGTTTTGCCTGTAAACTTACTGTCAGCGTTTGTTAAACTGATCGTTCCGATCAACTCGCAACCGTCAAGCGAGTTATTGCAGTTGTCATCAAAGCCGTTGTTGCATGTTTCTTCAACAGCCGGATTGATAGTGAACAACTCATCGTCGCAGTCATCCGCGTTTTTTACGTATCCGTCGAGGACTTCGACACATGAAGTTGTTGAGTCTTTCGAGTTTCCAAATCCGTCTTTATCGACATCGTTGTACCATGTGAAGTATTCCGCATCAGAGTCAGTAACTCCGTCACAGTCATTATCGATTCCGTCTTCACATGTTTCTGTGACATTGGGATTTGTTTTGCTGTTCCCGTCATCACAGTCGTCGTTTGAAGAAACGAACTTGTTCGGCTGAACGCAAGCGTAGATTGAAATTGCTGAATTTCCTGATCCGTCTTCGTCTTCGTCAGCAAACCAGAGTTTCGCGCTTTCGGCATTGTCTGTTATTCCGTCGCAGTCTTGATCTATCTTGTCGTCGCAGATTTCTTCTGCTTCAGGATATGTCGCAGAATCATCATCGTCGCAGTCGTCGCTTGTTAGAATGTATCCATCCAGCTGTTTGCAATTGTCTTCGAAGACATTCGCGTCGCCGTGCTTGTCATTATCTTTATCGAGATACCAGCGAACAGCTAGATTTTCATCCGTCTTTCCATCGCAGTCATTGTCGAACAAGTCGCATGCTTCCGTGGCGTTTGGATACACTTTGTCATTGTCATCATCACAATCACCAGACATAGCGATATATCCGATCGGCTGTGAGCATTCATCGCGAAAATCGTTTAGACTTCCGAATTTGTCTTCGTCCTTGTCGCGATACCAGCGAGGAGTGACATTTTCATCTGTCTTACTGTCGCAGTCGTTGTCTATCAAGTCGCAAACTTCGACAGCGTCTGGATATACTTTGTCGTTTTCATCATCGCAGTCGCCTGTCTTTTCGACGAATCCTTTGCTTTTCAAACAGTCGAGTTTGGATTCTTTTGATCCATATCCGTCTCCATCGAGATCGCGATAAAACGTGAGTTTGGAAATGTTTGGATCGTTTGGATCGCAATCCTCAACATTTGGAACTCCGTCATCATCAAGATCGAGGCGTTTTTCAAACTGCTTATCAGAAATGAATGGCGAGAGTTTGTCACAGCCAACAGCCACAACAAATACACACGCAAGCGCGATTGTTTTGATCAAGTGTGACATGATTCAACTCCTGTTCAGTTGTAAAGGACTGACACCATATTCTGTCAGAAAACAGGCTTTTGTCAATCTTTTATTGCAAAATTTTAGTTTTTTTCGTAAACTAGCGACATTATGGATGAAAAACAGCTCCCAAAAGCTTACGAAGCAAAACAATACGAAGATGAAATTTACGCCGCTTGGGAGAAAAGCGGGTTTTTTAATCCTGACAATTTGAAAGGAAAGCCATTTACAATCATGATGCCTCCGCCAAACGTGACCGGTGTTTTGCATTTGGGACACGCGCTTGAGAACGCGCTCATGGATTGTATGGCTCGTTACCAGCGAATGCGCGGGGAAAAAGTTTTGCTTATTCCAGGAACAGATCACGCGGCTTTGCCAACACAGGCAAAAGTTGAAAAGATGTTGATGCAGAAAGGGATGAAGAATCCTCGCCAAGAACTTGGACGAGATAAACTCGTTGAAAAGATTCGTGAGTTTGCCGAAGAATCTCGCACAACGATTTTAAGTCAAATTAAAAAAATTGGAACAAGTTGCGATTGGTCTCGACTCGCGTATACGTTTGATGACGCGCGCAATCGCGCTGTAAATGAATTGTTTTGTCGGATGTACAAAGACGGTTTGATTTATCGCGGATATCGAGTTGTTAATTGGTCTGTTAAAGGACAATCAACTTCTTCTGACGACGAAATTATTTTTATAGAACGTCCGGCAAAGTTGTACACATTCAAATACAGTTCAAATTTTCCAATTGCGATCGCGACAACTCGTCCAGAAACAAAACTTGGAGACACTGCTGTTGCTGTTCATCCTTCTGACTCGCGATACGCGCCTTACATCGGACAGGTTTTTACAGTTGATGTTGGTGCGGCAAAACCCCTTCAAATTAAAATAATTGCGGATGAACAAGTGGATCCAGAGTTTGGAACCGGAGCGCTTGGTGTCACACCAGCGCATAGTTCGGTTGACTTTGCGATGTATGAAAAACAAAAAGCGAAAGGAGAACCGATTGATCTGATACCTGTGATTGGGTTGGATGGAAAAATGACAGCAGAAGCCGGAGCAGATTACGTAGGGCTTTCAGTTGAAGAAGCTCGAGCAAAATTTGTGTTGTGGCTTAAGGAACAAAATTTGTTATTGAATGAAGAAGACATTACACAAAATGTTGGAACTTCGGATCGCTATGGTGATGTTATCGAATCGATTCCGATGACACAATGGTGGTTGGATGTAAATAAAAAAATTCCATCAAAAGGGAAGAGTCTTTGTGATCTAATGCGTGAAGCGGTTACAACTGGTCTTGATGGAGATTCTTCAAAAATAGTTACAATTACGCCAGATCGTTTTAAAAAACTCTATCTTGATCGCGTGGATCACTTGCGAGATTGGTGTTTGTCACGCCAAATTTGGTGGGGTCATCGCATACCTGTTTGGTACAAACAGATGTCGGAAGTCGGAGATCAAAAGTCTGAAACAATTTTTGTTGGCGCGACAGCTCCGGAAGGCGATGGTTGGCAACAGGATCCTGACACTCTTGATACTTGGTTTAGCTCTGGATCATGGACTTTCTCAACGCTTGGATGGCCAGAACAAACAAAAGATCTCAAAACGTTTCATCCAACGCAGTGGATTCAAATGGGATATGAAATTCTCTATTTATGGTTGATGAGAATGATTCTAATGAGCGCTTACGCGCTTGACGAGATTCCATTTAAGGATGCTTACATTCATGGAATGTTGCGCGATAAAAATGGAAATAAGTTTTCAAAGTCTTCTGGAAATGGAATCGACCCTATTGATGTGATTGACGAGTATGGTAGTGACGCACTTCGCATCAGTCTTCTTATCGGAACTTCTCCTGGAAACGATGCGCGGTACTATACGGAAAAAATCGAAAGCGGTCGTAATTTTGTAAATAAGCTTTGGAATATCTCGAGGTTTGTTTTGACTAGCACAGACATGTTATCCCCTGAGCTTGTCGAAGGGGTAAAGCCGCAGACCCTTGCAGACCGTTGGATACTCTCACGTTTTGCGACTGTTACAAAAGAAGTAACAGACCATCTTGAAAAATACGAATTTTCTCAAGCCGGAGAAAAGTTGCGAGATTTTACTTGGAACGAATTTGCAGATTGGTATTTGGAGATTGCGAAAATACAGAAGCAAGAAGAAAGAAGTAAGAAGAATGAGACTGATAAAATACTTCTTTATATTCTTCAGAACCTTCTTATTCTTTGGCATCCGTTCATGCCGTTTGTTACAGAAGTTATTTGGAAAAACATCTCGAAAGATTTACTAATCGTTCAACCATGGCCAAGTGATAAATCAAAAAATGTTGATCAGACTTCAGAACAGAATTTTTCGCGAATACAACAACTCATTGTTGCCATTCGAAACATTCGAGCTCAATACAAAGTTCGTCCAGAAAAAAAAGTTGATATTAGATTGCAATCAAGCGACAAAAAAGTTCGGCAATTGCTACAAGAAAATATCACCATAATCAAAACACTAGCGCGAGCGAACGATATTGAAATAACAGATGAGATCGCTGAACCAAAGTTTGGATGCGCGCTTGCGGCACTTGAAAAAATTACAATTCACGTAATGCTTCCAAACGAGGATTTAGAATCAGAAATGGAAAGAATTAAAAAAGAATGTCAGAGTCTTGAGGTATATATTAAAACCACAGAAACAAAATTAGAAAATAAAGAATTTGTTTCCAATGCGCCTGCGCATATAGTTGCAACAATGAAAGCAAAATTGCAAGAAGCGAAGGAGAAATTTGAAACGATATGTACTCAATTCAAAAAGCAAAACAACAAATAATCCAAGAGTTGAAAAAATCCGTCGGAAGCGGTTTTTCGCCATCTTTTGATGACTTTACATCTCCGCCAGATCCAAGCTTGGGCGATATAACATTTTCGTGTTTTTCTCTTGCAAAAAGTTTGAAGAGAAATCCAAATGAAATTGCAACAGAGATCGCAGTAAAAATTGGTCCAAAGCAATTTATCTCTGAAGCGCGTGCGATTGGTCCGTATGTAAATTTTGTTTTTTCATCAGAATTTGGAACTGATGTTCTTTCTGAAATCAACGATCAGGAAGAAAAATATGGACGATCAAAAGTTGGAGAGAAGAAACGTGTAATGGTTGAATACGCGAATCTCAATACTCACAAAGATATTCATATAGGTCACTTGCGTAATCTTTTTTTGGGTCAGACGCTTGTGAATGTTTTGAACGCAAACGGATACGATGTTATTCCAGTTGCATACATCAATGATCTTGGCGCGCATGTTGCAAAATCTGTTTGGGCGATAAGCCGGTTTCATAAAGATGAAGAAGTTCCTAAAGATCAACGTATCGATTTTTTGCGTAACGTTTATATAGAAGCAACAAAAGCTGTTGAAGAAAATCCAGCGTACAAAGAAGAGATCGCTGCTGTTTTTCGAAATTTGGAAGAACAACGAGGAGATGAAGTTAAACTCTGGAAAGAAACATGGCAATGGTCAGTTGATTTTTTGGAAGAAGTTTACGCGGAACTAAATATCAAACTTGATAAATGGTATTTTGAAAGCGATCTTATTAAAAAATCGAGGAAGATTATTGATGGCTTGATTAAAAAAGGAATTGTTGTTCAGTCTGAAGGCGCGTGGATTGTTAATTTGGAAGAAGAAGAATTAGGTGTGAACTTACTCGTGAAATCTGATGGCACCCTTCTTTATAATGCAAAAGATTTAGGGCTTGCGCTCAAAAAAGAAGAGGATTATCACCCAACTCGTTCGGTTTACGTTGTTGACGCGCGCCAATCACACGCGCTTCAGCAATTATTTGCGACACTTTTGAAAATGGGATTTGCACACGAGCTTCAACACCTTTCGTATGAATTTGTAACAACCGTGGATGGCGCAATGGCATCTAGAACAGGAAATGTAATTCGCTATGAAACTTTTCGCGATCGTTTAATCAATCAAGCTCGACACGGAACACATGAGAGACATCCTGACTGGAGTGAAAAACAAATTGAGCAAACATCTCGCACACTTGCATTTGCCGCGATGCGTTTTGGAATGCTCAAACAAGATGTTGAGAAAAAAATTGTTTTTGATTTTGATGAAGCGCTTTCGTTTGATGGTTTTAGCGGTCCGTATTTGCTTTACATGTATGCGCGTATACAAAGTTTGTTTGAAAAAGCTGGAAAAGTGAAACCACGATATGACGCGTCATATCTCAATCATCCTCTCGAACATCAACTGATAACACAACTCGCTTTTTATCCGGAAGTTTTATTTGGAATCAGTCAAACCTTAAAGTTGAGTCTTCTTGCAAGATACTTGTTTGATCTGTGTCAAATTTTTTCCCATTATTACAACGAGGTTCCAGTGCTTAAATCAGAGGATAAGTTGCGATCCGCGCGTTTGGGTTTAATTCGAAGTGTTGAACAGGTGCTTAAAAATGGTTTGGGATTGATGGAAATAGAAACTATTGATGAAATGTAAAAGACTTGCTCATATGTTTGGGATGTTTTAAGATCATCTCACACATATGTTTAGAGTAAATAAACCTGAACAATCTATGGCACAGCAATCCAGCAATGAAACGATCATTGCACAAGGAGTAAAAGTTGAGGGGGATTTTCATTCACAAGGCGATGTTGTAATTGATGGGGAAGTAAGTGGAACCATTGAAACGACACAAGCGCTTTCTATAGGACAGAGCGCTCGTATAAAAGCCGATATCACATCAAAAAGCGCTATTGTCGCTGGAGAGGTAAAGGGAAACATTAAGGCGAGTGAACGTCTTGAGCTTTTGGCAACTTCAATTGTTGAGGGCGATGTTGAAACAGCCAACCTGTCAATTGCGTCAGGGGCGCGAGTAAACGGCAAGATTACAATGGGGGAGTTGGAAAAAGAAGGATAGATTTTTTAAAACTGTCATCTCGAGCGAAGTCGAGAGATCTCTCATTCCATGTATTGTTATTTATACGATGAATTTATTCAAGGAAACAAACGGTATGAACGAGAGCTTCTTGACATTGAAAACCGTTTGACTGACCTCGGCATTGCCGGGAAGATTTCGCGTTTGGCGCTTTTTCGCAACGCGGAAGAAATGATTCGTGATGAAATCGATCACGGAGTTAAAACAGTTGTTGTTCTTGGAAATGACGACACAGTGCGAAAAGTTCTTGATGTGATTTCAGAAAGCAAGATCACGCTTGGGCTTATTCCGATTGGACCAAAAAATGAATTAGCAAGACTTCTTGGAATTCCAAATGGAGTTGAAGCATGTGATATTTTGTCTGCGCGTCGTATTGAACAAATTGATGTCGGAACCATTAACGGACGAAAGTTCATCACCGGTGTTCGTGTTCCTGATTTTAAAGCAGAGCTAATGTGCAACGACGGAAAATATCGTGTTGTTCCAACATCGCACGCTGATTTGGAGATTCAGAATTTGGCAGATATATGTAATCCGCGTGACGGAATGTTGCGAGCAAACATTCATACTTTGATTAGAAAAGGTTGGGGGCCGTTTGCACGACACGAACAAACTAACACTGTTTTGCCATTTCAATTTTTGGCGATTCGAAGTGACAAGCCGATTTCGCTTTATGCTGATGGAGAAGAAATGCAAGGCACGAGGTTTGATATAGGGATTGAAGCAATGATTCTGAAGGTGATAATTGGAAAAAGCCGTGTGTTTGTTTAGTGAGTTTAGTGTTTTTGGACGTTTAGCTCAGCTGGTTAGAGCGTCTCGTTTACACCGAGAAGGTCGCAGGTTCGAATCCTGCAACGTCCACCAGAATTAAACTTTTGACTCGTTCTCATATTAAACAAAAGAACTGCTTAAAAAGCAGTTCTTTTGTCTTGGTGCGCGGGAGAGGACTCGAACCTCCATGCTCTTGCGAGCGTTACCACCTCAAGGTAGTGCGTCTACCATTTCGCCACCCGCGCATTAACGCGAAGGCATTATAGATAATGCCTTGAAAATTTTCAAGCCGCCTTGCTACTACAACACATTTCACTTTTGTTTTTTTGAAAAATTGAATATTGTAGTCTTTCCAAATTGGAAGAACCGGAACTTAGTGTAATGATTTTTCGGTCGGTAATATGTTGACAACATTTCACAGGGGTGAACTTTTGTCAACAAGTTTTTCATCAAATTTTTTTACACAGTATAACAGCGGCACAACTAATTTTCAATCCAATCATGTTGTGATAAACTTAAACATAGTATGTCCTCATTTTATCGCATTCCATTGGGTCTTATAGTAATGGTTGTTGGGTTTTTAATGGTTAAAAAAACAGAAACTCTGCTTGAATGGTTTGGTGAAGTTCAGTTTGCTGAAGATAAATTTGGTCCAGGTGGCACACGATTTTTTTATAAGCTTCTGGGAGTTGGTGTGACTTTTCTTGGAATTTTTATTGCCACAAACGTAATATCTGATGTTTTAACAAGCGTTGCAAAACTTTTGACTCACACTTAACTTCTTCATCCTCTCTAGCTTCTAACTTATGCCCACTATTCCTTCCGGTCGCTCGCTTCTTGATTCCGATGTATTACTGCGTCGCGCAGGTCTTACGATTGACATGCACTATGCAGATTTCGGCGCTGGAATGCTTGGGCATTTTGTTTTGCCAGCCTGCGAGATCGTTGGACCTGGCGGGGAGGTGTATGCAGTGGATATTCTAAAAGAAGCGCTTCAATCAGTTGAAAGTCGTGCGCAAATGGAAAATGTGACAAACCTTCATATTGTTTGGGGCGATTTTGAACGATCAGGAGGAGTAAAAATTCCAGCAGGTTCTTTGCATATCATTTCATTTGTGAATGTTGCTCGAGTTTTGATGAAATCAAGCGTTCCGATTGAAGAAGCAAAGCGACTTCTTCGAGAAAATGGACGAGTTCTCGTTGTTGATTGGAAACCAGGAATCGGATCAATAATTGTTGATGAACAAAGGCGCGTTCGATCAGACGCCGTACATAAGCTTTTTGTCGAACACGGCTTTCATCTCCTTGAAGCTTTTGATGCAGGGCCACAACATTGGGGTTTGATTTTTAAACTTTCAACAGCTTGACGTGTTGGAAATAATTTATTATCTTTTTTGAGTAAATTAACGGCTAACAGCTAAAGGCTAACGGCTTTTACATTCATTATATGTTTAATAATTTTCTCGATCCATCATATTGGTTCACTCTTCGACCGGCGCTTGTCGGAGGAACAGAAGGTAAAATTATTTTTGGTGTTTTTGCGATTCTTTTTGTGCTCGGAATTGTTGCTCGGATTGTATCTTCAAACAAAACTGGAGATCGTTATATGAAAGAAGTTGTCGAACGTATTGCGACAATGCTCGTGACAATGGGAATTCTCGGTGCACTTTTGTATTTTTTCAGTTTCGAACAAATAAGATTATTTGGTTCGAGATTTTGGTATTTGTTTTGGTTAATTGGAATTATTGTTTGGTGTTTCTTTCTGTTGCGTTTTGTAAAACGCACTATTCCAGAACTTCGCGCGCATGAAGCATTGAAAGCCGAACAAAGAAAATACTTCCCACCACGACGAAAGAAATAACCTATGACGGATTTTCGTCGTGAATTTGGAACTTTCGTTGAAAAAGCTGTTGCAAAGTATTTGGAAAACAACGGGTTTCGTATTCTTAGACACCAATACAAATCTCCATTTGGAGAAATCGACCTTGTTTGCCAAGATGGCGACGAGGTCGTTTTTGTTGAAGTAAAAGCGCGTCACACATCAACATTTGGATATCCTGAAGAAAGTGTTACGCCACATAAACTTCGCCATATTGTCCGGTGCGGGCAGTCTTATCTTCAATCTAGAAATATCAACACTTCATGGAGAATTGACGTTATCGCTGTTGAATTTTCAGAAAGCATTTGTATTACACATTTGAAGGCCATTGACATTCCGGACGGTGTTTGGTAAAGTTAGCTTACTGTTGAACCTGTCGAAAGACGGGTTTATTTATTAAAATAAACACTATGCCCTCTGCCATCGAACAAGCTATCAGACAAATAGTCGAAGAAAAAGGTCTTCAATACGAAGCTGTAATTGATGCGATCGAGTCAGCTCTTGCGGCCGCATATAGAAAAGATTTTGGTGACAAAAATCAAAACATTGAAACCAAATTTGATCCAACCGACGGCTCAATGAAAGTTTGGGATGTAAAGACCGTTATTGAAGATATTGATTTGGAAGAGTTGGAACGTCAAGATGAAGCGCGTCGTCAAAAGGCTGAAGAGCTTGCTCTTCAAATTGAGGAAGCAAGAAAAAACGGTGAGCCTATTCCTGCTGTTTCGCTTGAGGAAGACATTGGGCTTCGTTTTAATCCAAAAACAGATATCATGCTTTCTGAAGCAAAAATTTTAAAACACAGCGCGAAGATTGGGGACGTTATCAGAAACGAACTTCCTCAAGCTGAAGAGTTTGGTCGCATGGCCGCGATGACTGCAAAGCAAGTCATCACACAAAAATTACGCGAAGCAGAGCGAGAAGTGGTTTACAATGAATACAAAGAACATGAAGGAGAAATAATGAACGGAACTGTTCAACGTCGGGAAGGGCGAGTCGTTCTTGTTGATCTTGGACGTACGACCGCGATCATGCGTCCTGAAGATCAAATTACTTCAGAGCGATATAATACCGGAGATCGAATCAAAGTTTATATTCGCCAAGTTGGGCTTACAACAAAAGGTCCTGAAATTTTAGTTTCACGAACATCAGAAGAGATGGTTCGAAAATTATTTGCTGTTGAAATTCCTGAAATCTCGGAAGGATCAGTTGAAATTCGAGCGATCGCGCGCGAGGCTGGCTCAAGATCCAAAGTCGCTGTTTCAACTCCAGATGAATCAATCGATCCGATCGGCGCGTGTATTGGTCAGCGCGGAACTCGTATTCAAACAATTATTTCAGAACTCGGAGGTGAGAAAGTTGACATAATTGAATGGAACAACAATCCAGTTGAGTTTATTACGCACTCTCTTTCACCGGCAAAAGTCATATCAGTGACTTTGGATGAAAAAGAGCATTCTGCTTTTGTAAAAGTGAATGCTGACCAGTTGTCGCTTGCCATTGGAAAGGGCGGTCAGAACGTTCGTCTTGCAGCTCGGCTTACAGGATGGAAAATCAATATAGGGGAAGCTGAAGAGGAAGAAAAGGAAGAAGATAATTCAACGACTCCATGACTATATTGACTCTTTTGACTGCTCACTTATGAACATTTTTCAAACGTTTCTTGTTCAGCCACTTTTTAACTTGCTTGTTTTTCTTTATGACGCGATTCCCGGTTCGGATATGGGAGTCGCTATTATTTTACTCACGCTCATTATCAAATTTATTCTTTGGCCGTTCATGAACTCGTCTTTGAAGTCACAGAAAGCGATGCAAGAGATTCAACCAAAGATCGAGGAGCTTAAGCAGACTCACAAGGATGACAAAGAAGCGCTTGCAAAAGCAATGATGACTTTGTATCAACAAGAAAAAGTAAATCCACTATCGTCTTGTCTTCCGCTTATTATCCAGTTTCCTATTTTGATTGCGCTTTATCGAGTTCTTTTGAAAGGGTTTGATCCGTCAGCATTGAACATGCTTTATTCTTTTGTTCCAAATCCTGGCGAGATTCACAAATTTTTTCTTGGTTTTGTGGATCTTTCTGTTCCAAGTATTTGGCTTGCTGTTTTGGCTGGAGTGTTTCAATTCTTTCAATCAAGAATGTTGATGTCTAAACAACCTCCCAAACAAGTCGCAGGAACTACTGGCGCAAAAGATGAAACAATGCTCGCATCCATGAATAAGTCCATGCTGTATTTCATGCCAGTTATGACAGTCGTAATTGGTGTTAGTCTCCCTGGCGGATTGGCTTTATATTGGGTAACAGTTACTCTGTTTTCGATTGTTCAACAAGTGGTTGTTTTTAGAAAGAAGAAACAGTAAGATTGGTCGGTATGTCGCAACCGACAGATCTTGAACTTTCAATTTTTCGCACACTCTGTTGGTTTTCTGTTTTTCATTATCCACTAACGACTTTTGAAATTTGGAAATGGTTGTTGCGCCCTGTGCGATCTTACGATTTGTTTGAGGTTACACAGTCGATTACAAACAGTGGTTGGCTTAAAGAAAAATTGAATCAGAAAGATGGTTTTTGGACACTTCGCTACGATCCCAATTTATCAATGATCGAAGAACGTCATAAACGATTTTTGAATGCTATTGTTAAATATCGCAAACTTAGTCGAGCCAGTTATTTTTTCCAACTCTTGCCAAGTCTTAAGACTGTCGCATCAGCAAATACTCTTGCGTGGTGGCATACAACAAATGAAAGTGATATTGATTTATACATAATGACAGATCCGAACAGAATATGGTCGACGCGTTTTTTTCTTGTTTTGCCGTTTGCTGTTTGTGGAAATCGGCCGAAACGTTTTGAAAATGTGAAGGTGAACGATCCGTTTTGTTTCAGTTTTTTCACGACAACGGAAGCTATTCAGATGGAATCGCTTAAATGTGCGCAGGAAGATCTGTATCTTGCGTATTGGATTAAATCGCTTGTTCCAATTATTGATCGTTCAGATTTTTTTTCACAACTTTCATCTGTGAATCGTTGGGTGGATGTTGTTTTACCAAACGCGCATCCGCGTTTATTGCATCCGTATCATTGTCAACATAAATTGTTTTCCATTCCTATTCAGTGGTCTTTGTTTGAGTCACTATTTCGTTTTATTCAACGCAGACATTTTCCATCAAGCATAGCAGAGCTCGCAAACAAAGATTCGCGCGTGGTTGTTTCAGATCAGATTTTGAAGTTTCACAACAGCGATCGTCGTGATCAGTTCATGGATGAATTTAAAAAAATTTATGAGAGAGAAATTAACTGAAATTTTTTTACTGTTGACCATTTTTCTTTTACCATGGCAAACGCGATGGATTTTTTCTTTTGCAATGATTGGCGGTGAAGCATCACAGTATGGAACATTGTCTTTGTACGCGACAGAATTTATTATTTTTATCGTCGTGTTGTTGCGCGGAAAATGGCAACCAATCGAAGGAATAAAAAAAATTATTCAGGCTGGATATTTTTTATTTGGAACGGTTTTCTTTTCTCTTGCGTTTACATCGTTTTTTCTAGCAGGAATCGCGCAAATTTTCCATTTTATTTTTGCCTTTGCGCTTTTCACACTTTTGTGTGATGTCCGTACTAATATAAAATCTGTTGGCATTGCTTTTATTGCAGGACTTATCATCCCGTCTGTTCTTGGATTGTGGCAGGTGATATTTGGCGCATCCCCGGCTTCGACATTTTTTGGACTTTCCGCTCAAGATGCGAAGTTCGCAGGAACAGCAGTTGTTGAAACCGCGACTTCAAGAACATTGCGTGCGCATGGATCTTTTCCTCATCCGAACATTTTTGGCGGTTATATCGCAGTTAGTCTTGTTTCTTTGTCATGGATTGTTCGAATGATAAAGACAAAAAAACAGCTTATCATTTCGTCAATTCCTGCTATTTTGTTTTCCGTAACGCTTATTATAACTTTTTCTCGAGGAGCGTGGATTGCTGTTATTGTCGGATTTTTGATTTTGCTTAGTTTTATGTTTGTGAGACGCCGCGCGGTTCCTTCACGTGTGATTCCTATAATGATCATAGGTTTTGTTAGTTTGATCGCCACATTTATTATTTTTTATCCGCAAATTTTTGCTCGATTTGAACCAGGTCTTCGTGTTGAAAAAATTTCCATCGAAGAGCGTGTGTCACAATACTCGTGGTTTGATGACGTGCTCAGACATAATCCATTGTTTGGAGTTGGGCCTGGTGCGTATACGTTTGCTCTTCAAGCGATTGATCCAGAAAAAGAAGTTTGGAATTACCAGCCGATTCATAACATCTTTTTATTGATTCTCGGCGAGATTGGTATTTTTGGGTTCATAGTATTTTTGAATTTCATTTTGCGTGTTGATCAGATTAGCGCGCGAGTTTCAAAACAAGCAGGTGGAATGTTTGGGCTGACGCTCGGTGTTGTTTTGATAATACTCGGTTTATTTGATCATTATCTTTGGTCGCTTTGGCCGGGTTTGGCGCTTGGAGTTGTTGGAATTTCGCTTATTATTCAATGGTCTAAACAGACTTGACAGTCTAATTTTTTTTGATAAGATGACGACGCTAGCAGTCATATAAGACGAGTGCTAGCGTATTTTGGGTAGCCTTTAGCCATTAGCCTCTAGCCATTAGGAATGAAATTATCCTAACTGCTAACGGCTAAAAGCTAAGGCATATTTTTATGCATCTTATTCCAATATCCGATCACATTGTGGTCAAACCAATTTCCGCAGAAGAAAAGTCAGTTTCAGGAATAATTATTCCAGACACAGTTAATAAAGAGCGTCCGGAGCGCGGTGAAGTTATCGCGGTTGGTCCTGGCCGCGAACTTGAAAACGGTAGCCGATCTAAAATGGAAGTCAGTGAAGGTCAAATAGTTTTATTTAAAAAATACGCGCCAGACGAAGTTAAAATGAACAACGAAGAATTTTTGTTAATTCGTATGGAGGATGTGATGGGAGTGATTGAATAATAAGTAATTAATAGTCTTGTAGTCGAAAGACAAAGTTTTGGAGTCATAAAGTAAGTCATTTAATACTCCACGCCTCTGTGATTTCCGACTTCATGACTCCATGACTTTTCACTATGTCCAAACAAATTTCATTTAATGAAGAGGCGCGTTCAGCGCTTAAGCGCGGTGTTGATCAGCTCGCAAACGCGGTTAAAATTACGCTTGGCCCGAAAGGTCGCAACGTGATTTTGGATCGCGGTTATGGAACACCAACAGTTACAAAAGACGGAGTTACAGTGGCAAAAGAAATTGAACTTGAAAATAAATTTGAAAATCTTGGCGCGGAGCTTGTTAAAGAAGTTGCAAGCAAAACAAACGATGTTGCAGGTGACGGAACAACAACTGCTACTGTTCTTGCTCAATCTTTGATTGCCGAAGGTTTGCGAAATGTAACTGCAGGAACAAACCCACAAGCGCTTCGACGAGGTATTGAAAAAGGCGTTGAAGCCGTTGTTAACGAAATTAAAAAAATCGCAACGCCAATCAAAGGCGGAGAAATTGAAAAAGTCTCTTCGATTTCAGCGAACGATCCTGAAATCGGCGCCATGATTGCAAGCGCCATGACAAAAGTTGGAAACAACGGCGTGATTACAGTTGAAGAATCGCAAACATTTGGTGTCGATGTTGAGGTCGTTGAGGGAATGCAATTTGATAAAGGATATGTTTCGGATTACATGGTTACGAATCAAGAACGCATGGAAGCTGAATATCAAGATGCGTATATTTTAATCACAGACAAAAAGATAAGTTCAATACAAGACATTTTGCCAGTTCTTGAAAAAGTCGCGACAACAGGAAAGAAAGAGCTTGTGATTATTGCGGATGATGTTGATGGGGAAGCGCTTGCCACACTTGTTGTTAATAAATTGCGCGGAGTGTTCAGCACGCTTGCCATCAAAGCTCCGGGATTTGGAGATCGCCGAAAAGCAATGTTGCAAGATATCGCGATTTTGACAGGAGGAAAAGTTATTTCAGAAGAAGTTGGTTTGAAACTTGAAAGCGTTGATCTTCATGACTTGGGGCAAGTGCGCAAAATTGTTTCCAACAAAGAGCACACAACAATTGTTGAAGGCCGTGGAGAAAAATCAGCTATTGAAGATCGAATAAAACAATTACAAACAGAATGGAAAAACGTGACTTCAGATTTTGAAAAAGAAAAATTACAGGAACGTATCGCAAAATTGTCAGGAGGTGTTGCTGTAATTAAAGTTGGTGCGGCAACAGAAACCGAGATGAAAGAAAAGAAGCATAGAATTGAAGACGCTGTTGCGGCAACAAAAGCCGCTGTTGAAGAAGGTATCGTGCCTGGAGGTGGGGTTGCGCTTTTACGCGCCGCTTCAGTACTTGATACAACGTCTGTCGAAGGCGACGAACGAGTCGGGCTTGATATTTTACGACGAGCGCTTGAGGAGCCACTTCGAATGATAGCGCAGAACGCAGGCAAGGACGGATCGGTCGTCGCTGAAAAAGTCAGGGATAATACTGGTTCGTTTGGATATAACGCACAAACAGATGTGTATGAGGATCTTGTCGCTGTCGGAGTTATTGATCCAGCTAAAGTAACTCGAAGCGCGCTTCAAAACGCGGCATCAATTGCAATAATGATTATCACAACAGAAGCGGCAGTAACTGATATCCCCAAGAAAGAGGAACCGGCACCTGCAGGACATGGCGGAGGAATGGGGATGTATTGAAGAAAGGTCTGAAAGGACCGAGAGGTCGGAGATGTTGGAAAGGTCTGAAAGGACCGAGAGGTCTGAAAGGTCGGAAAGGTTAGGATCGAATGTAAAAAACATAACGGCTCGAGATGAGCCGTTTTTGTTGTACAATCCAGCAATTTTTGTTAGTATCATTGTATCTTTTACTCTTAATTCTTCTCGGCCATTTCCGACCCTTAAGACCTTTGTGATCTTTTCCATTATGCCTACACAATCAGAAAAATTTATTTCCGCGATAGGTTATCTTGGGGTTTTGTGTGTTCTTCCTCTTTGGCTCAATCGTCAAAGCGCTTTTTCTCAACATCACGGCAAGCAAGGGTTGGTTCTTCTTATTGTCTGGATAATATTATGGGTTGGAAATATTGTTCCAGTTTTGGGACAAGTAGTTTGGGTGCTTGGGTCGCTTGTGCTCATCATCCTGATAATTCTTGGAATGATTAACGCTTTTGCAGGACGTATGTGGGAAATGCCTATTTTGGGAGCGTATGCGAAAAAATTTAATTTTTAACGTAAAGTTTGTTCTCGCGGCGAGTTGTAGAGGCGATAAAAAATTAGATTGGTTTTTATAGAGTAGCTACTGTGCCATGTCTCCGGGCCAACGGACTCTTCGCCGTTGTTCCCTAAGACATAGCACAGTAGCTACTGAATAGCTTAATTTAGTGCGTTAACATTTATTCAAAGCGATTTAATTTTTAACGTAAGGTTTGTTCTCGCGATCAGCCAAAGTGGATTGAAAAATTAGCAAAGTTTACATTCATTCACTTTAGCGTACTGACTGCCAGTTGACCATTGTCAATCATAAGAGACAGTTACGGGACACTTTTTCTGCCGGTGTTTGAATTTAAGGCCAAGAAAAAGTCGTCCCGTCTGTCTCTATAGCACAGACGACAATAAAGAAGGTGGAAATTTATGCAAGAACTTCTCAATCAAATTCAAGCCCTCCGGGTGAAAGCAGAGAACACCTGGAGGTCTCTTTGACCTCGACACTGTAAAAACGCAACTTGCGGCTTTTGAAGTTGAAATGGGAAGACAGGATTTTTGGAATGACAGCGAGAACGCTCGCAAAGTTAGCAAACAAGCCGCAGAATTACGAAATGAACTTTCAATTTGGGAAGGGTTTTTATCCGAAATTAAAGATCTTGAGGAGGTTGTTGTGCTCGCGCAAAGTGAAAGAGATGATTCTCTTCACTATGAAGTTACAAAAAAAGTTGAGATACTTGATAGAAAATTTGAGAGACTTGAATTTGCCACACTTTTTTCCGGCGTTTATGATCAGCGTCCAGCGATTGTCTCAATCCATGCTGGTTCTGGAGGAACAGAAGCGCAAGATTGGACAGAAATGTTATTTAGAATGTATCTGCGTTTTGCTGAACGTCATGATTGGACAGTTACGATTTTGAGCGAATCGCGCGCCGAAGACGTTGGAATAAAAAGTATTACAATGCGAATTGAAGGACGATATGCGTACGGATATCTCAAATCCGAAGCCGGCGTGCACAGGCTTGTCCGCATTTCTCCATTCGATGCTGAAAAAATGCGTCATACTACTTTCGCGCTTGTTGAGGTAATTCCAGAGCTTGATGAAGTTGAAGAAATTGAAATTGATCCAAAAGATTTACGCATTGATACGTATATGGCGGGCGGAAAAGGAGGACAAAGCGTGAACACAACTTATTCAGCTGTTCGCATTGTTCATCTTCCAACCAACATTTCAGTTGCATGTCAAAATGAACGGTCGCAATTGCAAAACAAAGAAACCGCGATGAAGATTTTGAAATCAAAACTTTTGCAATTACAAGTACAAGAGCAAGAAAAAGAAAAGAAAGAACTTCGCGGAGAATATCAATCTGCTGAATGGGGGAATCAAATTCGTTCGTACGTTTTGCATCCGTATAAAATGGTAAAAGATCATCGGACAGAGTATGAAACGTCAGACACTACTTCTGTGCTTGATGGCGAGCTTGAACCGTTTATGGAAGCGTATTTGAGGAAACAACTTACGGACTCGGATCGCTTTTCTAAAGCAAATAAAGAATAGAATAATGTCAGATTGCTTCGGCCTTTGGCCTCGCAATGACCAAATGTATGTCAAAGTACACAACTGCATTAGTAACAGGCGGCGCTGGATTCATCGGCTCTCACATTGTTGACGCGCTCATTCGGCGTCGCATTAAAGTTTATGTAGTTGATGATCTGTCAACTGGCAATGCGAAGAACGTTAATCCGAACGCGCACTTTACACGGATGTCAATTTTGAATCCGCAGTTTGTTGAGTATCTAAAGCGTGTTAAACCGGATGTTATTTTTCACACCGCGGCTCAAATAAATTTGCGGGATTCAGTTAAAGATCCGCTCAACGATGCGAAAATAAACATTTTGGGAAGTTTGACGATTGCGCATGTTGCCGGACAAATTGGGGTTAAGAAAATTATTTTTTCTTCAAGCGGCGGTGCAATGTATCCTGAATCTGCGCGTTTGCCATGGTCTGAAAAAATAATTCCAGATCCATCGTCTCCATACGCTATTTCAAAACGTTCGGCTGAAATGTATTTTCATTTTGCGTATATGGTGCACGGAGTTCAGTATGTTGCGCTTCGCTACGCGAATGTTTATGGGCCGCGACAAAATGCAAAAGGGGAGGCAGGAGTGATTTCTATTCTCACAAGTCAAATGTTAAAAGGAAAACCATCAACGATTTTCGGAACTGGAAAACAAACACGCGATTTTATTTTTGTTGAAGATGTTGTTGCGGCAAACATAGCCGCGATGAACAAAAAAGTAATCGGTATTTTTAATATCGGTACAGGAAAAGAGACTGACGTAAATACGATTTTTCACAAATTACAAAAACTCACACACGCTCAACTTCCAGCGCGTCATGAACCAGCGGCAGTTGGAGAGGTTGCGCGTTCAGCGCTTGACGCGAGAAAAGCGCGAGAGGTCTTAGGATGGAAACCAAATGTGAAATTGGATGAAGGGTTAGAAAGGACAGTGAGGTGGTTTGGGAAATGAAAAAGCATGGAGCAGTTGTGCCATGTCTCCGGGCCATCGGACTGTCGCCGTTGTTCCCTACGACATGGCACAACCGCTCCTATTATAATGTCGCGAACTATGTTGTCACTGGAAAAGGAAGAAATTAGGAAAGCAGTTGTAATTCTCCGCAAAGGCGGGGTTGTTGTGTTTCCAACAGAAACTGCTTACGGGATTGCGGCCGACGCTACAAACACGCGTGCTGTTGAAAAAGTAATGGCTATCAAAGGCCGAGCAACAGGGAAAGCGCCGCCGCTTATTGTTGCTGATTTAAAAATGGCGGAAAAACACGCTTTGCTTTCTCCGATTTTTGATCAACTTATTTCCAGCTTTTGGCCCGGACCACTAACTATTGTTTCGCCAATTCGCAAAGAATCAACTTTGTCTTCGCTTGTTGTTCAAGACAACACGATTGCTGTTCGTGTGAGTTCGCATCCGATCGCTCAAGCACTATCGCAATTATTGAATGTTCCGATTGTTGCAACGTCAGCGAATCTCGCTGGTGAATCTCCTTGTTATGATATTGAGTCAGTGAAAAGACAATTCAAGTCTCAACTTTTGCTACCTGATTTGTATTTGGATGGAGGAGTTCTTCCAATTCGACAGCCTTCAACTATTATTACAGAAAAAAACGGAAGGACAGTTGTTTTGCGTCAAGGAGAAATTACAATTCCTCAAACGTATGTTGCCTAGAGCTAAAAAATCATTTGGGCAAAATTTTTTGGTGGATAAAACAGCTGTGCAAAAAATCATTCAAGCCGCTGAAATAAAAAAAGGCGAAACTGTTTTTGAAATTGGTCCAGGAACAGGAACACTAACTCAAGCGCTTGTTGATACTGGCGCGCGAGTGATCGCGATCGAAACTGACAAAGATTTGATCGCGCCTCTTCAAAAAAGATTCGGCAATCGTATCGAATTGATTCATGGCGATACCCTTTCCGACCTTTCGGTCCTTTCCGACCTTTCAGACCTGTCTTTCAAACTTGTCGCAAACATTCCTTACAACATCACCTCGCCAATTCTTGAGCGATTCCTCACAACATCTCCTCGTCCGTCGAGAATGATTCTTATGGTTCAAAAAGAAGTAGCGGATCGAATAACTGCCAAACCGCCGAAAATGAGTTTGCTTTCGATTGTTTGTCAGATTTACGCGAAGTGTAAGCGTATTGCGATTGTGAAAGCCGGTGCTTTTCGCCCTATTCCAAAAGTTGATTCAGCGATTATTCGACTAGATCTTTATAAACAGAGTCATCCTGGATTGCATGACGTTGATCCCGAAACAATCATTGCGCTTGCAAAGCGTGGATTTTCTTCAAAACGCAAACAACTCAAGACAAATCTTGGCTTTGACTTTGAAGAAAAGTTAAAACAACTCGGCCTTGATCCAAAGATAAGAGCAGAGGGATTGACTGTTGAAAACTGGATAAACTTATCCCTAATACTTTCCTGGTAATTTTGCTATAATAGGATTATCGATTATGGGAATTAAACGCGTTCGAACACGCGAACCTCGTCCTCTTTCGTCCGAGCAAAAGGTTGCTTTTGTGCTTTTGTTATTTTTGGGTCTTGGAGGAATCTTTTTTGGATTCCGTTCGTTTGGCGTGAATATCAAGCGTCCGTTTGATTTACAGATTGCGAAGTATTTGCAAGGCGAACGGTTTGTATCAACTTCACAGCGCGAACAAGAAGAACTCGAGGCTTCTAAAACTCGCGATGTTGATGGAGACGGTTTGACTGATTATGACGAACTTCAAGTTTATAAAACAAGTCCGTACTTGGCTGACTCTGATTCAGACGGGTTTGACGACAAGATGGAAATTTTTTCAAACAACGATCCGAATTGTCCAAAAGATAAAATTTGTACCGGAATTTCTTCAGCTGAAATAGTAGACGAAAGCAATCCTCTCGCAGGTCTTGAGGGAATTTTTGGAGATATGACATCTTTGTCAGACGCTGGCGAAATTAACTTTAAGTCAAAAGAAGATGTTGAAGCGTTTTTCAAAAAAGCAACTTTGGTTGAAATTCGCAAAGCGCTTCTTAAATCAGGAATGAAAAAGGAAGATCTTGATAAGTTAGATGATAAATCTCTTTCCGAGTTTTTTAATATGACAGTTGATGAAGCTTCAAAAAAAGGAACATTTGACGCGCTTGTATCGCCAACTGAAGTAACAGAGTAGGTAACGTATTCCCTGAGCGGAGACAAGTTACGGCCTTCGACAGGCTCAGGCAGTAACTTGTCGGAGTCGAAGGGTTAAGAAAAAAGAATATGAATCTTAATAAGCAAAAAACAAAACAATGGATTTCGGTCGGACTCGTATTTGTTTTTGCTTTCGGAATTGTAAGCTCGGTGATTTTTTCACGTACAAAAGTTGTTCAGGCTTATGATTTAGGAGTGGGCACTGAACTTCAAGGAGCAACAAGTATGTCTGCTTGTGGCGCATCTCCTATTTCTCCTCCATGTATTGGTGAATCAGTCAAGGAAAGCATGAAAATTTTAAATGAAAAAGTTGCTACTCCAGCTTGGAAAATTGCGTTGGTGCAGGGATTGTTGGATATAGGAAAATTTGTCACCAATCGTCTGGCATACGAATCAGCATTGATTATCGCAAACGGCGGGATTGGACAAGGATCGATGTTTTATAAAAAAGGTATTGGCGAAGGATTTGCGGATTTTGGAAAAGAAGTCGCTGGAGAAGCAGTCGCTGAATTGAGTGAGGGTCTTGAAAGCGGATTAGGACTAAAACTCGGAGCGTGTCTTCCGCCACCGGATTTCACACTTGCTCTTCAGCTTGGAATCGCTCAAAGATATAAACCGCAAAAGCCTCGTTGTGACATTGATGAGGTTCTGAACAACTGGGAGAACTTTGCCAGTGAGATTCAATCTGCAATGGATCCTGATCAAGCTAATAAAGCGATTCTGTCAAAATTTGCAGAATCACTTCAGCCAGGTCGAAATGAATTAAGCGCGGCAGTCAAAATAAATTATGAGGTTGCAAGACAGGTGGATGAGAAAAAAAATGCCAGTATTTTAGAACAACTAAGATCAAATGCGCTAAAACCAGTTAAAGATCCTACAACAGGACAAACCACGACACCTTCGACTTTTGTTGAAGATGATTTTATTACAAAACTTAGAAAACTCGCTACAGGAGAAGACATCCAATTAAAAGCCTCTGATATTCTTGCCGCAGATGATCCAAGCGGGGCGGCGATTAGCGGGCTTGCAATGACTGCGGCTTCGACTTTCACAAACACTCTTCTTTCTGAACTTTTCAATAAGATTTACAAAGGACTTTTTGCTGTTACCGCAGAATCATCAGATCCGTTCAATCTAGAAGCGCTTCCGGACGATGAAGAATCCCAGCGCGATCGTCTTTCAGGAATTTTTGCGACTCTCCCATTTGCGACAACAGACTACAACGCTCTTTCCGAGTTCATCATCTGTCCTCCGGAGGGAATTGCCAATCGCAGTGTAAACAACTGTGTGATGAATGCGAATTTAATGGCCGCTATTTCAAGAGGAAATACAGGAGTACCTCTGACTGTTCAAGAAGCGATTGATGAAGGTTTACTCGATGGAAGTTGGAAGTTGATTTCTTCTCGCAAATTGGATGTGAATCAGGACCCGCTTTGTTATACATACAGTTTTTGTTACGCGAACCTTGTAAAAATGCGAAAAGCTCGAATCCTTCCGATCGGTTGGGAACTGGCGGCACAGGCTAACAATGACACAAATCCGAAATCTCTTAAGGAAATTGTCAGTGAGTTTAATAATTGCAGTCCAAATGGAACGATTGATGCGGCTCATCCATTTTGTCATTTGATTGATCCTGATTGGGTTCTTAAATATCCAGACTCGCAATGTCGCGCGACAGTGAACGGCGAAATTCGTCTGACAATGTTAAGCCCTGGCAGACAGAGCGTTTGCGCTGATGCGCCAAGTTGTTTGGGAGAAGATGGAAATGGAAAATGCACAAATGGATACGGATATTGTGTCAGCGAGAAAAACGTTTGGAGATTCAAAGGCGACGCGTGCGCTGAAGAGTATGCCGGTTGTTTATCAATGACAAATACCACAACAAAGAAACAAAACGCGGTTATCATAAATACGGTTGATTACAGCGTGTGCGGAAAAGAAAACGCCGGTTGTCAGTGGTATCGCACAAATCGTTATTTAGATAACAAAGGAACGAATACAAAACCAGAAGATGACACTTTTGAGTGGTTGGTTTCAAATGAATCGTTTGATACGGCAAAACATGAATCGGATTGGCGTTATCAGAATTCAAACGGAGTGATGACTGATCCGACGCAATATACTCCTCAGAATGGAAGTTCCTATTCTGTTTTTTCGTACGAAGATCGTCAGTATTTCACTCACGCGGCAAAAGAATGTTCAAATAACGACGCCGGATGTTCTGAATTGTTTTCTTCAAATAGTTCAACTTTGAACATGAATCGGAATCCGAGTTTTGAAACAGATGAAAACAGCGATGGAGTTCCAGATCATTGGACGCTTCAAAATATCGCGGCAAATGATTTGGTGATTGAAAAAACCAAGCCGGCGGCGCGCGGAACATCATCAATAAAACTTTTGCAAGGAAACGGAAAAGGCGTGAGCCAGTTGCTTTCTGTTTCGCCAAATCAGTTTTACACTTTGAGTTATTATGCTGTTTCAGAAACATCAAACCCGCAAAGCGCTGATGTTCGTCTTACATTTTTGGATAAAAACAGCAGTCCTGTAAGTTTGTCAGGTTTGTCGTTTGTTGGTTGTACAGCGATTGGAAACGAATTGGTTGCCGTAAAAAACGTTGAAACAGAATGGATTCGGCAATCGTGCACATTTGGCGCTCCAAAAAATGCTTCTCAAATGAAAGTTTTGCTTGATTCAACAAATATTCGCTATGACGCGATTCAGATTGAACCAAAAGAAACAGCAAGCACATTTGCTGAAGGTTTGAAGACCGACGGACAAGCGCAATACATAAAAACAGCTCCGAATTATCTTGGTTGCGAAGGAAAAGCAACTGATCCTGCCGCGTGCAAAGCTTACGCGCAGGTTTGTGCTTCCCAAGACGTCGGATGCAATTTATACAATCCAGACGACGGAGATCCGGCTGTTTCGGCGATTACAAGTTCTTTGGACATCTGTCCAAACGAGTGTGTTGGATATGACGCTTTCAAACAAGAATCGACACTTTACGATGATGAAGATTTTCCAGTGCATTTCATTCCTTCAAAAGCTGTGACGTGTTCAGCGCAATATGTTGGATGCGATAGTTTTACGAATTTGAATATCGTTGGAGAGGGCGGAGAGGGAATTGAGTATTACACAACACTTCGAGCTTGCGCGACTCCGAAAATGACTGACGGATCATCAAACAAAGAATCCTCGACGTTTTTCACGTGGGAGGGATCAGACAATGCCGGTTATCAATTACGCTCATGGGTTTTGCTTGAATCAAATGAGAATGATGCTCCATGCACAAAATGGAAAGTCAACGCGAAAGATCAGATGATTTGTGAAGAAGACGCAGCATATTTAACAACTGTTGCGGCAGATAAATCTTGTGATGACCACTCGGATATTTTCTCAAATCCAGATTGTCGAGAATTTTTTGACGCGTCAGGTATTGTTCATTATCGAAAGTTTTCAAAAACAGTAACAATAAGCGAAGAGTGCGCGCCATATCGAAAAGATGTTTCGACAAAGTCTGATTGTGATACGTCTGGTGGATTTTGGGATCAGCAAGTTGGTTTCTGCCGGTACTTTGGTTTGACTTCCGAGAGCAATAGTTGTCCTTCTGCGCAAAACGGCTGTCGTTCATATACTGGAGGTGCAGGACGAAACGCGGTCACGCTTCTCAATGAAACATTTGAATCAGGATCGTACGCGGGATTTGAGAAATTCGGTTCAGCCAATACTGATATAAAAATCAGCAACGAATCCATTGCAACAGACGGACATTCTTTGCGCGTGTCTGCTCCGGCTGGCACAAAAGGCGGATTTGCCACAACACAAGCTTATCTTGATGTAAATCAAATAAGTACAAAGTATGATCCAAACAATTCCGTGCAAACGTGTTCTAAGTTAGGTCATACTGTCACTCCTGCCGGCTGTGAAATCGCGCCTGATTGTGTTGTGTATTCCGGCGCGAACAGTTGCGGTCCTCTTGTGAACAAACTTGTTTCAGGGAAAACATTTGTTGTTCAATTCTGGGCAAAAGGCAATGGAAATTTACAAGCGTCAATTGTTGAATACGGAGGACAACAGAATTCCGTTTCTCATGATTTTGGCGGCTCAATCGCTTTAACAGGAAATTGGAAAGTTTACTCGCTTGGCCCGTTCGATTCGAGTCAATACTCTGGAATTGAAAAAAATTCTATTCTTGCTTTTCAAACTGACACTGGAAAAGAATTTTTTATTGATAATTTGATTCTCAAACAAGTTGAAGAAAATATCACGATCGTGAAAGATTCTTGGGTTGTTCCGTCAACTTGCGACACTTCGCCTAACGGAGCTGTCACTCCGCAGTATTATCTTGGATGCGAGGCATATTCAGACAAAGACGGCAAAGCAAGTAATTTATATCAATTCTCAAATTTGTGTTCAGAGGCAGTGGTCGGTTGCGAAGCGTTTAACAAAACATTTGAATCAGACTCAGCTTACAGTCAAGTGTTTAATGCAAGATGTGTGCAAGGCACTGCAGGAGATTTGGCAAAACCGTCTTTTGTGAATCTAAACACTGCTTGTGTTGTTGACGGAAAAACATATTGCACAATTTCAACCGGCCGTTCGTATTGTACTTTCGATTATGATGGTACGTTTGAAAATAAACTGCCGAAAGAAGGAGACTTTGGAATTGTGTTTGGACCAGAAACCGTTTTATCTCCAGCTGACAGCGCAGTTTACATTGTTGACAATGGAAAAGCGGATTGCGACGCGAAAGTCGCGGGATGTCGAGAAGTCGGCGCTCCAAAATACAGTCAAGACTTGAAAAAAGTTGAAGGATTTGACAGTGCGTATTTTATAAACGATCCGGAACAGTACGGAGAAATTTTGTGCGACAATGAAGCGTTGTTCTGTGATGAATTTGCTTCAACCAAAGACGGAAATTTTTATTTCAAAGATCCGATTAAGAAAACTTGTGAATATCGAGCCGGAGTTGAAATTGAAAAACAGAAATTTTCAGGTTGGTTTAGAAGCGGCACAAGCGAGCCGTGTTATTGGAAAGACATTAACGGAACGGACGGATTCCAGCCAAAAGCAGATAATGCTTATATTATCGCTGGAGATCAAGCCGCGATTTGGCAAAACGGAGACAGCGCGTATGACGGTTGGGTTGGAAGCTGTCCTTCCAGCGCTGATTTGTGCACTGAATTTGCGGATGTTACAGATAATGAAAAACCATATCTTTTCCTCAATAACGACAAGTTGGACGAAGCCGCCACTGCTGATCCAGACGTTTGCAAAGGAAGAGTTAGTCAAAAACTTGGTTGCGCTGTGTTCAACAATCGAAGCAAATCAGAGCTCAATTACAACGCGAGCGCTTCGTATGTTGTTTCAATTCACGCTGATGAATTGTTGAATCAATCGCCAAACGCGCTTGTTGATCCTGTTAGTTGTACTATAACTGGAGGAGGAGAGTTTACACTTTCAGACGCAAGCAAAGTTGATCTTTGTCAGAGAAGGTGTGAATACAATCCAGCGCAAGGCGATTCGATTGAAACAAGCTTGAGCCAGGTTTCAGATGCCGCCACCAATACTTATGTTGAGCGTTCGTGTTTCAAAGTTGACGATTGTCCAATACTTGAAACAAAAAATGGAAAAGATATTAAAGCGACTAACTGCGCTGATGTTCCGAATTTCAAATTGGAAAACGATTCAAACACAGTTCTTCGGGTTGTGCGCGATCGCAGTTGTTCGTCGTGGCTCGCGTGCGATTCAGCGCGAACAAGTTGGAACGAGAGAAATAATAAATATGAACAGATTTGCGATTCGATAAATTTGTGCACTGAAGGTGGTGCGCTTGGGGATCAGTCAACTTGCACAAAGTGGTCGCCTCGGGATCCGAAAATTTTAACAGCGTATCAATATTCCAAACGCGACACGACATGGAGCGGTTCGGATTTATCAGGTTACGCGATTCCAAACAAATTGCCTGTTGAGCTTTATAATCAATTTAATATCAACCCGACAAAGGCTTGTGAGAAAAATGGAACACCTCAATTAAACAACGGTTTTCCAAAGGAATGCGATGCTGATAAAGATTGCGCGTCAGGATACTCTTGTAAAGAAGCTGAACCATCATATCGCTTGGTGAATGACGCTGGGCCGTGTAAAGCATCGGACGTACTTGGAAGCGAATGTAAAGTTGGTTTTTGTGAAACCGGAGGCGAAGCGTGCGGAACAAAAGCCGATTGTGCCGGAGCGTCAAATAATTGTGTTATTGGATCGTGTCAGGAAACAGTAAAACCAGCGGACGCAAAAACAAACTGCGTAAATGGAGATTGTTCATGCGCAACTAGCGCGGATTGTAAAACAGTTGGTACAGTAAAATATGTTTGTGACGCTGTTACTAGTGTTTGTGTTGATAAACAGCTTGGTGAGCAAAATTGTTATGCTGGCGCAACAAACGGATGTACTGCACAACAAACTTGCGTTCCAAACGCGACAACTGCAATTGGTTCGTGTATTGGCGGCAGATGTCTTACTTCGATTATTGATTCTGACAACAATGGTCAAGCTGACAAGTTAAAACCTGAAAATTATGTTAGCCAGTCGTGCCGCGGATATCCGGAGGTTGATTCTCCTTACTCACCGAACGTTGTTGAACAATGGGCAACGGCGAATGTTGAAGCTGACGGGAAAACAAAGGCGGCAGGATTCACACCAACTTTAGAAGCAGACACACAAACTTGGTCTCGTCCTTACACATTCAAAACCGGTTATCAAGATTCCCAAATTTGCGCTCCACAAGGAAATGGAAAATTTTCAAACTGTAATTGCAGTTACGACAAAGTTGAATACGCTGATGGAACAATTAACCGTTTTGAAGAAGTTGGTTCTTCCGCGACTCTTCCAACCGGCTTTTGTTCAGGCGGAGAGTTTGACGGACACATTTGTCAATCAAACGACGATTGCGCTGATAAAACAGAAAACCCATTAAGTTCCGGAACTTGTTTGAAACAAACCCGCCGCGACACATTGTTTGGCTGGGACGGATATTGCATTGAGAAAGATTCGTCAATCCAGCTTTTCGCGAGCACTGATCCAAAAGATCAGGCGTGTTTAACATGGCTTCCTGTTGATCAACTCTCTGGCGCAACTGATTTGTACGCGAAATATTTAAGCGCCGGTTTTGAACCTGAAGATGCGTATTTTTGCGGAGAAATTAATGTTGCGTACGATTTTAATACAAACGGATATCACTGCGCTGAAACAGATGGCGGAAACTGTGATGATGAAGCTTCAACTGATGCTTTTCAAGATGATGATCCTGATGAAGACACTTATTGTGCTACAGGCTCATTTGCGGTTATGGCTCCTTGCGGTGATCCATCGCCGGATGATAAGTGCACAGAAAGTTGGGGAGATGACGACTATCCATATTTCTGCGTTCCAGAATTGTCTTATAAAACAGAAGATGACGCCGATGGGGTCGAAGGCATGACTAAAAAGGGAGACAGGTGTGTTGTGCCAAAAACAGATGATGTTATTTATTCTGGATCAGAAGATGAAAACGGAAATACGATTTATTTTATGACTGCTGGAAATTGGAAATCATACAAAAAGTCTTATAGTGATTGCATGGTGCGAGGAGTGTTTAAATTATCTGATACGTATAATGGCTATTTTAGCGGAAGTAAATCCGGGATTTCATTGCAACCATACGCGGCTTGCGAGACAATTTTGAAAGTCGGAACTCAAATTCCTGATGACAAAGGAAACTACAATGCGGCTTGGACAGATCGAGTTTGGAAGAGTAAACAACCCCAATATTTTATTCAAGATAATTATGCGATAACAATCGGGGACAAAAAACTCAACGCGTTTGGCTATAAAGCAAGCACTGTTCCGGAAATTTTTGGACAAGCTTTTGGAATTACAAAGAAGCTTGATAAAGAAACAGTGCCTGATCCTTATCCTCATCGCGTGTACATGTGTCAAAATGGCGACAATCAAAAACTCGCGACAACTGATGGAGCTGGAGTATGCGATGCAGATTACGAAATTAAATCAGGAATCGGCGAAGCTCGACCGTATTACGGAATTGAAGTGTTATCTCCATTAACTCTTGACAAAACATTATGCAAAAATGAAGGTTGTTCTTGTGCGGAAAATAAAGATTGCAATTTTGATTTAAAAATACAAGCGTCTGCTTCGTGTGGAAATATGGTTTGCACAGGTGGAGAATTTGATGGTAAAAAGTGCGATGAGAATCTTGGGAAACAGTATACTGATACTACAAAATTAGCGAAATGCGATGATTTGCCTAATCAAACCAATGAAGAAAAGGAAACTAAAAAGAATTGCTATGCCGGATATTCTGATGAAGTGTGCGAAAGCAGTGGAGGATCGTGTGGCGGACAATGTGTTGGAGGAGCAAAAAATGGAGTCTCATGCAATAAAACTTCAAATTGTGAAACACAGACGTGTGATGAGTTTTTTGTGAATACAAAGACAGGACTCAAGAGTGTAACTCAATGCGTTTCAGATGAGAGTCTTCAAATTTCAATTCTTGAAAATCCTCCTGTATCAGATTTGGTCGTATCTCGACTGAAACAACTATTCGCGTATTCATACGATTTGTTGAGATTTGAAAATGATGGTGTTTATACTGATGAAAATACAAATGATTTATTGGAAAATCACGATGATTTAGAAGCTAAGTCAAATACTGCTGAAGAAGTGTTTAAACAAGAACAGGGAGCAAATAAAGATTCTTGGATGTGGGATGAGCGCGCAAAAAATGGAGAGCCGCCTACGGTTGTTTCGCTTGGCGCGTGCGTTGGCGCCAAGTGTAAGGAAGGAACGGAAGGCGCGTTTACAGTCAACGACCAAGACGAAGGGGATATTTTGGCAAAAGGTTCAAAGCGCGCGAACGTGAGTTTCTTCACTTACGCTAACACAAACCAAATGCCGATTAGAAACATTGTTGTTGACTGGGGAGATGGAGAAGACATTACGGCTGGCGGAATGCCATGGCCGACAGATTCGCAAAGCGGTTCAAACGCGAGCGATAACTTCTACAAAAATCATAGAGGATTAAGTACGTCTGGAAATGAGATCTGTCGAAGCGATGCTGATACGTTTGGTGAATCGCCTGAAGCGTGTTCAAGCGGATACGTTGTGTTCAGCCATGATTACGCGTGCAGTCAAGCTGATGTGAACAAGCTTTCCGACCGGGAGTGCGAGTTTGCCAATGACGGACGTTTGATTAACTCTCCGTGTTTGAGTTCAACAAAAGAAGGAAAAGCCGCGTGTGTTTTCCAGCCGCGTGTTCACGTCAAAGACAACTGGGGCTGGTGCACAGGATTCTGTGATGCTGGGTCAGATGGAAAAGAGGGGTGCTATGCTGGAGAAGACGTTGCTAATGATGAATGTCAGATAAACGTTTGTCCTAGTGAAGGGAAACTCGGTGACTGCCCTGATTCTTTAAATAATAAGTTTACAGATAACCCTTGGGTCAACTACGACGGAACAATAATCGTGGAAGTGGAATAAAAAAAGGAGAAAATCACAAGAAAGGTGGTGGCCAAATATTTCCTGAGCCAGTCGAAGGAGCATTTGGCCACTTTTGTTTTTCCGTCATTGCGAGCGAAGCGAAGCAATCTTCTGTTTTGTGTCATCTCGACCGAGGAGGCCAATAGCCGACGAGCGGAGAGATCTCTCGACTTCGGTAAAGTTATTGCCTGAACTTGTTGAAGGCCATAACTTTACCTTCGCTCGAGATGACAAAAAATCCTTGTGTCATTGCGAGGCCGAAGGCCGAAGCAATCTCTGCAAATCACGAGATTGCTTCGTCGTCACTGTGTTCCTCCTCGCAATGACATGACTCATTGTCTCCCTCTGTCCTACTCTGTCCCTCTTTGTTTTAAATTAAAAAATCCCGATTTGCAGAATGCAAACCGGGCAGTGATCCTCGCTGTAATCCTGAACGAACATCAGGCGAGCGAAGGATCTATGACCAGCTATTCGACAAGGGTTAGGACGAAGTCGAATTCGTTTCCTCCAGGTGTGGCTCTGTGGTATGAGATCGTCTTGAGGTCTGCGGTGATGATTCCGTTGTACTCGGTTCCCCCTTCCGCAGTATAACTGAACTTATTGCCGTAGACCTCACCCAACATATAGCCCTTCTTTCTTAGAAGAATGTTACCATCCTCCATTATGGTTTCAACTTCAACGTTGTCGTTGGACTCATCACTAAAGTACATCCCATTCGGCGCAAGTCCCCAGTCCCCTGGTTCGTCCCACGTGACCGTCTGTTCCTTGTCCGAGCCAACAGCAACGTACTTGGTCAAGAACAGGGCGTCAGTCCGCTTGAACTCGATCTGAATCGTCCCCTCGACTTCTGCCTTGCACGAGCTCGAGGCTTCGCACTCAAGGTTTTCGTCGAAGTAGAAATCCCCGACGAAATCGTTCGGCGCGGTCGCAATGACCAGCCCGGTCTTGAGCTCACCATTGGAGTCCTCTCCGTTGACATAGCCGTCTTCGTTGTAGCTGTAGTTGCCACCAGTGTTGTCGGCCCCTCCACCCTCGCAACCAGCGAGAACAAAAATGGAAAGAGCAACTGTGATAATCACGGACAGGATCAGCCCGGCCATTCCTATCGTGGCCGCATTGATCTGCTTCATTTCCTCTCCTTTCAGCCCATTTTTGGGGCATCCTCATCAACATTTCATCACAAAACCCCGATTTTGTCAAGTTTGTGTTCAGTTTTGTTTTTCTGACATTACAGAAATCAAATTTCGTTTAACTCAATAGAATTTCACAAAAAATCGATTTTTTCCTTTGTCAGTTTTTTCTGACGTTATTGTTTTTTGACTAGATTTAGCTAATAATTGCTTGGCATATATTTCAACAGGTGTTAGAGTGATCGGTTGCGGTAGTCGCAACAAAGTTCATTAAATATAGAAAGGAAGGCTAAACAAATGCTGCCAAACACATTCTGGATGGTTACAAATTATACCTGCAATAACAGGTGTCTCTACTGTTATGCAACTGAAGGATGTTCAGATCCAAGCCAAAGCCAAGATATAATGGACTTTGATTATGCGACAGAAGTCATGGAGGAACTTAAAAGATGCAACGCCGAACATTGCCTTCTTATCGGCGGTGAACCTACATTGTATCCCAGGCTTCTTGATCTTATCCGTTTCGGAACCAAGATCGGTCTCAAGATGAAATTGGTTTCGAATGGAAGAAAATTGGTTGACCGTGAATTCGTAAGGCAATTGAAGAATGCTGGCTTGATTCACTCAAGTGTGTCAATCGAGGGGGCGACCGCTGAAGAGCATAATAAGATTACGCAATCGAACAGCTTTCAGGAAAGTTGCGAAGGATTACAAAATCTCATATTGGAAGGGGTTTCATGTAATAGTATACTGACAGTCAGCTTACTGAATCTTGAAGATGTCATACCCTTGGGGAGATTGGTTCACGGCTTCGGTGCCAAAAATATTCTTTTCAATTTCAGTCTCCCATCTGTTGGTACCAATGGAATTAAAGCTTGTTCTTCTCCGAACCCTCAACAGTGTGTTGATGTCATTAGTGACGCGTATCTTCGTCTTAAGATTGAAGGAATCAAAGTCGGCTTTTTTGCCACTTTACCACTTTGTCTTTTTGACCAAGATGTCCTCCAACAAATGATAACAGAAGGAGTGATCGGGAGAGACTACCATTGCCATATTTTTTATGGCACTGGCGCGGCTTTTGAGCCTAACGGCAACGTCCTTCCGTGCACTCACTTTGTGAATTCTCCTCTCTTTAACGCCAAGGGCACAGATGGTCACTTTGCCTATAGCGGTAGGTTTGATCATGAATGGGAAGAAGGGATTCACAAACAATTCATTGAAACGGCATGGCGATACCCGACCAAACACTGTAAACTTTGCAGTATGTGGGGTAAATGCTTTGGCGGCTGTCCTTTTCTCTGGATGCATTTTAATCCTGACGACTTCATCAGAAAGGAGGTGATGCAACATGGAAGCTGTCCAACTCTTGCTGGTGCGCAAGGGAGTTGAGGAGCAGGCTCCAGTCCAAGACCCGAAACGTACATGTTTCGGGTCGTGCGACTGTTGCGACTGCGCCGATTGCTCCTGCGACTGCGTCAACTAGCCAGTTGGCTGGGCTAGAGAGAATTATTCTCTAGCTTTTTTATTTTTGTTTTGTGTTGTATTGTGTGTTTTACAAATATGTCAAAAATAATTGTCAAACAAAACATTGAAAAAGACGCATGGAATTGGTGGAGCGCTTGCAATAAAATTTCTTATGGCACAGATTGGAAACAGAGAATAGACGAAAAAATTCGAAGTAAATTAGTTGGCAAAACTAGAAAACAAGCTTTTCGGTTTCTGGTTCCTTTTTTGAAGAATTTATATAAAAAAGAAAATATTATTCAAAAAAAGAAAGAAATACAAAATATTTTCAATCAGCATCAAGAAGAAATTTTTTTTCGAATGCGGAAAGTTACTGGCAAGAAAATTTATCGAAAAGATTTTGTTTGCTATTTGACAACGTTTCCGAGAGCTCCATATTTTTATTCGCATGGTTATGTTTGGCTTCCAATGATCTGGCCAAGAGAAACTTATGTGAGAACGTTCATTCATGAATTACTTCATTTTCAAACTTACGCTTATTGGCAGACGAGATGTTTAAAAAAGTTAACTTCGTATGAATTTGAAGACTTGAAAGAGGCGTTAACAATCGTTTTAAATGAAGAATTTATAGATTTAATTATTTGGCCAGATAAAGGATACAAAATTCACAAAAGTTTAAGAAATAAATTATTAAAATTTTGGCGAGTGAATAGAAATTTTGAAAAACTCATAAATCATGGAGTAACTATTATCGTAAATCAAAAAACAACATAGCTATTAGCACACACGTTTGGGTCAGGTCTTGAATTTTAGAATTTGTTATCTTTGATGTTGTTGATAATCTTGCTAACCATGGTGTAATGCAAATCAACATAATCAGCAATTTCTTTCTGAGAATATCCGAGTTGTGTGTGAGCAAAACAAATCAAATCATCTCTTATTTTTTTATTCTTCAGTATTTCAGAATCAAAAAGATCTTCAAGAGATGGCCGACCGACAAATCTCTGAATTCTAGGGATTTCCGTTATTTTCTCCTGATCAGTTTTTGTATCACGTACCCAATCAACAAATTGTTGAAAACCAAGTACAATGCCTTCATTTACGTTTTCAAATGGGCTATTCTTGCCAATACCATCCGTTACAAATTGTTCGTATTTTTTCTGAGCGTTTGATATTTTATTATCGAAAAAATTTAGGATCCATTCTGTTGTAAGCCAGACAGGTTTTATTTCTTTTCCAGCAGTTGATAAGTAGCTGCTCCATTCCCATTCAATTGGAGATGTGACTGTGCCTGCTCTTACTGGATTGAGCACAATGTATCGAGCAACCTCAAGCAGATAAGGATCTTTTTCGATCAGAAACGTCTTATAGCGACTTTGAAACAAATGCCCAACTGTTTTGTGAGTGAAATTAAATCGTTGTGTATAAACTCCATTGAGTTGCCTCATTCCTTTTGACAGGTTTCCTTCCGGTGTCTCAAGAAGAAGATGATAGTGATTGTCCATCAGACAATACGCGTGACATAACCAGTTGTAGCGTTCAATCGTTGTTTTAACATTTTGGAGAAAATTGTTTCGATCGGTGTCGTTTAGGAAAATTTTTTTTCGATTATCTCCACGAGTGGTAATGTGATAAAGAGCTCCTGGGTACTCGATACGCAAAGGTCGTGCCATATAAAACTATTGTAACGATCGAAATTCTAAAATTCAAGACCTGACCCCAATGCTTCTATGCTGTGTACAACTGCCATTGACGGACGGAATATTTTAGAGTATAGTGAAATTACAAATAAAAACCTCCTATCAAGTCGATGGGAGGTTTTTGTTTGTGTCAAAAACATAAGGAGGAATGTCATGTATCGCTTTTCGAAATGTTCTTTCAACTTCGCACTCGCCATTTTGATGATCGTCGAAGTCACCTATATCGCAACGAGATTTCTTCCAGATCTCGTTTCGCAGTACGAGTCGTTTTCGAACGACGATAAGGTCATTTACGATCCTGTTGAATCGTTTGGCAATCATATCGAGATCGATCTCAAAGGAGATGAGTGGATTCCTTGCGGATATCCAAATCTGACAGAATAAAGAAGACCGGCCAAACAAAGGTGAATGACCGGTCTCAAGTAGAAAGAAGGTGACCCTGATGTTGACTAATGAATTTGTACTAAGGAAGAACATAGTCGCATGGACATGTCGCCTTTCACGAGCGTTTTGAAAAGTTCATCCTTGTACTCTGGTGTTCCGGAGTACGCGCATAATGGCAGAAGATTAATCGTCTTGGCCAGACGCGTGAACTCGCACTCTTTGTGGTATGCCTCCAACTCGGCACGCCACTTTTTCGTACAATGATCAACTGGATCAGTTGATGAGCCTATAGGTTCGAACAAGAAAGTATCTTCCGGCAATGTTTTGTACTTCCACTGCCGGAAATGAATGTATTCATGGAATATAACAAGCTGTGCGTAATCTTTGTTACCGAATAGAAGTTGCGGTTTGACCATCAGCGTTGGCTGAAGATCTTGCGTATCCGACTCACTGCTCGATATCATTTTCTTTGGAACGAGCATGAATGCGGCCGCGTAGTCGTCTGTCCACGAGACTGCAACTTCTGTATCCTCGATCGCTTTGTAAAGTTTAGTTCTGATACCTGGTGTTGGATGTGTTGCGAGAAGAATACGCAGGGATTCTTCGAGTTCATTTGTCGTATAGTTCACGATTGGAACTTGCTTTGTGCGATGTGTTTGACTGGTTGCTCGAGCTTCATCTTGGTTTTGACTGATGTGCAGAATGCTGACTCCGGCCAAAATGCAAATGATCAGGATAAGACACTTCATGATGACTTTCCTCCACAGGTTGTAATAGAACATGTTGCATCCATTGCAACTGACAAGCGTAACACGATTTTTAATTTACGTCAAGCATTTTTAGGCTAAATTTAGACAAAAAACACAAGACGTCAAGAAAAACTGACATAAAAAACTACTGTTTTACATTGTCAAAACGGCCGGTTTTTGAGTTTGGTGATTTTGTGGTGTTGATCGAACAAAACAGAACAAAAAAGACCCCGCACCTTTGTGAAAAGGTGCGGGGTCAGATAGTACTACTTGCACCCAGTCGCTTGTCGCCCTTCAAATGAGAGCGCTGAACAGTTGAGTTTTCCACTATGTTGATCTCCGTTAGAAGGAATAGACATTAGAAGTGGAGTTGGCGAAGGAGCTTGAGTAGACTCTGGCGCGAAAAGGTCATCCAGATCGATCTCATGTTTTTCTGTTTTGATCCATGGCATTGCCGCTATCACAATCGCGATCGCGATCACTGCCAGCCGTGCGAACCAACTCGTCTTTTTGTCGATGTATAGAGTGTTTCCGGAACGATACTTAGTCCGCTCAACCGTACGGACGATCAGCAGATGACCAAGTTTCAGAGCGATTGCG
>JACPHT010000005.1 GCA_016188475.1 Candidatus Uhrbacteria bacterium
AACCTCGAATGCGCCTTCAACATAGAGTGAGTCATCTGCTGTTGCA
The DNA here is from genome assembly GCA_016188475.1 of Candidatus Uhrbacteria bacterium. GTDB lineage: Bacteria > Patescibacteriota > Patescibacteriia > UBA9934 > GWF2-40-263 > JACQXU01. The sequence goes on from JACPHT010000005.1 coordinate 47, forward strand.
TCCCCAGGAACTCCAGTATCACCAACTCGTGTGTATCCAGTCGCAGACAAACTCAAGTTTCCATCTGAAGTTACATCATCGCCGTTAACTGCAAGGTCATCGGTAAGAGTGACAGCTCCAGTTACACCAAGAGTTCCTGCAAAGGTTCCATTTCCAGAATCGTTCAATGTAAACGCGGCAACGCCGTTGTCTTGAACAATAAAATCACCAGAACTTGAAAGATTAACAACTGTATCGCCTGTTCCACTGTTCGTAATTGTAAACGCTTCTACTCCGTCTTGAGTGATTGAAGTGCTTGTGTCAAGCGCAAGAGTGTCAGAGAGTTCAGTGAAGTCTAAACAGTCAACACATGATATGTCTCCAACAGTTGCAGTGCCTGCAACATCAAGTGATGAATCAAAGTCAACTGCTCCGTCAACATACAAACCGCCATCGATTTCGGCAGTGCCTTCAACGAATAATGAATCGTCAGCAAGAGCGACAAGATTGTCCGGCACTGATCCTGTTCCAATTCTCTGACCTGACGTAACAGTCAAATCTGTTCCGACAGTGACATCGCGGGTTGTTGAAACACCGCCTGTTAGAGAAACGTCATTCGAAGCATTAGCATCTGTTGTTATTGTTATCGCTGTTACAGAAGCAGAACCGAATGCAAGTGAAGTCGCTGTTGTTGTTCCAAAACTTAGTGCGCCTGCCGCGTTTGCATCCACTCGCGAACTTGGATCAATCAACACGTTTCCACCGTCGGTTATATTTCCAGAGCTATCAATATCAAACGCGCCTGCGGCCGCTGAAACAGCTCCAGTAGAACCTGTGACATCAAAATTGGTTCCATCAATGTTATTTGCATCGATCGTAAGTGTACTATCAAAATAAGCTGTCCCATCAACCTCGAATGCGCCTTCAACATAGAGTGAGTCATCTGCTGTTGCATCCCCAGGAACTCCAGTATCACCAACTCGTGTGTATCCAGTCGCAGACAAACTCAAGTTTCCATCTGAAGTTACATCATCGCCGTTAACTGCAAGTACATCATCGCCGTTAACTGCAAGATCGTCTGTAAGAGTGACAGCTCCAGTTACACCAAGAGTACCTGTGATAGACGCATTCCCTGTTGTTCCAGCATCAGTAATACTAAAGAGTGTGTTTGTTCCGTCTCTGAAAATAAATGATCCTGTATTTCCAACATCAATGTTCCAAGTTGTCGCTGTTGAAGTAAGATCACCACCATTTACAGCCAAGTCTCCTGTTAGAGTTGTGTTACCAGTGACTCCAAGCGTTCCTGCAAATGTTCCATTTCCAGAATCATTTACAGTAAATGCGGCAACACCGTTGTCTTGAACAATAAAGTCCCCTGTACTTGAAAGATTAACTATCGTGTTTCCTGTTCCACTGTTTGTAATGGTAAATACTTCTGCTGAATCTTGAGTAATTGAAGTGCTTGTGTCAAGCGCAAGAGTGTCAGAGAGTTCTGTGAAGTCTAAACAGTCAACACATGAAAGATCACTAACTGTCGCTGTTCCAACAAGATCAATCGCTCCATCAACGTATAAATTACCTTCAATACCAGCGTCGCTTGCAACAAATAAATCATTCCCGCTTAAAGAAAAAGCAACATTTGCAATAGTTTCGGTCGCTGATGTTGAAGCACCAACAACTAAATCATTATCAATAAATCCATCGCCCATTACTTCGATTTCATCTGCCACACGCAAATCTCCAACACCGCCAGAACCATATGAAAACGCTGTATCGGCACCCACAATCGCCGCTGCATCATCTTCATAAGAACCGTTAGTACCAACTTCCCAAAGTTGAATCACTGACAAATCAATTCCATCAAGCGTGTCCGCATTCAATGCGTAAGGTGCTGCGACAAGTTGTTTGCGCGGAGTAAGTGTTTCACCGGCAATGATTACCTCAAGATATATTCCTGTGTTGTCCGCAAAAGTTGAATCAGAAATCGCCGCATAAGGAGATGCAATCGAAGTATCACCTAAATTTTCTGTGAACAATCCGTTTGTCAAAGTCACTGTTCGCGCGGTTGTTGAACCAGGAGTATTGCCATCGCATGTCGAAGACGAGTTTGACCAAATACAAGTTCCGCCAGACAAAGAAGAGTACAAGAAAAACTTCATCGAAGCAGATGAACTTGAAACCGGGACTCCGTTTGCGTCAAGAACACGTCCTTGGTAGGTAAGAATATTTGGCGGACTGGCAGCATGTACCGGAAGCACAACCCAACTTATAACCATCGCAAGCATGGAGACGATGGTTATGATGCTGATCCGTTTATTTTGAATTTTGAGATTCATATGTTTCTGTATCAGTAGATGAATGCGGATGCATTTCTACATCAACAGCAAAGTCTTGGGATCCTTTTGCGCCGCGCAAATCGATTGGACGCACTTGTGTTGACCGATATCCTGCTTTTTCAAACACAGCAAAGTATTCACTCGGCCCGAGCAAGAACGCATAACGACCTTTGCTGTCTGTCATCTGTGTATCGAGAAGTTTGTTGTAGCGCGGCTCAAAAATTCTCGCAACAACGTTTGCAAGAGGACGTTTTGTTTCTGTGTCGTAAACAATTCCCCAACTCTTGGGTTTACGTGGTTTGGCAAGTCGTCGCGCAAGCAGATAAACCAGGATCTGCACGAAAACCATCACGGCCGCAAGCACGGAGGGCCTGATGATAACGACAGCCACCGAAACAATCACGCCACTTATAGCGATGAAATGTTGTAGCAAGCGCAACCGCCCTTGCCAAACCACACGTTTCGGTTTTTCAACTACTGTCACTTGAGCCGAATCAAGTGGAACATTAGGAGTGATTACAGCATCCTTTTCTGTCACCTCGATGAACTCACCGTGGTAGACGTCCAGGAATACGCCGTCATCCTTCACCCCATTAAGATATTCCGATGGAAATCGGAATCCGGCTTTTGTGACTGTTAGGCGATATGTTCCTGGTTGTACCAAGAAGAAGAATCGTCCTTGTTTGTCAGTCACACGGCTTTTAACAAGCCGTCCTTGACCAGGATTTGTCTTATCCTCTATTTGGAATAGACGAACCACAGCCAAATCAACCGGAGTTTTGGAAATGGCATAATAGACCGTGCCAAATCCTTTACGTTTGCGCCTCCAAAAAAGAAGAATAGGCGCTGTGAAAAGATATTGAAGGAACGGAAGGAAATCGAATGCCACTGTCATAATGAGCAAACTGGCACCGGCTGTGACAGCAAGAACTGGCGTGGCAATTACTGTTGCGTTTTGAGCAACACGATTATCTCGAACTGTTTCAAGCGCTTGTTGTACTGTCTGTTTAACAGGCGTCTGAAATACATTTTCAATTTGCGCGGACAATTTTTCCGTTTCTGGTTTTGGAATCGCTGTCAAAACAATTTTCTTGTTGACAATATTATTATCAACAATAAATGTTTCTCCAGAATACGGTTTAAAACCCTTTGCTGATGTTTCCAAACGATATGATCCATCAAGAACATACCACCCATATGTTCCATTTGAATCTGTTGTTGTTGGATTGTACTGACTGTATGGTGACCCATCCCATACAACCAACTTTCCATCAACGAGTTGTGAAAGAGTCAGACTAACTCCTTCAACTTTAGCTTCTTCACCATCGATGTCTTGTGTTGTGATGCCCCATGGCAACACATTCAAGAGGGAAGAAACACTTTCGTTTTTCCCGTCAGCATACTCAACCGCAATCTCCAGCTTATAGAGTTGCGCGAGTGCAGGCGTTATTATGTCCGCCATGTAAAGAGCGTCTCCACCTTGCTCATCTTCAAGGCGAAGTAGGTACATATCCGACCCAATAGAAGCCTGCAGGACCTCTACATTATCGGAAAGTTCGTCTTCTGAAATTTGCAGACGGATTTGCGTGCTTGGCAAAACATCGAACGTCCCTTTCTCACCCAAAGAAAGGGTAATGCTGCCATTTGCAACAACAATTATCACGTCCTCAATTTCAAGTGCCGCTTTGACAGCACCGAGAAAAGTTGGCGAGCTTCCCACCGGCTCTCCAGATGGAACCTCAATCGGTTCCTCCGAAGGCACTTCTGGCAGTGGCTCAGTACCTGGTTCTGGCTTGAGCTCGGGTTTTGATTCCGGCTCAGGCTTTGGAACAACAGGTGGCACCTCTTCTTCTAAAGCGGTTGGTGTACCTGATCCAACCGCTCCAGAAGCGAATTGCCCTGCAGCATCATAAGAGAACACTCCATAATAGTATGTGAGTCCATTTGTAAGATTGGTGCGTAGAAGACTTGTTGCAAGCGCGTTCAAAACTTGCGTGCACGATGAATCACTTGGTCCTGTCGGATATTTACTTTGACACTCAAGAACTTTGATTCCAGCCAAGTCAGAGTCGTTTGGATTTGTCCAAGACAAAGATAATGATTTGTTCCCTGCTGTAATTGTCAATCCTGAAACATTTGCAGGTGCGAAATCCTGTGAAGTCGTAAACGTATTATCACCGGACAATACTGTGTTACTAGAACTATCAACTGAATCAACACGAAAGTGATACAGTTTCCCAGATTGAAGATTAGTCAAAATAACACTGTGATCTGTAACAAGTGAACTGCTACTCTTGGACGAATCATAACTTTCATTAAGTCCATATTCGACAACACTCGTGGAAGCCTCATTTGTGTTCCAAGTTACTCGCGCGCTTGATTGAGTAATGTCAACAACACTAATGTTTGAAATTATCGGAGCTGTTTGATCAAGAGTTGAAAACGATTGTGTGGAAGACGTTGCTTGATTGGAACTTAAATCCTTTGATCGAATGCGGAAGTAATAAGTCTTCCCTTCTTGCAAGCCTCCAAGTCCAAGCGAATGATTTACAACATAAGAAGCGTCAAAAGTTGTTCCTTCTTCAAAGGATTGAGTCAAGCCATAATCAATCGCACTGTCGGACGACTCATCAGTTGTCCAACTTACAACAGCCGCCTTGGCTGTCACTTGTGAAACAACAATGTTACTGATAACCGGAGCAGTTGTATCTCCCTGTGAACCGCCACCACCTCCATTATTTCCGCCACCACCTCCAGGATTGGAAACACTTACGTTTACAGAGACTTGGTCTTGAGAACTGACCGGAAGCGCAATTGATCCAAAATCTCCAAAAGTTCCGCCGATTGTCACGAAGTATGTTCCAACACTTGATGGATTGGTTATGCGATTTGTTCCTGTTCCAGAACTTGTTGAGTTTGTTCCAATCTCTATTGCGACTTGGCTTGACGCGGCTATCGCGCCACTATCTCCGGCACAGATTGTGATTGTAAGAACATCACCAGCCATGACAACGGAGGCTTTTTCTGTTCCAGCGCAGTTTGCCGCTGTCGTAAGATCAACTCCGTCGTCTGAAATATCAACATCATCTTCAATAATCGAAGATGTGTTGAAAGACGCAGAAAATGAAAGAGTAATTGTTTGTCCTTCTGCTACACCAGATGAAGTTGTAAAGAGCACTTGGTGGTTCGAGCTTTGACTTGCCTGAAGCGTTGTCGGATAATCATTCGCGCTTGTGACAGTCGCGGCGTTTACTGAAGACACCAAAATCGTTGCCGTTAGAACAACGGAAACGGTTGCGATGCTCCAGATGTTGCGAACAAAATTTTGCACACATTTATTTCCTACGATGAGCCAATGAATAAATAAACAGAATCACTAATATTAGGAGAACATCAAGTGACATTATCTGCCATGGAAAATACCAGAATGAAACACTTGATGTAATCGTTTGTTCAGACTGGCCATACTTCAACAACAATTCGGCAGTCATCGGACCAAAAGCTAATACTTTCATCTGATCTTTTGCGCTTTGATAATAATTCTTAGTTTCCTCTGATCCAACGACATATGTTCTTGTTGAGTTTGGCAGAACTCGTCCTAATGATGGATTTGCGTCTAGCTTCGCAACAATTCTTCCAAAAATATCTTTCACTTGAATTATTCCTTTTGGCGAAACATGAACGTTTCCTTGATTCTGCAATCTGAAATCATATTTTCCATCAATCCGACTAGATAATCGTGCTGAATCTTTTCTAAAGTCCAAAAGTGAAAGTTTTTCTCTTGTATCGCCTTCGACTGTAAGCAAGATTAAAGCTGCGGTTTTTGCCTCAACCATTGCTCCATTATCGGCAACAAGTTCAGAAGGTGATTGTGAAACAGTAAGCGCGGCATAATATCCGCCAGACAAAACATCAGATGGAATAGAAACATCAAACGGTATCTCTCCTTTTGTGTTTGCCGGAACTCTAACTTCAGTTGAAAAAAGTTGAATCCACTGCGCAAGCCCAGAATTATCATCTTCAAATGGAATAAACTTCGGCCCTTCCCCATTTTCTTGTGGTTCAAATTTTAAAACTCCAAGATAGTACGTCTGCTCAATATCTCTTGTGTTGATCACGGTAATTTTTTCGTGAAGAACATCTCCACGAGCGCCGCTAATTTCCAAAACTGACGGAACAACAGAAGCGGCTCCGACAGATATCGGGATCAATGCAAGAATGATTGAACTTATCAAAAGTCGAAATTTCATATCAGTAATTTCCGGAAGCAATGAATGTTGTTGTGTTGCTGTAAGTTAGCGCTGCCGTATTTGTTGTGGTTCCGGCTTTCAAAATAATGAAAGACCTGTCATCAAACGCAAATGTGCTTTTTGTAACAATATCTTGCGCTGTTGAAGTTATCGCAGTATCGGCTGTATCAAATGTACTTGTTAAAATTGTTGTGTCTGACGATCTTGCGCCATATTCTTCGGCTGTCGCTGTAACAGCCCCATCTGCGACATCGTCAAGTGACGCGGCTCCGTTTTGTAAATCTGTATTTTCTAAAATCTGAATGCTGTAACCGTTGTCATTATCAATCGTCACCTCAAAACCGATGAGCCCAGTTCCAACAGTTGTTGAACTAATGTTTTCAAGAGTAAGGATTGAACCATTAAGCTGATAAAGATAATCCTGGGTTCCGTCAATAACTGGAGAACTAGCTCCAACAGTAAGGCTGTCTAAAACAATACTACCAACGCCAACGGACGAAATTTTTCCAAATCCAACAATTTGACTTGCTCCAAGATCTTGAACAACAGCAACGTAGTCGTTTGCGGAAAGACCTGCTGTTGATGTCATTGAAACAGTTGTTCCGGAAATCGATGTTATGGCTCGCTCATTGCTTGAATTTTGAATGTAAAGATCGAAGGAAATGATTTGATCGAAAATTCCAGCACGGTAACCGTTTGACACTTGATAGGAGGAGCTTGATGCAGTACCCCCAGGACCGATCAGGGAACTGTCACGCAAGGAGTAAGAGGCTGAACTTGAATTATCTGAACCTCCGGTTGAGATTGTGTCCCACCGAATTTCATAATTCGTGGAGGTCATTCCGGCAGAAGCAATGCTCGCCCATACAAAAAACCCCACAAGTGCAAAGGTGATGATTCGATTGAACATACATTTCCTTTACAAAAGTAGTATATCATGAATACAAAAAGTAGTCAAGCTGTCTTTTGGCTAAATTTAGCAAATAAAGAAAGATTTTGAGACACAAAAACTGTGGATAAGTGCTATTTTTTTCTTCAAACTACCAAAAGTTGGAAATTATCCACCATTTACACCCGTTTGCATACACTAGTGTAAACAAAAAAGTTCGGATATCGTACTTTTTTAAAAAATTGAACAATTTAAGTGTTCATCTTAATTTTTCAGAAAAAAATCCTTCTAATAAACCTTTTACTAAACGTCTATTCGTCTGAAGTTATCCTACTTGGAGCACAACTATTTTTTACTTCCAAATATTTTCAAATTATTCCAATTTCCGTAAACAATCTTTCAATAGATTTCAACAGTCATGGTATTTATTAGTAAATTCTTTATGTTCCCTACTATTTTATAGAATACCATTCGGAATTTCTGCCTCTGTCTCTCTCGCTTTTTTACAGGAACTGGCTCACTCTTCCGAAGTTTGGGTGGTCTAAAATGTGAAGAAGTTCATATTTTAGACGTACCCTTCGGATCCCAACCTTAGTATATAAATACAATATGCCAAGTAAAACTTGGCATATTGTATTGGTGGACCGTTGGGGATTCGAACCCCAGGCCTTCGCAATGCGAATGCGACGCTCTACCAACTGAGCTAACGGCCCACGAGCGAGCGAAAAGGCCAGGTTGTTATGACCTGTCGTTGAAGTAAAAATGTTAAAGGGAAATATAATTTCACTTCTATTTTTAATACAACGACAAACCACTAGGTTGGTTTTTTCCGAACGAGGCCATTAACTCCTAACGCTCCAAAGCTTGGCGAAGGCACTAACGACCCGTATTTTTGTTTCACGTGAAACATTTCACTTGAAAACTATATTATAAAAATCTTGGTGTCCTCGGAGGGAATTGAACCCCCATCAACTGCTTAGGACGCAGTTGCTCTATCCAGTTGAGCTACGGGGACTCAACAACTTATGTGTCGTAAAATGAAATAGATATTAAATGTGCTATACTAATGACGCGAGCATAATACGTAAAAAATCAATCCTCGTCAAAATCTAAACATGCAATATGACTACTGAACAATTCTTAATTTTGATGGTAATAATCCTCGTAATCGTAATTGTTGTTCTTATTGCGAAACGAAATCACCCAAACATCGACTCAGGAGATAAAATTTATAACCTTTTCAATGATCTGAGGAAGGAAATTCAGGAAACTACAAACACTCAACGTCGTGAAGTTCATGAAAAACTTGATGTAATGCACAACCGTCTTGTTCAAAACATGACAGATTCTTCATCAACTCTTCAAAAACATTTCCATGAAACAGCAAATATGTTTAAGGACGTGAACGAGCGTTTATTCACTTTAGACAGTACAAACAAACAAATTCTCAACTATTCAGATCAACTAAAAAGTCTTGAAAACATTCTTAAAAATCCAAAACAACGAGGAATACTTGGCGAGTATTGGCTTGAAACATTATTGGGACAGGTTTTAACAGTTGGACAATACAAAATGCAGTATCAACTTGGAATTGATGAAACAACCGGACAAAAACTGATTCCTGATGCGGTAATTTTTGTAAAAGAAATGATAATTCCTATTGACGCAAAATTTTCGTTAGAAAATTATAACAGAATTGTGCAGGAAACTGATCCGATCAGACGTGATGAGCTTGAAAAACAGTTCAAATCAGATGTAAAGATAAGAATTGACGAAACTTCACGTTATATTCAGCCAGAAAAAGGGACAACCAACTTCGCGTTTATGTTTGTTCCAGCGGAAGGTGTTTATCATAATCTTATCAATGCTGATATTGGCGCAGTAAAGGTCAATTCTCGAAATTTAATTGAATACGCATTTGAAAAAGGCGTTATGATCGTCTCACCAACTTCATTTTTTGCTTATTTGCAAACAGTGTTGCTTGGACTCAAAGCGCTCCAGATTGAAGAGTCTGTAAAAGAAATCCAAAAACACGCCGAACTTCTCATGCGCCATATGAAAGCATATGAAGAACATCACAATCGTGTTGGAAAACATCTTGAAACAACTGTTCGCGCATTCACAAGCTCGTCAAACGAACTCAAAAAGATAGATAAAGATATATTCCGAATAACAGAAGGAACAGCCGGGAAGCAACTTGATATTCTTGAAATTGAATCAGGAACTGAAGGCGACGAAGTTGTTGAGCAGTCTGATTGACATTCTTTATTTTTATATGTTAAATCAATTCGCCAAAGTGGCAAACTTAGTTAACGAAAGGAAAGGTAAAAATGGACAGTATAAAAACGCTGGCGACTTTTCAGGGGGCTGTGTTGACGATTTTTTTGGGCGTGTCCGAATCGACAATGACACTGAATGATCATGATGTGTCGACATTGAGCGTAATCGGCGCAATGTTCGCTATTGCCTCAATCTCGGCATTGATCGCGGCGATATTCAAATCAAGACTTGCTCTCTACATCATGACCGCTTCCATAATCGCTTTTGCCACAGTATTCGGAACGTTTGCAACCTTCCCTACGGATATCATCGTTTTTGTGGCACTTTGGATCTGTTTCATGCGCACAGTAGATGAATCCAGACTTTTGCCGGTTTGGGTCTTACCACTCGCAATCACAGAAATACTTGGTATATTTCTGCCGCTTCGTCTCAATGAACCTGTCGGTTTCATTATCGGAATAGCGTGCGCAATAGCTCTTATTGGATGCGGTAACTTTCTCAACGATCAAAAAGCTCTCAAACCCTCTTCTCCCGCATAACCATCGTGTTGTGCGGATTTTTTCTTTTCCAACATGACTTAACGCGGTCGTTCACATTCTATATTCGCTGACACTTGTTTTAATGAATGATTAATTTCAAATACCATTGATAGTAGCAGTTGTGCTATGTCGTAGGGAACAGCGGCGACAGTCCGATGGCCCGGAGACATGGCGCAACTGATACTAATGCCCAATTAAGACATTTGATCATTTGACATTTGATATTTTCAGATACAGCGGTCAAGAACAGAGGATGTACACAACCAGCTCACAACTTGACTCTTTTCAACCATAATGTAAACTAACGCCGTTCTTAAACAAAACCAATTCCACGGCTAAAGCCGTGGGCTACCAATCTCATCACTAAAGCCTGCGGCTACCAAAAACCCAAAACCTAAAACCTGATTATTCTATGCCTATCCTAGAAAACGCCAAAAAAGCGCTTCGACAAAGCGTGAAACACGAAAAACGAAATCAGACTATCAAAGCCGAGATTCACTCTTTGCGTGTTAAGCTTCGCAAAGCTGTCACATCAAAAAAAATCGATGAGGCAAAAGAGGTCGTCAAACTAATTGGAAAAAAGCTCGACAAAGCGCAATCAAAAAAGATTTTCAAAAAAAATACCGTGGCTCGATTAAAGTCACGAATGATGCAAAAAGTAAACGCGCTCAAGATTTCGTAAGTAAATGGTCTGTAACAAGATCAGTTGCAAGATCGGCCGAAATCCGGCCGGTTTTTATTTTCAAATCATATTCAAACAAAAGATCATGAGCTGTTTTCAAATCATTGAATGTAAAGAGTCGCGCTTGATCCAAAGATTTTTGCGCAACAAATGGATGAACACCAAGCTCTTCTGCAACTGTTTGCTTTGTTACACGCGGATCTTGATCGAGCAGTGCGCGAGCTCCAAGCAAAATCCGAACCTGTCGTCCGAGCATTGTCAAAAGATAGTGATCGTCCGATCCTGCAGAACGTTCTTCTTCAAGTAAACGAATCGCGCGCGATGTTTGTTTTTTAGAAATCGCATCAATGAGCTCGAAAATCTTTCCTTCAAATGTTGCGTGCACAAGTTCATCAACCATTTCTTTTGTGATGGTTTTGCCGTTACTGAAAGCAACTAGTTTTTCAATCTCATGCGACATTTGCCACAAGTCACTTCCAACTCTTTCAATAATCGCTGAAAGCGCGTCTGGTTCGATAAAACCTCCAAGTTTTTTCACGCGATCTGATATCCATGTTGTCAATGCAATACCAGAAAGAACAGGAAATGAATAAGTATGAACTTCTGCCGTTTTTGAAAGTTCCTTTACCCAAGTTTTTTTCTCTGCAGCTTTTGCCTCGATTGCTTCCCAAAGAATAACAATACTCGATTCTGGCATGCGGCCAAATCCATCAAGCCAAATTTTTTCATCAGGTTTTTTCAAAAAAGAAAATAAACCGTTCACAAGCACCATTCGACGAGAACCTAAAAAAGGAAACGAGCACATTGATTGTAAAACATCTGACACTTCAAGTTTGTTTGAATCATCAGACGGAAAATCAACAATATTGTATCCTGTTGGATCAAATTTTTGTCGAAACGCGTCTTTCAGTTGCCGAACTTTTTCCACAACGCGAAATGCGTCTTCACCGTAAACAAGAATGAGCATATTATTTCATCTCTCCCCAATTTGGACCTACTTCAATTTCCACTATTAAAGGAACTTCAAATGACGAGACGCTTTCCATCATTTCTTTTACTCCACGCGCGACTTGATCCGCAACATCGCGATCAGCTTCAAAAACCAATTCATCGTGAACTTGCATAAGCATCGTTGCAGAAAGCTGGCTTTGTTTTAACCATCCGTCAACTGCTAACATTGCTTTTTTCATTATATCAGCCGCTGTTCCTTGAATTGGCATATTGATTGCCATTCGTTCAGCCGCGGCAATAAGCATTGGAACTCCTGAATTGATTTCTGGAAAATAGCGACGGCGACCAAACATTGTTTCAACAAATCCATCAACATGAGCTTTGGTTTTTGTTTCGTCAAGATAAATTTGAATTGCGTGATGAATTTCAAAATAACGATCAATAAAAATTTTGGCTTCTGAAAACGATAAACCAGTTGAACGAGAAAGGGAATGGGGCCCCATGCCGTAAAGAATTCCAAAATTGATCGCTTTGGCGGCACGACGTTGTTCTTTTGTCACTTGATTTTCATCAATCTCCCAAATCTCAGAAGCTGTGCGTGTGTGAATGTCAGCACCTTGTTTGAAAGCTTCAATAAACGGCTTGTCTTTGGCAATTATAGCCGCGAGTCGAAGTTCAATCTGCGAATAATCAGCCGCGATCAAAACCTTTCCTTTCGGAGCAACAAACGCTCGACGAATTTCACGTCCAAGCTCGGTTTTGATCGGAATATTTTGCAAATTAGGTTCAGAAGACGAAAGACGACCGGTTGATGTTACGGTTTGATTATAAGTTGTGTGAACACGACCGTTTTTATCAACCAATTTTGGAAGCGCTTCAACGTAAGTTGATTGTAATTTCGCAAGTTCGCGGTGCTCGCTGATAAGTGGAATGATCTCGTGAGCGTCCCAAAGTTTTTCAAGTTCAGAAGCGGCAGTTGAATAACCAGTCTTTGTTTTTTTGATTCCTTTTGTTGGCAGTTTTAATTTTTCAAACAAAACTTCAGCAAGCTGGATTGGCGATTGAACATTAAAATCAACTTCAACGAATGAATGAATTTTTTTCTCAAGTTCTGACAGACGTTTTTCTAAATTTTTCGCAAAAATTTCAAGCGCTTTTGTATCAAGAAGGACTCCATGTTTTTCCATTTCAAACAAAATCGAAATAAGCGGCATTTCCATTTCTTCAAAAATCGAAAAAACATTTACGCTCTTTAATTTTTGTTCAAGTTGTTCAGCAAGTTTTGAAAACGTCGCAACTAATCGGCCAAGACGTTCATAATCTTTCTGCGTTGCGTACGAATTTGGCAATTCCGGAGACAAATCTTGCGAACGCGAACCGGAATTCAATAGATATGTTGCGATCATAATATCGAATGATTGTTTAATAACCCAATCTGTTTGATGCAACAAACGCTTGAGATTGTGTGTGATGACAACAGATTTTTCAAAGACTTTTTTTATTTCAACAAAATGTTTTTGAGCTGGATTTGGAACAACGATCGTTGTTTTTCCATCAGACACGGCGATCGCGGCTTGTGTTGAACCAAAAAGATCAGCTTGCTGTTCAGCAATAAAAATACCAAGCCGGCTGTTCATTTTATCCAAAACTTTTTTGATCTCTGTCTCATCTCGCAAAATTTCGATCGCCCCCTGTTGGGCTTTCTGCTGTTTTTCCTGTTTCACTTCTCCAGCATGTTTCCTCAACAACGTTCTAAACTCCAAACGCTGATACATCTCACGAACAGCATCCCAATCAGGCTCTTTTGTTTGCGCTGAAGAAAAACTAAAATCTGTTTTTACATTGCAAACAACAGTAACCAATTCTCTCATTTCTTTCGCTTGCTCTTCTTTTCCTCGTAATTTTTTTGCAATTTTTTCTTCGATCTTTCCACTTTCAAGAGCAGAAAAAATTCCATTCAAAGTTTTATATGTTTTTAATAAATCTGTCGCTGTTTTCTCACCAATCCCGACAACTCCAGGCAAATTGTCAGACGGATCACCACGAAGCGCTTTGTAATCAATCAACTGTTCTGGTTTCAAACCATATCGTTCTTCAACAGCTTTTTCATCGTAAATTTTTGTTTCTGAAATTCCTTTTTGAAAAAAAACAACCTTTGTGTGAGGTTTAACAAGCTGAAGCGAATCTAAATCTCCTGTAACAATCAACGTTTCAAAATTTTTTTTCTCTGCAGTGTTGGCAAGAGTTCCAATAATATCATCGGCTTCAAAACCTTTTGCTGAAATCGACGGAATGTAAAAAGTTTTCAAAATATCCTGAATGATCGGAATCTGATCATAAAGTTCTTGTTCTTTTTTTTCGCGCGTGGCTTTATATGCCTCGTATTTTTCGTGTCTGAATGTTTTACCAGGCAAATCCCACGCAACCGCCATGTAATCAGGTTTGAACTGTTCGCGCATTTTTTCTAAAACCATTGAAAATCCATACGCGGCATTCACAACTAAACCGTCTTTTGTTGTAAGCGGTGGGATAGCGTGCCACGCCCGATGAAGAAGGGCATTGCCATCAAGAACCAAAAACGTTTGCGCTTGCTTTGACATGATGCCAGTTTAGCATGGCTTCTCGGCTTTGTCCCAAATCAAGTCAAAAAGCGTTTCATAGCTTCTAGCAATATCGCCGGATGCCAAAATAATCATTGTATTTTCCTTTCGTGTTGTGATGAACGCAACGTTCCCAGCAAAAGTAATAATGGTGGCAGGAAGAACAGTCCCGGCTGGAAGGAAACGAGACTCGCGCAATTCTTCTTTGTCTTTTTCAACTATCTTTTTTCCATCGCGACTTTTTGGTATAAGTTGGCGACTCTTGATCCCACGTTTTATTCTTTCCGCAATCACTCGTTTCACAATGTAATGCTCTTTTACATAATCAAGAAGTCCAACCCCTGTTGTTATCAGACGATATTCTTTTACACCGGACTGAAAAAGTTGTTTCCACATTCGCTTGAATCCGTCTGTGCCTTCATAAATCGTAACCCCAGGTCCTTCTTCAACTGTATCTTTGAGCAACTGAAGCAAAGGTATTGTTTTTAAAAATAATTTTCCTCGTTCTCTCATTACCATTTCAAGAGTGTCTGGTGGTTCTGCAATATAAACTGTTGTTTTTTTCTCTTTACCCAAACGAAAAACTTCGTGGCGAACCAGTCGCTCTAAAATTGGATATAAAGTTGTGCGAGGTAATTCTGTACGTCTTGAAAGGCCAAGGACTGTTGAAGATCCAAGTTCAAGACCAGCCAAATATACTTTGACTTCTTTCTCGTCAAGTCCGTACGCGCCAAGTCCCTTTATGAGATCCGGCGGATATTTCATACGCATACATAATCACAATAGATTGATTTTTCTAAAATAGGAAGTGTTGTCGAAAAATAGGACACATTCTATTGGAATATTTTCACTATAAATTACTCTGTCATTAGACAACAGAAAAAGGGGGTGCCCCGTGATCGCTTTGACCATGTTCAACCTTTCGATCCTGTACTTGTGCGCGCACTTCATTGGTGACTTTGCCTTCCAGAGTGCGTGGATGGCAATGGAGAAAGGGAAGAACGTCGAAGTGCTGATCTATCATAGCGCGACATACACAGCTCCGTTCGCGGCCTTGCTCGCACTGCTCGATGGTCGCTCACCACTGGTTCCAAGCGTTCTGTTCGCACTTGTTATCTTTGGAACGCATGTGCTGATCGACACGCTCTCGGCACGACTGAAGGTAATCAAGACAATCTGGGCTGACCAGTTGTGCCATTTCGCAGTGATTGCGCTTCTGCTCTTTGTCGGTTGGCTTTGAACCGACTCTAGCTCCCACACCATGCCCGCCAAAGCCTTGGCGACGGCGGGTCGGGAGCTTTTTCTTCAAAATAAAAAACCGCACTTTCGGAGTTTCCGATTATGCGGTAGTTGAGAGCATCAGAACGCGAGCATGACTAGGCGATTGCTCTTGAAAAGTCGCCCGAGGTTGCGCGATCGATCATGGCGGTGAACGCAGTGTTGCCGGCCGCGTATCCCTCGATCGTTGTGATGTGCAGACGATTTGGTCCACCATTGTTCTGCCTTGCGGCAACGAAACCGGTCTCGACGTCGATTCTCTGCGGGGCCGGGTCAGTTTTCTGTATTTCGATCACTGACTGGCCGATGCACAGAGTGATCTGGAAACCTTTTTCGCTGGTCAGAGACACTACGGCCGGAACGAGCAACCGCTTGCCGTTCTTCACGGCAGTGACAATGATCGTCGTGCCGTCTTTATCGACTGGAAGGGAAAAGTCCTCGATCTTGTCGACTGACAGGCCTTTCACGATCCACTTCGGACGCTCGCCAGTTTCGAACACCTGCGTGATCTGATCAGTATTGATCGCGAAGACCTGTTGGCCGTCCATCTGCGCAACGATCACGATATTTTTGCAAGCGATCCCGAAGGTCGGAATCCCTGCATTGATCGGAGTCATTATCTCGGTCAGCTGATCAGTTCCTTTGTTTCTGCTCGCGCACAAAGTACGCTCACCCTGGCGGGAAAGGAGCAGAAGTGTGGACGATTCAGAACTAAAGACGTTTCCGTCAGTATCGAATATGGCTTCACAGAAGTTTTCGTACGCCTTGTCGGTCAGCCTGTCGGTCCTGATTCCTGTGTCCCATGCAGAGACTATGACTCCGCTGTCCATAGCCGAGATGAATGAAGCGTAATTGTGGCCCGGAAGAAGCATTTCGATTGCGTCTTCCTTTGTGATGACTCCAGAGATCGATGCGATGTCAGCTGCTGTACAGCCGATGAGAACTTCGGGATCTACGAAAATCAGGTGAGCATTCGTGCCGTCCTGACTTATTCCGAAGCAGATGATTCCTGCAGGAGGTAGCCCATTGGAAACCAACTGGCTGGTGAGCTCGGCGATCTGCTTCTGGGGGCCAACCGCGCTTTTGAGCGAGGTTATGCCCCCTTTTCCCCTGAAGTCGATCTGCCTCTCATGGATCTGTTTCATCGAACCCTCTTTCTTTTTTGCCCTGTTCGGGCCGTTTAGCTGTGCTTTACCTGAACATACAGGCAAGCAGGCGACCGATAGTGTGCCTGAAGAAAAAATAAGTGTCAACATGATAGGTCACTCAAGTGGCTTTTGTGGTCTACAAAAAAACCACAGAACAAATCTGAGGTTTTTTTGTGGGGCGACCACCGGGAATTGCCCGCGCCTCTCGCCTCTGCAGAGGCTCGGGCTGGGCACCGCCTCGCCACGGCGTCTGCTGACGCCGTATGGCTCCGGCGTTCAATTCCCGACAAAAGCCACTCAAGTGGCTTTTGTGGTCTACAAAAAAACCACAGAACAAATCTGAGGTTTTTTTGTGGGGCGACCACCGGGAATTGAACCCGGATCAGGAGAGCCACAATCTCCTGTGTTAACCGTTACACCATGGCCGCCATACTAAACAAGTGGTGGCCCGAGAGGGAATCGAACCCCCAACCTTGAGTTTAGAACACTCCTGCTCTATCCAGTTGAGCTATCGGGCCGCGCAGACAGTGTAATCTATCTTGCTTTTTTTGTTGAGTCAATAGACTTGACAAGCACAAAAAAATATGGAAAACTGCGATGTCAGAAAAGGAGGGCTTGATGAGCCAAGTCACGGAAGGCACACTTTCAATCTCTTACGGTCATGGCGGAAGATTCTACTGCAAAACCAAGCGCAGAAAAGTCTTGCTCGGAAAATGTCTTGACGATTATGTAAACATGAACGCACTTGAAAGAACAAAGGCCGCGTGCTGGAAATGCGGTCAGGGCCGCAAAGTGCGAACAAACTTTTCAATGGAAGGCTAATGGAAATGCCAGATATTGAAAGCGACTTCTATTGCAAGGGAAGACGAAGGAGGGTTCAGTACGACAAATGTCTAGATGACTACGTGGATGCTAACTTTTCAAGGGAGTCTGCCAACGACCTACGAAAAGTCATGGAGGACAGGACTAAGCTCTGTTTAATACATAAGAAAGCAAAAAAGTCTTCATGCTGGCGCTGTCCACAAGGGCGTAGAATCAGAGAAGTATTTGCCGAAGAAGGCTTCGCTCTTCTGACCAGTATGACACTTGTGGACGTGCTTCGGATGTTGAGATCCTTCGACTAATTCTCTGAGCGGCTTCACGATAAGTCGCTCGTTTTTTTATTTTGCCCATGAAACTTTTTGTGAACTTCTTTCATCTGCTTGTTTGTTATGTGAGTGTAAACTTGTGTTGTGGTAATTGATTCATGTCCAAGCATTGATTGAACAGATCTTATATCAGCGCCAGACAGTAATAAGTCTGTCGCGAAAGTGTGTCGCAGTGTATGTGGTGTAATTTTTTTTGTAATTCCTGCTTCTGTCGCATCTCGCTCAACAATTCTCTGAATAGACCGCGCAGTGATCGGCCCAGTACTTTTTCGTCCCGCTTTTGCGCGGTCATGAGACACAAACATAAACGAGGAAGTATCATGACGTTTAGCAAGATATAATTTCAAGGCTTCTTTTGCTGAATCAGACAAAAAAACAATCCGTGGCTTGTCGCCTTTGCCGCGAACAGTAAATTCATCGCGCTTCAAATTCACTTGTTCAATTTTCAAATTTGCAAGTTCGCTAACGCGCATTCCAGTTGCAAATAAAAGTTCCAAAATCGCAAAGTCACGCATACCAATAATTCCAATGGCTTTCTTTTTTGCGACTGAAAGCAAACGATTCAATTCTTCAGCTTCCAAAAATTCAACAGTTCGTTTTGATTGTTTGGCAAGTTCTATCTGTTCTGGAGGAAGTGAAGAAATATTCTGACGAACAAGATATTTCAAAAAAGATCGAAGCGCGATGAGATGATAATTCTGCGTGCTTTTTTTCAAAGTCTCTCCTTCACGACCTTCTGTTAAACGATTTAACCAAAGACGATATCTGTGCACAGTCTCTCGACTAATTTTTTTTGCGATTGGACTCCCAGCCCATTTTGAAAATCGTTTCAAATAAAAATCATAATTACGAATCGTTCTTTGTGAACGTCCTCGCTCGACTTCAAGGTATTCAAGAAAATCCGTAATTAACGCATCAATCGACTTCATATGACTTAATTGACTATGTTGACTTTCCTTCATTATACGACACTTTTATCCTTTCCTCATCTTAACCCTTTATGCTAGTATGTGTTTACTAAACTTCTCTAACTTCTTGCTTCTTTATCCTTGCTTCTAATTTATGCCAAACTCATTTTTTGATTCTCTCCCATCCAAAACCTCTTTTTGGATAGGCTTTGTTACAGCAATCCTTGTGCTCGGAACACTTGGATTTATTCTATTAGGAAATTGTGTGCTAAAAGGCTCATGTTCAATTGGATCATCAGAAAACAATAGCAAGGTTGCGGCGGATACCAACACTGACCCTACTGTTGCAGACAATGGAACAGAACCAACTCCGGAAGCTGTGCCTGTTGTGAGTGACGATGACCATATTCGCGGCGACAAAAATTCTCCAATCACAGTTGTCGAGTATTCGGATTTTGAATGCCCATTCTGCGGTCGTTTCCATCCAACCATGCAACAAGTTATGACAGATTACAGCGGAAAGGTTCGGTGGATTTACAGACATTACCCGCTTTCTTTCCATCCAGATGCTCTGCCAGCGGCAAATGCGGCAGAGTGTGCGTCTGAACAAAACAAATTTTGGGAGTACGCTGATAAATTGTTCGCAAACCAAGATTCACTTGGAGACGATTTCTACAAACAAACAGCAACAGAACTTGGGCTAAATGTTAGCCAATGGCAAACTTGCTTTGACAACTCCAAGTACAGCGATAAAATTGAAACCCAATATCAAGGAGGTGTGAGCTCTGGAGTGACTGGGACGCCTGGATCATTTATTATTGATCAAGATGGAAACGCTATTCCTATAAAAGGTGCGCTACCATATAGCTCTGTTTCAGCCGCGATTGACCAGTTGCTTGCAAAATAAAAATGATAATAATAATAATAATATTGCCTGAGCTAGTCGAAGGCAATATTTTTTATTCTTGCGTTTTATATCGAGCGAGCCAATTCACTCCAAGCGAAACAATAGCCGCGATAAAAAATGCAGAACCAATTGAAAAATTCATTGTGACTGGAATCAAAATAATCAAAATCACAACCCTCCCAATTCCTATTGCCATTTCGCGGAGAACAGTGAATTCATCAATATAATGTCCGGAATCAGCCGCTTGTTGATAGCTCATTGTGTCAAGCGGCATGCGCATCATAATTGAACCAAAACTGTGAAAAGTCGAAGCCGCAAAAACTCCTGTTATGGTTTGAACAAATCCTTTTGCAATCCATCCAAGCGCATAAATCCACGAACCAAATTTCAGCATTTTCCGCGCTGTAAGACGATCAATTTGGCGGCCAACAATAAGTTCAACAATCATGCTGATAACAACAATCACGGCTGTTGCAAAACCAACTTCCAAATAATTGCCTTGAAAAACGGAGAACAAAAAAATAGGCCACACAATTACGCCGACAATGTTTTCAGCGCCGAGCGCCGCCATTGAAAGCGTCATTGCAATGTATTTTTTTGAAAAAAGTTTTCGGAAACTTTCAAAATAACCAAACTCATAAGTTACTTTATATTTTGAAACGAAAAAAAGTGGAATTATTGAAGCCGCAGTGAGTAATAATCCAACAAAAAAATTCATCTTATAACCAAAACGCGTCAAAATAAACGCGGCCGTAATAGGAGTCAGGATGCTGATTGCTTCCTGCAAACCATAATACATTCCAAGTTGTTTGCCTCTGTGATTTGCGTCTGAAAATTTTGCAAAATCAATGTGATACGGCGACCAGTAAAAAACTCCATCAAGCATAAGTCCTCCAATTCCGATTGCCATCAAAAAAAATGGGTTTATCGAACTTCCGTGATCCAAAAGAAAAAACATCCAATAAAAAATGATGAGTCCGATTGTTCCGAGCACCATACTCGCAACAAGTCCTGTCTGAGAAAAAATTTTTGCTGCTATAACGTAAAATGGAAGTTTGAATGCAAAATTGATTGCAAACCAAGCAAGAACAAACGGAAGTGACAAGCCAAAAAATTCAAAAATGTAAATTGGAAGAAAAACTCCAACCATACTCGAACCAATAAATGCTATCATTCGGTTTGACGCAAGTGTTGGTAAAGCTGAAAGATGAGCAAAAGAACGTTTATGAGCCGATTGGATAGACATATTGGAACATTATACACCGCCTTGACACTCCATTGTTTTTGAGATAAATTGCGTGCGTAATTCATTTCCACGACAGCTCGGTAAAGGAATGAGCGCCTTTTCTTGGCAGATCGTGTAATTAAATATCTATGCTCAACATCAAAAAGAAGCAAAAAGTCATTGAGAAATTCCGCACACACGCCTCCGACACTGGTTCGCCACAAGTTCAGATCGCGATTTTGACATCCGAAATCGAAGAGCTCACAAAGCACATGCGAGATCACAAGAAAGATTTTTCTTCTCGACGCGGACTTATCAAAAAAGTGAATGAACGCCGACGCTTGCTCAAATATCTTGAGCGCGAAGACGAAAAAGCATTTTTGAAAATCAAAAAAGATTTAGATTTGAAATAATCCCGCTAATTTGGCGGGTTTTTAATACATATGTTCAAACACAAAGACCAACGTGTCGGCGTTTTTATCGACACTCAAAACATGTACTACAGCGCCAGACACCTTTTTCAACGAAAAGTTAATTTCAAAAGCATTGTTGAAGACGCAGTCGCAGGTCGCCTCCTCATTCGCGCACTCGCTTACGTTGTTAAAACAAAAACAGCTGATGAGCAACCTTTCTTTGATGCTCTTCAAAAATCCGGAATCGAGACTCGCGAAAAAGATTTGATGGAATACGCATCCGGCCACAAAAAAGCAGATTGGGATGTCGGACTTGCGATTGATGTAGTTCACATGCTAGACATACTCGATGTTGTTGTGATCGTTTCAGGAGATGGAGATTATCTACCGCTTGTCGAACACATTCAAAGTCGTGGGCGCATCGCTGAGGTTATGGCATTTGGTGAAACAACGTCGTCAAACTTGGTTAATTACGTTGATGACTATATTGATCTTTCTCAAAATAAAAAACGATATTTAATCGGCCCGATCGTAAAATCAGATGGAAAGGATGAAATGGGTGAAGAAAAGGAAGAGGATGAAGAAGACGATTTCTTTATTGAACCGCCAAAAAATGATCAAGGAGATTCGAGAACGCGAAGACTAGAATTTTAATTTTAAAAATATGGCACAAAAAAACCAGTTCCAAACAGAATGGGGAGGAAAGATATTAACGATCGAGGTTGGAAAATACGCAAGTCAAGCTGGAGGATCTTGCGTTGTCCAATATGGCGATACTGTAGTGCTTGCGGCGGCAACAATGAGCAATGAAACAAAAGAAAGCATGGGATTTTTCCCACTCACTGTTGAATTTGAAGAAAAACTTTATGCGGCTGGACGCATTAAAGGCAGTCGTTTTATTAAAAAAGAAGGTAGGCCAACTGATGAGGCTGTTCTTTCAGCACGTTTTATTGATCGCGCAATCCGTCCGTTATTTGATGATCATATCCGAAATGAAGTTCAAGTTGTTGTTACAACACTTGCTTTTGATGGAGAAAACGACCCCGATGTTTTGGGACTGATTGGTGCAAGTTGTGCGCTTCATATTAGTGATATTCCATGGAACGGTCCGATCGGCTGTATTCGTGTCGGACAAATCGAAGGGGAGTGGGTAATAAACCCAAGTTATACAGCACGAGATAAATCACTTCTTGACCTCGCAATCGCTGGAACAAAAGAAAAAATCATAATGGTCGAAGCTGGCGCAAATGAAGCGCCTGAAGAAACTGTTTTGGAAGGATTTTGGTTTGGACAAAAACATATTGACGCGCCAATCAAACTGATCAAAGAAATTCAAGCTGTTGTTGGAAAAGAAAAACGAAATTTGATTATTGAAAAAACAGAAGAAGAAAAAGAAGTCGAAGCTATTGCTGTTCCATTTCTTGTTGATCAAATCAAAGAGTTATTTTTTGGAACTCCGAAAGCTACAAAAGCCGACCGCAATCAACAAAAACAAATCCTAAAAAATAATCTAAAATCATTCTTGATCGAAAAAAGTGTTAAACCGGAATTGATTCACATTGGAACAGATATGATACTTGAAATTCTTGAGCGTGAAGTCTCAAGATCAATTCTTGAAAATAACAAACGTGTTGATGGACGATCAATCACGCAAATCCGACCGCTTGTGAGTGAAGTCGCTGTTCTTCCTCGTGTTCATGGCAGTGGACATTTTATGCGTGGAGAAACACAAGTGCTTACCGTTGTAACACTTGGAGCTCCAGGGGACCAACAAACTCTCGATGGAATGGAACTTGTTGGAACAAAACGATTTTTCCATCACTACAATTTTCCTCCATATTCAGTCGGGGAAGTGAAGCCAATGCGTGGGCCATCTCGCCGCGATATTGGTCATGGAGCTCTAGCAGAAAAAGCTATTCAACCAATGCTTCCTGACAAAGAAAAATTTCCATACACAATTCGTGCGGTTTCCGAAGTATTCGGCTCAAACGGATCAAGCTCAATGGGATCAACTTGCGGAACAACTTTGGCGCTCATGGATGCTGGTGTTCCTATAAAGGCTCCGGTTGCTGGAATAGCGATGGGGCTTGCTACTGATGAAAAAGGAAAATGGAAAGTAATAACTGACCTACAAGATTTGGAAGATGGAAAAGGTGGAATGGATTTCAAAATCGCTGGATCAAAAACCGGAATCACTGCGATTCAAATGGACACAAAAACAGATGGTCTAACTCGAGAAATTATTGAAACAACAATAAAACAAGCTCGCGAAGCCCGTTTGGAAGTGTTGGACGTTCTAACTTCTGCAATCGCAGAGCCTCGTCCAGATCTTTCGCCATTTGCTCCACGAATTATTGTCATGCACATCAGTCCGGAACTCATTGGAAGCGTTATTGGGCCAAGCGGTAAAACAATCAATGAAATTATCTCAACAACCAACGTTCAAGCAATTGACATCGAGGATGACGGACTTGTAATGATCACCTCAACTGATGCGCAAGGCGCGATAAAAGCGCAAAGTATTATTGAACAACTCACTCGGCAAGTCGTTGTTGGAGAAATTTACAAAGGAAAAATAACACGCGTTATGGATTTTGGCGCGATTGTCGAATTTTTACCAAAGAAGGATGGAATGGTTCATGTAAGCAACATGGCACCGTGGCGTGTTGACAAAGTAAGTGATATTGTAAAAATGGGAGATGAAGTGAGTGTCAAAGTTATGGACCTTACTCCTGACGGAAAAATCAGTCTTTCAATGAAAGATGCGCCAGGGAACATATATCCTGAAAGACCAGCTCATAGTGATCGTCCACAAGCTCCATCACGCGATCGAGGTCCTCGCAAACCATTTAGACCGTTTAACAGAAATCCATGAGCCAACAACTCCACATACAATTAACAAGATACCAAAAAACAACCCGCCGACCAAGGTGGGTTGTTTGGCTTCCGGCTCTATCTTTTCTTTTAATTTTTATATTTATCTATCAGATAACAACACTTTTTCTCACAAGAAACACTGTTTTTTCTGCTGCACCTGAAAATACTAAAATAGCAATCCAACTTTTGGTAAATGAAAAAACATTGCCAATTCTATCAAAAATCCTAAACACGGTTCCACTTATTTCAAACAGAAGTTTCACACTGAAAGACATCCAACCTTTTGTTCATGGTGAAATTGGATGGTTTTTTCACGAAGATGGGGGCAGATCAATTGCGGTTCGATCAAAAAAAAATGAACTTCCAACAAAACTTTTTGATGCAAACCAAATAATAGTTCAACAAATAAATTCTGATGTTTTTCTGCTAACAGACAAACTTCAACCAATAGGCGGAATCAAATCAAAACATTCACTTGGAAACCTCATACCGTCATTTAAGCAAAAACTTGGAATGTTTTATGAGAAAGGGAAAAAGTCTGTCGTGATATCAGCGACAAAAGATGGAATCGTAATCCCTCTTTCAAATCAGGAAGCAATAAGCACATTTGATAGCAAAATAATCCAAGAAAATACATATATAGCATTGAAACTTCCTCTTTTGGAAAAGGAAAATTTCGATATGTACCAAACTTTGTTTAAAGATCAGAATATCTTGCGATCTTTTTTTTCAACAGATGGGTTTTTGATGATGAAAGAAATCGAAAATCCAAAGTTTTTGCTTGTTTCAAAATCTGAGATGAACGATGAAGAAAAAATATCATTCTTACAAACAGAAATTGCGTTGAAAAATCCTTCAATAATCACTAAAAAACTTCCAGATAATACTCAAATGCAGGAATTTGTGTCAGATCCGAGTCTTGTATCGGTTGAACAAAAAATGATCGAAGGTTTGGAATTCTACAAGGCGTCAACAAGTAATGAAGCTATTTTTGCAAGTAAAAAGGATGACTTAATAATTTCAAATAACGAGGAAATGATCAGAATCTGGCTAAAAAATGAACAGAATAATAAAGTGTTAAAGATTTGTGACGCAAATGTCGCATTTTTATCTTTGAACGAATTTATTGAATCAAATTCGTTCACGACCGAATTTTATAAAAACGATGTTTTAAGAACTCTCGCCGCAAATTTTAGGGTCGCATCTCTCGAAAAGAGCTGGAATTCAACAAAATTGAGGTTGTGTTTTTAACTGTGGATAACTTATCAATAAGTATATATTATTGTGGATAACTTTTTAAGTTTTTCAAACCATTTGAACACATCATTGTTTCAAAAAAACATTTTTTTGCTAAATTAAGCCAAACTTTGCTTATTGATAAAATTTATTTTTTCTGATATCATATAAGTGTGACCAAAATGGTCGCATCGTTCTTTATCTACAATCTTGGGAGGTTTTCCGAAAGCTTTTTTGCAGGTGTCCCACGCTTGCTATCGCTATTCGGAAAACGTCTCACCGCTCTACTGTTCTGATAATAAAACAAAAACAGAACAGAAATAAATCTAGGTTAACTCGCAATAATATGAATTCATTCGAATTCATCGTGGGTAAAACCATGGAATGGTAGAGAGGTTGTGAACTTAGAGGAATAAATATGTGTTCACAGGGCGTCGAGTCGTACAGTTCAAATACTTGGACTTTACAGCCCGACGCCTATAGAACCGTATTTCCTCAATACTACGGGGCATAGCCGAAAAACACACTACATGTTACGCGGCTCACTGCCCTTCTTCTTTTTTTAGGAATATCTTTATTGATTCACTTTTCAATCAACTCGACATTGTCTCCATTTCTTCATAACTCTTTGCACAGATTCTGATATACTGATAGAGTATTTAGACTCAAAGAAACAATATGAACAAAGACTTTTACAATAAAATGAAGCAAAAACTGATTGAAGAAAAACAGGGGCTCGAACTTGAATTGTCAAAATTTGCGCATCGAAATCCAAAAGCGGCTGAAACTGATTTCAGCACGGATTTCCAAAACTTGGGCGATAAAGAAGATGAAAACGCATCCGAAGTGGCACGCTTTTCTGATAACCTTTCCCTTGAAGAAGAATTGGAAAAAGCATTGCGAGATGTTGAAAGCGCTCTTGCGATGATTGAAAACGGGACGTACGGAAAATGTAAATACTGTGGTCAAGAAATTGATGAACGCAGACTTTCCGCTCGCCCAACTTCAACTTCATGCATTCAGTGTAAAAAAACATTGACACAAGAAATGTGAAGCCTCGCTTTTTTATCTATTTTATTTTGATTCCAAGCGCGCTTATTGTTTTTTTTGACGAATTAATAAAATCCGTCGCAATAAAAAATTTCCCTGAAGAATCTTATCTCGCTTCACCAAAATTCCTTGAATTCGCAATTCACAAAAACTACGGTCTTGCCTTCGATATTCCGTTTAGACTCGAATTTGTAATAATCATTTCTGTAATACTTGGAATTTTTTTGCTTAGAATCGTTTTGAAAAATATATTCTTAAAACCTCGTATCGCTTTTTCAGTAATTCTTATTCTTCTTGGCGCGTCTGGAAATTTCTATGATCGGATAGTTTATGGATTTACTGTTGATTACATTATATTGTTTGGAAAAAGCGCAATAAATTTTTCAGACCTTATTATTATTCTCGGTGTTCTTTCTCTGTTATTGCTTTCATCAAAAAAACATTTGACAAATAATGAAACTGTGATAGAATAATCATAGAAATCATAAACCTCCCGTGACCTGGGAGGTTTTTGTTTTATGTTTCCAATAATATCTTCAGCAATTTACGGAGTTCGAGCGATTCCTGTTTCAATTGAAACAGATATTTCCGCTGGTCTTCCGCAATTCACAATCGTTGGTTTGCCAGACGCTTCTGTTCGCGAATCACGCGATAGAATTCGTTCTGCCATAAAAAACAGCGGTCTCCATTTTCCAAGAGGTCGAGTCACTGTAAATCTCGCCCCAGCACATCTTCGCAAACAAGGCGCTCTTTATGATTTACCTATCGCGCTTTCAATCCTGATTCAATCTGGAGAACTAAAGCTAAATACAATTGAACAGTCGGTATTGCTCGGCGAACTGGGACTTCATGGGGAAGTCAGAAGTGTGCAAGGAGTTCTTCCAACAGCAGTCATGGCAAACATGTTGGCTAAATATCTTTTATTTGTTCCGATCGATAACGCGAAGGAGGCGGCAATAATCAGTAATATAAAAGTATTTGGAGTTGAAACATTTAAACAACTTCTAGCACATCTAAATGGCGATTCTTTGCTTGAGCCGTCGCTCCCAGAGCAACAAATAGAACAACAGCATGAGATGTGTTTTTCTCAAATCTTCGGACAGTCTTTCGCAAAACGCGGGCTTGAAATCGCTGCCGCCGGCGGACACAACGTTCTGCTTCAAGGCCCGCCTGGAACTGGAAAAACGCTTCTTGCGCGAACTTTTCCTTCAATACTTCCAGCTCTTTCATACGAAGAAGCAATAGAAGTCGCAAGTATCGCATCAATAGCGAACATTCCAAATAAAAACAATTTCCTTTCTTTTAACCGTCCATTTAGAAGCCCGCATCATTCATCTTCTGCTGTCTCACTTATAGGTGGTGGATCGTGGCCTGCTCCAGGGGAAGTAAGTTTAGCTCATCGCGGTGTTTTGTTTCTTGATGAGCTTCCAGAATTTCAACGTCATGTGCTTGAAAATTTAAGACAACCTCTTGAAGATGGAATTGTAACTGTCGCACGATCTGCTGGCGCATTTACATTCCCTGCTCGATTTCAACTTATTGCAACTCGTAATCCGTGTGCGTGTGGATTTATGAATGACCCAAAACGTGTTTGTGTTTGTTCAGCAAGGGAAATAGATAACTATCAAAAACGCCTTTCAGGTCCGCTTCTTGATCGGATAGATATGGTAATCGATGTGCCGAATGTTAAACCAAAAGAAATGTCAGAAAGTCTGCAAGGAGAAACGTCAAAACAAATTCTTGTTCGTATTATATGTGCACGTAAAATACAAGAAGAACGTTTTTGTAAAACAACGATTAAACTCAATAACGAAATGCAATCATCAGATATTAAATCGTTTGCAAACATTTCTAAAAAAGCAAAAACGCTTCTTGATGAAGCGTTCTCTCATGGAATGATAAGTGCGCGAGGATATTTTCGTATTCAGAAAGTCGCACGCACAATCGCAGACCTTGCCCAGTCACAGACTGTTGAAGAAAATCATCTATCTGAAGCTTTGCAATTTCGTCTTTCTAAAAAAGAATAAATTCAACGTGTCCAAAAATATATTCCAACTAAAATAATTAGCCACAGAACCGCTAGCCAATCAAGAAAACGCATACGACTCTGAAACTCCGCCCAGCTTGCCCAAGCTCCATGTTTCCACGACCAACGTCGTCCAAAAATTAAAAGAATAAACAAAACAACAATACCAATAATTGGAACGAACGAAAGTAAAAACCAAATATAAAGCCGAGCTCCAAGCGCCCATCCTTGTGTAAAAAACATCGCTCCAAGAGACGGACCTCGTAAATATCTAGACTTAAGTTGTTCGTCTGGTTCAAGTACGAGATGAAAACCGCAAGAACTGCATTGTTTATTCCAAAGTTCAACTTCCTGTTTGCATTGTTGGCATGTTTGCATATTTTTCCATTTTCTATTCTGCTACTTTACTACTCTGCTACTATCTTACATAATCCAAAGGATTTTGGAATTTACCCTTCTTAATAACTTCAAAGTGCAAATGTGTTCCTGTTGATCTACCAGTTGTCCCAGTTCGTGCAAGCGCGTCTCCGGCTTTTACTACGTCTCCAACAGAAACAAAAAGTTTTGAGTGATGCGCATATCGGGTTACATATCCGTCACCATGATCAACTTCAACGGTGAGTCCATATCCTCCTCGCCATCCACTATAAATTACAACTCCGTCTCGAGCCGCATAACTATTAGTAGTGTAATCTCCGTCAATATCAACTCCTGTATGTCTCCAGCTAAAATATTGTGTAATCACACGCCAATCAGTTGGCCAAAGCCAATAACCTTCAACTGGTGGAGTTGATGAAGGAGGAACAAAGAGATTTGCAACAGATGAAGAACGTTTTGGCGCTTGAGAAATCGGTTCCCCGCCAGGAATCAAAAGTTCATCTCCAATTGAAAGACGGTCAGCACTAGCAAGTTTGTTTTGTTCAAGAATTTTTTCCGGCTCTACACCATAGCGTTGTGAAATTCTTGAAATAGTGTCGCCTGAACGAACGGTGTACAAAATACCGTTTGAAGGCAAGATCACAAGACTTTGTCCTGGTTGAATCGTACTTCTAAATGTAAGATTGTTCGACCAAAGAATAGTGCTGAGATTCAACCCAAACTTTTCAGAAATCTGACCAAGTGTATCTCCTTCTTGAACAACATATTTTTCGATATTGTCGCGTGTTGGAACAGAAGAAGCGGTACCAGCTCCTCCGGTTGTTGAAGTTACATACGACTGATCAAGATAGTTTAAATCTATATGCGCGCCAGCATCCAAAATAGTGTCATTTAGATAGGCGACGCTTGTTCCAGTTGAAATAATACTGTCGCTTGCGGTTACAACTTCAACATCTTGCGAGTCGTCAACTGCGATAAGTGAATGCAAAATGCTTTTCTGCCCAAATGTTTGCGCGCGAACTTCGCGTGTGCTTATGTTTGCAAATACAACCGCAACAACCAAAACAACCATCATCGCATGAACTGTGTAACGATTGGTGATAATGCTTAAAAGCCTATGTTTTGTTGGACGCGCAACACGATAAATAAGATGTCGAATAAAAAAAGTGAATCGGTAAATTGGAATTCCAATCCATCGAATCAAAAAAAGCCCTATGATTGAAATTGGTTTGGTTATAATGCCAAACCCTGTTCCAGCGTAGCGCTTGAAGAGCATGAGCCCGCGTAAAAAACCGAGAAGTCCGCGGACAACAAATTGTTTTATTTTGATTCGAATATATGTGTTATTAAACGCTTAAAATAATAACAAAAAATGATCGATCCGTCAATGAAACTTTGACAAAAAGCATTTTTTTTCCTAATATATCCGCGTTCATCTGTTTAATCCTTAATTCCACTTGCTACTTTGCAACTCTACTACTTTATTTTACATATGCCTATTACTTACTACGCAATTGGTGCAGGAATTCTGGCACTTCTCTATGGAGTCGCTTTAATTCAATGGATTCTTAAACGTCCGGCTGGCGAAGGTAAAATGAAAGGTATCGCGCTTGCAATTCAAGAAGGCGCGAACGCTTACATGTCGCGCCAGTACAAAGTGATAGCTGGAATCGGCGCTGTTATTTTTCTCATATTAGGATTTGCACTGAACTGGACACTTGCGATTGGATTTTTGGTTGGTGCGATTCTTTCCGGTCTTGCTGGTATTATCGGTATGTCAGTTTCAGTTCGCGCAAACGTTCGAACAGCAGAGGCAGCAAAAAACGGGCTGTCTGCAGCAATGGATATTGCGGCTCGTGGTGGTTCAGTCACAGGGCTTTTTGTAGTTGGTCTTGCGCTTATTGGCGTTGCTGGATTTTACGCGATAACAGGTGATGTTCAAGCGCTTGTCGGACTTGGATTCGGTGGATCACTTATCAGTGTGTTTGCGCGTTTGGGCGGTGGAATCTTCACAAAAGCCGCTGATGTTGGAGCTGACTTGGTTGGAAAAACAGAAGCTGGAATTCCTGAAGATGATCCAAGAAACCCTGGAGTGATAGCTGATAATGTCGGAGATAATGTTGGTGACTGCGCTGGAATGGCGGCTGATTTATTTGAAACATATGCTGTAACAACAGTCGCGACAATGCTTCTTGGTTCACTTTTATTTGAAGGAAATCAGACAATAGTTGTTTATCCTTTGGCTCTTGGAGCAATTGCTATTGTTGCATCAATAATTGGAACGTTCTTCATCAAAATCAGCGCGGACAAAAAAATCATGAAAGCATTGTACAAAGGTTTGATTGTTGCCGGAGTTCTAGCCGCGATTGGTTTTTATCCTGTTACAACAAAAATGCTTTCTGGTGTTTCTGGAATTCAACCAATGAATGTTTATTTCAGCGCGATCGTCGGACTAATTGTCACAGCTCTCATGATTGTAATAACAGAATTTTATACAAGCACAGCGCACAAACCAGTTCAGGAACTTGCAAAAGCTTCTGAATCCGGACACGGAACAAACATTATTGCTGGAATTGCGCTTTCAATGAAATCAACCGCATTACCAGTTCTTTCAATCGTGCTTGGTATATTGGTTTCATATCAATTCGCCGGCTTGTTCGGAATCGCGATTGCGGCAATGGCAATGTTGTCACTCACAGGAATCATTGTTGCGATGGATGCTTATGGACCAATCACAGACAATGCTGGCGGCATTGCTGAAATGGCAGAGCTTCCAAAAGAAGTGCGTGACGTTACTGATCCACTTGACGCAGTTGGCAACACAACAAAAGCAGTTACAAAAGCTTACGCGATCGGATCTGCAGGTCTCGCAACACTTGTTTTGTTTGGTGATTATATTCACGCAATCAAAGCCGAGGGTGTTGATGTTGTATTTACTCTTGTTGACCCGCGAGTGATTGCGGGACTCTTTCTCGGCGGTCTTGTTACATATCTTTTTGGCGCAATGGCAATGGAAGCTGTTGGAAAAGCGGCCGGCGCTGTTGTTGAAGAAGTTCGCCGACAGTTCCGTGAGATTCCTGGAATCATGCAAGGCACTGCAAAACCTGAATATGGAAAAGCAGTTGATATCGTAACTCAATCAGCGCTTCGAAGAATGATCGCTCCTGCTGTCTTGGCAGTTTTATCTCCGATTGTTGTTGGATTTTTGCTTGGACCTGAAGCGCTCGGAGGACTTTTGATCGGTTCAATTATCACTGGACTCTTTGTCGCAATTTCAATGACAACAGGTGGTGGAGCTTGGGACAATGCAAAGAAATTTATTGAGGCTGGAAACTACGGCGGTAAAGGATCTGACGCTCATAAAGCAGCCATAACTGGAGACACTGTTGGAGATCCATATAAAGACACAGCTGGCCCAGCAATCAATCCGATGATAAAAATTTTGAATATTGTAGCTTTGTTGATCGTAGCGTTGATTGTGTAGCCCACGGCTTTAGACGTGGCGAAGGAGTGATGAAGTGAGAAAGTAAAGAAAAGCAAAAAAATAAGCGACTTACTGCTAAATCTATCAAAAAGCGGTAAGTCGTTTTTTATTGAGAGATTGTTGCAATACTTCTATTCTTGCCTGAGCTTGTCGAAGGCTGTAGGCAAATAAGCCAAATTTTACCCATTCGACAGGCTCAGGGAATAAAATTTGGCTTTTGAACAGAGTTTTTCAACGGTCTCTTTGTGCTTATTGACATAAAATAATACTTGTGTAAAATAGCCTGTTCATCGCGGATTTGCCGCTTTGGACTTGGTTTCACACAAATATGGAGGGATTTATGTGAGAAGCGAAGGATTGCGAGGACATATAGAAGATTGTGTACGTGACCTTGCCGGAAGGCTTGAATCAAGATATCCAAAAGGTTCAAGATCCTGCGCATTCATCAGACAACCAATCGCAGACTTCTGCGGTGTGGGATTGAAAACCGCCACAAGGTGGCTTCACAGCCCAGACTCTCTTCCAAACGGAACCCAGCTCATAAAGCTCATGTGTTATTTACAAATGATCGGCTACCGTGTAATTGAGTGGGAGAAAATCCCGGTTGCTCGCAGGAACTTTGCGGAACTTCTAGGATTCGGGATCCTTTCGGTAGAGCAAGCTCGCGTGATAATCGGTTACTCCACAACAACCACAACTTATCAAGTCCTACTTGGCCACTACGGTACAAGCAAGGACAAAGATGGGATTATGTGGGAAACGTGGAAATCGAAAATGGGCGAGCTCGAGGGAGTGAAATCGGATGCTCTGCAAAAATATCGTCTTGATCTCTCAAGTGTAAAACAGCCGAGAACAGAAACTCAAGGACAGATTCCTCAAGCAATCGCTCCAACTCGATTTACGGCGATATCCTATTTCATGGACGGCTTGAAAGCACTGCTTGAGGATAAATCTTTCATAAACACTGAACTTGACTCTGCTGACGTTGCGCCGCTCAAAGAAACTATAAGCAGACTCCAACAAGTTTTGAGTGTTATACACTCGAAACTGAAAGGAGATGCTAATGACGACGAATGAGTACATAGCAACTGTCGAGAAGATCATTCAAAACGGCAAGCATGGACCTTACGCCGTAGCTCGGTGCGAAGAACTTGATTCAATCACTTTCTCGCTTGACAGAAAAGTCTGGAAAGAAGACGATCTTCCAGAGCCTGGAATGATCGTCGTGCTCTCGAAAGTCAGGAAAAAGCGTGCCGGGTGGCGCGCTTTGGTCGGGCGGCACATCACTCCGTCTGACAAAGCAACCAGCAGCAGCAAGGAGTAACAAGTGAAGGTTGTGGGGATTCGAAGAGTTCGTGTAACTGACCTGAAGATGAATCTGTTCGTACGAAAAGAGCTCAACACCGAACACGCGCTGTACTTGGGTCAGCTCATTGAGAGTGGTGTCAAGATGAAGGACATGATCGATGTAACTGACCGCGGTGGAGAGCAGAACGTCGTAGTCGAGGGCCGTCACCGAAAAGAGGGCTACGAACTCGCGCACGTGGAAGATATCGATGTTAGGGTTCTCGAATTCGAGTCCGAGGCTGAAATGATCGGCTACGCGTACCGAGCCAACACCGGCGGATCTCTTCCTCCGACGCCACAAGACACAGAGCACACAGTCATGTTGCTCATCGATAAGGGAGAGACAATCAAGCACATCGGTGAGCTTCTCGGACTTCCTGCTAGCATGGCGCGTATTTACGTCAAGTCAGTGAAATCCAAGATAGCAAGACAGAACCTTATGAAAGCAACTGCCGCTGTCACAGAAGGCGGACTCACGGTTCAGCAGGCAGCTGAAAAGCACGGTGCGGATTTCGAAGATCTCAAAACCCATCTTTCTGGCAAGCGCAAACAGCGCAAGAATGGAGTCGCGGACATCCAGCGCTCTCTGACCTCCGCATACAAGTCCATGGGTTCCAGCAACGCAGCGATGATCAGAAGCCTCCTTGAAAAACTCGAGGACGGCGATGTGACACGCAAGCAGGTGACGGAAATTTTCAATCACCTCACAGCTCTTCAGAAGTCGGCCTTACGCTCTATTGAAGGATGGAGAAAGAGGTTCGAGGCAAAAAAAGCCTAACAACCTCAACTTCTCAAATCACTCTTACAGCCACTTTGGCTGTTTTTTCATTGACAAAATAGTAGTTTGCTATTAGCCTTTAGCCGTTAGACAAGCCTTTAGCCATTAGCTTTTAGACATTATGCCATCAATCAATATCGAGGAAAAAGAAAAAGCGACTATAAAAATAACCTTCACTGTTACTCAAGAAGAAGCCAGACCTTATCTTGAAGAAGCGGCTGAACGACTCTGCAAGCAAACTCCAATCCCGGGTTTTCGCCCAGGAAAAGCGGGTTTTGAAATTGTAAAACAGCGTTTTGGTGAGATGAAAATTTTGGAAGAAGCGCTCGAACCTATTATCAGAAAATCATTCGTTGAAGCGGTTCTTTCGCATAACATCGAAACTGTTGGCTCGCCAAAAATCGATGTTGAAAAATTAGCTCCAGGAAATGATATTGTTTTTATTGCTGAAGTTGCGCGAATGCCAAAAGCGCTCTCTCTTACTGATTACAAAAAACTAACTGTCACAGCAAAACCTGTCGAAATTACTGACAAAGAAATTGATCTTGCGATCCGTGATATTCAAAAAATGCAAACAAAAGAAGTTCGTTCGAAATCAGGATCTCAAATCAACGAAAAAAATAAAGTGGTTCTATCAATGAGCATTAAAAAAGATGGTGTTGCGATCGATGGGGGACAGTCACCTAACCACGCTATCTATTTGTCCGAGGATTATTATATTCCCGGTCTTAAGGAACAATTGATCGGATTGAAAGAAGGAGACCAAAAAACATTCACACTTCCGTTTCCAAAAGAGCATGTTCAAAAAATGTTAGCGGGAAATAATGTTGATTTTGATATTACAATCAAAGAAATTTATAACCTTGAACCTCCTGTAATTGATGACGTGTTTGCAAGTTCACTCGGAACGAAGGACCTAAATGAATTAAGAAAAAAAATCGACAAAAATTTAAGGGACGAAAAAGAGATTGAAGAACAGACTCGTCAAGAAAAAGAAATGTTTGACCTACTTGTAAAGAAATCTCAGTTTGAAGAAATCCCGGATCTTCTTTTGAATGAAGAAATAAATAAAATGATTGATGAACTAAAGCGCAATGTTGAGTCTCAAGGTCTTGAATTTGAAACCTACATTTCAAATCTTAAAAAGACGCTTGCTCAGCTTAAAATTGATTTTACCCCGCAAGCGTTAACGAGAATCAAAGTTGCGATTGCTCTTCGCTTTGTTGCTGAAAAAGAAAATGTCGAAATAAAAGATGATGAAGTCGACGCGGAGCTTGATAGAATCGCTGGACATTACGAAGATCCTGAAATGAAAAAACGAGTTTATGAACCGTCATTTCGAGAATACATTGAACGCGTGCTTATAAATCGAAAAAC
This sequence comes from Candidatus Uhrbacteria bacterium, assembly GCA_016188475.1. Classification (GTDB taxonomy): domain Bacteria; phylum Patescibacteriota; class Patescibacteriia; order UBA9934; family GWF2-40-263; genus JACQXU01. Next base: position 36,133 of record JACPHT010000005.1, read on the forward strand.
TATTAGTTTGCTTAAACAGCTCATGGTGAAAGTATGATCCTGACAGTTTACGCAAAACCAAGCGCAAAAAAAAATTCAGTTGAATGGGTCGATGAAGATACAGTGAAAATTTCAGTTACTGCAAAACCTGAAAAAGGGAAGGCAAACGAAGCGATTTTAGAGCTTTTGTCTGAAGAACTCGATATAAGAAAAACAGCAATGGAAATTATTCGCGGAAAAACTACGCGAATCAAACAAATTGAAATTTTAGACAAGACATCATAAAACTGGATCATTTCCACCTTTTGAAAAAGGATTGCACCGCAAAATTCGCTTCAAAGCCATCAAACCACCACGCAAAACACCATATTGATCTATGGCTTGATAACCGTAATCTGAACAAGTTGGGTTAAACCGGCAAAAACCGTCTGGATAAAAATACCGAACGAATCCGTGATCAAAAGAAATCGTCTTTTGATATATCCTTATAGTGAACAAAACAATTTCTTTGAAAAAAACACGCAAACTCATAAAAGTATACGTGTTTTTTGTTTGAGAGTTTTAAAAATTTCTTCTTCAAAATCCTTGCTTTTTTTCCCAATCGCTTCTTTCTTTGGCATTAACACAACGTCAAACCCAGGACGAAAATTTTTGAGTTGTTTGAAAATTATCGCACTGATTTGTCTTCGCAAACGATTTCTAACAACGGCGCTTTTTGAAACTTTCGTACCAACAACAACAGCAAACCGAGAAACTAAAATATGATTTGGTCGATATTTGATATTAATAAGCAAACCAAAGACGCCTTTGCCTTTTGCAAAGAGCGTTTTGATATCTTTATCATTTCGAAGTCGATGCTCTTTTGAGAGCATACTTTTTATTTATCGCTAACACTCAAACGTTTTCGCCCTTTAGCGCGACGACGTTTAAGAACAGTTTGACCGGTGGATGTTTTCATGCGAGCACGAAATCCATGCACTTTAGAACGCTGACGTTTTTTTGGTTGATATGTGCGTTTTGGCATAGTGTGTTAAGTATAAATAAATACTAACATCATATCCACAACAAATCAACCTATTTACCAACGTTTCAATAACTTGCCCACATGTGGACAATTAGTTAAACTGTCAGCCGTATGAACACCAACGAACTTTGGCAAGCAGTACTAGGTGAACTTGAGCTTTCACTTAGTAAGGCAAACTTCACAACATGGTTTAAACAAACCTTTATTTCTGAAGTTCGTGAAAACTCTGTAATTGTAGGAGTGCCAAATCTGTTCACAAAAGCTTGGCTTGAAAAAAAATACGCCAAGGAAATTCTTCAATCGCTTCAAGATCTCACAAATGGATCTGTAAAACAACTTACGTATCGAGTTGAAACCAGATCTCAAAATCCACAAATCGTTAATATTTCCAAACCAACACCGGAACCAAAAGTTCAATCTGAATCATATCAACCAAGAACAGAGTACGAACCGCAGGAAATTAGAACTGGTGAGTTTTCTTTAAATAATAAATACTGTTTCTCCGCCTTTATAGTTGGAAAACAAAATGAGCTTGCTCACGCGGCAGCTCAAGCTGTTTGCGCTCAACCTGGAGGAGTTTATAATCCGCTCTTTATTTATGGCGGAGTAGGCCTTGGAAAAACCCATCTTTTGCAAGCTGTTGGAAACGAACTTATTAGAAAAAACCCGGAAACACGCATTCTCTACGTAACGTGCGAGCGTTTTACAAATGATTTTATAACAGCTCTCAAAACCAACCGAATGGTCGAGTTTAAGAACAGATATAGAACTGTGGATGTTTTGTTGGTAGACGATATTCAATTTATTACAGGAAAAGAGGGAACACAGGAGGAATTTTTCCACACTTTTAACCAACTTTATCAAAACAATAAGCAAATTGTAATTTCTTCAGATCGACCACCAAAAGCTATTCCAGCACTTGAAAATAGGCTTGTTTCACGTTTTGAATGCGGAATGATGGCTGACGTGGGTTCTCCTGACTTTGAAACACGTATTGCGATCCTTGAAACCAAATGTCGAGAGAAGTCTTATATGATGGAAAGAGAGATCTTGCATCATGTTGCAACAGTAATTCAAACCAATGTTCGTGAGCTTGAAGGTGCGTTAAATAAAATTATTGCTTTTCACCAATTCAAAAACATTAAACCAACTGCTGAAAGTGTTAAACCAATACTTTCAAGTTTCCAACCTTCTAATACACGAAAATCAATCACTCCAAAACAACTTATCTTAACAGTAGCTGGATATTTTGACGTTCAAATTGAAGATCTGCTTGGGCAAAGTCGCCAAAAACGTCTGGCCTTTCCTAGGCAAATAATTATGTACATCATGCGAGAGGAAATGAAAGCGAGTTACCCATCAATCGGAACAGAGCTTGGCGGAAGAGATCACACAACAGCAATGCATGCGTATGAAAAAATCAGTGGGTGTCTTGAAACAGATGAAAAACTTCAACATGATTTGGAGCTGATTAAGCAGAAGTTATACGCAATTTAGTCACGTGTTTATATCTGTGTTATAACTCTGTTAATGGTTGAGGAAAAAAGGTAGATAAAAATATGAATCAAAAATGTGTTCAAAGTTATCCTGACTTTAATCCTGTAGTTATTATATAGTCTGTCCCCTTTTAGAGTTTGATAAATTCTCTAAAATTAGAGATTAAAATAACTTCTCCACTTCATCCACAACCCTTATTACTATTATTGATTCTTATTACTAAATAATTAATATAATAAACCGGTGAAGTTATGAAACTATCTTGTACAAAAGAAAATCTTCATCAAGGATTGGGAATAACAAGTCATTTAATGACAAAAAATGTTAATCTCCCAATACTTCAAAACGTTTTAATGAAAGCAGAAGGAGGTTTTATTCGATTTACATCAACAAATTTAGAAATAGCAGTTCATTGTTCTGTTAGAGGGAAGGTTGAAGAAGTGGGAGAGAATACAATTCCAGCAAAATTATTTTTTGATTACGTTTCTCTTCTTCCAAATGAAACAATTCACATCTCAACAAACAATGAAGTTGTAAATATTGAGTGTGGAAATTACAAAACAAAAATAAACGGACTGTCAGCCTTTGAGTTTCCGCTCGTTCCAAAAGTTGAAGGTGAAACAACTTATCAAATTCCTATCGAAGATTTCAAAAAAGCTTTATCACAAGTATTATTTTCTGTTGCTTCAAACGAGTCACGACCAGAGCTAACAGGTGTGTTGATGAAGTTTTATAAATTCGAAGGGGAGGGGAGACTTAAAATAGCTTCAACCGATTCTTACAGACTTTCTGAAAAAATAATTCCTGTTATGAGTGAAATTATAGAGGAAAAACAAGTTGTGGTTCCAGCTAGGACACTTTCTGAAGTTAGTCGAATACTCTCGGTTTTCAAAGATGAAGTTGAACTTCCATCAACAATCACCCTTCAGCTTTCTCAAAATCAAGTTGTTTTTGTTTATGGTCCAGTCGAGCTTATATCAAGAGTAATTGATGAAAGTTATCCAGATTACGAACAAATTATTCCAAAACAGTTTCAAACAAAGGCTGTTTTGGACAGAGAAGACTTTATGAAAGCTGTTAAAGCCGCCAGTTTGTTCTCAAAAAACGGGCTTTACGACGTTACTCTTCAGTTCGATCCTGCTGGTGGTTTGGTTGAGGTCCAATCCACAGACGCGATTCGTGGGCAAAATTCAAGTTCTTGCCATGCAGATTTCGTTGGACAAAAAAATACAGTCACTGTAAATTATCGTTATCTTTTGGATGGACTTCAAGCTATTGACAACGAGCGCATAAATTTTGAGATGATTGATGCCTCAAACCCTTGTCTTCTCACTCCAGAAAGCAAGACAGAGGCTTACAGATATGTTCTGATGCCTATCAAGGCTTAGGTTTGACATCTGGTATCTCTGCAAAACTCCCAATTATTGCCTGAGCCTGTCGAAGGCTGTGAATAAATGAGCCAAATTTTACCCATTCGACAAGCTCAGGGAATGAAATTTGGCAACCAATTCGACTTTTGCAGAGATCCAATCTAACATTTAACATCTAATATCTAACATCCAAAATTATGAAATCCAATAGTGCGATATTATGGGCAATCGCGATTGTGATCGTGATTCTAGGGATCGTGTACTTTTCAAAACCTGGTCCAGAAGCGCCAGCAACTCCAATGGAGGGAGAAGCCGCTTTTGAAATTCCAGATGGTCCAATTGTGCTCGGTGCGATGGATCCACTAACAGGAGAAGGTGCGGTTTACGGTATCCCTCTTCAGAACGCAACAATGCTTGCTGTGAACGAGATTAACGCGGCAGGCGGTGTAAAAGGTCATCAACTTCAACTTGTCTGGGAAGATTCAAAATGTAATCCTCAAGACGGCGGTGCGGCCGCGCAAAAACTGATTGAAGTTGATAAAGTTTCGTTCATTATCAGCGGAGATTGTTCTGGCGCGGCTCTTGCGGCGGCGACTTTAACAGAACCAGCTGGTGTTATGCTTTTTTCCGCAGCGGCATCAAGTCCTGATCTTTCAACAGCTGGGGATTTAGTGTTCCGATCTTACCCATCTGATGCAATGGCAGGCCGTGTAATTGCTTCTTATGTTATAAAACAATTGTCTGTAAAAAAAGTTGCTGTTATTTCAGAACAGACTGATTATGCTCAAGGTCTGCGAGGATCTTTTACAACAGCTTCTAAAGAATTTGGCGCAGAAGTTGTAGGAGATGAAACATACAACACCGGAGACACAGATTTCCGCACACAAATTTTGAAACTGAAGTCAGTAAGTCCTGATTCGCTTTATGTTGTTCCTCAAACTCCAGTAACAGGTGTTCAGATATTAAAGCAATTAAAAGAAAGTGGATTTAAAGCAGTCATATTGGTTTCTGATACGATGCTTGGTTCAGACACAATTTCACAAAACAAAGCTTTGTATGCTGATGTTTACTCACCAACACCAGAACTTGACGCGTCTCGTCCAGTTACCAAACGCTTTCTTGATAATTTTCAAGCGGCTTACGATCATGCTCCAGAATTTCCAGCTTATATGGCCGCGGCTTATGATCAAGTCTATATGTTGAAAGACGCGTTTGAAAAGGTCGGAATAGATCAAAAAGCTGTTCGTGATTGGTTGTATGAAGTTGAAAATTGGCCAGGCGCGCTTGGAGACACTTCGTTTGATCAGTATGGTGACCCAATTATCGGTTATCACATCAAACACGTTGTAAATGGCGAACAACAAGATCTTGGTGCATATACACCGTAATAAAATAAAAAAGACCCGCGTTCGTTTACGGGTCTTTTGTTTTTTACATAGAATAATCATGGTAAACCTGTCGTAAATTATTAAATTCAAAAAATTTATCTCCTGAGCCTGTCGAAGGAATAAATTTTAAGCTTTTCGTCGTTGGTGTTGTACGGTCTGGCTTTCAGCCAGGCATCGTCCAACCCGTCTCGGAGGTACGAAGCCAAGCAGTTGGCTTCTTTACTCCTCCTCGACTCCCTTCGACAAGCTCAGGGAATAACAACGTTTCATAATTCACAACCCCATGACTTTCTTATGTGGATCATAGCTCAAATTTTCATAAATGCCATTATCGCTGGATCTGTTTACGCGCTTGTTGCGTCAGGCCTTACTTTTATTTATGCAACAAGCCGCATTTTTCACCTAGCGCATGGCGTAGTGATTTTGTTTGGAGCGTACATTTTTCATTTTGTTTGGGTTGAACAAGGTTTGTCTCCAGCGCTTGGTGTTTTATTTTCAATTCTTGGAAGTGTGGCAATTGGACTTCTTATGAACGAATTGGTTTACGAACAACAACGCAAACGTCATGCAAAACGTTTGGCATATCTGATCTCAACAATAGCGCTTCTAATGCTCGGAACTTCATCCATCATTCTGATTTTCAACACAAGTTTAAAATCGTTCAATATTCAAACAACAGTTTATAGGTTTGATCAATTGAATATAACTTTGATGCAGATTATTTTAATTGTTATTTCGTGTTTTTTACTTTTGATACTTTCCGCAGTTGTAAAATATACTAAATTCGGAAAGGCAATGCGCGCGACTTCTGACAATGATGAGGTTGCATCAATCATGGGGATCAACACTCGCCAAATTCGTAGATTGTCTTTTGGAATCGGATCGTTGTTAGCCGCTGTTGCCGGAATTTTGATTGGACTTGAATTTAATATAGATCCAAATATGGGAGTCTATTTGGCAATCAAAGGATTTACAGCAATGGTGATCGGAGGAGTCGGTTCAATCGGTGGTGCTATTTTTGGTGCGTTTCTTGTTGGTTTTTTTGAACAGATTGCTGTTTGGTATTTTGGTGCTGGTTGGAAAAATTCAATTGCGTTTGTTTTACTTTTCTTTTTTTTACTTCTTCGACCACGAGGAATTTTTGGCCTAAAGCGATTTAGATAAATTATGTTTGCGTTTTTGATTTATATTTTGACACTCATTTGCATTTACTCGATTATCGTGATGTCTTTGAATTTAGCAATGGGATACACAGGTTTGGTTAACTTCGGCCACATTGGACTTTTAGGAGTTGGCGCGTACACGTCGGCTATTTTAACGACGAAATTTGATGTGTCGTTTATTTTTGCGATCACTTTCGCGGCTATTTTGTGTGCTCTTATTGGGGCTTTGCTTTCTATTCCAAGTCGAAAAATAAAAGATGATTATTTTGCGCTTCTCACACTTGGTTTTTTGTTTGTTTCTGGAGCTGTTTTTATAAATTGGACAGACATGACTCGCGGCACTCTTGGAATCAGAGGAATCGTGCGTCCTGAAGGATTTGCAGAACCAATCTCTTTTTTTGTGCTGACCTTTATTATGTCTCTTGTAACTTTTTTTATTCTAGAAAAAGTTACTAATTCACCTTTTGGTCGTGTGCTTGAAGCGATTCGAGATGATGAGCAAGTTGCTGAGAGTTTGGGAAAAAATATTGATCGCGCGAAAATGGTAGCAATGACACTTTCAGGATTTTTTGTTGGAATTGCAGGAGTTTTTATGGCGCATTTTATTCGTTTCATAAATCCTGCGAGTTTTTGGCTTGACCCACTTGTAATCTCTCTCGCCGCTGTTGTGATTGGGGGTCTCGCATCGCTTCGTGGATCAATTCTTGGTGTAATTTTAGTTTTTACAATTTCTGAATCGCTTAGATTTCTTTCACTTCCGTCAACAATGATTGGTCCAATGCGTGTTATTTTGTTTATGATTGTTTTACTTGTTGTGATTTTGTTTAGACCAAAAGGAATAATTGGGAGAGCCGATTTAGATTAGAGACCTATGCAAAACTCCCATAGCCAAATTTTACCCATTCGACAAGCTCAGGGAATAAAATTTGGCATTTAATTCGAGTTTTGCAGATGTCTCATTAACGTATGCTTAAACTTCAAAACATTTCAAAATCATTTGGCGGAGTTCAAGCAGTCAAAAACTGCTCATTTGAGATTGAGAAAAACAGTATCACAGCACTTGTGGGCCCAAATGGCGCTGGTAAAACAACCGTTTTCAATTTGGTTTCTGGTTTTTCAAATCCTGACAAAGGTGATATTTTTTTTGAAAATAAAAAACTCAATCATCTTCCAATTTGGAAACGGTCACGGCTTGGAATTTCACGAACATTTCAACTCTCAAGAATGTTCAGAAATTTAAGTATTGAGGATAATTTGTTGATCGCGCTTCGTGAAGACGATGATAAATTTCTCAAAATGTTTTTACGTGATGTTGAAGGAGACAAACAAGAAAAAAATCGCATCTATGAAATAATGGATTTTGTTGGACTTAAAAAAGATCCGAAAACAATAGTAACAGATCTTTCATATGGTCAGCAAAAACTTTTTGATTTGTCCCGAGCGCTTCTTAACAGTCACGAATTTTTGATGCTTGACGAACCTGTCGCTGGAGTCAATCCGATTTTGCGAGACACATTCAAAAAACTCTTAAAAGAATTAAAAGCCAAAGGCGAAACAATTCTATTGATTGAGCACGATATGGATTTTGTACGCCACGTTGCGGACACTGTGATTGTGATGGATCAGGGAAGCGTTTTGGCAGAAGGCGATCCAGAATATATTTTTTCCGATAAAAAAGTTCTCGAAGCGTATCTTGGAACAACAGTATGACGCTTATTATTCCTAAACAACCTGACAAAATCACTTTACGTGTTGATCATCTTTGGAATGGGGAGGTTTGTCAAAACGATCGTGTTTTTGCAGATATAGAAATTTCAGAACACCAAAACGGATTTAATGTTAAAGTTGAATCGCCTGTCTTGCATGATCAAAAAATTCCAATAGAAGCCGCGACTGGATCAAGAGTTGAAGGTCTCTGGAATTACGACGTTGTTGAATTATTTTTAGTTGGTCCTGGACATCGGTATTTAGAAATTGAACTTGGAGCAGGGGGGCATTTTCTTATTTTGGGTTTTGATCGCATTCGCCATTGCTCAAATGAATATAAAAATTTTCAACCAATTTTAAGTCATAAAAAAACTCTTGGAAAAACTTGGGTTTCAGAATTGATGATTCCGTGGAAAATTGTTCCTGAAAATCTGCGCGCACTGAACGTTTTTATGATTGCATCTGGGCAATTTTTATCTTACAGTCCGCTTCCAGGCGATAAACCAGACTTTCATCAACCTGATTTTTATCCATATGCTTCTTCACATTGAAAATCTTTCAGCAGGTTACGGACAATTACGTGTTCTCAATAATGTCTCGCTTAGTGTTGGTGTCGGGGAGATGGTTGTTTTGATAGGCCCAAACGGCGCTGGAAAGTCAACCATTCTTAAATCAATTTTTGGTTTGACAACTAAAATGAATGGTCAAATTTTGTTTGACGCGCTAAATATAACATCACTTCCAACACACTCTTTAATAGAACAAGGAATTGGTTTTGTTCCACAAGGTCGTCTTATTTTTCCAACAATGACAGTTAAAGAAAATCTTGAGATCGGAGGGTATCTTATTGATCACAAAGAAACACTTCACAAAAGTTTGGATTACGTTTTTGGTCTTTTTTCTGTTTTGAAAGAAAAACAACAAGAGCTTGCTGGAAATTTATCAGGTGGACAACAACAGCAGTTGGCAATTGGACGTGCGCTTATGATGCGCCCTAAGCTTTTGATGCTTGATGAACCATCTTTGGGCTTATCACCAAAACTAACTCAAGAAGTATTTCATATATTGCAAAAAATTCGAGAAGAAGGAACAACTCTCCTTATTGTTGAACAAAATGTTCGTTTGGCTCTTAGTTATGTTGATCGCGGGCATTTACTCTCTAATGGAAAAATTATTTTTTCTGGCACAGCAAAAGAGCTTGGAGATGAAAAGATAATGCACAACGCATATCTTTCTTAAAAAAGATCCAAGTCGTTTTGAGGAATAAATAAATCAGACTCTGTTTGTGAATTTGAACTTGTAGGATTTATTGTAATAAGAACTCCCGAAGTTTGAGTTGTTGTTCCTTGTTTTGTTGTACCTTCCGCAAACAAAGCATAAGTTCCTGTTTGAGGAAGTGTCCAATCAAATGTTGAAAAAACTGTGTTTGGATTTGATTGCTGACCAATGAGTTGCCGTCCTTCAGAACCTGAAGGATCAACATAAACCCTGATTGAACTGTAATCGTCGGGTTTTTTTACAGAAACAACAATTGTATATTTTTCCGATGTTCGTTCAATTGTTTGTCCGTGTTTTGGATCAATAATTGTCAGAGAGTCTTCAGACGCGTCTTCTGAAACTTGAACACTAACAGAGTTTGAACCTTGATTCTCTGCATCATCAAATGCGACACTTTTGAGTGAATGTGTTCCTCGTCCAATTGAATTTGGAAGTGTTGAATTGAATTTGTATGGAGAAGTTTCGTCTGATCCCAGATAAGCGCCATCAATATAAAATTCAATTCGCGAAATTTTTCTCGGTGCAGAAGCCAAAACTTCGATGCTTATTTGTCTTCCAATAAATTGATTGTCTTGAGGAGACAAGATTTTTACAGAAGGAAAGTTTTCTGGAACATGAATATCGTCGTATTGCGTTGGAGGATCTGATTGAGTGATTTTCTTTCCAGTTTCTTGCTCTTTTTTTTCAATCCAGTTTTTAATACCAACCTCCCACGGCTCATAATATGGATCAGAGTTTGGGTCTTTTGGAGTATCTCCAGTAGGGTCTGCTCTGTCTATGTAATGAAGCAGTGAATGAAATTCGGCAAATGTTCTTTCTTCTTTTTGTGATGTCGGTGTGAATTCGGTTGCAAGTTTTCCAGATATTTTGTCAATGACCACCGTTGATGCTGCAAGTTTTCCGTCCAAAACCGGCTTCCCAGTTGCTTTGATTATTGGCGGAGTGAAAGTTTCAATGTTTGTTTTTTCAAGCACTCGTTTCATAAACGCGTTCCATATCGGACCAGCCGCAGAAAAACCTCCTGCGCTTTTTGTCATTTCAGTGTTGTTATTGTTTCCAGCCCAAACTCCAACAGCAAGAGACGGGGTGTAACCCAAGAGCCAAGCGTCTCTGTTGTTATTTGTTGTTCCTGTTTTTGCAGCGACCGGTCTATCTCCAAGCTGGAGTGGACTATTTAGGCCAAACACTGCAGAGCGAGCGTTATTGTCCGACAAAACATTCGTAATAGTTCGCGCGATATTTTCATCCATCACTTTTTTTCCTTCTTTTTGTTTCCATTCTTCAAGAGTTTCGCCGTTTGCATCTTCTATTTTTAGAATTGAAACAGGTTCGAATTGTTTTCCTTCATTTGCAAACGCGGCATAAGTGTTTACGTGCTCTAGAAGTTTTACCTCGCCCCCGCCAAGAACAAGAGAAAGACCAAAAGCGCTGTGATCTCCAAACGATGTGTAACCAAGGGAAGTCGCAAAATCAAGAGCGTTTTCAACCCCAACCATATACAACATTTTTACGGCCGGTATGTTAAGTGAGAGCTGGAGGGCGTCCCTTAGCCTAACAGGCCCTCGTTCTTTTAGGTCGTAATCGTGTGGTGTGTATGTTCCTGTGACAGTTGGAAAATCAGTTACAACATCCCACACAACAGTGTTTGGCGTGTATCCCATTTCAAAAGCCTTTGCGTATACAATAGGTTTGAAGCTTGAACCTGGCTGGCGAAGTCGTGTTGCAACATTGACTTGGCCATCAATTGTTTCATCAAAATAATCCTTTGATCCAACCATGCTTAAGATTTGTCCGTTTTTTGGATCAATCGCTACAAGCGCGGCATTGCTGAATTTTAAACTCGGGCCTTTTTCATCAACATGTTTTTTAACCTCTTCTTCAGCAATTTTTTGGTAGTCGTAGTTTAGAGTTGTAATGACTTTTAATCCGCCAGCTTCTGCGACTTGTTGTCCGAATTTTTCCTCAAGTTGCTCTTTTACATAAAGCACAAAGTGAGGCGCTTCAATGTTTACTAGCTTGACCTTTAATGGTGTTGCTTCTTTTTTTGCTGATTTAAGTTGATCTTCAGTAATAAAACCAAGATTTTTCATTTCATTAAGAATATAATCGCGCCGAGCAAGTAAACGGTCTGGGTTGTTGAGGTATGTTGTTGGGGCTTTTGGAAGAGCGGCAAGCGTCGCGGCTTCAGCAAGGGTGATCTCATTCACACTTTTTTTGAAAAGATTTTGAGACGCCGCTTCTATTCCATAATATGTTGATCCGTACGGAATTTCATTAAAATAAATTTGAAGGATTTCATCTTTTGTGTACCTTCGCTCAAGTTCAACAGAAAGCATCAACTCTTTTATTTTACGAGTGAATGTTTTTTCGTTCGAAAGTATCGCATTTTTCACAAGCTGTTGAGTAAGAGTGGAGCCACCAACGCGATTACCTCGCAGGTTTTCCAAAAATGCTCTAACGATTCCTTTTATATCAAACCCGCTATGTTTACAAAAACTGCGGTCTTCTGCGGCTATTGTCGCTTGCAGCGCAAAAAGTGGGATCCCGTTTTTATTTGTCTCAAGATTTTTATCGTCTTTACAAAATCCTTCTTGAACTTTTTTCAACGTTCTATTTTCACTTCCAAAAATTTCATAAAGTAAATGTTCTCCTGTCCGGTCGTAAATTTTTGTTGTTTGAGAAATACTTCGCTCGGTCAAACTGTTTGGATTTGGCAATTGGCGGCTTGCGAAAGCCATTACACCCACAAGAATAAGCGACAGAGCAAAACCCAGCGCGATTGCAAGCAGAATCAAATTTTTTATGAGTTGTTTTCGAGAAGAACGCGATCTTGGTTTCCAACCTTGTGTGTTGTGTATATATTGTGACATAACGGTCATAGAATACCTGATTTTTAGGATAAATCAAAGACTTCGACAGTACACATAGATGTTACTTTTTCAACTTTTTTTGTTGATAAGTATATTGACAAAAAGTCGTTTTTATGGTATCCTTCCGCCACTCCCAAGAACGCGGGAGTTTTTATTATGTCGAATATACTTATCAAACAATTTATCGGAATGCTTGAGGAAGACGCGTTTTTCATGCGAACAGCGATGTATTGGATTTCTGATATCTTTGTGCCCATTCGAAAAATGTTGTTGTCGGCAAAACGTCACACTATTGATGTTTCTTTGGCCGCATTCATTGCTATTATTGGAATATACGTCTTTTTTCCAACAATCGTTAACGCCGATATAGAAAAAGAACAAATTAATTTTGATACACAAACCATTGGTCTTATTATTGAAGCAATGCAGAACGAAACTCGACCGTATGGTCGTTTGACTTTATCTCATGACGCGGCCCCGCGTCGAAGTTATCGTGTTCCGATTACTGCATATACTTCAGAACCAGCACAGACTGATGATACTCCTTGTGTAACGGCTTCCGGACTTGATGTTTGCGAACGTGATATTGAAAACGTTGTTGCCGCGAACTTTTTGCCGCTTGGAACCCGTGTTCGTATTCCAGAGTTATACGGCGACCGAGTTTTTTATGTTGAAGACCGAATGAACAAACGTTACAACTATAAAATGGATATTTGGATGAAAGAAAAATCAAATGCAAAAGTGTTTGGTGTCCAATACGCAACAATCGAAGTATTTTAACAAAAAACAGCCCGGCTAAAATCTGGGCTGTTTTAATTTTATTTTGGAGGCCACGGCCGGGGTTGAACCGGCGCATAGCGGTTTTGCAGACCGCCGCGTTAACCACTTCGCCACGTGGCCATAAACTCACTGTTCCGAAATGTATCAGAGTTTCTTTTCAAAATCAATGAAACTAGCTAAGATTAATTTTGAATTATATGAAAAATGGGACGCTGACAAGAATCATAGCGGAAAGTATGAGAGAGATAGTTTTCGGGTTTGAGGACTCTCTTGTTTCAACTCTTGGCACTCTCACTGGAATTGCGATTGGTTCTCGAAGTACTTACATCGTGATTCTTTCAGGTTTTGTTTTAATTGCGGCCGAAAGTATGTCAATGGCGGCCGGAAGTTATCTTTCATCAAAATCAGCTTCTGAAGCAGAGCAGTTGCTTCATGAGAAGGACGGTAAACCATACATTCACGACTCGCATCCTGTCAGGGCTGGAATTGTTATGGGTGTTTTGTATTTTATTGGTGGATTTGTTCCTCTTTTACCTTATTTTTTCATTTCCGTGTCAGAGGCGATAGTTATTTCAATTCCTCTCACCGCCACTTGTCTTTTTCTTCTTGGTGTTTGGTCTTCTGAATTTACAAAGCGCAATCCTTTCAAAAGTGGCGTTGAAATGACAGTAATTTCACTTGCCGCGGCGCTAATCGGTTATTTTATTGGTTGGATAGTAAGTATATATTTTGGCGCGGCATAGAAAGCTTGAATTTTTTTTGTTTTTTTGTTAGTCTCGCTTGGCTATGGCAGAACGACAAATTTATCTCGACAATGCCGCAACAACTCCTATTGATCCTCGCGTGTTCGAGGCGATGTTGCCGTACTTATCGGGAAAATACGGTAACCCATCAAGTTTCCATACACTTGGGAAACAGGCAAAAGATGATATGATCGAATCTCGAAGTCAGATCGCAGAGATATTAAACTCGCGTTCTGATGAAATTTTGTTTGCGTCCGGCGGAACAGAATCTGACAATCTTGCCGTGCTTGGTTTTGCTCGTGCGAATCAAGCAAACGGGAAACATTTGATTACAACTGCGATTGAACATCATGCTGTTCTTGAAGCGATGATTCAACTTGAAAAAAAAGAAGGATTTGAGATCACATATCTAAAACCAGACAGCGATGGTTTGGTGAGTGCGTCACAAGTTTCTGAAGCGCTTCGACCTGATACGATTCTTGTTTCAGTCATGTATGCAAATAATGAGATCGGAACCATCCAACCAATTAAAGAAATTGGAAATCTAGTTCAAAAATATCGTAAAGAAAAAAAACAGTCTTGGCCTGTTTTTCACACTGACGCTTGTCAGGCAAGCGGATTTTTAGATCTCGATGTTGAAAAATTACACGTGGATTTGTTAACACTCAATGGTTCAAAAATGTACGGTCCAAAAGGTGTTGGGATTTTGTACATGAAACGCGGTATCAAATTGCAACCACTCCAATTTGGCGGTTCGCAAGAACGAGGTCTTCGTCCTGGTACAGAAAATGTTGCAGGAATAATTGGGATGGCAAAAGCTTTAACACTCGCGCAAAAAGACAAAGTCAATGAATCAAAACGGCTTGTTCAGCTTCGCGATAAACTAATCAATGGAATTTTGAAATCAATTCCAAAGACACGCTTGAATGGACATCTAACAACAAGACTACCAAATAATGTAAACATTTCGTTTTTGGATATTGAAGGTGAAGCGCTTGTGTTGTACCTTGATGCCGCAGGTATTTTTGCTTCAACAGGTTCAGCTTGTACAAGTGCTTCGCTTGAGCCTTCGCATGTTATTCTCGCGCTTGGAATGCCGTATGAAGTCGCGCATGGTTCAATTCGATTTACTCTTGGACATTATACGACAGATGAAGATATAGATTACGTTTTGAAAACACTTCCGCCTTTGGTTGAAAAATTGCGTTCGATAAGTCCTGTTCGAGTTGATGAAAAATACTATAGATGACCTCTGCAAAACTTCCGATTATTGCCTGAGCCTGTCGAAGGCCGCGAATGAATGAGCCAATTTTACCCATTCGACAAGCTCAGGGAATAAAATTTGGTAATAAATTCGAGTTTTACAGAGTTCATTATAAATATTATGTCTGATGTTACAAGCCGCGACAACAAACAATCATGGTTTTATTCCAACATTGTGAAGGATCATTTTTTTCATCCAAGAAATTTTATTGAAGATGGAGAAATAGATGAAAATCGATTCAACGCGATTGGAAAAGTCGGATCACCTGCATGTGGTGACGAACTTCGAGTTTGGATGAAAGTTGATCCAAAAACAGAACGAATTTTGGAATTTCGTTGGAGAACATTTGGATGCGGAAGCGCGATTGCTTCAACCTCGATGGCTTCTGTTGTTGTGACTGAAAACGGCGGAATGACACTTGATGAAGCTCGAAAACTTAAACCTCAAGACATAATTGATCGTCTTGGCGGTCTTCCACAAAGAAAAATTCATTGTTCTGTTTTGTGTGATAAGGCCTTGCGAGATGCGATCAATGATTATTATCGTAGGACACAGCAGTTTGATAAAATTATCGCGGAGGCATCGCGTGTAATTGATTCAGTTGCAAAAGTGACAGATCATGATATTGAAGAAGCTGTTCTTGAAGGCGCTCAAACACTTGAACAAGTTCAGCAAAAAACAAAAGTCGGAATTGGAAATCCAAGTTGTCTGCCGGCTGTTGAAGAACTTATAAGATTCTATAAAGAAAAATATTTTGGATAACATTTCAATCTTATGAAACTACGAATCAAAGTCGATCCAGACCTTTGTATTGGCGCGGCATCGTGCGTGACAGTGTCTCCTGAAACATTTCAACTCAATGATGAAAATAAAGCCGTTGTTTTAGATCATTCTCAAGAACCAAATGGCAGAACTTATGAGCGTTGGATTGAAGTAAATGACGATGAAAAGGAAAACATTTTTCTTGCCGCGCAATCTTGTCCAACACTCGCCATTTTTATTTTTGATGAAGAAGGGAAGCAATTATTTCCAGAGTTATGAGTATGCGCTATGTCATAATTGGAGGTGGAATTGCTGGAACAACAGCGGCGGAAGAATTGAGAAAACTCGATCCTTCATCTGAAATCACCATTGTCTCTGAAGAACAGCACCCGATTTATTCGCGGGTGCTCTTGCCTCATTACATAAAAGGAAAAATTCCGCGCGAGCGTGTTTTTTTGAAAAAAGAAAATTGGTATAGCGAGCAAAACATCGACTGGATGCCAGGAGTTTTGGCTGTTTATTTGGACACAAAAAATAAATTCGTCACACTTTCAAACGGTCGCGAGATTGAATACGACAAGATGTTAATTGCAACAGGTGGAGAACCAAGGACGATTTTTGAAAATTCACGCAATATTTCTTATTTGCGATCTTTGAGCGACGCTGACAATTTTTTAGAACTTCTAAACAGTCGTGAAAATAATTGCAATGGAGAAGTTTTTGGAGGC
Source organism: Candidatus Uhrbacteria bacterium (assembly GCA_016188475.1). Classification (GTDB taxonomy): domain Bacteria; phylum Patescibacteriota; class Patescibacteriia; order UBA9934; family GWF2-40-263; genus JACQXU01. The sequence goes on from JACPHT010000005.1 coordinate 52,686, forward strand.
GGGTTTATCGCGTGTGAATACATAAATCTGTTCGCTCATTTTAGTATTCCAACTCGTGTATCGCTTCGCGGTGATTTTTTTTGGTCAAAAATTTTAGATCGCGAACCAGCTGAATTTGTAAATCAATATTTGGGAAAAAACGGAATCACATTAAGGAAAAATGTTTCGTTTAAGGATTCTTTTATTGAAGAAGAATTGAAAAATAAGAGTTCAATTTTTGGAATCGGAATCGGAATTGAAACGGATTTTTCATGGCTGAAAGAATCTGGAGTTGAAATTAGTTCTGGGATTCGAGCGAATGAGTTTTTGGAGACAAACATTCCAGATGTTTATACAGCAGGAGACGTTGCAGAATTTTACGATGTGATCGTTGGCAGACATTTGAAAATGGGAAATTGGATGAGCGCAATGTCGCAAGGTCGTGTTGTTGCGCAAAACATGTTTGGAAATAAAATTGTTTTTGAGCTTGTTTCGTCTTATGCCACAAACATTCTGGGTCTAGAAGTGATTTTTATTGGCGATGTTTCAAAAGAATCGGCCGATGAAGTGAGGATTATTGGTTCTATTGAAGAAGGCGGGATAACACAGCTGTTCGGTCGAAAAGGTCAGCTGGTTGGCGCTGTTTTGCTCAATAGAAATTCCGACCGTCAAATTATTACAGATTTTATAAAAAATAAGGGTTTATTGCCTGATAAAAATAGAGAATTATTGCCTGAGCTTGTCGAAGGCAGTAAAAAACGTGAATAATGAACGCCTTACTGCTTCGACAAGCTCAGCAAGTAAGTCGTTCACTCCATGATTTTGACTTCATTACTTTTTTCCAACATTGCTTGACATTTTGACCAAAACATGATATAAAGTGCCCTTCTTCTGTGTGCGGAAAACCGCGCATTGAGGAAACAAAACCAGTTATTTTAGGCGAGGAGGGTATCCCTTCTTGTTTTAGATAACTGTTAGTTCGTTTCTGGTTCATTGCAACCATTTGCGCGGTTAAGTACCGCACAGGAGGATTTGAAAATGGCTTCTTTTGCAGAGGAACTATCCAGAAAGCTCGCTGAAGAGGCGAGCGAAAACACGATGCACGACGCTGTCGAAGGTGCGATGAAGCGTGCGGCTGATAAGGGCGAATCCGGAAAGGATATCGCAAGGTCAGGACTTCAAGCTCTATTCAGTGATACGAGTCCTGTCATGCGAACTGCTCGCAGTTTGCGAGGGTTCGTTCCTCGAGCGGCCTATCCGGTTGTCGCAACAGTTGGCGCAACTGCGCTTGCAAAGTGGGCGGATAATTTTCTGCCAGGCGATACTCGTCCTGGAATCAAGGAGGCGCGTTTCATTCTCAAGTACGTTGCGCCACACTTGGTCATCGGAGCTGCAGAAGCGTTCGGAGAAGTTGCGAGTCAGATCGATGAACATGTCGATAAGGTTCGCAGTGATTTCACCGTTTCTGATGCGCTTTGTGACAAGGAACTTGACTTCGTAGTCGAGGCAGATATGTTCCCGGATCGTATTTTCATTCCTGCTCGCGACAGCGACGGAAAGGTTCAGACAAATTCGGACGGAACACCTGTTGTTCTCGATCGGGACTACGCAATGGCACAACGTTTATGGGATCAGACCCACAAGCCCGAAAAGAAGACGAGTGGCGGTGGTAAGAATCAGCCGCAGAGGACTGAAACAATTCCTGCGGCGCCGTTTCCGTGCCGGCTCGTGTCGCTTAAAGTTGCGCTTGCTCGGATTTCCTCTGGCTCCATGAACAAGGGTGACGTCGAGGCGATCCAGAAGATGCTCAAGAAGCCTGACAGCTGGGGCGCGAAGCTCTCGGCTCGGGCAAGAGATCTTCTTCTCGCTCTCTCGGTGACGCGATCCAAGAAAGGTCCGCTCGAGCAGTCGCTTGCGGAGGACTTTTTCAAGGACCTGCCGAACAAGGGCGATATTGCT
>JACPHT010000006.1 GCA_016188475.1 Candidatus Uhrbacteria bacterium
TGCTTCTTCTGTAATCATACGACCCCACCGTAGAGCGAAGTCGCAGAGTCGTCCAAATCCTCGAATTCCAGATCCAACCCAGATATATTGCATAATCTCTTTTGTTTAGAGAGTGCAATATGTATGTGGCCTTATGCAGAGATCGACTTTTTAATAATGTTCCGGATTCTCCAAATGTATGAGAGCCATTACAACAGCGCCTTTATTGAATTCAATTCGGTTTGACCGACCTTTTGTTAATATTCCAACAAGACATTCGTGTTCTCCCAATTTTTCATGTTGAGCGGCATATGGCTACGGCGTTCGGATCTCTCTTTTCTGTCTGTGTCCAGTTCAATAAAGCCAAGCAGTTGGCTTCATTGAACTGGCGGAGGGAGCGAGATTCGAACTCGCGATACCTTTCGGTATACGCGCTTTCCAAGCGCGCGCAATCGACCACTATGCGATCCCTCCAAATAACGGAAGTCAGATGTCAGCTGTCAGATGTCGGAAGTAATGTGTCAGAGGCCTTAAACTGTCGGAAGTTTACCCAATCGCGACAAAAAAATCAAAACAATTTGAAAAAGAAAAAGACCCTGAAAGGGTCAGTCGTGTTTGGGTCTTGGTTTGTGTTGTCCTGAACCAAAGAACAAGAGTAAAAAAGTGGCTAATGAGACAACTATCCAAAGGATTTCATGTGTATTTTTGTAATTCATGAGAAGCTCTACATGCAATGACATTGTAAGGAACGTAAACCAACAACAGACCAGCGCGTAGTTCCTATGCAAAAGACATCCTGCCATGAAACCAACTGACAGGAGCATGAATGTAAAGATCGAAACACAGCCATCAATGAATGTGTCTATTGGCATTTTCCACCTCTATTTGATTTTACTATTTAGAAAGCAAAAAAGTCAATCTTTTTTTGCATTTGCGATCGAGAGGCAAAAGGCGGTAATGTGTAAGCGTTGTGTCAGATCCACGCGATGAAATCAAACAAAAACTCGATATCGTCGAACTCATCGGCGAGTATTTGACATTAAAGCCAGCAGGATCGCACGGTTTCAAAGCAGTCTGTCCGTTTCACTCTGAAAAAACACCATCTTTTCACGTTTCTTCGGATCGTCAAATTTGGCATTGTTTTGGTTGTGGGGAAGGCGGCGATTGTTTTTCGTTTGTTATGAAAATGGAAGGAATGGATTTTTCTGAAACACTAATGCATCTTGGGCAAAAAACCGGCGTTGAAGTTCGTCGGCTTCCAACAACTGAAAGTAATGTTAAACAACGTTTGTACGAAATCAATGATCTTGCGGCTCGATATTATCAAAAAGTTTTTACAGGTTCTCAATCTGCGGAGTCCGTTCGAAAGTATGTTGACAATCGCGGTATAACTTTTGAACTTTGTGAGAAATTCAAACTCGGTTATTCGCCGGCAGACTGGGATGCTCTGACACAATTTTTGCTCAAGCGCGGATATTCTGAAAATGAAATAATCACAGCAGGTCTTGGACAAAAAAAACGATCAGGTTCTGGTTTGATTGATCGTTTTCGAGATCGCTTGATGATTCCTCTTCGAGATCATCATGGAAAAACTGTTGGCTTTACAGCGCGTCTGCTTCCAATGAGAGATCCTTCGCTATCGCTCAGGATGACAGAGGTGAAAAATGTCGGGATGACAGAAGAAGTTACGACCCAACAACCACACGAGTCCACGAATCTTCCAAAGTACATCAACTCTCCTGAAACCCCGATCTACCACAAAGGCTCGCTACTTTACGGCCTAGATCTTGCAAAAACTTCAATCAAGCAGAAAAATTATGCGATCGTTGTTGAAGGAAATTTAGATGTCGTCGGTTCTCACAAAGCAGGAGTTGAAAACGTTGTTGCAAGTTCTGGGACAGCTTTAACAGAAGATCAGTTGCGACTTCTTGCGCGATACACGAAAAAACTCGTTTTTTGTTTTGATCAAGACGCGGCAGGTCTTACAGCGGCAAAACGTGGAGTTTCAATTGCTCGTTCGCTTGGGTTTGATGTTCGCGCTATTATTCTTCCAACAGGGTCAAAAGACCCAGACGAACTCGCGCAAAAAAATCCAGTCGAATGGCAAAAACTTTCTGAAACGTCCGTTCCTTTTATGCAATATCTAATTACTCGCGTAATTCATGGAAAAAATTTAGCAAACGTTGATGACAAACGATGCGTGTCGCATGAACTTATCCCAGCGCTTGTTGAAATAGCAGACGTTGTTGAACAGGAACATTGGTTGAACGAAATTGCGCAACTTCTTGGAATTGATACGTCGATTTTAAGATCACATCTTCCAGTCCCAACAAAACCAAATCATAGTAAATTGGATACAAAAGTTGTTCAACCAAAAACTGCATCAACAGCATCAAAGGAAGATCGAGCCGCTATGTTGATTCTCGGACTTTATGTGATGGACCCAGGAGCTTTTCCTGAACTCTCTGCTGATATACATTTTCCAGAAAACAGCTCTTCATTAACTGTTGAGCTTTACACTCTTGCCAAAAGGCTTTACAATTCTTCCAACACTGCACAAAAACAATCTTTTTTTTCGAGGCTTGAAAATCACCTAAAAAGCGAGTCAAGAGAAGACCTTGTAAAGCTTCTCATAGAAATTTATTTTCTCGCTGAAACAGCATTTTCACAATTGCCATCCGAAAATGTGCAGAAACAACTTAATATGCTCCTTTTGCTTCTGCGTCATTCAGAAGCGCAGAACAAACGCAAAAATATAGCGATGGAGTTACGCCAAGCCGAACATGCCGGCGACAAGGAAACTGTTAAACGGCTTCTTTCAGAGTTAAATCATTTTTGAGGTGAGCATGATTTTTTTTGGTATGAATAAGACAAAGAAAAAGAACAAGAAATTTGATAAGAACAAAAAAAAGCACGTGAAAAAAGTTGTAAAAAAACACGTGGCGAGAAAACGACAAGAACCGAGTAAGAAATTTGTATCAAAAAAGGTTCAACCAGAGCGTGTTCGCTATAAGCGAGCTGAACCTCCGTCTGTTGAGGTCATAAACAAAATTCTCGAGAAAGGAAAACAGCGCGGATACATTACTGAAAATGAAGTTCTGTTTACATTCACAGAAGTCGAGGATTATGTTGATTTTTTTGAAGAATTTTTGGATCGTATGGAACGACTCGGGATTCATTTTATTGAACTCAAAGAAGGAATTCTTGGTCGTGAAGTAGAACGTGGGGAAGTGTATGACAAAATTCGTCTCACGCATGAGCGGCAGAAAGGCGCGGCAATTCCAGAGCTGACTCAAGATTCAATTCAAATGTATTTACGCGAGATCGGAAAGATTCCATTGCTCAATGGTGAACAGGAAGTTTCACTTGCAAAACGAAAAGAGCGAAATGAAAAAGAGGCTGAACGTCGTTTGATCGAAGCAAACTTGCGCCTTGTTGTTTCGATTGCAAAAAAGTTCGTTGGAAAACAAATGTCGCTATTGGATTTGATTCAGGAGGGGAACATCGGACTTTTTCGAGCTGTAAAAAAATTCGATTATCGAAAAGGTTACAAGTTTTCAACTTACGCGACTTGGTGGATCAGGCAAGCAATCACGCGCGCGCTTGCTGATCAGTCGCGTACAATTCGTATCCCGGTTCACATGGTTGAAACAATAAATCGTTTTCAACAAATTGAACGCCAACTTATTCAAGACTTGGGTCGTGAACCTCTTCCGGAAGAAATTGCCGCGGAAATGGGAGAGTCAATTTCCAAAGTCCGTCATATTCGAAAAATTTCTCAAGAGACAGTGTCGCTTGAAACGTCTGTTGGTGATGATGATGAAGACTCAAAACTTGAAGACTTTTTGGAAGACGTCAAAACGATTTCGCCGGATCGTCAGGCCGCTCGAGAACTTTTAAAAGATTATGTTACAAAAGCAATGGAAGGATTAACGCCGCGCGAACAAAAGATTTTGGAAATGCGTTTTGGTTTAACAGATGGAGTCAGTCATACACTTGAAGAAGTCGGCCGTGAGTTTGATGTGACACGCGAACGCATTAGGCAAATTGAAGCAAAAGCGCTTGAAAAGATACAAGCAGATCCACTAATTGAAAAATTGAGAGACTATTAGTTTGCAACGTTGTGAAATACTCGGCGATATACTAATTGCAAAGTCATAAATATGGCAATTAACGAAAAGGAGGTGATCGCTAATGCTCAACAAGACCCAGAGGCGTTCGGGCAGTTGTACGATGAGTACTACAAGCCCATCTTTGGGTTTATGTACAGCAGAACCGGAAACAACGAAGTCGCAAAGGATTTAACAAGCGAAACTTTTTTTCAAGCTCTTAAAAATCTTCATCGATTTAAGTATCGAGAAGGCATATCGATTAAGTCTTGGCTTTTTGCGATTGCGGTTTCACAAATTGGAAATTATTTTCGCCAAAGAGCGAAAGTTTTTGAAGTAACAATTGATGAAGCGCCGGAGATAATCGAACGTGATGAATTTCGGCCTGACGTTGCATTTCAAATTGGTGAAGACGTGGAAGAAGTAAGGAACAAGATAGTTCAATTGCGGCGCGTGATGAAACAGTTAAATCAAAAACAACAAGATATAATCACACTGAGATTTTTTTCGAAAATGACAATTCCAGATATCGCCGCAACAATGAAAATGAAAGAGGGAACGATCAAATCGCATATTCATCGAGCGATTAAAAAAATGTCTGTTCTAATGATTCAAGAATCAAATGCGATTCAAGAATCAAATGAGTCGACCAAGTCAGCTCAAAACGTATATGTCTTCCATTCTGAACCAAATCGAAGAAATGCTTGAACGTTTGGGATCTATCCAAACTCCTGAAGAAACAGCGCATCGTTATGAATTGCGACGCGAGCTTTTGTGTTCTAGATATTTCAATAAAAGCATCGAGCAACAAAAGTGGAATCGCTTAATGACGTTTACGGTTCCGCTTTTTGCTGGAGGAGCGCTTGTTGTTGTTTTTACAATAGCAAGCGTAACGATAAATGAATCATCACAAACTGAGTCGCCGATTGTTTCACGTTCATCGCAAATGATTACAGCGTCAACTGAAACTTTTGATTCAAAGATAGAGTTAATAAATAGCGATCAGTTTTTATCGCCTGTTGATGAGATGGTTAAATTTGTCCCTGTGCACACAGCTTCATTTGAATTTGCACAATAGATTTTTTATTTTCGATCCGCCTATTGACAACTTCTTGCGCGTCCGTTCTCATTTGGTATTATGTTTTTACTAATTCATAACGATCTTTGAATAAAATAAGACGTATGTTTTGTCCATTCAGTTTTGACATTGGAGACGATGATTGGGGAAATGGCGATGATGATGGTTTGGCAGAAGAAGCCACGACAGATGTCGACGACGACGAAGATGGCGCAAGCGACGACGAAGAGAACGAAGATTGGTAAATATAAAGCGGGCCTAAGAAGCCCGTTTTATGTTTGACAATTTTGTAAAAAAGTGTAAGATCATTCGGTCAGCTATGCAAAGGGGGATGATAATGAGAAGGTTCGGCCGTTGGCTCAAGGATCCGAAGTTCGGACCTGTGCAAGGGCTTTCAAAATCAGTGGGACGTTGGCTTTCCGATCATTTCACAGCCAATCAAGTGACGCTCATCGGGCTTGTTATCTGCATACCGATGTCTCTCTTTTTCATGCTCGATCAATACATTGTCGGAGCGACCTTGCTTACCATAAGTCTTATCACGGATTTTATGGACGGCGCATTGAGTCGCTATCAGCAAGGTTCACGACCAGCGATGACACTTGATGAGGAAGTGTCTCTGACACTCTGGAAGCGCGTCAATTATCGAGGTGTCACACACCTTGGTCGCACACTTGATCCGCTCGCAGACAAACTACGGTTCTTTCTTGTTCTTTATTCGCTTGGAATCGGTTATGTCGCAAACTGTGTGATCGTGTTGCTGACGGTTGTTGCTGTTTGTCTGACGCTCATGCGTCCGATCAAACAGTATCTCAAGCTCGATAACGTGAGCAGTAACCGATTCGGGAAAATCAAAATCTGGGCGGAGATCATTGGAATGGCATTTCTGGTTTTCGTACCAGAGGGCTATCATCATCCAACGATCGTAACGATAGTGAACACTGTTTTCATTTTCGCGCTCGCGTTTGGAGTGTTTTCTCTGCTCGGACACATCTTCACAGGGTATCTCTCATATCGCAGGCGTAGTTGGCAAAGAATAAAGACGGCCATTCCTGTTACAGTCGAATCTACTGATACCGACGACGACTTCTGAAGCCTGACCGGGCTTCTTTTTTTGGCCATCTTGGACCTTTCGGACCTCTGTAACCTCTGTATTGTGGTTGTTCTGGCGCGACTGGCTCGCCAGACGGAGTTTTCATTGCAAGTGTTTTTCTAATAAGCCTTTCAATTCCGCGAACATCTGCTTTTTGTTCAGGCGCCGCGAACGAAATCGCTTTGCCAGTTTTTCCAGCGCGTCCTGTTCGCCCGATTCTATGAACATAATCTTCCAGATGATCCGGCAAATCAAAATTCAAAACAAGCTCAATGTTTTTTACATCAATTCCTCGCGCTGCAATATCTGTTGCAACCAAAACGCGATACTTGCCAGACGAAAAACCTCTTAAAGCATCTTGGCGCTGGTTTTGTGAACGATTGGAATGAATCTCGGTAACAGTGTGATTCATTTGCTTAATCATGCGCGCGACTTTTGTTGCTCCGTGTTTTGTTCGTGTGAACAAAAGTACGGTTCCTTTGTATTCCTTAAGTAGTCGTTCGAGCAGTTGGGCTTTTTCTGTTTTTGAGACTATGTAAACTTCTTGATCAACTTTTTCAATCGTTGTTCCAGATGGAGCGACCTCGATTCGCAAAGGTTGTTTCATGTATGTTCGCGCGATCTTTGCAATTTCCTCCGGCATTGTCGCAGAAAACAACATTGTTTGACGATCAGTCGGAACAGTAACAAGAATTTTTTTAAGTTGTGGAGCAAATCCCATATCAAGCATGCGATCCGCTTCATCAAGCACTAACACTCCAACGCGATCAAGTTTCAAGTTTCTTTGTTCGAGATGATCAATAAGACGACCGGGTGTCGCAACAATGACGTGCGGTTTTGCGCGAAGTTGTCTTATTTGCGGATTCATTGGCACTCCGCCTATGAGCACGGCTGTGCGAAGACCCATTGTTATTCCAATTTTTCGTATGACTTCATCAACCTGAACAGCAAGCTCGCGAGTAGGGAGGAGAACAAGCCCCATTTTTGAACGCGCTGACATTTGTTGAAGCATCGGAATTGTAAAAGCAAGCGTCTTTCCAGTACCGGTTTGCGCAATTCCAATAAGATCTTCGCCTGTTGCGGCAACTGGAATTGCTTTGAATTGAATCGGTGTTGGATGCTTAAACCCAAGTTTTTCAAGTCTTTCTAAAAGCGTTGGAGCGATTCCTAATCCGAAAAAGGTTTGTTCTTGAAGTTCTTCTCTAGGCATATATGCATGGAGTCTATCAAATTTCTCAAATTTTAGCAATAAAAAAAGCTGAAGTGATGAAGTTTGATTCAGATTGACGAAATTGTTTTTATTGATTACGCTCAAAAGCGTCCGTTTTCAGGACGATCAAAACGAGGTAAAAAAAGTGGAAGCTATGAGAGGAGTCAGACTTAATCTTGAAAAACGTCTGAAAGCAACTTTCGGAAACTCGATCACATGCGAACAGACTGAAATAGGAATGGCTGGAAGCGGCGGATTCGCGGTTGATCATGATCAGCAAGCCACTATCACAGCAATGCAATTCAGAAACGATGGTCTTTTCGTGAAGATATGTGAGAACACTTGGTATATTGTTCTCCGAATCAAGACGAGCAACATGATCAAGGTGGATGAATTTGTTCGAACACAGATTCCTTGCAAAGCACCAAAGACAGAGTGGCCGCCTACTGATGTCGAAGACAGGTATCGGAAGTTTCGACGACAACTTCGTTCTGCTAGGTTTTACTGTGGAACTCTTTTGTCCGCTGTACTGCGAGCTCCAGTTCGAATGTTTTCTCGTCATCGTCGTTCAACGTAAAACTTGCGTGATAAACGCGCGACTATTCTTACGACCCATTCGGGTCGTTTTTTATTTCAACTTTTCCTGAATCCAAGCGATAATATGTTTTCTAAATTTTAAATTCGGTAGGTCTTTCAAAAGTTCAGCAGTCTTATCATCCAAACAAAGAATTTTTGATGAACCTTTTTCGAGATCTTTAAAGTTTACGAATGTATAATCTGATTTTTCTGTTTTTTGAATTTCTTTCATCATACTCATGATTTCTTCTCGACGTTCAGCAAGTAGTTTATCAACGCCGATAATTTCAATCTGACCAATCGCGAAGGTTTTTTCTTCAATGACAATCGTTTTCAAATCGCCAAACAAAATTTCGCGCAGTCGATTACCTGATAAGTCGGACTTCGCAATGAACATTTTTTGTGCGAGATCATCTGGAGCGTTTGAAATTTGTTTTAACCAATCAGCCATTTCTCGATCGCGATCAGTTGAAATTCCCGTGAAATTTTCTGTGTTAGAAATGATTGCTCCATAAAGAAACATCGCTGATTCTTTTGACGGTTTAATGTTTTCTTTTTTGAATCGTTCGGCAACTAGAGTTGCGGAAGCGCCTACAAGTTCAATTTGTGAAATTGCATTTGGAAAAGCTTTAATGTTGTTGATTCGTCTGTGGTCAATTATTTCGATAACTTGTTTGACTTGAAGCGGTTTTGGAAGATCATCAGGTGAACTTGCATCCAAAAGAACGACTTCAGTTGTTGTGTCGTCTGTTGGACCTTTTGCCTGCGGAAGTTTGAACCTATCCATAAACCATTGAACTTCAAGATGCGGCGTTCCCCAAATCCGGGTATGAGCGTCTTTTCCTTTTGTTTGAAGAAGTTCCGCGTATGCCATCGCTGATCCGTATCCATCAAGATCAGGATTTTCGTATGATGTAGTGATAGTTTTCATATAAAAATATTTTATCATACAGTGAGACACATCAAATAAAAACCACCCTCAAATCGAGGGTGGCTTACAACGAAATTTATACGCGAGTTACATTGACAGCGGCTGGTCCTTTTGGGCCAGAGTTGTCGATCTCGAAGTTGACTGTGTCGCCAACGTTCAACTCGTCATATGTCACACCTTGGAGCTCTTTTGAGTGGAAGAAAAGATCCTTTGCCTCGCCTTCGCGAGAAATGAATCCAAATCCCTTTTCCGTAAGAGTCTTGATTGTTCCTGTCATACGAATGTGTTTTGGTTGCTTATTTTGAAACTCGACTTTGTTTCTATGTCTAAATGACAGCGATAGTATAGATTAAGTCTCTGATTTTAGCAAGGGCTTGTTAAACCCATAAGCAGCCAATGTCCTTGTCTAGAGTTTGATGCTTTGTTATAATCACGTCGTTCTTAATAATGAACATTCGGGGGTTCCGCCAGAGGCGGACTGACCTTTTTTGTCAGAGCTTCAGTGCTGCGCCCGCCTTTGGCGGGGCAGAGCAGTTTCAGCCTTAGGCTGACCCGCCTTTGGCGGGGGCTGTTGATTATGTCTTATACAATTTATATTCTGCGCAGTCTCAAAAATGAGAAACGATACATTGGTTATACTGGGAAAAGTGTTGATGAAAGATTCCATGAACATTTATCCGGTACGAATCAATGGACTCGACAGAACGGTCCGTTCATTTTGATTCATACTGAGTCATTCAATGACAAAGAATCAGCCATTAAACGTGAACGTTTTCTAAAAAGCGGTCAAGGTCGTAAATGGCTTGATGAAAATATTCGGGGGTAGCTCAGTGGCAGAGCAGTTGGCTGTGACCAGGATCAGACGGTCCAAATAGCAGCTTCCGGTGGAAACATCGGATGAAAAATGAGGTGAATTGCTGGAAGTCTTCGATGAAAATATCTTGATAATCAGCAGCCAAGCCCCGCTACAGCGGGGAAGGTTCAGAGACTATCCGAAAGGAGTACTGTTTCGACTTTGGTTGAAACGGGAAGCGCCTCACGCCCTTTTGGGCGATGATATAGTCCACCCCTTTGGGAAACCAGAGGATTATGTGTAACCAATTGGTCGTGGGTTCGAATCCCACCCCCCGAGCCAAAAAACAACCATCGTAAGTAAGATGGTTGTTTTTTGGCTCCGAACCCTGAACGAAATCCGAACTTTTTTTAGCGAAAATCCGAACGCTGAATTTTGAAAAATTTTTAAGCTCGGGCGGGCAAAAAGGAAGGAGGTTGGGGGGAAGGAATTTTTGCCCGCCCTCGCTTTTCCGCCGCCGCCGAATTTCGTATTTCGCTTTGCGAAATGCGCCGCCAAAGAAGATGTTGCCCTTGCCCCAGCCCTCCCGTGCGCGGGCAACGACAAGGAACTCCCTTTTGTCTTTACGAATCTCAATAAATTTGATAATATAGTAATAAATTAAGCAATATAAATCGCTATTACTTTAATTATAGTAATATATTACAATGTCGTCAATAAACAAATCCACTATCGCAGAGAATATGAAGAAATACCGAAACAAGCTCGGTATTTCTCAAGATAGGCTCTCAAAACTTGCTGATGTTACCTATAACACGATTATCAAGATTGAATCGGGAGCAAACATCAACCCAACCATAGAAACGCTGTCTAAAATCGCCAAAGCGCTTAATGTTGGCGTTGATGATTTAATACAGAAATAATTATGGCTAGAACATCCTCAATCAAAAATCTAAAGAAAGCAAGGAAAGCAAAGAACGATGAGTTTTATACCCAATACGGCGACATTCAAAAAGAGATTGAAAAATATCTGGATTATAATCCTGATACTTTTCGCAACAAGGTAGTGTATTGCAACTGCGATGATCCGTTTGAAAGCAATTTTTTCCGTTATTTTGTGCTGAATTTTAACAAACTTGGATTGAAACAGCTTATCACCACCAGCTATAAACCTTCACCTGTAGCCAACACCCAGCTACAACTGTTTGGTAATGACAAGACTCTTCCGAAATCAAAAGGGCGTCCCAAGATAACCGCCAACAAATTTATTATTAACGAAGTGCACGACATAGACGAAGACGGCGAATTCAACTTAAAAGATGTTTCCAAGCAATTAAAAGCAAACAAAAACAATGAATGGACGCCACTAGAGGGCGACGGCGATTTTCGTAGCGATGAATGTATTAGTTTGCTTAAACAATCCGACATTGTCGTAACGAACCCCCCCTTTAGTTTGTTTCGTGAATATGTTAAGCAACTTTTTGATTATAATAAAAAGTTTTTGATTATCGGCAATATTAATTGTCTAACTTATCGAGAGATATTCCAAAAAATTAAAGAAAATAGAGCATGGCTTGGCAATGGAATGGGAAGGTGGATTTCTGGATTTATTGTGCCTGAATCTTACGAATTGTACGGATCAGAAGCACGAATAGACGAAAATGGAAACAGAATTGTCGCCACTAATAATTGTTTGTGGCTCACTAATCTTGACCACGGGCGCCGTCATCAACCATTGCCACTTATGACAATGGCGGAGAATTTAAAGTATAGTAAACATAAAGAAATTAAAGGAAAAAAGTCGTATGATAAATACGATAATTACAAAGCAATAGAAGTACCTTTTACAGATGCAATACCAAGTGATTATAAGGGCGTAATGGGTGTGCCAATTACTTTTCTTGATAAATATAATCCTGACCAATTTGAAATTTTAGGAAATTCTAATGTTCGAGGAGAACGAGAACATTTAATGAATAATGTAAAAAGTGCAACGGATTGCACTTATATAAACGGTAAGGCGCAATTTGCGCGTATTTTAATTAAACATAAGAAAAAATAATATGAAAGGTGTTATTTATATAATAACAACGGCTGTTTCCGGTTTGATAAAGATCGGACAAACAGGCACAAATAATTATCAAGAAAGAATGCGAAATCTTGAGGCAAATGGTTATTATAATGTTTCTGGTCTAAAAAGATTTTTTGCAATTGAACTTGATGATTACAATGAGAAAGAAAATCTTTTAAAAGAAATTTTTAATAAACATCGTGTTGGGGATAGTGAATTATTTGCCCTTGATTATGATTTAGTGCGACAACTTTTGTTATCATTCGAAGGTAAAGTGATTTATCCCAAAGATGTAAATAAAGAAAAGGAATTTGACGAAGTTTCAAAAGCTAGAGAGCAAGGAACAAGGTTTAGTTTTTATAAAAAAGGAATTAAGAACGGAGAAGAAATTGTTTTTATAGCTGACAAAGAAATCACCGCGAAAGTGGTTGGCGAGCGTGAAGTGGAATATGGCGAACAAATTTGGAAACTTGCGCCATTAACATACAAGATATACGAGCAAAAAGGAGGATTAAATGAGAGTGGCGCATACCAAGGAGCTGCTTATTGGCAATATAAAGGCAAAAGATTAAGAGATTTACCTGATATCAACTAACAACATTATATGATTACAACTTTAAAAACTAACATTACTGTTAAAGACATTTGCGAAGGGTTTGTTTATAACGAACTTGAAGGCAAGGGCTTGTTTGGCTTGTCTGGTAAACTAACTATTCAGCCAGAATACCAACGCAATTATATTTATGCTTCTGACGGCGGCAAAAGAGAAATGGCTGTTATTGAATCAGTCCTCAAGGGATACCCGATAGGATTGATTTATTTTAATAAAATAATCAGCAATAATTTTGAAGTTCTTGACGGACAACAACGCATCACCAGTCTTGGACGATTTATTACTGATAAATTTGCTATCAAAGATGAAAACGGAATGCAATATTTTGGTGGCTTAGCAAAAGACAAGAAAAATAAGATATTGGAAACTAAACTGCTTATTTATGAATGTGAGGGCACGGAAAGTCAGATCAAGGAGTGGTTCAAAACAATCAATATTGCCGGGGTTCCGCTCGTCCCTCAAGAATTGTTAAATGCGATTTATTCTGGTCCATTTGTTACATTGGGCAAAGAGGAATTCAGTAATAGCCAAAATGCCAATGTTCAAAAATGGAGCGTATACATAAGAGGAAGTGTAGATCGACAGGCATTTTTTGAAAGAGCATTAGACTGGGTAAGTAAAGGAAATATTGATGATTACATGAGCATTCATCGCAATGACAAAAATATCAATGAGTTAAAAAAATATTTCAACAGTGTGATCGATTGGATATCAAGTGTGTTTACGGATGTAGAAAGCGAGATGTGCGGACTTGAATGGGGGCGATTGTATGAGCAGTACCACAAGAAATCTTATGATCCCAAAAAAGTATTAGTCGAAGTACAAAAACTCTACGCCGATCCGTATGTAAAAAATCGCAAAGGCATTTTTGAGTTTATTTTAGGTGGCTCTATTGATACAAAATTGCTTGAAGTCCGAGTTTTTGATGAAGCAATTAAAAAAGCAGTATACAAAGAACAAACAACTAAAGCCGAGAAGAAAAAAGTATCGAACTGCCCACTTTGTGCTATTGGACACGATGCAAACAAAGAAAAAATTTGGAGCTTGAGCGATATGGACGCTGACCATGTTTCGGCTTGGAGCAAGGGCGGTAAAAGTGATATAAAAAATTGCCAAATGTTGTGTAAAACCCACAATCGCGCAAAAGGTAATCGATAAACTATGAGTGATAAATTTTCAATTGAAGACTTAATAATGAAAGTAATGCCCGGAGGTTTTTTGTTGGCAATATTCTATTTTTTGTTCAGGGAAAAAATCCAATTTAACTTTATTGAAAATTTAGATTTCTTTTACACTTTTTTATTTTTTTGTTCGGCTTATATAATCGGAGAATTATTACAAACCATTGCTCATGAAATTGAATGTATTATTAATATTTTCTTCAAATTAAGACGGCCATCGGAAATATTTTTATACAAAAACAATCCAATAACAAAGAGCGAATACAAAAGGAATGAGTTGATGAAAGAGCTTAGATTGGAAGAAACAGAATCAAAACTTTTTGATCAAGAATACTCCGATTTATCTTTTTGGTGGTGGAAAAGGAATAAAAAGAGTGACGAGGTATCACAAAGTATATTTTGGAAGCTCTATTCTAATATAAACCAAACAGATGAAATAAAAATTGCAAATAGGAATTATTTATTTGTTCGCGTAATGATGTTAGAATTTTTATTGATAGGAATTATTTTTATTATTGATAAAAATTTTTATTTGAGCTTTTTAAGTTTTTTGTTTTGCATTATTTTTTTATGGAGGGGCAGAGGTACTGCAAGGGGCTTAGTATTTAAAACTATATTATTAAATTTAAAAAATAGTTGATATGAAAAAACTTGTTATATTAAATGTGGGTGGCGCTTTAGCATCATACGCCGAAATTGATGATAAAAAGGTAATAATTGATTTAGGAAAAAGTACTGATTTTTCACCAGTAGACAATTTTTTAATCCCATTGGCTCAGAAGCGATCTTTTAGAAAAACAGACATCGCTGGAAACACAGAAAAATATCACATAGACCAATTATTCCTAAGTCATTTGGACAATGACCACATTTCGGATTATGAAAAATTTAGGGAAAAATTTCATCCCAACTATATGACTTGTCCAAATGACAATGAAACACAGGATAGTATTTTTAAAATCATCATCAGTTTTTTCACTGGCGAAAATAATGCAAGAAAACTGGTTCTTTCTGATATGAAAACGAGGACGGCGAATGTTCCTGGTAATCCTTATGGGATGTCGCCTTCAAATCCGCTTGTCTCTATTATCCCAGAAATAATGAAGCTATTTTACATCAAACCGACCGAGTGCGGAAACGATGAAAATTTAAAACCCGGGTATGCAAATAATATAAGCCTTCTTCTATTTTTTCATTCAAATAATAAAACACTTTTAATGCCTGGCGACATATTAAAAGAGGGTATGGAGTGTCTAATTAAACGCAATAACGATTTCAAAAAGCAACTTAACGATTTTGGTGTTGACTTCTTAATTGCTCCTCATCACGGGCTTGCGACTTCATTTTCTGAACGATTATTTCAAGAAATTAAAGGAAATAAAACAAGACTAAATATTATTTCCGAAAAAGTTAGAGAGGAAGATTCTGACGAAAACCGATCAGATGTTGATAAAAGATATTACGATTCTAATTATTCATCCGGAGAAAATTCTTTAAAACAAAACGCTGTGAAAACATCAATGGGACATATTGTAATAGATTTAGAATCTGACGAAACTGAGATTAAACAATGCTCTGATATTAATGATGTTTTAAAAGAATTTATTCCAGTTTCTAACTCGTAAGCGGCGCGCCAACTTTGTTGGCACGAAATTCGGCGGCGGCGGAAAAGCGAGGGCGGGCAAAAATTCCTTCCCCCCAACCTTCTTCCTTTTTGCCCGCCCGAGCTTAAAAATTTTTCAAAATTCAGCGTTCGGATTTTCGCTAAAAAAAGTTCGGATTTCGTTCAGGGTTCGGAGCCAAAAAACAACCATCTTACTTACGATGGTTGTTTTTTTATACTTTCTTAAACAAAAAAACCCGCGGGATGCGCGGGAGTGAGATTGACTAAAGTGTTAACCATGCTGATGCAGAACCGCGTATGAAAGACCTGGCATGAGAGATCCGTCATCAATGTCGACAGCGAGCATACCGCCAGCGAAGAGCATTGGATATGACGAATCCATATAGTGCCAAGTGAATGGCACAGTCGAGATGTGCGAAGGTACTGACCCGAGCGCGATGCCGTGGATGCCCCAGCGTCCTTCCTCAGCACGTGTCCAGTCGAACGCGTCATCCGACTTTTCTATTAGAACACCTTTTGGTGACTTGTTGCGTCTGACAGATCTTTCATCCTCTGATTGGAGAATGAAGTTGACGAACGTGCTTATCCAACCATTGAAAGTATCAGAGCCAGACTCGGAGCTGAACTTGTAGAGTGACTTCCAAAAGTATTCATCGAGTATTTCGCCACCGGCTTGATCAACGATCTTTTGTAGAACCGGCAAAAGATGCTTGAAGTAGCGACCAAGCGGACGGGCAAAAACCTCGGAGAGTTGCATCGCTGCGTTCAGGACCTTGCGGTAGTCCTCCGGTGTGCCTGCAAGGCGAATATCCGGTATTCCACATGACGTATAGGTACTATAGTCGTAGAACTTCTGCGTCGCGTTCATGAACACGACGAGACTTGCCGCATCTGTCTCTGGCGTAGCAGTCGTGAATCCTGGCAACATGTGTTGCATGATACCTGGCGGAACGACATCCTCGAGCTTGGGTCGGAACAATACGATCGCTTCACCCCATGGACTCTTTGGGTCGCCGTAGCACAGGTTGTCGTGTTGCACGTCTATTTTCACTTTATCGCGCGAACGTGTGAACAGGTGAGAGAACTCCTCGGGATTCAGGTTCACGGCTGTCGCGACCTCGTGCGAGATTAGGAACATAAGAGCCTCTGGACGAAGTGTTAGAGGATGATGGCTAGTGAATCACTCGTGGATTGTCTGGAAAAACAGACTCGACGATGGAATGAACTCCGGGTTGTAGTCAACTGGCACAAACCCAAGTGTTTCGCGGACAACATGCTCAATTTTGTGTCCGGGAAGAACACTCGCGAGAAAGTTGGCCGTTGGCGTTGAGGCACCTTTTGGTTGAACAGACTCGATGAAACCCGGCTGTGGACGACCATAGACATCCTTGTTTGGAATATTCAGACTGATTTGTCTGCACAATGGTGTTTTACTCAAGTTACTCTCCTTTGATTTTAAGCAAACTGCAATGCGACGCTTTTACAGGCTATAAAAAAATATCAAAGTTGTCAACGGCCACATATAATGACTTTTTCTGTTTTCAGATTTGATAGTTTTCTTTTTCATCAGTCAAGTCTAAAATAGAACTTATGCGCAACATCAAAATTTTGTTTCCAATTTTTTACATACTGATTTTTCCGTCCGTGGTTTTTGCTCTTAAACAGTTTCCTTCCATAAACGCATCAGTTGAATACTATTCGCAATCAAATGAAAACGCGGCGTCTGTTGTGGCTGTCGTAATTCCTCAAAGCCTTGAAGGGTCTGTTATCAACGGTATTGAAATTCCACTCACAGGCAACAGACAAACAATTCCTAATCCAACAGGCGTTGCTGTTCTTGTGAACGATTGACAATGGAACGCATCTGATTGGACATGCACAATCGGAAGTGATTCTGTTCGCTGTCAAGGTAAAACAAGTTTGGAAGTTGGCAAGAAAACGTGTATTGCTCTATACATGTCAAAAGAAATTCAACCGTCAAGCGCTCTATCAATTTCTATGCTTGGAAAAGATGGTGAGAAACTTTTCAGCGTCGGTGCATTACTTACGACTGATCAAACGGAAACAACACCTATTACTTCTTCAAAAACAACTTCAACTACCACACCTGCAAAAACTGATACAACGAAAACAACGCCCGCGACACCTCTTTCAACAATTCCTGTTTCAACAAAATCATCAAATACGAATATGATATTTTTCGCCGGTCTAGCACTTGCGGTTGTTGGCGGAGGTCTTGTGTTTGCATCAAGATCAAATCTTTTTTCAATAAAACCTGCCGTTGGCGCGGTGACGTTCATTTTTGGTGGATTGTTTGTTGTATATGGCATAATGTTTCCGCGACTTCATCTTTTCACATGGTCCTGTCCTCTGGATTGTGTACCAAATGAATTAAGATGTCGCGTATCTTATGCTGTGACGACAAGCACTGATTCGATAAGCACAGAAGAAAAAAACGAACTTGAAGCTCAAAAAACAATTGATTCTCTTAAACTTCTTGAACTTCCATTTAAGGCATTGGATGATCTTGATATAGTAACAGCGGATTCTGTTGTTGACGCATACAAAGAAATGGCTACTGCGTTGTTGGGTATTCCAGATACAACCGGAGAAGTTATAGGCAGTTCAATTCCAGGCGTTGGAAAAGTTGTTGATTTGGATGAAATTGAAAAATTTGCGCAAGCTCTGCACTCTACAAGAGTGTTCACAGATCGCGCGACAGGTGGAATGCAGTTGTTCGCTCATTTTGAACAAGATCAATGCGAGATGTCTAGTTGTTGGGTTGTGTCAAACCAAACATCATGGAAAAGAACTCGTTCATGGTTTGTGCCACTCACTCCAGAGCGAGTTCCGAGCAATCCATATCAGCACCCGCTTTTCAGTCAACAGAAAGCAAATGGCGTATATCTTTGGACGCCTTCAGTGCTTCAAGCGCTCAATCGCGGAGATGCCGATGCTGTAATCAATGATATCGCAAAGCAGACTTACGAAAACATGCCGGAGCAGTGCAAATAAAAAAATTCTGAAAACCGGTTTTATGAAAATAAAAAAAGCACCGTATATCTTTGTTATAACCGCATTTCTTATTGTTGTTTTAATTGTATATAAATTTTTTTCAACAACTCAAAAATTTGATACATCCATAAGTGGTTGGTTTATTGGAAATCAAATTTGGAGCGGGAACATTTACGTCACAGGAGATGTTGAAGTTTTAGGAAATCTCACAGTTCTTCCTGGAGCGACAGTTAAATTCGCGGTCGGAGATGATCGTCATAGCGGAGATGAAGTTTCGGCAGACGGTTTTAATGATCTTGATCCAACACGACTTAGATCATACACAACAACTCATTCAAGTCTTTTTATTCTCGGAAAATTAATTGCCAAAGGATCGCAAACTAAACCGATTATTTTTACATCAGCGGCGGAAAAACCGAATTTGGCAAACTGGGAAGCGATTATTTTTAATGGCGATGGTAGTTTAGTTGATTCAGTTACGGTTGAATATACTCGCAATGGTCTTAATCCTATCGGCAAACAGCCAAACAGTGTTATTCAAAATACAATATCTCGTCATGCACTGTGGGGAACAATATCATCTGCAAATTCAAACATTAAAATAATCAACAATCATCTATCTGATGCAGGACACGAAGGAATTGATCTCAAATTTAACGGCACACAAGAAGTTTCCGGAAATATTATTGATGATTGTCACACAGGAATTGCATCCATCGCCGGATCGCAGATTATTAAAAATAACACCATCACCAATTGCGGTGACGGTGTTTATATAAGTCCGGAATCGAAAGCTGAATTAATCAACAACATTTTTATATCTGCTCCAGATGATAGCGCGCGCGAATGGAGATATGGTGATTATAGAATTCCAATCTTTGGTTTTCCGGAAAAATAGCGGAAAAGCGTTCAATATTGTTATTTGACTGATTTGTAAAGCGCGGCAAAAAGCCAGACAGACACGATATCAATGATGTTCCAGATAATAAGTCCTGAAATGAAATTTCCGACATTCATATCAATTGTTCCTACAGCGATTTTTGTGTGAAGAGCGTATTGAAAGAAAAGTTCACGAATTGGCGGATAAAATGCAACGACCACGAAACAGACAACGTAAACGATCGTTGTCCAAACCGCTGTCACTTTGAGAAGATGATTAAGGTTATTCATATAATTATAATTAATGAATTATTAGTTGAGTTAATTTATTTTAGATTCCATTTGAGCGAGCGTTCAGGAATTCCGCCCACATTTTTTATTTTCAATTCTATAAAGAGCGGCAATGGTTTTATCTGGTCAAACGTGAGAATTCCTTTGAAATGATGTCCGCCAGGTTCAGGACCTTCCCAATTTTTCGGCTGATAAATATCGCCTTTATCATCAGATAAAGTTACGACTTGCAAAGGATCGTCATCTAAACTTCCTGAATGTGTATCAAAAGCAATTTCAAATTTCCATTCATTCGAATCAGGCCCGAGTTCAGTAGGTGTTACTGTGATCGAAACAGGTTGTTGATCATCGGTTTTTGTTTCCCATTGATTTTGTGTTGAAGTTTGAGGCGAACTTTGAATAGATGATGTTGTTTGGTTTGTTTGTTGACTTTTGGATTGAACGTTTCCAGTGCTGTAAATTATAAAATACACTAAAATCGACACAGCAATAATTCCGAGAACACATAGTATGTATTTCATAATTTTTTAAACAGATATATACGTTTCAGCATTAAAATAATTCCAAGAAGATTAAAGAGCAATCCAACCCAGAAGAGTTCAATTTGATACTGTGTAATAAACGTAACAATTCCAGCAATGCCAAGTATCGGCAACAAATTAACCAAATAATGAGCGCAACAAGATATCATTGAGGCGGTTGATGTGGCGCCGGTTACACCTAAAATTTTCCCAGATCCGCGACCTGATTTCACGAGATTTTTTAGATATACATAAAGTCCGACTTGAATTCCAAATCCACCGGTGAGGCTCACGATAAAATACCAAAAATCTGAAAACTGGACTTGGGCAAAATTCCATCCGGAAACAAGTGTCAGGATGCCAAAATATATGCCAAGTAAAATCAATCCCGCGAGCGCTCCGTAAAAAATTGGCTTTATAGACATCACATTTCAAAATCTGACTTAGAACCCAAGAAAAATTTATGAATGGCGCAGTTTTGGAATTTAGAAAAACCGAAAATGTATCTATAGACACATTGAGGATTTTTCTGAGTGAAAAACAAGCCAGTCATAATTTTAATGGGTTATTGAGTAAGATTTTGAAATGTGATGTCTATATCATGTTTATTGATTTTTATTGTCTATGTGAAACAGTTCGTGAAGTCCGCACCAACCGACAAAACTTTCAACAAGAGCAATCCATCCAACAATTAGGACGAGTAAATTACCCCATTCAGCGCCGAAGTGAGGCGCAAGAGGACTAAGCCACCAAAATGCGAGCGCGAATCTCAAAACCCTGTCAACTTTTCCTAAATTTTGTTTCATAAAATTTTGTGAAGTTTATTTATTAGATAATGTATATATCGCGATCAATTCTTTAATCGCCTTTTCATTGCCGATTTTGTTTTTCATTTGATGTTTGACATGAGTGCGTAAATGGTTTTCAAGCACAAACGCATCAAGGCTTTTGAGCGACCTTTGGATTGAGAGTGACTGCGTTAATAATTCAGGACAGTACGTCTCTTTCTCAATAGCCTTAATAAGACCATCAAATTGGCCGCGAATAATTTTAGCTCTATGGATCGCTCGATTTTTTAGTTGTTGATCTAGCATGTCATTATTATATACCCCTATATCCTATTTAAGAAAGTATTGTGTGGATAACTATCAGATATGTTTGATCTTCCGCCAAGTTAGATGTTCATAAATACCGGACCACAAAAATCCAAAACTTAATGCGAACAGAAGTTCTTCAAGCGGAATGCCTAAAATAATTATTCCGGAAATTGCTTTTAAATTCCAAACTTGCTCAACATATCCGGGATACAAAGCAACTAAAGTTAAAAAGTAAACGAAATATAAAAATAAAAAAATAAATGCGCTCGTGAGCATTTTCTTTTTAAGATCAGGACGGCAATACCACGCAAACAAACCGCCTACGATCATTGCAATAATCGCGGAGTAAATTGGGTTTAATTTTGTTGTTGCTAGTAAAATAAAAAATGCAATTGGCGCGGAAATGATTGTAAGGAAATGATAACGGTGGTGTTGGTTATGCTGTTCTTCAGAGCTCATTGAACTGTGCTTTACGTTATAAAATTGTTCATAAATAACAACCGCGAGTCCTCCGATACCAAATGAAAAAATAAAACTTTCAATATCGAATCCTGTATTGATCGCCAAATTGAATAAAGATGGTGGCAACCAATATTCGGGAACAAAAAAAGGCTCGGTTATTCCCAAAAGAGAAGTCCAAAAACTGACAATAAGCATTTCGCGTCTTTTATCTTTACTATTAAGTCTTATGTAAACAATAAGCCAAATTGATATCAATATCAAACTCCAAATTAACCAGGCATAATGCATATTAAAATAATACTACCACAAAAAGCGAATCAAAGCAGTTAACTTGCCTTGGATAGCAACGAATTTTTGAAAAGAGCGATATATTAGCGTATTATTTTTAGCTATATGAATCATTCAAATACTATTAAAGCATGGTTTTCTAATTTTGCGGCCGGATTGATCGGAGCCACAGTTATTTTATTATTCATTATTTCCGGTGGACTTAATGTTCTTAAAGATCAAGGTTGGATTAAACCAACAAAACAAATCGAGCAAGCTGTAAACGTCGTTGCGATGGATGTAAGCGACGTTGTTGAGCGAATAAATCCTGCTGTTGTTTCGATAGTTGCAACAAAAGACGTTCCTGTTCTTGAACAGTACTTTGAAGACCCATTTTCAGATATGTTTGGTGGAAATTCTCCGTTCACTTTTCGCATTCCGAAATATCGCCAGAACGGAACACAAGAAAAAGAAGTCGGTGGCGGGTCTGGATTTTTTATTTCATCAGACGGATATATCGCAACAAACGCGCATGTCGTGAGCGATGAACAAGCGCAGTACACTGTTTTTACAAACGACGAAACAAAATATGAAGCAAAGGTTGTTGCCATTGATGATGTTTTAGATATTGCGCTTCTCAAAATTGATGCTAAAGACGTTGCGTTTCTCGAGTTTGGTGATTCGGACAAATTGCGTTTAGGACAAGCCGTTATCGCAATTGGCAACGCGCTTGGAGAGTTCAGAAACACAGTCTCAACCGGAGTTGTTTCTGGTTTGGCTCGTTCGATCGTGGCTGGAGGCAATACTGGAACGGCTGAAACGCTTGAAAACGTAATTCAAACTGACGCGGCTATCAATCCGGGAAATTCCGGAGGGCCTCTTCTTGATCTTTCAGGGAAAGTCGTTGGTGTGAACGTGGCTGTTGCGAGCAATTCTGAAAACATTGGTTTTGCTTTGCCTGCAAACGCTGTGAAAGAATCTGTCACATCAATGAAAGAGAATGGAAAAGTCATTCGACCATATTTAGGTGTTAGGTATATGTTGATAAATGATGTGATTCAAAAACGTAACAATTTAAGCGTTGATTATGGCGCGCTTGTCGTTCGCGGAGAGCAAAAAACAGATGTCGCAGTTATTCCTGGATCTCCGGCTGACAAAGCAGGACTTGAGGAATACGACATAATTTTGGAAGTTGACGGAGTAAAAGTGGATGCCAAACACTCACTCCCATCGCTCATTCGAAAGAAAAAAGTTGGAGACACAATCAAACTGAAGATTTTACATGATGGGGAAGAGAAGAGTATTGACGTAAAACTTGAGCAAACGCCATAGGTTGAAAACAGTCATCAAATGATGACTGTTTTTTCTAGGTATGTTATTATATGTCTAGAAAGATATATGGCAAAGAAAAAGAATAATGCGAGCAGGATCTTAATTGTTGAAGATGACGCGCTGTTGTTAAGTGTGCTCTCCAACACATTTAAGAAAGCTGGTTTTGAAATTGCGACAGTTGAAAATGGCCTTGAAGTCGAAGAAGCTGTAAAAAAAATCTCGCCGAATTTGATTTTACTTGATTTGATTATTCCTGGAATAGACGGATTTGAAGTTTTGAAACGACTAAAAGCCAGCGACACATCAAAAGAAATTCCTGTTATTATACTTTCTAATCTTGAAGATGTCGGAGACGTGAAATCAGGGCGGGCTCTCGGCGCTGATGAATATTTTATCAAGGCAAATATCGAAGTTGAGAAAATTGTCGATTATGTAAAAAAGAAAATTGAAGTATAATATGCCAGCAAACAAGAACAAGATGATTCTTATAGTTGAAGACGATGAAATAATGCTTCGCGCGATGTACCTTTCATTTCATAGAGAAAATATTTCAATCTCAACAGCGACAGACGGCGAACAAGCTTTGAAAATGACAGAAAGGCTTAAACCTGATTTGGTTCTTTTGGATTTGATAATGCCAAAAATGGACGGATTTGAATACCTGAAAAACATGAAAGCTAATTCTGCAATATCAAAAATCCCAGTTGTTGTTCTCTCAAATCTTGGAGACAACGACAGTATTGAAAAAGCAAAAGAGTTAGGAGCCGAAGATTACTTTGTAAAATCAGATACGAATTTGTCTGATCTTGTGGCAAAAACTCGAAAATTACTTAACAATTAATTTTTTCAAATGTGAAATATGCTTGGCTCAACCTTATACTGCAACTGACGAATCGGATTTATCAAAGGAAGCAAAAGGTGGTTGAACAAGAAGGCTTTTTGGCGGTAACAAATGTCTTCTCGCTGATACTTTTAGAAACAATTTTGGCAATAGTATCACTGCCATTGTATTTGAATTTAAGACCGGAAAAAGTTGCTGCTTTTCTTGAGGAAAAAGGCGGATATGAGAAAATTACTTTTGATTATAATCTTCGTCGCATTTTGACTTTAACAGGTGTCGGCATCATTTTGTTTATCTGGATTATAAAATTACTGCTCATAATTCTTGTTCCGGTTGTTTTCGGTCCGTTGAAGCTGTATAGCATTTCAGATCTTCGACCACCTGACTTGATGGCAGTCAACACTGATTTAATCAAAGCCGAAACAGATATTCAAACCGCAAGGACAACTTCAAGTTTGACTGTTCCTGAATTAAAGGAAGTTAAAAAGAGCCAAGGCAAAAATTTCATTTTTTACGGAGTCGGTCAGCCAAATTCAACAGTCGTTCTTTTGTTGTCGGATCTGCAAACAGCAGTGTACACAGGCGAAGTTGGGAGTGACGGCTTTTGGAAAATAGATCACAGCCAAAAGGATTTCAAATTGAATGAGGGTAATCATTCTGTCTTAGCGTTTACTTTTGATGAAAGCTCAAAAACCAGAAGTCAGTTTTCTAACGAACAATATTTTAAGGTCAGAACATCTTTTCTTGATATTGTAATAAGAGAAGTTGATGTTTTGGCCAACTGGTCTGTTGTTGTAATTCTGTTTGTTGGAATGTTTTTGGTCTTTTTGACAGTTTAAAAATATGATTGAACGTTTTTCAATTATTTTTCTCAGATTTTCAGGAATTATTTTTAATCTCAAAGGCCGATTGATTCAAGCTGAAGGCTGGCATAGAGCTCTTCCGATTGCCGTTGAGTTGATCGTCGTCGAAATGATTTTTACCGTTGTATCTTTGCCATTATTTTTTATTGTTTCACCAAAGAAAATACAGGAATCCGGTTTCATTTTTCCGTCAAAAGAAAAAGAGCATTTTCATAATTTTTCTGTAAGAAGAAAAATTACGCTAACAACAACTTTTGGCGCGGCCTTGATCTACGCGATTAAGATTATTTTTGTTGGCATCGTGTCTTTATATTTATTCGGCGCGACCCCGCTTCTTGCCGCAATTCAAAACTGGGATTTTAGCACAGCAGGCGATTACACTTATGATTCATCAAAAATTGAAGTGACAGGTGGAGTGGCACAACTTAAAAATTTAGGCTCAACAACCAGCGGGGCAACAACAAATCCTTCGTTTGATTCTAATTCAACAGGTTGGACATATGCTGATTGGGATCAAGGTGGTGGCGAAGTAGATGTTAAGGGAGATCGTCAGACCACAGGAGGAAATCCTAACGGATGGTTAAGAATCAATGTTCCTTCAGGATCTGATGATGAATTGGGGGGATATTGGCGTCAATCTTTTATAACGACTGTTGCTGATCCGACAACGACAGTGAGTTTTGATTGGAAAGTTACGGCGTTTGATTCGTCTCCAGGGCCAATTACGTTCAAACTTTTTGCGTTTGTTGATACTGGTTCAGGTGTTCCTGTTATAGGAAATGAGGTTTGGACGTCTGGTGAAATAACCGGAACAAGCGGGTGGGCTTCTGTGAGCAATCTCGATGTGTCGTCAAAGGTTACAGCCGCTGGAACGTACTATCTGAAGATTGCCACTTGGGTTGAAACTCCAGGGTCTGCTACTGGTCCGTTTACTTTGGGTTATGACAATGTTCAATTGAATTGGACAAAAACAACAGTAAGTTACGATACAAGCAATCCAACAATCACTCCGAACAGTTCTCTTACGATGTCAAAAACAATAAGTTGGAACGGGTTTACTGAAACTGCGACAAAAAATGGAGGGGAAATTTATTATCAACTTTCTGATGACGATGGTTCTACTTGGAAATATTGGAATGGCTCTATTTGGACAACAGCAGGCGCTACCAACTACAACATTGCAACAGAAGTTAATACAAACATCGGCACATTCCCTACAACCAACAACAAAATAAAGTGGAAAGCATTTTTATCAAGCAGTGGAACTCAACAAGTGATTTTAGATAATATCGCGATCGATTACACTGAAAACAGTTTGCCAGTAATTAACAACTTGTCTGCAAGTCAAGGAACAAGCACGGGCCGCGTTTATATCACTTATGATTTGCAGGACAACGATAGCGATCCGGAAAGTTTAACAGCATATGAATACTCTTTGACAGGCGCTTTTTCTGGAGAGCAAGTTACAATGACAGCCGCAACAGGAGATGGGTTGCATAGCGGTGTGACTGGTCTGACATCGTCTCCAGTTGGAATTTCACACACTTTTGTTTGGGACGCATTTTCACAACTCGGAGCAGTTTATAATACAACTGTTTATGTTCGTTTGCGTGCAAATGACGGGGTTGGAAACGGAGCTTACGCAACTTCAACTGCGTTTACGGTCGATTATGTAAATCCTGTTGTGTCAAACGTTGTTGCGTTGCAGACTGCTGGTTCAACAAATGTTCAGATCACTTATGATTTAACTGACAATACATCAGACAATCTGCTTGTTGAAATTTATATTTCAGATGATGGCGGCGCAACTTGGGCTGTAACAGACACGTCTGTTTCAGGAAGTGTTGGGTCAAGTCAAACAACTGGAGTTGGGAAAACAATCACATGGAATGCCGGAGTTGATTTTGATGAACAAAATCAAGCTGACATTCAAGTTAGAGTTCGCGCGAAAGACAAGTGGCAAAATCAGGGGAACAATGTAGCCTCAGCAAATTTTTCGCTTGATACTTTGAATCCAGTTGTTCTCACAACTTCCAATCTCCAATCTCAACCAAACGCAGGAGACACAACTGTTTTGATTGGAGGGTCGTTTACTGAAACAAATCCAAACACCAATGATTTTTATGTTGCAATAAACGGCGGAGCTTATGGTTTGGCAACTTCAGGAACTACAAACACATCTTCACCTTCAAACCAAGCAACTTCTGTCGGCTCAACACTTGACGGAAACGATTACATTTCAAAAGTTAAAATCACTCACACTGATGATTATGGTCAAACAGTTGATAATGAAAACTTTGTCATCGCCTGTAACAACTGTTTTGGATTTGACAATAAATCCAAATGTGAGTGAAGCATCGGACGTTGAATATGCTATTGCATAAACATCGACCAATCAGTTTGTTCAAGCAAACGGAACGCTTGGAGCAAGCGCTGTTTGGGAAGTTATTGGAACATCAAGCGGACAATGGGGAAACAACACTGGAATATCTGGAAAAGTTCATGTGAGCGGACTTACTTCTCCTGTTGCAAATTATATTTTCAAAGTTAAATCGAGAAATCCGAGCGACGCGGCGCACGCTGTTTCATCTGAATCTGCATATTCCGCAACAGCACAAATTACAAATACTGCTCCGTCAATTTCACTTGGCTCAATTGCGCAAACTACCGATGGCACTGATTATGTAACAATAAATTATACTGGAACTGATGGGCAAGGTGACGTAAATAGTTTGACCGTTTTTGAATATTCTATAGACAACTCAACGTGGAGCACAATGACAGAAAAAACAGGAGTCGGATCGGACGGAACTTCGAATTTGGTGTTCTTGCCAAGCGGAAGCGCGCATGACTTCATGTGGGATGTCGGGACAGATCTGCCTAGTGTTGAAGATTCTACAGTGTATATTCGACTTCGTTCTTCAGACACATTAACGACGAGCACTTTGGTAACTTCATCGGCTTTTGAGATAGACACTGTTTTGCCTGTTGTTTCAAGTGTTTCAGCTTCACAAAATTTAGGCGCCCGCACTGTTGTATTCACATACACGCTCACTGACGCGAACAGCTCTTTGGTTGAATTGGATATATCAGAAGACGGAGGTTCAACTTGGAACGTAACAGACACATCAGTATCAGGTCATGTTGGTTCAGGAGTGACGCCTGGAAGCAAAACAATAACGTGGAATGCTGGAGCTGATTTTGATAATCAATACCAAACAGACTTGCAGGTTCGAATACGCGCGAAAGATACTTTTGGAAATCAAGGCACGAACACGTCATCATCAAATTTTACAGTTGATACAAACGACCCTTCTGTTACAAATGTTAGTGCTGTTCAAGACAGCATGCTCGATACGTTTACATTTCATTACGACGTGAGTGAAGATGTTGGAAACGTCGCAATCGGACTTGAAATTTCAAGCAACGGAGGAACAACTTGGACAATACCAACAACAACAGTTACGGGTGATACTGGATCTGGAATTGCTCCTGGAGCAAACAAAACAATAACTTGGAATGCGGCTGTGGATTACAACAGTCAGGAAAAAACAAACATGAAAATTCGCGTGACAGCAACGGATGGATTTAGCAATACTTCAAACGCGAGCTCTGCAAATTTTTCACTTGACACACTTGCACCTCGTGTAACAAATGTCGGAGCATCGCAAACTCTCGGAACAACAAACATTTCAATCACATACACTCTTGCTGATCAAAATGTGTCGCTCGTTGAAATTGATATTTCAGATGATGGCGGAGCGACTTGGGCAGTGACAGATACAAGCGTTACTGGAGATGTTGGAACTGGAGTTTCTTCAGGGAGCAAAACAATCACATGGAATGCCGGAGTTGATTTTGATGAACAAAATCAAGCTGACATTCAAGTTAGAGTTCGCGCGAAAGATGTCTATGAGCATCAAAGCGCAAATGTTGCTTCTTCAAATTTTTCGCTTGATACTTTGAATCCAGTTGTTCTTACAACTTCCAATCTCCAATCTCAACCAAACGCCGGAGACACAACTGTTTTGATTGGAGGTTCGTTCACTGAAACAAATCCAAACACTAATGATTTTTATGTTGCGATAAACGGAGGAGCTTATGGTTCGGCAACTTCAGGAACTACAAACACATCTTCACCTTCAAACCAAGCAACTTCTGTCGGCTCAACACTTGACGGAAACGATTACATTTCAAAAGTTAAAATCACTCACACTGATGATTATGGTCAAACAGTTGATAATGAAAAATGTGACAGTTAATAAAAACGCGGTTGAAACAGATGGTTTGGAATATGCGATTTTTGAAACAAGTCAGAATCAATATGTTCAGACAAACGGAACGCTTGGCGCGAGTGCGATTTGGCGAACAACAGCGCAGTGGGGAACAGTGACGGTAAACGGCCTTGCGAATGATTCATATACTTATCAATTTAAAGTCAAATCTCGAAACACAAGCGATGGCTCTAACGCGGCATCAAGCGAAAGCGCGCTTTCAGGAGGCGCATCGTCTGCGAATCAATCTCCAGTGATCGTGCTTGGATCAATTGCTCAAACAACAGACGGTTCGAGATACGTCACTATAAACTATACTGGATCAGACTTGGAAAGCGAAAATACGACGATTATAACAGCCGAATACTCTACGAACGGTACGACATGGAACAACATGACGGAAAAGTCTGGAGTTGGAAGCGATGGAAAAACAGGCCTTGTTTTCGTATATACAGGAACAGCGCACGATTTCATGTGGGATGTAGGAACTGATCTTGCTAACGTTGAAGACTCGACTGTTTTTATTCGCTTGCAAGCAAATGATGGAACGTCTGACGGAGGAGTTGCAACATCAAGTGCGTTTACAATTGACGCAAAAAATCCAGTGATCTCATCAGTATCAGCTGAACAACAAAATGGTTCAAACAATGTTGTGTTCAGTTATACACTTACTGATCTTTCAAATAGTCTTGTTGAAATTGATATTTCAGACGATGGGGGAGCTACATGGAATGTCACTGATACTTCAGTCACTGGCGATATCGGCGCAGGGGTTTCACCAGGAACAGGAAAAACAATAACATGGAATCCCGGAGTTGATTTTAGCGGACAAGAACAGTCAGATTTGCGTGTGCGAGTTCGCGCAACAGATATTTTTGGAAATGCTGGCGCAAACGCGTCGTCAGCGAATTTTTCAGTTGATACAGAATCGCCGCGTATCACAAATGTTACAGCTTCTCAAGATTCCGGATTGAATACTGTAACAATTGGATATGATATCGAGGACGCAAATGTTTCAAATGTTGTTATAGAAATTTCCGAAGACAACGGATTAACATGGGGAGTCGCAACAACAACTCTTTCTGGAGATGTCGGAGCCGGTATTACATCTGGAATTGGCAAAATAGTTTCGTGGAATGCGGCCGTTGATTTCCCGAATCGTGAACAATCAGGAATGATGATTCGCGTGCGCGCGACTGATTCTCACAATAATTTAAGCGGCAATGTTTTTTCACCTTCATTTTCTGTTGACACTCTTGCGCCAGTTATTTCTAGTGTTTCCGCTTCGCAAACCTTGGGTTCTGACAATGTCGTCTTTACTTACAATTTATCTGATAGCGGTTTTGTAAATA
Source organism: Candidatus Uhrbacteria bacterium (assembly GCA_016188475.1). GTDB lineage: Bacteria > Patescibacteriota > Patescibacteriia > UBA9934 > GWF2-40-263 > JACQXU01. Next base: position 30,453 of record JACPHT010000006.1, read on the forward strand.
TAGAGCTTGATATTTCACAAGACAGCGGCGCTACTTGGACAGTGACGGATACGTCTGTAATAGGTGCTATAGGATCAGGACAAACAACGGGAAATGGAAAAACAATCACATGGAATGCCGGAGTTGATTACCCAGATGAAGATCGTTCAACAATGCGAGTTCGAATTCGCGGAACCGATGGATTCAGCAATATGAGCGTGAATGTTGAATCATCTGATTTTATAATTGACACATTTGATCCAACACCAAACGTCACTTCCAATCTCCAATCTCAACCAAACGCCGGAGACACAACTGTTTTGATTGGAGGGTCGTTCACTGAAACAAATCCAAACACTAATGATTTTTATGTTGCGATAAACGGAGGAGCTTATGGTTCGGCAACTTCAGGAACTACAAACACATCTTCACCTTCAAACCAAGCAACTTCTGTCGGCTCAACTCTTGACGGAAACGATTATATTTCAAAAGTTAAAATCACTCACACTGATGATTACGGACACAGTGTTACAAATCAAAACACATCACCAAATACATCTTTGAAGTATGTGAAGCCTTACACTCCGCAAGCGCCAACAGTTAATAATCCTCAAAATACATCAGTTGATGTTACGATCATTCCACATGCGTCTGAAACATCTGGTTTGGAATACGCAATTTTTGAAACAACAACTGGAAAATATGTGAAAGCCAACGGCACGCTTGACACAAGCCCTGTTTGGAGAACCACAACCGCATGGGGGACAATCACAGTGACAGGCCTATCTTCACCTGTTGCTCAATATAGTTTCAAAGTGAAATCAAGAAACACATCAGACACGCTTAACGCGGTTTCTAGCGAAAGTAATTTTTCTTCTTCAAACGCAATCGCAAATACTTCTCCATCTATCTCGATTACAAGTGTTGCTCAACAAACGTCAACAAGTTACGCGCTGATTGAATACATTGGGACAGATACTCAAAACGACACAAATAATTTAACGACTTTTGAATATTCAACCGACGGTTCATCATGGAATGTAATGACTGAAAAATCCGGAGTTGGAAGTGATGGAACTTCAGGGTTAATTTTCACTTCAAGCGGCGCGGCATTCACATTTGGATGGGATATTGCGGCAGACTTACCAAACACAGGCGACCAAACGGTTTACGTTCGTTTGCAATCAACCGATACGCTTGCAAACAGCAACATGGCTACTTCTTCGGCGTTTGCGGTAGACACGCTTGGTCCTGTTATTTCAAATATTCAAATAAGTCAGGCACCAGGTACAAACATAATGACATTTACTTACGATCTTTCAGACAGCACAGCCGCGAATAATACGGTGACATTGCAAATTTCGTCTGACGCTGGTTTGACATGGACAGTTCCAACAACTTCCGCAACAGGAGATGTAGGCTCTGGTGTTTCGTCCGGACTTGCTCGTTCAATAACATGGAACGCCGGAGTTGATTTTGACAATCAAGAAAATTCAACAATGCAAATTAGATTGCAAGGAACGGATGTGTATGACAACAGTGGCGCAATTTCAACGTCTTCGAACTTTACTGTCGATACAAAATCTCCTGTTGTTTCAGGAGTATCAGCAGTTCAAGTCGATGATTCAAAAAATGTTCAAGTCAATTACACTTTGAGCGATCTATCTTCTGGTGGTTTGTTGGTTGAGTTCAGTATTTCATCAGATAACGGAACAACATGGACAGTTCCTGCTGTCACATACAGCGGAGATGTTGGATCAGGACAAACAACAGGCGCAAAACAATTTGTTTGGAATGCGGGAGCTGACTTTGATGATGAATATCAGGACGACATGAAAGTCCGCGTTCGCGCTCGAGATTATTTTGCAAATCAAGGCGTGTACACATCGTCATCGGTATTTGAAGTTGATACAAGAGCCTCTGTTGTTTCTGATGTTTCTGCTGTTCAGAATACAGGAGCGCGCACAGTGAACATCGCTTACGATCTAACTGACGACACTTCAAGCAATTTGAATGTTGAGTTTGAAGTTTCAGAAGATAATGGAATCAGCTGGACAATAGCGCACAGTTCATCAACAGGAAACGTTGGTTCAGGACAAACAACCGGAGCTGGAAAGATAATTGTTTGGGATGCCGGAACTGATTTTGACGGACAATTTCAAACTGACATGAAAGTTCGCGTTCGCGCAACTGATCGTTTTACAAATCAAGGGAGTTTTGTAGATTCGTCTGCGTTTACGCTCGATACTGCCAACCCAGTTGTATCAAATGTTTCAGGTTCTCAAATTTTAGGTTCAGAAACAGTATCGATTTCTTATAATCTTACAGATGGCACCTCAACCAATCTTTCAACAGTTCTTGAAATTTCTTCAGACAATGGAACGACTTGGACAGTTCCAACAACTTCTGCCTCTGGAAATATTGGATCAGGCCAGACAACGGGCGCTGGAAAAACAATAACATGGAATGCAGGAGTTGATTTTGATTCAAACGCAAACTCAAACATGGAAGCTAGAATTCGCGCTAACGATTCATTTTCAAATCAGGGAAATTTTACAAGTTCATCAAACTTTTCTGTTGACACAAAAGATCCGGCAACACTTGCATCATCAGATTTGCAAGCGCAACCTCATGCTGGGGATACTTCAGTTTTGATAGGCGGATCATTTATCGAGACAAGTCCTAACACGAATAATTTTTTCGTAGCGGTGAATGGAAACGGATATGGTTCGGCTTCAGCTGGAGATTCTGACACGACCTCGCCTTCAAATCATTTGACGCCTGTTGGAATCACGCTGAAAGGCAACAATCGCATTGGAAAAGTTAAGATCGTTCACGCTGATGATTATGGACATTCATTTACAAATGAGAATTTGTCTCCAGCGACTGCTTTCAAATTTGTAAAGCCTTATACGCCGATGGCTCCGACTGTTTCAAATCCAACAACGAATTCTGTTGATGTTGTTGTAAACAAAAATGCGAATGAAGTTTCTGGTTTGGAATATGCGATTTATGAAACTACTCAAAATAAATATGTTCAAGCCAATGGAACGCTTGGCGCGAGCGCGGTTTGGCAAACCGGAGCTGTTTGGGGAACTGTTACAGTTACTGGTTTAAACTCTCCTGTTTCAAGTTACATGTTTAAGACAAAGTCGAGAAACAGTGCGGACGTCGCGCACGCCGCTACCAGCGAAAGTGATTTGTCATCATCGGCATCTGTTTCTCAAACAGCACCATCAATCACGATTGATTCTGTTTCTCAATCTTCAGGTAACGGTTACGTCATAATAAATTATACCGGGGTCGATGAGCAAAATGATGTTAGCAATATTTCAGTAAAAGAATACTCACTCAACGGAATTGATTGGTTTGACATGACAGAAAAATCAGGAGTCGGAAGTGACGGAATCGCGGGTCTTGAGTTTACAACAACAGGCGCGTCATTTATTTTTGCTTGGGATGCGCAAACCGATGTTTCAGATTTTGAGGATTTTATTTATGTCAGATTAAGAGCCAATGATGGAGTTCAAGACGGTAATATAGAAACAAGTTCCGCGTTTGCTTTGGATTTGAAATCGCCAGTTGTTTCAAATGTTTCTGCTACACAGTTAGCAGGGACAACTTCAATAGAAATCTCATACGATGTTTCCGATTTTACTTCAAATATATCTGTTGCTTTTGAAATTTCTTCAGACAATGGCTCAACATGGACAGTGCCTACAACTTCAGCCACAGGAGATTTTGGTTCAGGGCAGACAACGGGAAATGGAAAAATGATCACGTGGAACGCTGATCTTGATTTTGACGGACAATATCAAACTGACATGAAAGTTCGCGTTCGAGCAACTGATAGTTTCAGCAATCAAGGAGATTTCAGTGAATCACCAGCTTTCGCTGTTGAGACAGCAAACCCTGTTGTGTCGAATCTATCAGCCGTACAAATGGCAGGAACAAGCGATGTTGCGGTATTTTACGACCTGTCAGACGACACATCAACAGATTTGACAGTTGTCTTTGATATTTCTGATGACAACGGCTCAACATGGACTGTTGTTGACACTTCCGTGACTGGAGACATCGGTTCTGGTCAAACAACAGGAATAAACAAGTCGTTCATTTGGGATGCTGGAACTGATTTTGCAGAACAATATCAAACTGACATGAAAGTTCGCGCTCGAGCAACTGATAGTTTCAGCAATCAAGGAGATTTTACCGAATCATCATCATTCAGTGTTGACACAGATGTTCCTGTTGTTTCAAACGTAACTTCTTCTCAAGCAAGCGATTCAGCAAGCGTTACGATAACTTACGATCTTTCAGACAACACATCAACAGATTTGACAGTTGTCTTTGATATCTCTGATGACAACGGCTCAACATGGACTGTTGTTGACACTTCCGTGACTGGAGACATCGGTTCTGGTCAAACAACAGGAATTAACAAGCTGTTCATTTGGGATGCTGGAACTGATTTTGGAAATGAATATCAAACTGACATGAAAGTTCGAGTTAGAGCGACTGATAGTTTCAGCAATCAAGGAGATAACAGCGAATCCAATGTGTTTGTTCTTGATACATCCGCACCAGTGATCTCGAACGTTTCAGCATCTCAAAACTTAGGATTTGGAACGGTTACAATTTCGTACGACATTTCAGACGACGTGTTGACTGATTTAATAGTTGATTTGAATGTCTCAAATGATGGTGGACTTACTTGGACAGTTTCCCATCCGTCAGTTTCTGGAGATATTGGTTTAGGACAAACCGCAGGAGTTGGTAAAACAATTATTTGGAATGCCGGAGCTGATTTCGACGATCAAGATTTGTCCACAATGAGGATTCGACTTATTGGCACTGATAGTTTTGGGAACATAAGTTCTCCTTTTGTTTCGACGGATTTTGCCGTAGACACGATGGATCCGATTGGACTTGCAACATTTGGAAAGTTTTTGAGCACGAGTACGTCAGTCACAATGAATTGGGGATCGGTTGTTGACACAAACTTCGACCATTACGAATTATGGTACGGAAATAATCAAACAGACGTTCAAAATAGGTCTGGTTCTGCTTTAATTTGGTCTGTTGATGATGATTCAGATTTGGATAATTCTTTAACGGCTTCTACAACAATCACTGGCATCACACTTGAAGCGGATTTATTTGTGAAGATTTGGGCTGTTGACTCATTCGGACACGAAATTACAGCGCAAGATGTAAATGTGTTTACTCCTGTTGCGGCCGCTGGAGCTGTTGGTGGAGGGCAACTTTTAGACTTGATTCCTCCGAATAAACCTGTTTTGAATCCAGTTGCGACTCCAACAAACAATACAACCGCGATAATAGCCGGATTATCAGAACCAAACTCTTATATTGATCTGTACGACAATGGAGTTTTTGTTAAGCGTTTATCTTCTCAAGCAAATGCTAGCGGATTTTTCTCCGATGATTTAATTTTTGGAGAGGGAAGCCATCTGCTAACCGCAACAGCAACAGATTTATCAGGAAATGTTAGTGAACAATCTGACTCCATCAATCTTGTTGTTGACTTGACCGCTCCAAACAAACCGACCGCATTTAATAAGAACGATTCTGAAATCTTTGAGATCTCGCCTCTTATTTTTGGAACTTCTGAACCTTTTGCGCTTATAAAAATTGTAATTGACGACACAAACGCAGTTACAACGTCAGCAGATCAAAACGGTTATTGGCGATATTTACTTCCAACAGACTTAGCTTTGAATTTAGGAATTCATACGTTTGAATTAACTGCTTCTGATTTGGCTGGAAATGTCAGTGAGCCTGCCTTATTAACACTACACGTCGTTATACAACCAATTTTACCGCCATCTATATTCACTCCAAGTATTCCTACAATACCAACCATTTCAACGCCTGGAATCGGATTATTGCCTGGGGCCGGACTATTAACCGTTCTGCCAACAATAGCTCCACCTGTACCAGTTTCTGAAATAATCAAAGAACAAGTCGAAGCGATTGAATTACCGGGTTTGCCAACGCCTGATATTAAATTAGCAAGCACAGTTTATGACGGAAGAAATTTTGTGTTCAGCGGAACTGCGATACCAAACAGTGACGTGGTTGTCTATATTCACAGCGACCAGGCTCTGATATACACAAGCCACGCAAACGGTAAAGGCGATTGGAATGTGATTCATTCACAGGACGCGACTGAACTTTCAAAAGGCGATCATACTATCTATGCGATCTCGATTGATCCTATCGCAAAAATAAAAAGCGCCGTGGCGCCGATTAAAATTTTCACAGTTAATAAAAGCTTATTGGTTTCAATGTTTAATTATCTGAATTTGCGAACAACAATCGCAAGTGTACTTGTACTTCTCGTGTGTATTTGGTGGTTATACAGATTAAGAAAACGAAATGCCTAACTATCTAAACCAGTGTTTTTGTACCCGATTTCTTTTTCATTCCTTTTAACGGTATTGTAACAAAGAATGTTGTTCCTTTTCCTTCTTCTGATTCAAAACGGATTGTACCGCCAGTTTGATCAAGAATTCCTTTCACAAGGTACAGGCCGAGTCCGGAGCCATCCGTGTCAATCTTTCTGGCATTGTCAGCTCTGAACATTTTTGTAAAGATTTTGGAATGTTGTGTTTTTGGTATTCCGATTCCATTGTCAGAAATTATTATCAGAGCGTTTTTACCATTCTTTTTTACATCAAAACTTATTGCTCCATTTTTTGGAGTATATTTTGTGGCATTTGAAAGAATGTTTTGAAAAATCATTATTGTAAGTTTTGGATCAACTTTAATCATCGGAAGATTTGGATCGAAAGATGTTTTTAAGGTTTGTTTTTTATTTATAATACTTTGCTTCAACTCATCAATCGCTGTGTCAGCGATTTTGCGTAGGTCACTTATTATTGGCTCGCTTATAAACACACCAAGTTCAATTCTCGAGACGTTAAGCAGAGAATTTATCAACTCACTCATGCGTTTTGAACTTGAGTATACGTCCTTAAGATATAACAGTTGTTTTGTTGTCATTTTTCCTGCGTTTCCAGACATTAACATTTCAATAAACCAATTTATTGAAGTAAGAGGTGTTCTAAGTTGATGGCTCGCGAGCGACACGAATTCAGTTTTTGCTTTGTCAATTTGTTTTTCTAAAGTTACATCGCGCTCAACACCGACAAAAAAAATTATTTTTCCTTTGTCATCAAAAATTGGCGTGATAATGATTTGCGCTGTATAAATTTCTCCATTTTTTCGTTTATTTTGGATTTCACCGTTAAAGACTTTCTTTTTGGTTTTAATTGTATTCCAGAGTTTTTTGTAAAAATCTTTTGGCATCAATCCCCCCCAAAGGGAACCTGATTTTTTTTCAATCGCTTCTGAAGGCTTATATCCGGTTATTTTTTCAAGTGAACGATTCGCATACAAAACAACTCCTTCAGGATCAGTGATAATGATTTGATCTGAAACGTTGTCAACAGCTAATTTGAATTTTTCAAGCTCACGTGTTTTCACTTCGACCATCGATTCCAACTTATTTGAATATTCGAGAAGTTCTTTATTATTTTTTTCAAGAGATCTTGCCATTTGATTAAATGAATTTGCAAGTTCTTCAATCTCATCACTGGTTTTAACTTTAACTCTGTACTTATAATTACCACGTTGAATTTGTTTTGCTCCTAAAGTTAGAGAATAGATCGGATTTGTTATGAGTCTTCCCAGAAGCCAAGAAACAAAAACTATAAATAATAAAAAAATCAAACAAAAAATAAATATAACGATCCCGACCGTGTTCGCTGGCATTAACAATTCTTTTGTATCAATTTTTGTCACGATCCCCCATTTTCTTTCAGGAATATAACTCCAAACAGCAAACACTTTTACGCCTCGATAATCAATTCTTTGTCCTTGTCCGATTTTTTGTTGAACAGCATCTTGTATTGGCAAACCAACAGGATCGTTAATTTTGACTGTTTTGTTAAATGCCGCGTTTTTATCAAAAAGTAAAGGATTTATAAACGTGAGATATGTTTTATCAGGACTCAATACCGCAAGGAGCGTTTCTTCACTTCCGCCTATTCTTCCAGAACTTTGCACAACTTTAAATAAGTTTTCCGCGCTTATTTCCAACATGACTGTTCCTATAAAAGGTTCCCCGAGGTTGTTTATTGGTGCGCCTATAAGGAAATCTATTGAACCGTCTGTTTGATTTTTATAAAGATCACTTATAAAAATTTTATCTTGCGCGTTTTGTAAAGTTTGCTTTCCAAGATCAGGGAATTTTGCATTCGAAGAAAAAATAAAATTTCCATCGCTATCTAGAATAAAAAGTTTTTTTACATCAGCATTCTTTTTAAGAAAACTCTCTGCTTTAGTATTTATTTGATCATTGAGTCTAATTTCATCTATCAACGAAGTTGTTTTAAGTTTCCATTCATCAAAAAAGTTTTTGATTATCAGTATTTTTAGGTTTGCGGATTGTTCAAATGACCGTTCTTGTATATTTATAAGTGTTTTGCGAAAACTCCAATTTGAAAACAAAAAAACAAATACTATCTGAATGATGGAAATCAATAAAATACTAAAAAGAATCTTTTTAAACATACTCATAAGATAATTATAACAAAAAAAACTTTAGAAAACAAAAAAGACCCTTGCGGGTCAGTTGGAGTTTTGTTTTTCAACGACCATCAGTGCGATTGTTTCTCCAATCGTGAAAGTTAGTGTTCGTTTTTCGCTGTTTTGTTTTTCGGGTCCTTGTTTTGTGGATTCTGGCCAAACATAGACATCACCATCAAGCACTAGCCTTGTATCAGACATTCTGATTATTGCCGTGCGGATTGGTTGGTTGTAACTCTTGCGCTTGATCCAGAATGGGACAAGTCCGAACCATACAAAAGGTGAGGCAAGCGCAAGGCTTCGCCAACCTCCCCAGTATGCCGCGCTGTAGTATTCGCCCATGTTTGGAATCCCCCCAAATGGCTGACACGATGCTAGCAGTTTAGGAATCGTGCTGAACGCGAACCCGACGAATGACTTTTTTGTGCAGATGGCTGTGCCAAGAATCATTTCTCCATCGACTATTTTGAGTCGTCCGTGAAGTTTGCGAATCGTGTCTGATGCAACAGAAAGTGCCGCCATTATGATGATCTGCAGAACTCTGAAAAATCCACCTTTGCCGACATTCTCATACCACTGCAGAATATCGCTGATAACTCCGCCAGCTACAACTGCGGCATATCGTTTTGTATTCGTGACAGAATCATGCACGCAAACTGGTTGCCAGTTTTTCCAATCGAGTTTGATCTTGTTTGAGAAAATCCCTGCAAGATTTTTGATCGGATCTTTGCTTGGCAAACCATGGAATTTAGTCATGTAGCAGAATTGTCCGCCTCCAACAGAGATAAGCGCTGGTCTAAGTTCTGGCTGGAGCGCCGCAATCCAGTTGAGCACGTTGTTGAATGTTCCATCGCCACCGACAACGTAAACGAAGTCGACAGTGTGTTTTTGGGAAAGAGCGTCGAGCGCGCCGATGACTTTATCAGCGCCTGAAATGTCTATGATGTGCGCGTATTTTGAAAATCTGTCGCGCACGAGCTGGCGAATGCGACGATTCTGGCGAAGCCGTTTGGCTTCAGGGTTTACTACGATTACACGCACGTCTTTGCCTCCTTCATGCTATAATTCCAACAAGGCTTTTGAACATTATCGTATTCTAAGCAAATATGCCAGTATATATTCTCATTATCTTTATTGGTTTCGCTGGATTCTTACTTTCTCATTATATTGCTCACAAAAAACGAAGAAAAGACGAACACTTTATTTGTCCGCTTCGCGCAAGTTGCACTGAAGTGGTTCATAGTGATTATTCTAGATTTTTAGGAATTCATGTTGAATATCTTGGGATGATTTATTATGGATTTATAGCGGTTGGTTACGGATTGCTCGCGTCTTCGTTTAATTTTGCTCTATTTGCAACAGCTCTTTTTTCTGTTTCAACTTTGGCTTTTCTATTTTCGGTCTATTTAACCTTTGTTCAGATATTTATTCTGAAAAAGTTCTGTACTTGGTGTTTGATTTCAGCATTTTTTTGTTTGATTATCTTTTTGATTTCAGTCTTTTCACTTGTGTAAAACCAGCCGTTCACAACCGGTTTGAGGTTGTGTTATACTGGCGCAACTATGAAAAAGGCATTTTGTATTTTATTTTTTACTTTGGCACTTTTTGGCTTTGGATGCGCGAACAAAATAGACACAGTTAAAGATGAGAATGCGCCAAAAGAGATCAATCGTGAACAAATACTCACTCAAGCAAAACGAGACGGTTTAATTATGGATGATAATGAGATTGAAAAAATGTCTGATGTTTCTGTTTTACAAACAACAAATGGAAAAAATCAGACGTCTTTCGCGCAGTACATTAAAAAAGATTTTGCGGGTTGGAATTCAGCGGCGCTTGCTGATGTCACTAGTGGTGGAAGTTTTGGACTCGCATTTTCAACATTTGAAACAGGTTCTTATACGCTTGTCGTAAAAATGGGAAATTTACCAGAACTTTCCGAAGGCTCACACTATGAAGGTTGGGTAGTGAAACGTGGAAATGAAATGCGTGTTATAAGTGTTGGGCAAGCAATAAAAAATGAAGATCAGTTTGTAATAGTTTTTAAGTCGCCGGAAGATTTAACAGCGTACGATTTTTTTGTTCTTACGCTTGAATCAAACGAAACAGATCCATCTCCTTCAAGCCACATATTAGAAGGGACATTTAGATAGAAATGGACAATCAATGTTGTCATCTTGAGCGAAGGTAAAGTTACAGCCTTCGACTGGCTCAGGCAATAACTTTACCGAAGTCGAAAGATCTCGTATATAATGACAATGTGCTCAAACGACTTATAATTTTTTTATTTTTTGTTGCAGTTCCGTTTGTCACTTCTGCAGCCGAAGAAGCAGAGTTTTTGTCTCCAAAAATTTCAGGAGTTAACTCATCTGTTGTTTGCCCGACTGAAGATAATTGTCAGGCGGTTTTTTTAATCAAGGGGAAAAATTTTCTAAACAGCAACGGAAGACCGCTTGTGAACATTGCAGACGAATGGGTTGAAGTTGTGCGAGCTTCAGATACACAAATTGTTGCGCTTGCTGAACCTGAATTTGTTGGCAAGGTTCCGATGGTTATTGTTGATAAAACATTGCATCGTCCGACAATGTCATCAACGGACGGCGTACTAGTAAAAATGTTCGACGAGTCAGTTGATGTAGCGCTTGAAGTGATTGGTCAAACATCAGACGGTTCACGATATATCACAGCCGGGCCTCGTTACACAGAACCGCTTCGAGTTTATTATCGCGATAGTTACTGGACTTCTGGAATGATTCTTCTTATCGAGCCGGCGGTTGTTCGCGATCAAATTTTGTTGCTTGCGCGAGGAATTGAAAAAGATGGTTCAACACCAAGCGCGATTCCGGTTGATCCAAAAGGAATGACAATGCCGCTTTGGAAAGATCATTACGATTCTGGTCCATATTTCATCATGATGGTTTATGATTATGTGAGATGGACCGGTGACACATCAATTCTGGATGAACATGTTGGTGAAAGAACAATTCTTGCGACAATGGAAGATGTGCTGTCACATCTTGAAACTCGTGATACAAATAAAAACCTTTTGCCTGAAAAGCCGGCAAATTCATTTCAAGATTGGCTTGATAATGTTCCGCGTGGTGGGGAAGTGTTGTATGACGAAGTTTTGTATTATCGAGCGCTTCGAAACATGACAGAGCTGGCCGAGTTGGTTGGCAAAACCGCTCATGCAACAGTTTTTCATCGTCACTCGCTTCTTGTTAGATATCAAATCAACAACACTCTTTGGAATGACGCGAGGGGATATTATTATGAACGTTGCGAAAATGGAAAATGCGAAGACCGTTTGACAAACGAAATGTCGCTTGCTGTTTTGTATGACGTTGTTTGGCCTGAAAATCGAGAACGTTTGCTAAAAAATTTGGAGCAGTTGGAAACGAGATATAATTCAAGTTTACTTTATGGTGATTGGGGGGTTGTAAATGTTTTTCCCGCTTACACTTCAACAAAAGCATATTTTTATCAAAACATGACTGACTGGCCGTTTTTGGACGGTATAAACGCTGGAGCAAGATTGAAATATGGAATCGGCGATTGGTATTATCCGATGACAAATTGGTGGAAGTTTTTTAATGTTCACAGCGACAAAATTGAAAAGTTGCCGGAGTATGTTTCGCCGATTGATTTTTCAGGTGGAGTTTCTCAAGCATGGTCAGTAAATCCGATTGTTTCGTTTGTTCGCTATGGACTTGGAATTGATCCAGCAATAGACGGAACATACACGATTCGACCATCTCCGATCGGTCAGGTTGATTTGAAAAATTTATCTGTTCGCGGACAAAGAATTTCAGTGAGCGCGAAATAGTTATTGCCTGAGCCTGCTTGCCGACCATAGCCTCTGGCGAAGGTTGGTCGAAGGCTGTAACGCATTGTGAATAGTTATTGCCTGAGCTTGTCGAAGGCCGTACGAACTAATAAAAAACGACTGCCTATTTGGCAGCCGCTTTTTTTATACGAATCGCTTTTTGCTTTCGATTGCTAGCGAGTTGAATCTTTCGATCCTTTTTCCATTGTGTGCGAACTTGTTTTCTTTTGCCTGGCATAGAGTAAAAAAGTGATGAAGTGATGGAGTAAAGGAGTTAGTTTGTAGCCCACGGCTTTTCCGGCCTAAAGGCTGGATCCGGCTCCGCCGGAAGCCGTGGCTGTGTGAAAAGATAATACTTGATCGTTCGCTTACCGTCAAATTTAGCAAAAAGATAAGTCAATTTTATATTATTTCTCTGCTCAAATCAACAATTGATCGTCCGTTTCCTCCGTTCGTCGACATTCGCAGACGGCCAGTATAGACGTTTGGTAATCATCATCGTTTCTCGCCGTCGAGAAATAAGCCGCCGACGCTTACGTTGGTTTTCATCAACGTCCACGGCGGCGGTCAAGAACGGAGGAACCGGACGATCATAAATAAAATGAACCTCCGCTGACAGTGTGTCAGACAGAGGTTCGAGAGCGACAGGGCTACTCAGCGAGTTTTGCGTCGTAGCCAGGACAACTGGCGTTCCGGTGGTAGATCGAGTCACACCACTCATTGTGTTCGGCGAGCTGTTTCGCTAGCACCTCGGGCGGGACGATCACTTGTCCGTGCTTCGGACATCCCACGTTCTGGTGGTAGATCTGGTCACACCACGCCAGATGGGACACCTCGTCCAACTCTTCGTCAGTCGGGGTTGTCGAAATCTTTCCACACGCGAGAACCACGACCAGCACCATCAGAAGTGCCAGGACAAGATTCATCATTCCCTTCATCTTTTGGCCCTCCTTTTGAGCCTAACTTACCGTCAAATAGTACCACATTTTAGCACTTTTGTCAAGGATTTGAAAGAAAAAACTCTCCGCACAAAAGTATTGTTTGGAGAGCGAGATTATTCATCGGATACTGGAAAGATCGTTGAAAGCATGATTATTGTCTGCCGGAGATTTTCCGGAGGTACGTTTGCGAATTCAGCGATGGCATTTATGAAAAGAGCACGATATTCCGACGGTATTTGCACGATAGATGCCGCGACTTTGAGCGTTGAAGCCACCCATGGGTATTCGTCAGTTACCAGCCGTATGTCGCTCTGACCAATCTCTTGACCCGACACACTTGTGGCATCTGCACCATCATCATCCACTTCAACGTCAGTCTCGGCTTCGGACCCAGTTTCGAATTCTGTCTCCTCGTTCTCTTCGTCGCCATCTGGTGCTGGCTTGGCTTGATCGCCAGCTTCGCCGTCTTGGGTGTTGTGGGTTTCGTCCTCTTTCGGTCTTATCCTCTTTTCATTAGGACCATATTCACTCATGTCTCTGGTCCACTTGTTCCCTGCGATCAGGCCTTCGTCAACCATACTTTTGAATAACTGCCGTGCGTAGAATGGAGTGCTTACACCTATAATTTTTGCAAGTTCTCCTGCATCATTGAGGTCAAACTCGTATTTGAGTTTCTCTTCCGTTGTATCCCCGGGAGTGTTCTTCCATGCTGTACCAAGCCGTGTCCAATATCCAGAACGATGGACTGTTGCATTTTGTGAATCCCTTTTTTTATCTTTTCTTTCTGTTGGTGCTGGTGGTGCACTAGCCTCTGATCTTAAAAGGTCTATCGCCTTTTGCAGTAGCTTGTAGCGGGTCTCGCCGCCATCGCTCGTGCGCTCAAACCAACCTCTTCTGGAAGCATTATTCAAACGATAGATTGCATCGATCCGTGTGGTCACTTTTTCAGAATTTGAGTTGATAATCCTAGCGATGACTCGTTCTTCTTCGGCCCAACCTGCTTCATCAGCGCATTTCTTTATTGCCGAGGCCAGCTCAATTTGCACAGCATTGGATTTTTCTCTCATGTTCGGTTCCCCTTTCCCCAGTTTAGACGGTTGTTCATCCGGTTGAGTATTTTCATTTGGTGGATCATCAACTGGCGGTGTTTCTTCATCTGGCTCTGATCCGGATTCTTGTTCAGACGCTGGCTCTTGAGCTGGTTCTGATTCTTGCGTTTGTTCATGCGCTCGCTCTGGAGGTGGCGGCGGCGTAGGTTTGCGCTTTACCGAAGGCGAGGCTTCTTCCGACATCTCGTCAAGTCCATCTGCTGAAATTGCAAACTCGATTCTATTACGTCTGCCTTGCGGACAACGCCAGCACGCCGTTCTGCGTTTTTCAAATGCATTGGCATCACAGTAATCATCAATGCATTTTTGCATAGATTGCTGTTTTCTTCTCGCTCTACAATAGAAATTGTTCTCAAGAACGCTTGGCCCGTCTGGCACGGTCTGCATGCATACATCCTTTCCAATGGTATTGCTGACCTATGAGTTGATGTAAGGAACGAACATTATTTGAAACTAGCATCCTATACGGTTTATTGTCAATGTCACTCCATCGCTTCTTCACTCTGTGCTATACTTTCCTTGTATGTTTGATATTGCCAGTCTTCTTTTTTCAGATTCAAGCGTAGTTTTGTTTGGCGCCACACTTTTTGTATTCGGCGCCATACTTTGTTTAACGCTTTTGCTTAAACAAAATCCAAAACCAGTTCGAACGCTTATTGTTCTTCTTATAATTTTGTTTTTTCTTTTGCTTGGAATGGTAAGTTTGGATTTGTTCGGAAGACGCACAGTGTATGCGTTTGAAAATTACGCGTCGTTTTCAGAACTTTTATCAACTCATCGCTTGCTTATTATTCAGCTTCCGTTTGTTTTGATCGTAAGCTCTATCGTTACATTGATCGTGTACGGCGAAAAAATTGCAAACGATCACGCGAAGGAATATCGCTATGCAATTATTGCTTCTGTTTGGATCACGTTTTTAACGTTTTTGTTAATCGGTCTTGAATCAATGTTATAAAAATCGTTATTGCCTGAGCCTGTCGAAGGCTGTATTCAATTTTATCCATTCGATGAGCTCACGGAATAAAATTTATTTATATGAAACTTTTTGAACGATTTCGAAATCGAATTCACGAGTCAATCGCGCTTGGTGCGTTCATGTCCGCGGCTCTGACTTTACAAATCGCTTGGATCAGCAATCTTCTTGTTCATCGAAGTGAAACCGTACGCGATCTTTTTAACATTTTGCCTTCCATTGGTCCTATCTCTGGATTATATTTCAAAACAATTATCGCATACGTATTTTTATTCGGTTTGTCAGTTTTATTTTTCAAAGGCCGCGATTGTTCTGTTTGGCGCGGTCGAGTTTTTGGATTTTTTTATATCTCCATCGTCATGTTTTTTGTACTAACGATGCCGGTTGTTTACGAATTTTCAGTGAGTGTTAGCGAATAGTGGATGTGGTGAATTTGTTTATCACACTTAACTACCGATCGGTAGTTAAGTGTGATTCCTTGTATTTTTTTTCAGGATCGGTTAAGTTTTCAGTCTATGGATATTTCAGTTAAAAAAGGGAAAATTTTTGAACAAATTTGCGATGTTTTGATTCTTTTCATTTTTCAGGGTTCAGAGCATTCAGACGATTTCATTTCAACAGTTCTTAAAGAGGAAAAGTTCAAAGGCAAACTTTGCCAGTCTGTTTTAATTCGAACCGATGGTAAACTTCCAGCAAAACGAGTTTTGGTTGTTGGACTTGGAAAAAAAGAAGAGTTTGATCTTCAAGCTTTGCGACGCGCTTCTGCTGCTGCATATTTGACTGCAAAAGCGATTGAACCAAAAACAATAGCATTAGAGTTTTTTAGCGCGCCAAATTTTAACGCAAAACAAGTTGCACAAGCGGTTGTTGAAAGCATCCGTCTTTCTGATTACAGTTTTACAAAATACAAAAAAGAAAATGGAAACGGAAAAAATAAAACGCAAAGTTTTGTTTTTGTTACAGACGATGGACGAATACTTCGACAAGCACAGCAAGGAATTGAACACGGAGAACTTGCGGCGCGCGCAACAATTTTTACACGCGATCTTGTTAACACTCCAGCGCAAGATATGCGTCCGATTGATCTTGTTGAATCTGCAAAATCAATCGCAAAAGGGAATGGCGCGATTCGTGTTCGTGTGTTTGATAAAGCTCAACTTGAAAAAATGGGAGCTGGAGGAATTTTGGGAATTGCAAAAGGCTCTGATGATCCGCCGTATTTAGTTCATTTAACATATCGTCCAAAGAAAAAAACAAAAAAGAAAATTGCGATTGTTGGAAAGGGAATAACGTTTGACTCTGGTGGTTTGTCTCTCAAACCAGCAGCCAGCATGTTTACAATGAAAATTGACATGGCAGGCGCGGCTGATGTTTTAGGTTTGTTTTCCGTGATAGATGAGATCGCGCCAGCAGTAGAAGTTCATGGAATTTTTGCCGCAGTTGAACACATGCCGTCAGGGTGCGCTGTTCGTCCTGGTGATATTTTGCGCGCTATGAACGGAAAAACAATGGAGATATTAAATACAGACGCGGAAGGTCGCGTGATTTTGGCTGATTCGCTTTTGTATGCTGTTAAACAAAAACCAGACATGATTATTGATCTAGCTACTTTGACTGGCGCTTGCATGGTTGCGCTTGGAGATGAAATTACAGGTGTTTTATCAAACGACGCAAAACTCGCGAATCGTGTTTTGACTGCCGCGGCTGGAGCCGAAGAAAAAATGTGGGAACTTCCTCTTGAAAAAAATTACAAACAATTTTTAAAATCAGATGTTGCTGATTTGAAAAATATCGGTGGAAAGTATGGAGATGTTATTTCAGCCGGTTTGTTTTTAGAAGAGTTTGTGAATAAAACTCCTTGGGCACATTTGGATATTGCTGGTCCATGTTTTGCAGAACGTGATTTTGATGAATATACAAAAAAAGGCGCGACCGGTCACGGTGTACGCACCTTGATTGAATTTTTGAAAGCGTTCTAGTCATTTTGACTTTTTCCGAGTGTTTTTTCTCCGGCTTTCCATTCCAAAGGACATCGTTCGCCTGTTTGAAGTGCCTGAAGTACACGAAGTGTTTCAGTTACTGATCGTCCAATTCCAGGGTCTTGATACAACGCATATCGCAAAATACAGTCAGGATCAATAATGAAAGTTCCGCGAAGGGCAATGCCATTGTCTTCCAGTAAAACTCCATAGTCGCGCGAAATCGTTCGAGTGATATCCGAAAAAAGTGGATATTTCAACTCACCCAAATCTTTGAGCCATGCTTTGTGTGAATAAACAGAGTCTGTTGATCCGCCAAGCACATCAGCGTTCAATTGTTTGAATTCGTCGTATCGCGCAGAAAAGCCAGTGATTTCTGTTGGACACACGAACGTGAAATCAAGCGGATAGAAAAATAAAACCAGCCATTTGTTTTTGTAATCATTCGAGCCAACTTTGATAAATTCTCCGTTGCCGCTGACAGCTTCAGCTTGAAAATGTGGCGCGACTTTTCCGATAAAATTATTCATAATGATATATTTTTGACTTTTTCAAAAATTTGATTCGCCATATCCCAATTAAAGTTTTTCCAAAAGTCTGCGATGTAAGCCGCGCGATCTGAACCGTAATCAATAAAATAAGCGTGTTCGTAAACGTCCAACACGATAATCGGGATGCATCCCCATATTCCTCCTTGGTTGTGCGCGTCAGCTCCGTAGATTTTCAGTCGTCCAATGTGAGTATCCCACGCAAGAACAACCCAGCCTCGCATTGCCATGCCAGTTGCTGAAAATATCGTCGTGAATTTTCCAAGCGATCCGTATTTTTCAACGATCGCATCAACAAGAACACCTTTCGCTTCGCCTGTTCCACCAAGTCCATCAAAATAATGTTCATGCAGATAAACCCCGTTTGTCGCAAAAGTTTCTCCGTCTTTCAAACCTCGTAATTGAGAGTATGTTTGATTCGCTGTTTCCAATCCTGTCCCAGACGCGATCATTTCTTTCAATTGCTCCGCGATCTCTTTCATTTTTTTCACATATCCGACATAAAGCTTGTCATGATGAATTTCAATTGTCTTTTTTGAAATCCCGGTTAAATCTTTTGTAAAAGGAAGCGGCTTTGGTTCGTATTGTGTTTGGGAAGGCATAAATCGAAAACAAGAAGTTAGAGAAGTTAAAGAAGCTGAAGAAGTTGTAGTGGAAGTCTTTTCCAGCCTAAAGGCCGGATCCGGCTCTGCCGGAAACCTTTCAGAATAAGGAAATGGAAAAAATTGTTGACAACTTTTCACAGGGGTGAAAAAACGTCAACACTTCAGACCGAGCTTCAACTTTATATGTCGCTATGTTGTAGAAGAAGGTTTTTCCTTGTAAAAGTTAGAGAAGTTAGAGAAGCTGGAGAAGTTAGAGAAGCTGGAGAGGCTTGTGGTAGCTGTCTGAATCCTACGGTACAATAATAACACTTTATGAATCGTCTTCAAATGATTAGTGGAATTTTAAGCATTGTTATTATTGGAAGTATTATTGTTTATTTTCAATATCGTTTTTATCGTACGCCAATCGCGTCAACTCAAGACCAAGCTGTTTTAGTTTCTGGAGGTTCGTTAAAAGACGGTATTCCTTCAATTGACGAACCGAAGTTTGAATCTGTTTCAGTTGCTGATCAATATCTTGATGATAAAGGTTATGGACTTTTTGTTTCATTAAACGGCAAACAACGATTTTATCCATATCAAATTCTTGTTTGGCATGAAGTTGTGAATGATGTGTTTGGAAAAACTCCAATTTTGATTTCATATTGTGCATTGTGTTTTTCTGGAAGCGCTTATGACCGGACAGTAAACGGAGTTGTTGTTCAATTTGGTGTGTCTGGAAAACTCATGGACAATCATCCTGTTTTGTATAACAAACAAACAGATGAACTTTTAACTCCGCCTTTTGAAACACAACTAAAACCTGTTTTATCACTTGTAATGACCTGGGCGAATTTCAAAAATAATTTTCCAAACGGACAGGTTTTGTCGCGCGAAACAGAATTTGTGCGAGACTACACTGCAGATCCGTACAAAAATTATGACACAAACAATGCTGTCTTATTTCCTGTTAGTCATCAAGACGATCGCTTGTCCGTGAAAACAGTTGTGTTTGGATATATAAACGATCAAACGCAAAAAGCATATCCACTTGACTTGATTAAATCAGCCGGAACAGTTAATGATGTAGTTGGAAATGAAGAAGTCGTAATTTTTTGGGATGAGAAGCTTGAAACAGTTCGTGGATTTTCTAAACAAGATGGAAAAGAAGAGCCTATAATTTTGCGAAGTTTTTATTGGTTTAGTTGGGCAACGTTTCATCCAAAAACAGAACTTCTAGAAATTAATGAATAAAAATTTTTCCTATTATGCCCACCCTCTACATTGTCGCAACACCAATTGGAAATTTGAAAGACTTAAGCGAGCGTGCGAAAACCATACTTGCTTCTGTTCACACTGTCTTGTGTGAAGACACGCGAGTTACAAGTAAACTTTTTAAAACCATTGGATCGAAACCAAAACTTTTGTCGTTCCATCAACATTCAGACAATACAAAAACGAATATAGTGATAAAACTCCTTGAGCAAGGCAACGATCTCGCACTCGTCACAGATGCTGGAACACCAGGAATTTCAGATCCGGGTGGAAAATTGATCGAGACGCTTGTTAAACATTTTGGTTCAGAGCTCACGATCGTGCCGATTCCAGGGCCAAGCGCTGTTATCGCGGCTTTGTCAGTAAGCGGTTTTCCAACTGATGAATTTATTTTCCTCGGATTTCCTCCAAACAAAAAAGGAAGACAAAATTTTTTTGATCGACTTTCTGAATACGAAATAACGATTGTGTTTTATGAAAGTACACATCGCATTTTGAAAACACTCGACGAAATTAAAAAACGTTTTCCAAATTGTCAGCTTGTTGTTTGTCGTGAATTAACAAAAGTGTACGAGACTATATATCGCGGAACAGCCATTGAAGTGACAGAAAAGTTAAAAGCAAGTAGTATTAAAGGCGAATTTGTAATAGTCATCTCGAATCATTGAAGAATATTCCCTGAGCCTGTCGAAGGAATAAAATTTATTACTGCCTTCGACTAGCTCAGGCAATAAATTTTTATGAACCGATTTTATATCTCAACAGCCATTCCATACGTAAACGCTGATCCGCACATAGGTTTTGCGCTTGAAATTATTTTAACTGATGCAGTAGCGCGTTATTATCGTCACAAACTTGGCGCCGAAAATGTTTTTGCGCTGACTGGAACAGATGAAAACAGTTTGAAAAATGTTCGTGCCGCTGAAGACGCCAACGAAGATGTCGCATCTTATGTTGAACGTTATGCCAACGAGTTTCGATCTTTGAAAGACATACTTGATCTTTCTTTTAATGATTTCATTCGAACTCACGAAGAACGTCACATTCACGGCGCTCAAAAACTTTGGAGCGCGTGCAAACCAGAAGATATCTACAAAAAAATGTATCGCGGTTTGTATTGTGTCGGATGTGAAACTTTTTACACGGATAAAGAAGTTCCAGATGAAATTTGTCCTGAACACAAAAAACCTCTCGAGGTAGTTGAAGAAGAAAATTATTTTTTCAAACTTTCAAATTATCAAGATCAACTCATTGAACTGATTGAAAAGGGAGATTTACGTATTGTTCCAGAATCAAGAAAAAATGAAGTTTTGAGTTTTATCAAACAAGGTCTTGAAGATTTTTCGATTTCTCGTTCGCAAGAACGCGCGAAGCATTGGGGCGTCACAGTTCCAAACGATGAATCTCAAGTGATGTATGTTTGGTTTGACGCGCTTTCAAATTACATAACAGCGCTTGGTTATGCAGACGACACTGAAACCTACAAAAAGTTTTGGATAGAAAACGATCATCGTGCGCACGTGATTGGAAAAGGAATTTTGCGTTTTCACGCTGTGTATTGGCCAGCGATTTTATTGTCCGCTGGAGTTCCTCTGCCAAACGAACTTTTTGTTCATGGCTACATAACAGTTGAAGGTGAAAAAATGTCAAAGTCGCTTGGGAACACAATCCATCCAAAAGCTCTTGTAGATGAATTTGGAACAGACGCTGTGCGATATTATTTTCTTCGTGAAATTCCTTCACATGGTGACGGAGATTATTCAAAAGCTCGTATGGAAGAACGTTATGGCGAACTTGCAAATCAGCTTGGAAATTTGGTTGGACGTGTCGCGACAATGGCTGTTAAGTATTTCAACGGACAACTTGATGACACAAACAAAGATTGGTCAGCGAAAGAAACTGCGCTTGATACACACATGAAGAATTATGATTTGCGATCATATATAGATGAAGTGTTTGAGGTTGTATCAGACGCGAATGAACTAACGGACAAAAAATCACCATTCAAATTAGTGAAGGAAGATTCAGCATCCGCGAAAGCGGTTTTGTCAGAGCTCGCTGATATGATTCGATTTATTGCTCGATCACTTTTGCCAATAATTCCACACAGTGCAGAGGAAATTCTCCGCAGATATGGTAAAGTAATAGAGGTTGGTGAGCCTTTATTTCCGCGAAGAGATAAATAGTGTTTGTTTCTCGGTCCTTTCAGACCTCTCAGTCCTTTCAGGCTTTTCACTATGACATTCATTGACATTTTAATCATAGTCATCATTGCCGCGTTTGTTTTCTTTGGTTTCTTTTTTGGATTTGTTCATACATTTGGAAGTTTGATTGGAACTATTGTTGGAATTTTTATTGCGTCGCATCTTGTTGATCCGACGTTTAGCATGTTCGGTTTTTTGCTTGGCAACGGAGATTTTGCAAAAGTGATAGTGTTCATTATTTTATTTTTGCTCACATCTCGCATTATCGGTTTACTGTTGTGGTTTGTTAATGGTTTGTTTTACGCTTTTGCGTTCATACCGTTTGCTGGAATGTTTAATCGTTTAATCGGCGCGCTGTTCGGTTTTGTTGAAGGAGTTGTTGTGGTAGGCGTCATAATTTTTTACGCAATGCAAATTCTTCCGGACGACACACTTCTTTTCGCGCTCGAAGGATCAGTAATGGCTAAATATCTTGTTGCTGCGATGATGGCTTTGCAAGTGTTTTTTCCAGAAGGAATGAAAGTGAAATAATATGCTCTTCGATACCCATTGCCACGTTCAATTTCATTCGTACAAAAATGACATGGACGAAGTTATCAAACGCACCTTGGAAAAAGGTGTTTTTATGATTACGGTTGGAACGCAAAGCGACACAAGTCGAACAGGACTTGAGGTTGCTGAAAAATACGAAGGTGTGTGGGCTTCGATCGGACTTCATCCTTATCATCTTCATAAACAAGAATTTGCAGATGAAAATGAAACCGTTCATACTCGAACCGAAAAGTTTGATTTAGATTTGTTTCGAAAACTCGCGCAACATCCAAAGTGTATTGCGGTAGGAGAGTGTGGTTTGGATTATTTTCACATGCCTCCAAACGTTGATCGTGAAGAAGTGATTCGAGAACAAAAAGAAACAGTTCGCGCGCAATTTGATCTTACGACTGAAATGAATTTGCCAGTTATTATTCATTGTCGCGATGCTTATGAAGATCAACTTGAAATGGTTGAAGAATATGTGAAAGAAGGGAAGTTGGCTCGACGTGGTGTTGTGCATTGTTTTGTTGGAACACAGGACATCGCAGATCGGTTTTTAGATTTAGGATTTTATATTTCATTCACTGGAATTTTAACTTTTCCACCACGTAAGAGTGAAAAAGGGGAAGATGGTTTGTCGCCAATACAACGCATAGCAAAAAATGTTCCACTTGAACGTCTACTTGTTGAAACAGATGCGCCGTATTTAACACCTGTTCCGTATCGCGGAGAAAGAAACGAACCATGGATGGTTCAATTTGTCGCTGAAAAAATCGCAGAGCTAAAAGGGATAGATGTTGATGAAGTCGAGCGAGTCACAACAGAAAATGCGAAAAAATTATTTTTGTTGTCATTCTGAGCGACAGCAAAGGATCTTGAATAAACAAAGATCGTGATGCTACATCTCCGGGCCAACGCCGTGCCTGCCTTTGGCAGGGACTCCTCGCCGTTGTTCCCTGCGACGTAGCATCACGCTCTTTGTTTTTTTGATATTCATTTTTCCGAGTGGAATTGAAAGAGTTGTTGGAAACAAAAAGCAGTAATGAAAGATTCACTACTGCAAAGAGAGCTAGCCGACATAGCGACGCTTAAATTCATTTGGGTGTGATGAGTTTAACCCGGCCTCAATGTCTTTGATGCACTGTCGCAGGAGTGCTCCAATGATTCTACCCTTGGCTTCGTAAACTCCACCTAGGTAGCTGTCCCGGAGTTGCGCAGCCATCGAGATTCTGCTCGCGTCTTCACGAAGGTAAGCATCTAGTAATGCTGTATAGATCCCTTTCCACTGCCTGGTCTTGACGCATTCGCGCATCTCGCGTGTGATTGGATTTCCCAAGGCAGCGATCTTTCTTACCTTGATTGCTGCGATTAGTTCAGTTAGTCCATTTCTTTCTATTGAGTCCTCGGTCATTTTCGCTATGTACGCATCTGGATCATCAAAGAATTCGACCAACTGGGTTGGATTAAGCCTTTGACGTCCTTGTTGTCCATCGTCTCGATCTCCACTGCTCTTTTGTACGTCTCTTCGTTCGCGCCCCGTATCGTTTCTACGGCTCATCTCGTCTCCCTGAGGTTGTGATGCAGGTTGTTTCGATTGTACACCAGCAGGCGTGGCTGGAAGAATCGGTGTTGTGCGAGGCGGTTGTGCAACTTGCACCGGGCCGCTCAACATCCGACTTGCCCCTGATTGGACACTGACTGTTGCTGTGTCAGCAACCGGTTCTACGGCCGGTTGAACAACATCGATCGGTTCAGCCGGCACAGCTGCTTTCTGTTTGTGATTTTCCGCGATTTCTGCCAGGCCGAGTTTTCGCGGATCCTCGTCTTTTAGTTCGGCGACGTATGCATCAGAATCAATACAATACTGCAGAAGTGCATTTTGCACTCGGATACAGTACGCCTTACCTTCGTCTGATACGTAATTGGAAGAAAGAATTTCCTCCAACTCCTCATCTGTTGGTTCGATCCTTGAGATAAGAATGTTGCGAAGCTCGTCTGTTGGCTCGTCATCGCCGAAGAAGGCGAAGACGGCGTCAAGATAAGTAGGCATTTTTTCCTCCCTCGGCTCAAAACCGAGATTGAAACCTACCATAAATTAGTCAGAATGTCAAGCAATCCTTGACATTTTTTTGATTTTCTGCTAAATTCATTCTCTGGCAAAAGCCAGTTTGAAAGGGAAAAATGGAACGAAAGCAATTGTTGCTTCAGGAATCTGGTTTGATCGTCAAGGGCGGTGGTGCTACGAAACCGCCGACCGCGGCATCAAAGGGCGAAATCGCACAGCCGTCTCGTTTCACCCAGATGCTCGCGATCTGGGGCGAGCTCATTGATATCGCGGTTCTGACAGACAACAGGCGTCGTGTTCCGATCGAAGTGCGCAAGCGCGAAATGACGCGTCGATTCGTCCGCGATCCGCGCGATCCGCAAGTTCCTCTTCTCGTTAAAGCGATGATCTTCGCTGAAAACGTGACTCGATTCAATCGGGAAACCAAGGAGCATGAACTTCAACCCGGCATTGGACTCGGGTACAAGGCAGAGATTCAGGTTTCTGTCAACAAAGGAAGTGACGAGACAGTCAAGGCTGTTCCGCACATTCTCGTTGACGGAGCCGGCGGAATGATTCCGTACGGCACATTCGAGGAGTCTGGTGGAAAGACGGTCGTGAACGCGCGCGAACATTTTTGCATGGTTCTGTGGCCAATGAAGAAAGGTCAGCCGTTCAGACTCCTGCCGCTCGGTCTCGCGTCTGCTTCACGGCTCGATATGTGGAACCGCGTGGCACAGGGTCTTCCAGGCCGCGGTCTTCCGACAATCGAGCCAATCCGCCATAACCTTCTTGCCAAGGACGGTGCTCGCTACCTCGTGTACACGCCGCCAGGAATGTGGCAGTTCGATGGCGAAGAAGGCAAGGCGAGCTACCACTACGGCCACATCTGTGGCCAGACAGCTCGCGTTATCGAAAAGGGCGGATTTCCGCCGTATGACGACGAAGAAAACTGCACGTTCTCCGAACAGAGAGTGTTTCTCGTTGAGCTTGGCGAGCGTTCGATCGGCCTGCAATACGTGGGTCGGAAGGGCAAGGTCAAGCTTCTCGAAGGTACTATCGATCTCGGTCAATCTCTCGCGGTTGAACCGTTCGAAGCGCTCGGAGTGTCGGTTCTCACAGCCAATCCGAGCAAGCAGTCCCGAACAGCTTTCGAGCTGGCAGGGCGTGGTGCGTTCACCCTGGACAATCCGCTCTTCGCCTACGCCGTCAGGATAGGACTGGTTGATCCAGTTGTGCTCGAAGATACACAGTCTGTACGTTCTTCACTCAATCGGCTTGCGAGTCTCGTTGTTTCAACTCTTCGCGATCAGCTCGATGACATCAAACGGCGAGTTGTGGAACAGCTCTGTCGTGATCTGCTCCCGGATTCTGAAATCGTTCTGGATGGCAAGTCGGCCGAAGAAGTTTGGCACCGCAATGGCGGCGAAGATTTCCTCGCAAAATGGATCAACGAGCGGATCGAAGGCGACTTCGACTGGAGCTCGTGGGTTCACCGCGGAGTTCGGATGGAGCTCCTGAAGAGAATCTCCGAACGCGCTCAGAATGTCGGAACTCCTCCCGCTCTTCCTGTGACCTTTGTCAATGCGGCTCCTATCGTAGCAGAAGTTCTTGGCCTGGTACCCACGCCAGCCAAGCGCATTCGCAAGCCTCGCGCTTCGAAGCCGGCACAGGCCTAGTTCTCTCGCAGTAGTGATTTCTTTCACTACTGTTTTTTTGTTTTTAATTGACAATTCTTGGTTGAGGGCTATTGAAATATTTTTATTATTGCCTGAGCCTGTCGAAGACTGTAGGCAAACAAGCCAAATTTTACCCATTCGACAGGCTCAGGGAATAAAATTTGGCTTTTGTAAGCCTCTCGCTACCAGGTAGCGAGAAGATATATTCTAATTCACCAATCACACAATTTTTTTTAGAAACAACAGATATTCGTAATCTATTATATGAGCAGTTGCATCATGTTGGAAGGAGTCGAGGAGGAGTAAAGAAGCCAACTGCTTGGCTTCGTACCTCCGAGACGGGTTGGACGATGTCTGGCTGAAAGCCAGACCGTACAACACCTACGGCGAAGAGTCCGTTGGCCCGGAGACACGGTTCGATTGTCATATACTCGTCAACCAGTCTGTTGGTTCCATATTCAAATCACATATAAAATTGTTTAGACTCTCTGTTCGCCGACATCCGGAGCCGACCTGTACAAACACTTGTTAACTACGTCGATTCACGTCGGCGAGGACTAAGCCGCCGCCACTAACTCTGGTTGTCATAAACGTCCACGGCGGCGGTCAAGAACAGATAGTCTAAACGATTTTTCCACCTTCTTGACCCTCTTTTCAAAAAACTGTACACTATCGGCGCCTTTTAAAGTATTACGCAACGCAGAGATTGCTTCGCTTCGCTCGCAATGACATTGGTTTATGAAAGATATCGACGCGGCCTATCATCGTTTGGCCTACAAAATTTTTGCTGAATTTACTGGAACAATCGCTGTACCAGCTGTTCTTGCGGCACTTTTGGGCAAATGGCTTGATGAAAGATATGGAACAGAGCCGCGATACATAATTCTGCTTCTCGCATTCGCGTTTTTTTCTTCCGCAGTTATCATATTCAAAAAAGCGAAAAAATATCGAGATGAATACGTGTCAATAATTAAAAAAGATGTATGAGCCTTGTACTTCCTCCAGTTGCGGCTGAACAAGTTTTTCAAATCGGATCGTTTCCAATCACAAATTCCATTATCAACGGATGGATTGCTGTACTCTTTTTCGTTATATTAGCTTTTCTTGTTCGCAATCGCAGTGCGCTTGTTCCAAAAGGTTTACAAAATATAGTTGAGGGGACAGTTGAATTTTTACTTAAAGAAGTTGAAAAAGTCACAGGAGATAAAATAAGAGCCAGAAAATTTTTGCCAATCGTTGGAACTATTTTTTTGTTTATTCTTTTTTCAAATTGGATCGGGCTTTTGCCAGGGACTGGATCAATCGGAGTATGGGGTGAGATACACGGTGAAACAGAATTGATTCCACTTTTGCGACCGGCTTCAAGCGACTTGAACCTAACACTCGCAATGGCGCTTTTTGCAATCATCACATCGCATGTGATGGCGCTTATTACTGTTGGACCTGTCAATCACATCAGTAAATTTGTGAACGTACGAGGAATTATCCGATCAATTAAACATGGACCAATGGCGATAGTTGTTGCAGTGATAGAATTTGGTGTTGGATTGATTGAGATTGTAAGTGAGATTGCAAAAGTGGTTTCACTATCTCTTCGTTTGTTTGGAAACATTTTTGCTGGCGAAGTTTTGATTACTGTTATGCTTGGACTGCTTGCTTATATATTGCCAATTCCGTTTATGTTCTTGGAGTTGCTTGTTGGAGCTGTTCAGGCTACAGTCTTTGCCATGTTGACTCTTGCGTATCTGGTTGTTGCAACAGATGAACACGGACATGAAGAATCTGGCGAACATGTTGAACCAGCGCACGCTTAATAAATAATTAACTAATTATTAATTTTCACACTATGTCCCCAGAAACAATGACAACACTTGCCAAAGCTCTCGTTATGGGCATTGGAGGAATTGGTCCAGCTCTCGCGATCGGTTTTATCGGTCTTAAGGCCATGGAATCAATCGGAAGAAATCCAGAAGCGGCAGGAAAACTTTTTGTTCCGATGTTGCTTGGTATGGCGTTTGCTGAAGCTATAGCGATTTATTCGTTGGTTGTCGCGTTTACTTTGTAAATAATGCAGAACAGAAAACGGTAGCTTGTTATTAAAAATAATTACCCGAACTAATCGAAGGCTGTAATAGAAATTGATAATCAATTTATCCCTTCGATAGGCTCAGGGGATAAAATATGTGAAATTAACAAGCTACTACTTTTTTTCTTCATATATGTCTGAAACAAATCTAACAACCGAGCTTGCAAATGGAACCATCAAAACTGTTGAAGCAACTGGCGGTATTGGAATGCTTGGAATCAATTTGAAAATTTTTATTGCGCAACTTATCAACTTTGTTGTTGTTCTTCTTGTGCTTTGGAAATGGGTTTACAAACCTTTCGTAAAACTTCTTGACGATCGTTCATCTAGAATTGAAAAAAGTGTGAAGCAAACGCAGGAGATTGAAGAACGTCTTGCAAAAAGTGAAAAGGAACAAAAACAAATTCTTGTTCAAGCGCGCGCAGAAGCCGCCTCTGTTTTGGAACAAGCGCGAACTGATGCGGAGAATAGAAAAAAAGAGCTGATCGATTCGGCAAAACAAGAAGTTCAACGAGTTGTCGCTCAAGGGAAAGAACAATTGAAAGTTGAAAAAGTCACAATGATAAAAGAAGCAAAATCAGAAATCGTTGAAATCGCGATCACTGCGGCAGAGAAAATTTTGAAAGAATCGGTTGATCAAAAATCGTCGCAAAAGTTTGCTCAAGAAGTAGTTGATAAGATAGA
The DNA here is from genome assembly GCA_016188475.1 of Candidatus Uhrbacteria bacterium. Lineage (GTDB taxonomy): Bacteria > Patescibacteriota > Patescibacteriia > UBA9934 > GWF2-40-263 > JACQXU01. The sequence goes on from JACPHT010000006.1 coordinate 59,511, forward strand.
CAAAGTATGAAATTCACAGATAAACAATTAGCAAAAGTTTTATTCGACATCGTTGAAAAAGGAAATAAAAAAGATCTGAGCGTAATTACAGATGAATTTGTGAAATTTTTAGCAGAGCGAGCCGAACTTCACAGAATGTCCGGAGTGATCCAATCTTTTGAAAAAATTTGGAAGGAACAATATGGCGCGGCAACAATTACAGTTGAAAGCGCACATCCATTATCGACGTCATTAAAAAAACGAGTTGAAGAAATCGCTCAAGGCGCGGAGATTCGTGAAATAGTAAATGAGAAATTAATCGGCGGAGCAAAAATTAGACTGGATGATCGAGCTGTTGATGGTTCAATATCCGGACAGTTACAAAGATTGAAAAATTTTATATCCGCATAGGTAAATCCTTCGACTCTCCGGCTTTAGGCCGGATCGCTCAGGATGACAACAAAGAATAAATATATGTCAACAAAATCAGAGATCATTGACGCGCTAAAAAAATCACTCGAACAGTTTCACGCTTCAGCAAAAGAGGAACAAGTCGGAACTGTGATAGCTGTTGGAGATGGCACTGCTCGCATGACAGGTCTTGAAAAAGCTCAAGCATCTGAAATGTTGGAATTTCCAAACGGAGTTTTTGGAGTCGTACTTAACTTGGAAGAAGACAGTGTTGGAGCGGTTATTCTAGGTGACGCGTCAAAAATCAAAGAAGGCGACACGGTGAAAACAACCGGACGCATTTTGTCTATTCCGGTTTCTGAAAACGTTCTTGGTCGCGTAATTGATCCACTTGGAAATCCAAAAGATGGAAAAGGCAAAATCGAAGCTCGTGAATTTTTCCCAATTGAAAAAGTTGCGCCAGGTGTAATGACTCGAAAATCCGTCGGTGTTCCACTTCAAACAGGAATCAAAGCGATTGACTCAATGATTCCAATTGGCCGCGGACAACGCGAACTTATTATTGGAGATCGTCAAACTGGAAAAACCGCGATTGCTGTTGATACAATCATCAATCAAAAAGGGCAAAACGTGAAATGTATTTACGTTGCTATTGGACAAAAAGAATCCAAGGTTGCAAAAATTGTCGCAAAACTTGAAGAAGCTGGCGCAATGGAATACACGACTGTTGTTGTGGCAGGTGCTTCTGATCCAGCATCGCTTTCTTACATCGCTCCGTTTTCTGGTTGTACAATCGGAGAATTTTTCATGGCAAAAGGTGAGGATGCTCTTGTGATTTACGATGACCTTTCAAAACAAGCTTGGGCGTATCGTGAAATTTCTTTGCTTCTTCGCCGACCGCCGGGTCGCGAAGCGTATCCGGGAGACGTTTTTTATCTTCACTCGCGTTTGCTTGAACGCGCCGCTCGTTTGAGTCCAGAAAACGGAGGAGGTTCACTCACTGCTCTTCCAATTATTGAAACTCAAGCCGGTGATGTTTCAGCTTATATTCCAACAAACGTTATTTCAATCACAGACGGTCAGATTTATCTTGAAAGCGATTTGTTTTATCGCGGAATTCGTCCGGCTTTGAACGTTGGCTTGTCAGTCTCGCGCGTTGGCTCATCTGCGCAAACAAAAGCAATGAAAAAAGTTGCAGGAAAATTGCGTTTGGATCTGGCGCAGTTTCGCGAGCTTGAAGCGTTCGCGCAATTTGCGACTGACCTCGATCCGCAAACTCGAGCACAAATCGAGCGCGGACGTCGCACAACTGAAATTTTGAAACAAAGACAATATCAGCCAATTCCATTTGAAGAACAGGTTGCGATTATCTTTGCCGTTATCAATGGATTTTTGGATGAAGTGCCAGTTGATCAAGTTGTGAAATGGGAAATGGAGTTTCGTTCATATATGTTGTCGTCAGGCGCAGTAACTCTCAAAAAACTTCAGGACGAAAAAGCGATCAGTGACGAAATCGAGGCTCTGCTCAAAAAAGATATTACAAATTTTAATCAGACGTTTAAAGGTTAGATATTCCCTGAGCGGAGACCAAATATTTCTTCGACAGGCTCAGTAAATATTTGGTCGTAGTCGAAGGGTACACTATGGCTGTTCAAACTCGCGCAATCAAACGTCGCATAAAATCCGTTACCAATACTCGAAAGATTACGAAAGCGATGGAATTGGTCGCGGCAAGCAAAATGCGAAAAGCAGTCGGAGCAGTTTCTGCATCTCGACCATATTCGAAATTAGCATGGGACACAGTTCTTTCTGTTGGTGGAAAAATTGATGCAACACTTCATCCTTTAATGCGACAAAGCGGAAAAGTTGAAAACGTTTTAATCTTGCTTCTCGCGTCAGATCGAGGACTTGCCGGAGGATACAACACAAACGTAATCAAGTCTGCGATAAATGAGATACGAAGACTTGGCGACAGTGTAAAAAGTCAAACTATCTGTATTGGAAAACGTGGAGCTGACGCGATGCGACGAATCAAACAACCTGTTCTAGCAAGTTTCACTGAAATTACCAATAATCCAAAGTTTGAAGAAATTCTGCCGATCGGGAAAATGATAATAAATGAATTTAGCGATGGGAAATACGATAAAGTTTTACTTGTGTATACAGACTTTGTCAGTGCAATAAGTCAAAAACCACTTATACTTGAACTACTGCCATTTGGAGTACAAAAAAAATCTGAAGAGTTGGGAGAAACTAGTGAAGACAAAGGAGGGCAGAAAAAGACAAAGGAGGAAAAAGGAGATTACACTTTTGAACCAACACCGCGCGAAGTTCTAGACAAGATGTTGCCGAGATTGGTTGAAACAATGGTGTATCAAGCAGTTCTAGAAGCCGCGGCTTCAGAACATTCATCACGAATGTTCGCGATGAGAAGCGCGTCGGAAAATGCAGGAGAAATGATAGACGATCTTTCATTCACATTTAACCAAGCTCGTCAGGCTGGAATCACACAAGAGATCGCGGAAATATCAAGCGGCAAGGCGGCACTAGAAGCAAAATAATATATGAAAAAAGGAATCATTTCACAAATCATCGGGCCGGTTGTCGATGTGCGATTTGAAGCTGGAGAGCTTCCAGAAATCGGCACAGCGCTTTTAGTTCAAAACAATGACACAAAATTAACACTTGAAGTAGCGCAACACGTTGGACATCAAGTCGTGCGTTCAGTTGCGATGTCTTCCACTGATGGATTGCAACGCGGACTCGAAGTTATAAATTCAGGCGGTCCGATTTCAGTTCCAGTTGGTCCAAAAACACTTGGCCGCATGTTTAATGTGACAGGTGATCCAATAGACGGTTTGGGCGATCCTAAAATCGAACGGCGCGATCCGATTCGCAAACCAGCGCCATCATTCGCAGACCAATCAACAAAAGATGAGGTGTTTGAAACAGGAATAAAAGTTATCGATCTTATTTGTCCGTTTTTAAGAGGTGGAAAAACAGGATTATTCGGCGGTGCAGGAGTTGGAAAAACCGTTGTCATTCAGGAACTTATTCACAACATCGCAAAAGAGCACGGCGGGTATTCGGTTTTCGCGGGAGTTGGAGAACGCACTCGAGAAGGAAATGATTTGTATAAAGACATGAAAGATTCAGGAGTGCTCGACAAAACCTGTTTGGTTTTCGGCCAGATGAATGAACCTCCTGGAGCTCGCGCGCGTATTGGTTTAACTGGTCTCACACTTGCTGAATACTTCCGCGATGATGAAGGCCGTGATGTACTCTTGTTTATTGATAACATTTTTCGTTTCACACAAGCAGGTTCGGAAGTTTCATCTTTACTTGGCCGTATTCCTTCGGCTGTTGGATATCAACCAAACCTTGCGACCGAAATGGGAGCGCTTCAAGAACGAATCACGTCAACAAAAAAAGGTTCCATTACATCGATTCAAGCTGTTTACGTTCCTGCAGATGACTTGACTGATCCGGCTCCTGCGACAACTTTCGGTCACCTAGATTCGACTGTTGTACTTGCTCGTTCGCTTGCTGAACTTGGAATCTATCCCGCAGTTGATCCGCTTGATTCATCTTCAACAATTCTTGATCCAAACATTGTTGGACAAGAACATTACGATGTTGCGCGAGGTGTTCAACAGGTTCTTCAACGCTACAAAGACTTGCAAGACATCATTGCGATTCTTGGTATGGATGAACTTTCTGATACTGACAAATTAACAGTTTCACGGGCTCGTAAAATTCAAAAGTTTTTGTCCCAACCATTTTTCGTTGCTGAACAATTTACTGGTTCAGCAGGGAAGTATGTGAAACGTGAAGACACCGTTCGAAGTTTCAAAGGAATTTTGGAAGGTGAATATGATCACATTCCAGAACAGTCGTTTTATATGAAAGGAAGTATTGAGGAAGTGATTGAAACAAAAAACTAATCGATCGTTTGTTTCAAAAGAGACAGTCTGATGTTAACTTTTGTTTATCGCTAAAGAGAAAGATTAAGATAATTTATGCCTCTCATACTTAAAATCGTCACACCAGAAAGAATCGTGTACGAAGACACGGTTGATTCGGTTTCTGTTATGACACAGATGGGAGAAATAACAATTTTGCCTGGACACATTCCACTTGTTGCCAATCTTCAAGCTGGAGAATTACGCACAAAGAAAAATGGTGAAGAAATTTTTCTGGTTTCTTCCACTGGTTTTTTGGAAGTTCGGCCTGGAAATCAAGTTACGATTTTAGCTGACACTGCAGAACGGGTTGAAGAATTAGAGTTAGAAAAAATAGAGGTCGCAAAAGAGCGCGCAAGAAAAATGCTTGAAGAAAAACGAAACATCGATGATGTAGCATTTGCTGATGCGGCCGCAATGCTTGAACGAGAACTTGCCCGTGAACGAGTTGCAATCAAGAGAAAAAAATATCGTGATGTTGGAAAACAGGATTAGAATTCCGTATTGACATGAAAACTGTTTCATGTTAGCAATGGGTTTCGAATCCAAATCTAATAAACCACGGAAGGAGTATGTCTATGCCAAATGGTCTTGATCTGCACACAATGCCAATCGCTCAATTGCGATCTTGGCTTCTTGAGCACAATAGGCAACAGAGCGAGATTTTCTGTGAGCCTGACACCAAAGGGCTTCGCATGCAACATCGAGGCATGCATCCAACGGAATTCATGGCTTTGAAGTGCATGGACGGCCGTCTCAATCTGCCTCTTATCGCGCAGATTCCGCTTGGAATCGTTCAGCCATTGCGCGGACTTGGTGGAAAATTCGATCTTGGTTGGCCATACCTCGGTGAGGTTGTGACCGACTGGGTTCGTTACTCCATGGGAAAAGGTCGAGACTGTATTATCCTTGTCACATACCACTGGTCTCGCGGCGACAAGCATCGCGGTTGCCGTGGCTTTGGTTATGATGAGGAAGCGGCACGAACTTACACTGTCGAATTTACCGCGCAAGTTGAGAGGATGTTCGGAAAACGACATACGACCGTATACCCAGTTCGGCTCGGCGTCGAAACCGACGAAGACGCTTTGGTTTTTCACGGTGCCAATGGAAAGGTCTTGGATCTTTCAAAGGCAGATGGATATACCGAAGCTGACCTACGTGTTGCGCTCATGGATCTATTCCCAGACATGAAACAACGCATGCTGGAGGATTTGCTTCCTCTTGCAGTTGGCAATGTTCGACACATCGCGGAAGTGCGAAAATCGAATCGGCCAATTGAGGAAGCAGAACACCGTGAGCGAATCATTGGCGCTGGAAGAGGGTTTGATTGGTTGCATATCTTGAACCTCGCGTTCTTGGTTGGCCCATTTGATCCTGATCTTGCAAAGCCGATTCGAACAGCGGCGAAACTCATTGCTGATAATCTCAAAGCTGGTCGTGTGCCAGATGATGGGATTGTTCTGCTCACTTGTGCTCCTTATCGTGAGGAAGCCGGATACGATGTTCCGCGCGCTACAGAGAAAGTCATTATGCTTTCAAGGTTTGCTTTGAGTGTGATCGAGGACGAGGTTCCAGATCTGAAGGGTCGAGTTCACATGATCACTGGAATTGTGAACCAACACACGCGTAAACTAGATGAGGTCAGTCTCTAGCACCCATAACGGGTGCTTTTTCTTTTTTCTGTCATCTAGAGCGATTTGTGTCATGTCTCCGTGCCAACGGACTCTTCGCCGTTGTTCACTCCGACATGGCACAAACCGCTCTTTTTGGTCTTTTTATTGACAAAAGATCAGGAAAGCGGTAATCTCGTCACGGTTGTTCTACAAAGTCGAATAAAAGAAGGGGAGAAAGAGACAATGTCAGAGAGGGTCATGGATTCAGCTGATCTCGGGTTCCTGGTCAAGATGGTCAAAGATGGTGTCCTAAAACCGACTGACATGGGCAAAGAACATGTGTTCAAGGCCTTCTGTACCGACCTTACTGCCAAACCTTCAATCATCGTCTGCTGTAGCGAGTACGTTTCGCAAGAGAAATTCGCGGAAGGTTCAATCGTGATCGCTGTGCTCGGAGGCGCGGTGAGGCTTGCCGATGGAAACATGATGAGTGTTCACAGTGATACAGCACCCTCGTTTTTGCGACGACAGATCAAGGAAGCAACAAAGAGCTGGCCTCATCTTCATGTCGTCCTGATTGTGGATGCTCCTTGCAGCGCACTCGACACCGAAGGTCCGCTGGATGTCGTTCAACAGATTCGCGACATGATCAGTGGATTGGAAGTTTCCGACCTCGACACAAAAACCGAAGTTTCTTGCTTCCTTCGCATCAACACATCAGCGGGCGGCACTTACTACAGAATTGAACAGGGTCTCTGGACGCTGTGGTACTCGAACTACGAGGTCGACGTTCTCGGACATGAAGACGATCCTGATCCTGGAGCGGCTGTCGCTGGCGACGATTGCGTCACTGATGAGACACCTCCGCCAGACGATAACATCGACTTTGACCATGATGACGTAATGGAAGCCTGTCGCGAAAGCCAGTACGACACTACTGACGACACTTCTCACGACATTCCTCGTCGCAATGGCTAGTCTATAAGCCCAAACTCTCTGCACCAAAACTGGGTGCTTTTTTGTTAGTTAACAAAATGCTATTATTGCCTGAGCCTGTCGAAGGCAGTATTGTAAAATATTATTCCCTTCGACAAGCTCACGGAATAATATTTTTCTATGTCCACACTTCTTAACGATCTAAACCCAGAACAAATTCAGGCCGTAACTCACACAAACGGACCTCTTATGATTGTGGCCGGCGCCGGAACAGGGAAGACAACAGTTATCACACGACGTATTGCGTGGCTCATTGAACAAAAACATGCAAAGCCTGAACAAATTCTCGCGCTAACATTTACAGACAAAGCCGCGAATGAAATGGAGGAGCGCGTTGATATCCTTCTTCCATATGGATATGTTGATCTTCAAATTTCAACATTTCATTCTTTTTGTGAACGTCTTTTGCGTGACTATGGAACACAGATCGGTTTAACACCTGATTTTAGTTTGCTAACAGAACTTGATTCATGGCTTCTTGCTCGTCAACATTTTGACGAATTCGAACTTGATTATTATCGACCGCTTGGAAATCCAACAAAATATCTAAAAGCTTTGCTTCAACATTTTTCTCGCGCAAAAGATCGCGCGATTTCATCTGACGATTATTTATCATTTGTTCAACGACTTGAAGCCGACACTGATTCATTGCAAAAAAGCGACGATCGCGTTGGCGAGCTTAAGAGAATAAACGAACTTGCGTCCGCGTATCATAAATATCAACAAATTTTACTTTCACACGACAGTTTTGATTTTGGTGATTTAATTTTGTACGCGATTCGTCTTTTGAAAGAACGGCCGAATGTACTTCGCGAAGTTCGCGAACGTTTTCAGTTTGTTCTTGTGGATGAATTTCAGGATACAAACACGGCTCAATACGAATTTATTAAAATGATTTCTGAACCAAATCGAAACATCACAGTTGTTGGTGATGATGATCAGGCGATTTACAAATTTCGCGGAGCATCAATCGAAAATATTCTTCATTTTGAATCAGATTATCCTGACGCGACTCGCGTTGTTCTCACAAGAAATTATCGAAGTTCTCAATCGATTTTGGATCTCGCGCATACATTTATTCAAAACAATAATCCAAACCGTCTAGAAGCTCAGACGGAAAGAGTTTTGTCAAAGAAACTTATAGCGCATAAAGAAAATACCGGAGTCATAGATCACATTCATTGTGAAAACTCGCAACAAGAAGTTAGAGCTGTTGTTAAAAAGATTTTAGAGTTAAAAGAAATTGATCAAGAGTGTGTATGGAACGACTTTGCAATTCTTGTTCGTTCAAATTCTGCTGGAGCTGATTTTGCAAACGCACTTGAACGTCACAATATTCCTTATCAATTTTTGGCATTGAGCGGTTTGTATAACAAGTCTGTCATTTTGGATGTGATGGCTCTAATGCGTGTGATTGATCAACCGCACGACAGTCCGAGTTTATATCGAGTTTTGACTTTGCCAATGTGGTCGTTATCGGCTTTAGAAATTGCTGAATTAAATCGTTTCGCGCAAAGAAAAGGCAAAAGTTTATTTGAAGCAATGTTGATGAAAAAAACAGCATCTCATGATCGGATTTTATCTTTCATGAATGCGATTCAACAAACCTCAACGACAAAATGTGTTACGGAAATTTTTTTGGAAATACTTAAAACTTCAGGTTACTTGGATTTGATTAGTCATCGGTCTGACGCGCTAAAGCAAGAAACGTTTGGATATCTTCAACAATTTTTCCAAAGACTAAAATCGTTTGAAGGACGTGCGCAACACAAAACACTTAATGAATTTTTAGCTGAGCTTCAATTTGAACGAGACGCTGGAGAAGAAGGTTCCATTGCTGTTGATCTGGAAGCAGGTCCAGACATGGTGAGAATTATGACAGTTCACGGCGCAAAAGGATTGGAGTTTCGATATGTTTTTGTTGTAAATCTTGTTGATCGTAAGTTTCCAACTCAACGCCGCGGTGAAGCGATTCCTCTTCCCGATGAAATTTTGAATAACGAAAAAACACTTGACGAATCGCTGAATCATCTTGAAGAAGAGCGTCGGTTATTTTATGTTGCAATGACCCGAGCAAAAGAAGGTTTGTTTTTTACATCAGCGGAAGATTATGGTGGAGCTCGAAGTAGGAAGTTGTCGAGGTTTTTAGATGAAGTAGGAATTGAAAAAGGTCTGAAAGGACAGAAAGGTCGGGAAGGTCAAGAGATCATCGAATTTTTTGATGATGATCAAGAGGTAATAGACAAAACAGAATTGCAATCATACACTCCAAAACGATTTTCGTTCACACAACTTGCGGCTTTTCAAACTTGTCCATTGCAATATAAGTTCGCGCATATTCTTCGGGTTCCAGTTCTTGGAAAATGGACATTTTCGTTTGGTAAAACAATGCACAATACATTGCATCGATATTTTTTAGCTTGGATGGAACGATCTGGTCAGCGACAAACAACACTTTTTGCAAAAGAAAATCGAGACGCATCAAAAGACGGTTTACCAGTCGGGATTGATGAACTTTTTGAAATGTACAATTCTTGTTGGCAAGATGATTGGTATCCAAACGATCAAACGAGAGAAAAGTATCGTAAAAATGGAAAGGATCAACTTGTTTCTTACGTTTCATTTTTAAAAGAAAATCCTCCAGAGCCGATTGCCCTTGAACAAGGTTATACATATAAAATCGGTGACATTGTTTTGAAAGGTCGTATGGATCGAATCGATCGTTTTGAGGACGGCGTTGAAATTATTGATTACAAAACTGGAAGTCCTAAAATAGAAAAAAAACTTGATCGCTTTGACAAAGAACAATTATGGTTGTATCAGCTTGCCGCGCGCGATGTTCTTGGCTTAAACGTGAAAAAACTTTCGTTCGTATATTTGGAAAACAATTCCGTTGTTTCTTTTCTTGGAACAGATGATGATCTTTTGAAATTGCAAGAAGATATAGTCGATCGAGTAGCGCGAATCCGTGAAAGTCATTTTCCTCCAACTCCGGGATTTCATTGCCAGTATTGTGATTTTGCTGACATCTGTGAGTTTCGACAGATTTAGGATAGAATATCCAATATGTCCCTTACTCCAATACGCGATTTGCTTACAACAGCGCTTAAACGAGCAAATGTTTCAACACAGGTGAACGCAACACAAGTTGTAACAAAAGCAAACGAAGAGATCGCGAGAATACTGCCTCAAGAACAAAATTCCGACGCTCGCGCAGTTTCCTTGAAGGATAATATATTAACGATCGAAAGTTGTCACTCATCAACCGCCCAATTCGTATCAGAATTTGAACAACAGATTTTAAACGAGATAAAAAAAAAATTTCCCGAACAAAAAATTATAAGAGTCAGATATCGAATAAGTAAAACATCAAATATCGCATTATGACATTGCGTTGGTTTTTGACAATAATGACATTGTCAACTGTTGCGGCCTGGATAGGTTGGGTCTTTGTGCTTAATACAACCGATCCGATAACAACGGGTTTAGTCGGATATTTACTTTTTTATTTGACCCTTGCAATTGCATTTTCTGGTACAACAGCTTTATTTGGAACTTTAATTCGAATTTGGTTTCATCCTGATGGTATTCCTTATCGTCAGACAGTTCGTGCGCTGAGACAGAGCGTTATTTTTACAGGACTTTTCGTTAGCGCAATGATACTTCTTTCGTTTGATATAATGCGATGGTGGTCAGCCATTCTGCTTGTTGTGTTGTTTTCTTTGATTGAGCTATTATTTTCAGCTCATAACAATCAATCCTTTTGAACACTAAATATATTCAACAGTGGGCTTGCTGTTGTTTTTGTTGTCGAGTAAACTTCTTGTAGTAATATGTTTAACAAGTTTTTCGGACGTTTCTCAAAAGATCTGGGTATTGACCTTGGCACGTCAAATACACTCGTCTACTCAAAAGACGGCGGCATTGTTGTAAATGAACCGTCGATTGTAGCTGTCAACACTAGGACAAACCAAATTTTAGCTGTTGGAAAAGACGCAAAAGACATGCTGGGAAAAAATCCTCCTCACATTGAAATGACAAAACCACTTACAAAAGGAGTTATTTCAGATTTTGAGGTCACTGAAAAAATGCTTAAGTATTTCATTGATAGAGTGCATTCTGAATCTTTTACAATAGTTCCTCGACCGCGTGTTGTTATAGGTGTTCCTCTTGAAACAACAGAAGTTGAGCGTAAAGCAATTGAAGATGCCGCGCTTTCCGCTGGTGCGCGTCAGGTTTTTCTTGTTGAAAATCCCATGCTCGCGGCTCTTGGGGCAAGACTTCCGCTTTCTGAATCTGTTGGAATGATGGTTGTTGATCTTGGAGGTGGCACAACCGAAATCGCGGTTATGTCGCTTGCAGGAATTGTGACCTGGAAATCTCTTCCGATTGCAGGTGACGAGTTGAACAAAAACATTATTCAATATGCGCGCGATGTTTTCAATCTTCTGCTTGGCGAACGTGTTTCTGAAAAAATCAAAATGAGAATAGGAACAGCAATCGAACAAGACGAACCTCTTGAAATGGAAATGAGAGGAAGGGATTTATTGACCGGCCTTCCAAAAGAAATCATAGTTAACGACACACAAATTCGTGAAGCATTGGAACGATCGATCAGAACAATTGTTGATAATGTTAAAGCCGTGCTTGAAACGACACCTCCTGAACTTGTTGCTGATATTTATGAGCGCGGAATTGTTCTAACAGGCGGAGGCGCATTGCTTCGCGGTTTGGATAAACTTATTTCTCGTCAAGCCGCGATTCCTGTTCGAATCGCTGATGATCCGCTAACATCAGTGGTTCGTGGAGCTGGTTTTCTCCTTGACCAAGAGGATTTACTCAAAGATATATCGCTTCCATCAGCCACCGAAGGTAACATTTTGTAGTTTATATGAAACGTCGCGCTCGTTTATCATTAATTGTTTTAATAATTGTTTTTTTGCTCATTTTTGCAAGAGGTTGGTTTGAGCGCGGAATCCAAATTGTGCAAAGGCCATTGGCGCGAGCAGGAACTTGGTTTTATAAACAGCCGAATTTTTTAGAAGTTGAAGATAAATTTGTCTCACTCGCGATTGATAAAGCAAAATATGAACAGCTGGTTCGAGAGAATCAGGAATTAAAAGACGCTTTGAATTATATCGAGCGGTCGGATTTATCGTCTGTAATAGCAACGGTTATTGCTAGATCAAATACAGTACAGACTTCGACATTTTCAATTGATCGCGGAGATCAGGATGGAATAAAAGTCGGTGATCCTGTAATTATTAAAGACGGGGTTCTTGTCGGAAAAATTATTTCTGTTACGCAAAAAAGTTCAACTGTAAGAACTTTAGCTGACCCTTCTGTTGCGACAGCGGTTAGTTTGTTAAACCAGTCTCAAACAATCGGCGTTGCAGAAGGAATGACAGGAAATTTGCTGAAATTGAAATTTATTCCTCAGGAAACAAAAATTGATATTAATAATTTGGTTGTGACTTCGGGGCTTGAACCGCGTATACCGGCCGGATTACTTGTCGGAATTATTAATGACGTCCGACCTGAACAAAACGCTCCGTTTCTGGAAGCAATCATTGAACCGCTCGTAGATTCTCGTTTGCATACTTTGGTGAATATACTTATTCAGAAACAAATATGATGCGAGTCGCAGTCTCAACAATTTTATTTCTTATTGTATTTCTTATTGAAATAAGTTTTATAAGTTCACTTCCTTCGGTTTTTTCAACGATCCCTCTTATTTTTGCGCTAAGTGTTTATTTGATTCAGCATCAAGGAGTCACTGATGGAATCGTGTGGATGATCGGTTATGGTTTTTTAATAGATTTGATGCATTTAAGCAGCACTCGATTCTCAACAATACCTGCGATAGCGGCATCAATAGTTGCCGCAATTTCAGCAAAGCATCTTTTTTCAAACCGATCTTTTTACGGAGTTATTGCTTGCGCTGTAAGCAGTTATTTGACATACATTATTTTTGAGATTTTTTTGACACGAGCTGAATGGTCAATATTTTTTCAAACTCATGCTGAAAGACTCGGAATGTTGATAGTTGTCGTAGTAATATTCTTTTCGCTCGCGCCTAGCATAAGAAGAATAGTTCAAGTGATGTTTATATCATCACATAAACGATTATATTAAATGTCAAATCAAATACCTCATTCTAGATTGTTCGTTTTGCAGGAAAACGGACCGATTGGAAAACTCACAGAAAGAAGTGGTGTTGCTGTTTTTGAACAACTTCCAAATACAAGGTGTATAGGATCGGTGATCACTTTGGGTCGTTTGCGTTTTTCACTTATTATTTTTTTCACACTGTTATTTATTTTTTTTGTTCGTTCGGTCCAACTTCAAATTTTTCAAGGAAATCATTTCCGCGCTCTTGCTGAATCGAATAAATATAGAACCGAACGTCTTGTTCCACAACGAGGTTTGATTTTTGATAGAAATGGAATCGTGCTTGCACAGAACATTCCATCTTTTGTCTTAACAATGACAATAGCGGATTTGCCAAAGAACGAACAAAAGCGTTATGAGTTATTTGATATTGTAAGCAAATTGGCCGGTGTTCAACCAACAGACTTGGATTTACTCATGACTCAATATGCGAAAAATCAAACCGAAGCGATCCCAGTTAAGAGAAACATAAATTTTGAAAGAGCAATGAATCTTGAAATCGAAATCAAAAATCTTCAAGGATTTAATTTACAAACTTCAACTTTAAGAATGTATCCGCAGACGATCCCTTCACTTTCACATATTCTTGGATACACAGGGAAAATTACCGAAGATGATCTTTCTGTTTTAAAAGATCAAGGATATAAACCAATTGATGTTATTGGAAAAACAGGCGTTGAACGCGTAGATGAAAGCTTGTTACGAGGTCAGCCTGGCGAGGTCGTGACCGAAGTTGACGCAAGAGGAAAAGAATTGACAGTTGTGTCACGTACTAATCCTGTTGTCGGAGCTAATCTGACTCTTACAATAGACTCTGAATTTCAAAAGTTTATTGAAACGCGACTTGAAAAAACAATGCAATCCGTTGGTTCAACAAAAGGTTCGGTCGTTGTGCTGAATCCAAAAAACGGAGAAGTTTACGCGCTCGTGAGCTTGCCGACTTTTGATAACAATCTTTTCGCGCAGGGAATCGAAGAAGATACATATAAAAAATTAGCTGACGATAAAGATCAACCTTTATTTTTTCGAGCGATTGCGGGTGAATTTCCATCAGGCTCCACATTCAAACCGTTTGTTGCCTACGCCGCGCTTGTTGAAAAAATTATTAACGAAAATACGTCGTTTCTTTCAACAGGCGGAATTAGAATTAACGAATGGTTTTTTCCTGATTGGAAAGCCGGTGGGCACGGGATTACAAATGTTAGAAAAGCGCTTGCTGAATCAGTGAATACATTTTTTTACATTATTGGCGGCGGGCTTGATCAAATCAATGGTTTAGGTGTTGAACGGATAACTGATTACGCAAGACGTTTTGGATTTGGTAAACCAACAGGGATTGATCTGCCGTCAGAAGCCGATGGATTTTTGCCTTCGAAGGAATGGAAAGAAGAAGTCAAAGGAGAACGTTGGTATGTCGGCGACACGTATCATCTTGCGATTGGACAAGGAGATTTATTAACAACGCCGCTTCAGATGGCGCACGCGACCGGAATTATAGCGAACAAAGGTGTGGATGTTTTACCACATGTCGTAAATAAAATAAACGATGTTGAAAAAGATATATCATCTCAAACACTCGACTCGCTTGATTCGTATGCTCTTTCTGTTGTGAGACAGGGAATGCGACAAACTGTGACACAGGGAAGTGCGCGTTCGTTGTCTGTATTACCGGTTTCTGTTGCTGGAAAAACTGGAACAGCCCAAGCTCCAGGACATGAGAAATATCATTCATGGTTCACGGGTTTTGCTCCGTACGAGGATTCGGAAATCGCCTTAGCAATCATTGTTGAAGACGGTGGAGAGAGCACTGACGCCGCAGTCCCTCTTGCAAAGGAAATAATCTATTGGTGGTTGACAAATCGCAGATGATATTGTAAAATTCTGTTTCTCGATTTTCGAGAAATATGGAGGAATGGAACCATGTCATCTAGGCTTTCGATGGCTGGAATTAGCAAACTCTTCGAACTTTTGTCGAAGTCGTATCGTCCGCCTCAAGTCCTGAAACTTATCGATGAAATAAATGCGGCAACACGTGTCGCATTAGTAAGAAATTCTGCCGGTATGTTAGTCGGAACTGAAATCCAAAGAATCGAAAAGATGAAACAAGAATTGGAGTGTCTTTATATGGCCTGGGTGCAGGGCGAGATCGAATAACTGCTCGTGAGATATCTACTCGCGAGTTTTTTTGATAAATTATTATTTGTTTGAAAAAATAAACGAAATAAGAAATATAAACGCGCCGACAAGAACGATTGTGGCGCCTGAAGGAAGATCATAAAAAAATGAAAGTGCCAAACCGAACACAATAATTATCTCTGAAAATAGAACTGCGAGAATCATGTGCGCACGAAAACTTTTTGCGTGCAGACGGCTAATCGCTGGTGGAATAATAATAAGAGCTGAAACAAGAATTATTCCCAAAATTTTTACCCCTAGAACAGTTGCAATTGAAAGCGCAACATATAAAACAGCCGTTTGAAAACGAACGGGAATTCCACTAACGATCGCTTGTTCTTCTGATAAAGATAAAAAAGTAAGTTGACGCCGTGAAGCAATGAGCCAAGTTAGAATTAAAATTGTTAAAATTGCTATTATCCACAAATCAATGACTGAAACGGAAAGTATACTTCCAAATAAAAAAGAAAGAAGTTCTGGCTGATAACCTGAAGTGAAATTCATCAAAATAACTCCAAGTGCCATTGCTGAAGTAAAAAAAATGCCAATCACTGTATCGATCGGAAGTTTTGTTTTTTGTTCGAGTATAAAAATTAAAAGAGCAAGGAGGATTGCCCAAACTATGGCAACCGGTAACGGGCTAAATCCTGTAAGAATTGCAATTGCAATTCCCGCAAGTGAAGCATGGGCGATTCCTTCACCAAAAAAAGCCATTTTTCGAAGTGTTACAAAAATTCCCAATCCTGCCAAAAGAATTCCAAGAAACATTCCAGCAATCAACGCGCGTTGCATGAACGGATATTGTAAAAATTGAAACAAGTCCATATTTAGTAATGCCTATGGTGAAAATAAAGTGACGTGTCCGTTTTGCCGTAAAGCTCTGAAAGTTTTTCTTGCGTTAGCGCTTGCTTTGGAGGACCAAAACAAACCAATTTTTTGTTTACACAAATTACTTGATCAACAACATTTGAAATAACCGCGATATCGTGCGAAACAAGAACGACTGTTGTTCCATGCTGATCTCGTTGTTCTTTTAGAAGATCATAAAATTGTTCCTCGCCAACTATGTCAATTCCTGTTGAAGGTTCGTCCAAAATAAGAAGAGACGGATGATGAATAGTTGCTTGTGCAATAAGAACTCGTTGCAGTTGTCCGCCGGAAAGCGACCCAAGAGGTTTATGAAGAATTGATGCTTCAAGACCAACCTCTTTTAATTTATGCGCATGTTCATGTTTGTGAACGTGAGGCTTTGGCAAATCAAGATATTCGCGCACTGTGATAGGGAAGTTGGGATCGAAACGGAATCTTTGAGGAACATATCCGACATGCGAGCGAACATGAGACGGAGGTTCGTTGTCAATCAAAACTTCGCCATCAGACGGTATCAAACCCAACACCGCTCGAATGAGTGTTGTTTTTCCAGAACCGTTTGGACCGATGATCGCAGCAATTTCGCCGTGGTTTACATCAAACGAAACATGAGACAAAATAGTTTGATTGCCAAAAACGACCGATAGATTTTTCACTTGAATCATCGGATGCTGATTATTGATTTTTTGCGATTGTTCGCGCATTTGAAATCATCATGTTTATGTATGAAGTAGATTCTGCGCCACCGCCTTCAGGATCGACAGTTGCTACAGAAATATCATGATCTTTGAGAAACGCTTCCATTCCTCGAGTTGAAAATTGCGGTTCGGCATAAAGTACGCGCACTCCTGTCTCTTTTATTTTTTGTGAAAGTTCTGCGAGATATTGTGGTGTTGGTTCGCGTCCGACAGTCGGTTCGAACGTTCCTGCAATGTTCAAGCCGTATTCCTCTGCGAAATAATACCATGCATCGTGAAATGTGATTAGGTCGCGGTTTTTCACGCTTGCCAATTCCGATTTAATTTGTTCATCCATTTTTTCAAGTTCTATTTGATAGAGCTTTTGGTTTTGGATTATCGTTTCCGATAATTCAGGGAAAGTCGATTTGAGAGAATCAGCAACGGTTTGTGAAATCAGTATTGCGTTTTTGCCAGTTAAAAAATAATGAGGGTCGTCTGGTCGAAGAGCGATTCCATTATCAACAGCCAAAATTTTGCTTGAATCATCAACTAAATTTTTAGTCCAATCATCCAGCCCATGACCGATCATAAAAACAGTTTGAGCATTTCCAACTTCGCGCAATATCGTAGGCGTTGGTTCAAATGTGTGTGGACTCGCTCCTGGAGGTAAAATCAGGACGACGTTTATTTGATCACCTGCTATGTTTTTTACGATATCGTAAAGAGGGAACAGTGTCGCGGCAACGGTTGGTTTTTGATCGTTAGTATTTGATGATTCAGGAAATCCAAGAAACAAACCATAAGCGGCAAGGATCAATATAATGGTGATAAACGTAAGTCTAAAGAGTTTCATAAATATTACTGTCTGAGCCTGTCGAAGGCTGTTGATTACTTAAATCAATTACTAACGACATTATGACCGTATTTCCTAAAAAATACCAATTCTGTTTGACCTTTCAGTCCTTTCCGACCTTTCTGACTTTTCAGACCTTTGCATTGACACTGTCCACGAAGTATGTTCAAATAAATTCGCTGAAGGCAAAAGCCTTAGGAGGTACAGTAATGTCGCGAAAATTGCTCCTTGGACTGGATATCGGTTCTTCTTCAATCAAGCTGTGTCAACTCGCAGAGACTGGAACTGGGCTCAAGCTAGTCAAGTTCGATCAGTGTATGTTGCCACCAAAGGCTATCGTAGATGGTGCTTTGATAGACTACAGGGCAGTCGTGGAAAAGCTTCGTGAAACAGCAAGACTGAACAAGTGTGAAGGTGCTCAATGTGCGATCTCGATGTCAGGGCACAATGTTATCGTCAAGCAGATCTCGATTCCAGAGATGACTCAAAAGGAACTGGAAGAGTCAATGCAGTGGGAAGCGGAGCAGTACATTCCGTTTGACATAAAGGATGTCAACGTTGATGTTCAAATCCTAAATCCCAAAGCAGGTTATGGACAGATGAAGGTTCTGTTCGTTGTCGCGAAGAAGGACACCATTAATGACTACATTCATGCGGTCCAAGAAGCGGGTCTTCGTCCAGTAGTCGTGGACATCGACACGCTCGCGGTCCAAAACGCATTCGACTTAAACTACGGCTGTCCTCCAAACGAGGTTGTTGCGCTTATCAATGTTGGTGCGTCATGCATCAACATCAATGTGATTTCAAACGGAATTACAACCTTCACGCGTGACATATCGAATGGCGGGTTGCTCATGACAGAAGAGACAATGAAACAGCTCAATGTTTCGTGGGAAGAGGCTATGCACTACCAAATCGCTGGTGATGACACGGTTTCAGATTCCGGGACAGAACTCTTTCGTGAAGTGAGAAAACTTGAGGAACGCGTTTCCGAAATTCTTGTAACTGAAATTCAGCGTTCTCTCGATTTCTTCGCTGCAACGACCATCAATGCTGACATCGCACGAATTTACTTGAGCGGCGGTGCTTCTCAACCTTCAGCTTTCATAAGGGCTCTTGAGCGGCGACTGAAAATTCCTGTTGAGATAATCAATCCGTTCAAGAACATTAGCGTTGACCCGTCCGCTTTCAACCCCGATCTTCTTCGCACGATGGAACCGATTGCCGCAGTCGCGGTTGGTCTTGCAAGACGTTTCAAGGGCGACACAAGGATCGGTGGAAATGATGTCAGGATCAATCTCTGCCCATCTGACACGAAGTCTTCAAGATACTCACTCGGCAATCCTTTCAAACTTCCAATCTCTGTCAGGATTCCTTTCACTAAGAGAGTATTGACTCTCTCGTAACAGCCTATTCTGGCTGTTTTTTGTTTCCTGACTTACGGCAGGCAAGTGTGGTAAACTATAAATCTATGAAAAGATGGGTCATTATTTTAAGTTTGTTTCTGTCCGCTCTTACAACAACGAATGTCCTTGCTCAAGTAGCGACAGAACCAAGAGAAGTAAAAGCGACAATCACAAACATTCAAGATCAAGTGTCAGATGGAAAACATTTTTATAATTTTGAAGCAAAAGATTCTTTTGGTGAAATTTTTAAGGCTGACACGACTGCATCGTATCCAAATGGTCTTTTTATACCGCTCAAAATTGGCGACAGAGTTCGATTGAGAATTGTAGAAAATCCTGACGGTACACAATCAACTTTTTTTGATGACAAAATCCGAACAGGATCTCTCGCGGCTTTATTTTTTATTTTTGCGGTAATTGCAATAGCTATAGGATTTTTTCGAGGATTGTTTTCACTCATTGGCCTTGCATTTACGCTCATTGTTTTATTTTGGTTTTTGTTTCCTCAAATTCTCGCGGGCCGCGATCCGATTCTTATGACAGTTCTGGCTTCGATCGTAATATTATTCGTCAACATTCATTTATCTCACGGTCTTCGTGTCCGAACTTTTTTTTCATTTCTCGGGACAGTTGCGGGATTATTTGTAGTCGTGGTATTGAGTTATATTTTCACGCACGCAAGTTCACTTTCTGGAGTTGGAACAGAGGAGTCAACATTTCTTTTGTGGGAAATTAAAACGATAAAAGATCCCGTTGCACTTTTTATCGCGGCGGTTATATTAGGTACAGTTGGAGTTTTGGACGATGTTGCTGTAACACAATCTGAAGTTGTTGGTGAGATGCTTGAAGTTGATTCAACACTATCGCGTAAGGATTTATTTTTTAGAGCAATGCGAGTTGGACGGCATCATATTGCCTCGACCGTAAATACGCTTGTTCTTGTTTATGCAGGAGCCGCGCTTCCGATATTTCTGCTTTTCTTTTCGTCGTCTTCGGATGTTGGTACGTTTTTGAATAACCAAGCCGTTGCTGAAGAATTTGTCAGAACGATAGTCGGAACGATTTCCCTAATGTTAACAGTTCCGTTTGCAACAGCGTTTGCTACAATTCCAAGGTCGAAGCATGCAAAAGAATTTGTTGACATTCATTCAAAAGAACGGTAGGTTTTACGAATACATATTATGGTTTATCTATCAAAAGAAAAATTAGAAGACTTAAAAGACGAACTTGAAAAACGATCAAGACAAACACGTCGCGAAATAGCGGATATAATTAGCTCTTCAAAAGAGCTCGGAGATTTATCCGAGAATTTTGAATATCAGGATGCAAAGGAACAGCAAGCTTTAAACGAAGCGCGAGTTGTTCAACTTGAAGACATGATTCACAATGCTGTTTTGGTTCAATCAACAACCGGAACCGATTTAATCAATCTTGGATGCACTTTCAAAACTCTTGTGAATGGTGTTGAAAAAATTTTCGAATTGGTTGGTTCAACCGAGGCTGATCCTATTTCAGGAAAAATCAGCAATGAATCTCCGCTCGGCCAAGCATTTGTCGGACACAGGGAAGGGGACATTATTTCAATTAATGTTCCAAACGGTACAATCGAATATAAAATTATTAAAATTTTATAATGAACTTGATTGCATATAATACAAAATTTTTAATGCAGTTGTTGTACTATGTCTCCGGGCCATCGGACTGTCGCCGTTGTTCCCTCCGACACAGCACAACAACTGCATTAACCGAAAAACTTTACTTCTATTCTAAAACCATTCACCTTTGCTACTTTTCTCCTCTGATACTTTTCTTCTAATATAATCTATGATAGATGAAACACAAGCAAGGCTCGCGCGACTTCAAGCAATGCGCGATGCTGGAATCGAGCCGTATCCATCAACAGCGCAAAGGACAAATACAATTTTCGAATTTTCAAACTCTTTCGAAACTTTCCAAAATTCACAACAAGATTTGTCTTTAGTTGGCCGAATTAGATTGATTCGAACTCACGGCGGTTTAACTTTTTGTCAGATTCAAGATGGAACAGGGATCGTTCAAATCGTGATTCGCAAGGATCATTTAGGAGAAACACAATACAAACAGTTTTTGCAAATGATGGATATTGGAGATTTTTTGCAATGTACTGGAAAAGCTTTTGTAACAAAAAAAGGAGAAAAAAGTTTAGATGTTTTTGTATACGTTCCTCTTGCTAAAGCACTGCTTCCTTTGCCTGAAAAGTGGCACGGACTTTCGGACGTTGAAACACGTTTCAGAAAACGTTATTTGGATTTGATAATGAATTCCGACGCTCGCGAGCGTTTACTTGCAAGATCGAAAATTATTGCCGCAATTCGCAACCTGCTTGATTCGCGAGATTTTATTGAAGTTGAAACACCAACACTTCAGCCTATATATGGAGGTGGTTTTGCACGACCTTTCAAAACTCATCACAACGCGCTTGACGCTGATTTTTTTCTTAGAATTTCAGACGAGATGTATCTGAAACGGTTAATTGTTGGTGGTTTTGAAAAAGTTTATGAAATTACAAAGGTTTTTCGCAACGAAGGAATCGATCACGATCATAATCCAGAATTTACAATGTTTGAAGCACAGATAGCATATAAAAACTATCTCTATGGAATGGATTTATTTGAAGAGATTTTTGAAACAGTTGCAAAACAAGCACTTGGAAAAACAAGTGTTCAGCACGGTGAAATAACAATAGAGCTCGCGCGTCCATGGAAAAGAATGAAGCTTGTTGAAGCTGTTGAAAAAATCGGCGGTCTTGGTTTGGATATATGGTCAAATGAGAAACAAGCGAGAAAAGAATTAAAAAATAAACTTCCAAAGTCTCAACACGAAATTGTTGATTCCATGAAAACCGTCGGTGAACTTATCGCGTTTGCGTTTGAGGAACTCGTTGAAGAAAAACTTATTCAGCCGACAATAATTTACGATTATCCAGTTGAAGTTTCTCCGCTTGCGAAAAAAAGTGATGATCCTCGATTTGTCGAACGGTTCGAGGCTTTTGCACTTGGAAGTGAGATTGGAAACAACTATTCTGAACTTAATGATCCGGTTGATTTGGAAAAGCGTTTTATTGCAGAAAAAGCTCGGGAGAAAGCTGGTTTTGAAGAAGCCCATCAGACCGATTATGATTATTTGGAAGCGATCAAACATGGAATGCCTCCTGTTTGCGGACTTGGAATAGGAGTTGATCGAATGGTCATGCTTTTAACCGGCGCGGAAAACATAAAAGAAGTTATTTTATTTCCGACATTGCGTCCGGAAATAAAATGATATGAAAAAACTCGTGCTTGTATTCGGAACATTTGACGGACTTCATGCCGGTCATTTGTTTTTTTTGAAACAAGCAAAAAGGGAAGGGGACATGCTTTTTGTTTCGGTTGCCCGCGATGAGCATGTTTGGATTTTGAAACAAAAAAAACCTAAATTTAATGAGCAAAAACGTTTGCAAACAGTACGCTCGATTCCGTTTGTGGAGCACGCGCAATTTTCTGATCAAGTACTTGGAAGTTATAGCGTTTTTGAAAACGTAAATCCAGATGTGATAGTTTTTGGTTTTGATCAGCAGCAACTTAAAGCCAGTGTTGAAAAATGGATGAACGAACACAGACGTTCTATTAGAACAAAAATGATTGGTCAAAAAGAAAATTTTTCAAATTAACACAATCACACTTAACTACCGATCGGTAGTTAAGTGTGATAATGAATATGGAACGAACATGGATTGAAATTGATGAACAAGCAATTATTTCAAATATAAAAACATTGCGCTCTCTGTCACAGGGAACTTGTTTTTGCGCAATCGTTAAAGCAAACGCATACGGACATGGAATGAAAGAAGTCGCTCAAATTGCGGCCCGTGTCGGAGTACAATCATTCGGTGTTGATACTTTGGAAGATGCGTTTATTCTTCGTGAAATTTTACCGAGCGCGCAAATAATAGTGCTTGGATACGTCATGCAACACGATTATCCGGAAGCTGTAAGAAATGCAATTGAATTAACGATTTCTGATCGTGAAGATATTGAACAATTGGAGCGTGTATCTTCCGCAACAGCGTCAACGGCTCAAATACACGCCAAAATTGAAACGGGAACATCAAGGAGAGGTATTCTAATGGAAGAACTTGTTGATTTTTTGCTTGAAATCAAGCGTAGTCATCATGTTTCAGTCAATGGAATATCAACGCACTTTGCCAATGTTGAAGATACTGGAAATTCCGAATATGCTTCAGTTCAATTTTCTCGATTTTCTGAAGCCATAAATGAATTTCAAAATTACGGTTTTAATCCTCCCTATATTCACTGCGCTTGTAGTGCGGCTATACTTCTTTATCCAGCCACTCACGGAACTCTTGTAAGAGCTGGAATCGGTCTTTATGGATTATGGCCTTCAGAATCTGTTGAACAAACAATGCACAAACAAAACATTTCATGTGAGTTGCGTCCAGTTTTAAAATGGAAAACACGTATTGCGCAGGTGAAGTCGTATTCTATTGGAACACCGATCGGATATGGATCAACAGAAAAGCTGAAACAACGAAGTCGTATTGCTGTTCTTCCGGTTGGTTATTGGGATGGGTATGATCGGTCGCTATCTTCCATTGGCGAAGTTCTTGTCGGGGGTTATAGATGTAAAGTTGTGGGAAGAGTTTGCATGAATATGATGATGATTGATGTTTCATCTGTTCCAACAGTCGAAAAAGAACAAGTTGTGACATTGCTTGGAATTGATGGAAGACATGAAATTAGTGCGTCTGAGATCGCTAGAAAAATTCAAACCATACCTTATGAAATTGTGACAAGAATCAATCCACAGCTTCCTCGAATTGTACTTTCGTGAAGATATGAGACGTAGAAATTTTTTTCGAAAAACTCAACAAAAGCGATATGCGTCTCGAACATTTCGAAACCCATATTTTCGTGAGAAAATTGATAAGCGACCAGCCGTTATTCTTTATGGTGTTATGATCTCATTTTTGTTTATTTTAATCGTGTTGATTATTATTTTTCTTAAACCGTCTTTCAAAATTAACGAAATTCACGTTGTCGGACTTGAAACAATTTCAAAAACTGAAATTGATGACGCTTTGAGATCTTACGCAGGCGAAAATCTGTTTCTCTTCTTTCCGCGCCAGAACAGATACTTATTCAATCAAGAAAGGCTTGTTGTGTACTTAAAAAATAGGTTTACTCTGCGTGATGTTACGATTAAAAGGATCAAAAATAAAATTGAAATTCAAATTGTCGAACGATCATCTTTTTTGATTTGGCAAACAAAAGGAAAGTCGTTCGTAGTTGATCTTGAAGGTGTAGTAATTCGTGAATCAGAAGAAGAGGAGATTTCCTCACTGCCAATTTTTGTTGACAGGAATAACGTTGAAATAAATATAGGAGACGCAGTTCTTTCACCAGAGGAAATTTCTTCAGTTCTAAAATTCGAGGAACACCTTAGAGCGCAAAATATTTCATATAAACAAGTTGAGTTTGATCGTCTGGCAGGGAAGTGGACCGGAGTTTTAACAAATGACGGCTACAGAATCTTATTTGATGTTACAGGCGACATTGAAGCTCAAGCGCAAAGACTCGAACTCATTAAAAAAGAAAAAATCACAGATGTTTCTAAGCTTGAGTATATCGATCTTAGGTTTGGAGATCATGTGTATTATAAGTAAGAGGAAAGAAGAGAGTTGAAAAACTGGTGTGTCGTAAAATAAAATTTTCTCAAGAAAAAAGTAGATGAGAGAGAAGCACACGTTAAACTAAGGAATGGAAGATATTATGATTCAGTGTAAGTTTGTAAAATTCACCAAGATCTTATATGACTTGGTTTAAATTAGTTTCTTGCTTAAAAATCTAATCATGTGTCGTATAAGATACATTGTGCGACGCCACTAATTTATCCAAACAAATTAGTGAGGTATAGAATGAGCAGTAAAATGGATCCCATGAAGAAGAAAGCAAGCCCGATAAGGACAAGCGCATTAACAACGACATCATCCCCCATTGCCCCCTTTATAACGTAAAAACTTACGCAGACGAATGCTAAAGTTGGACCTAGTACAAACAACCATCCAATAACAGTAAGAGCTGCTTCTAACATATTTTATTTTAAGTATGGAATAGGATCCGTTGGAATACCATCCTTACGAACCTCAAAATGGAGATGCGGACCAGTTGAAAGGCCTGTGCTACCAACCGCGCCTATAACTTGTCCTCGGGCTACAAACTCGTCAGGTTTCACGTCAATTCTGGAAAGATGAGCATAAAGCGTTGATAAACCGTTTGAATGAATAATCATGACGTAGTTTCCATACAAGCGTCCTTTTTTAGCCCATGCTACATAACCAGGCGCGGCCGATCCGATCGGAGTTCCTTTCGGTGCCGGCAAATCAATTCCTGAATGTTCAAAAAGATTTCGATAAGGATATGTTGGGTCGTTGAAATAAACAGAAATACCTTTTAATGGGTTAAACGGCCAGGACATCAAAGAGCTGTCACCTGAATTTTCTGATGCGCTCAACTTCCCTTCTATTTCTTTTTGTAAAACAGAAATTTGTTGAGTGATGAATTGTTCCTCTTCTTTCAGTTGCTGCAAAAGCAATCGGAATTGATTTTCAGAATTTTGTGTTTCACTTATTAGTATTTTTTGTGAATCAACTTCTTCTTCGAGTTGATCCTTTTCACGCTCAAGTGCGAGTTGCATCTCCTGCATTTGGTCTCTTTTTGTTTGTTCAGTTTCACGCTTGCTTTCTATTGCTATCTTAGATTGTTTCGTCCTTTCAAGAGTTTGTTTTAAATCTTTGTTGATTGTTTCGAGTGATTGAACCTCATCAAACAATTGAGACAAAGAGTCTGATCCAAAAAAAACTCTAAGCGGTAAATCCTGATCCTTGACTTGAATTTTTTGTAAAACAGACGCAAGAAGTTGTCTGTCTTTCTGTAAGGTCTTTTCAAGATCAGTCAGTTGATTGTTCAATAATGCAATTTCTGTGTTGACAAGGTCAATAGTTTGCTCTGTTTCCTCAATTTCAAGTTTCGTTTTTGCAATTCTATTATCAAGTAAATTAACCTCAACCGTTAGAGAAGTTTTTTCAGCTTGTTTTTTTTCAATTTTTTTCTTGTATTCGTCAATTCTGTCATTTAGATTATCGATATTCTTCTTTTTTTGTGAAATTTGGTCATTGAGGGCGTTGATTTCTGACGAAGCGCCACTAGTTTGCGCAAAAACAATCCCCATTAATGGTTGTATGGCAAAATAAAGTATAAAGATACTAAGAAAGAATTTTAACCGCATGTTCAATACGTTTTAGGGATTCTTGTTTTTGGAGCACCCAAAGCAATTCAAACGGGCTTGGCGATCGTTCTGCGCCTGAAAGTGAAACACGAAGCGGCCACAAAACATTTCCATTTTCCAGATCGTTATCCTTAATATACCTTGATATCGCTTGTTCGATCAATTGCGGATCGTTGAAAACGATTTCGTCAATTGAAGATATAAATTCAAGAATATTTTTTAATTGTAGTTTCGCATCTTTACTGTCTGATTTTTTCCATACAAGCAGTTCTTTTTCATAAACAGGATTGGATTGGTAAGAGTCAACGACTGCAGATATGTCAGACAATAAGTTTATTCTAGATTTCTCGATTTTACAGATGCGTCGCAAAATATCGTCTTCAACTTTTCCCTTCAAAAATGGCTTAACTCTCGATACAAAATCTTCATCTGAAAGTTTTTTTATATACTGACCGTTCATCCACAAAAGTTTGTTAACATCAAACACCGCTCCGCTTTTGTTAATTTTTTTAAGATCAAAATGCTCAATCAATTCTTCTCGAGTATATATTTCCCTATCAGCTGTTGGATTAAAACCAAGCAGTGAAACGAAATTTTCAAGCGCCTCTTCCAAAAATCCTTTTGCAAGATAATCTTCAACAGCAACATCTCCTTGTCGTTTTGAAAGTTTTGTTTTATCTGGATTCAAAATGAGTGGAAGATGCGCGAAAATTGGAATAGGAAAACCAAACCAATTATAGAGAATTACATGTTTTGGAACCGAAGAGATCCACTCTTCCCCACGTATGATATGGGTCACACCCATCAAATAATCATCAACAACGACTGCTAAATGATAAGTTGGGAAACCGTCGGCTTTGAGAAGTACTTGATCGTCAATTTCTTGATTGTCGATCGTAACATCGCCTCGAATTTCGTCGTGAAACATTGTCTTCCCATCTGGAATTTTCATTCGTATAACATTTGATTCACCTGATTGCAATTTTGTTTGAATTTCTTCTGCTGATAGCTTTAAACAATTTCGATCGTATTTTGTTGTTTGCTTAATTGCTTGTTGTTGTTCGCGTAATTTAGTAAGACGTTCTTTTGAGCAAAAACAATAATACGCATGGCCTGAATCAACTAATTGATTTGCGTATTTTTTATAAATTTCAAGACGAGCAGATTGAACATAAGGCCCATTGTTTCCTTTTTCAACAATCTTTCCATTTCTTACAACAGGACCTTCGTCATAATCAATTTTCATTCTTTCAAGTGTTCCAATAAGCGACTCAACAGCGCCTTCAACATATCGCTCGCGATCAGTGTCTTCAATTCGCAAAAGAAATTTACCATTATACTTTTTTGCGAAAAAATAATTATAGAGCGCTGTTCTAAGCGATCCTACATGCAGATATCCTGTTGGAGATGGCGGAAAACGAGTTTTAACATTCATAATTTATTTGTGCTGTTTCAGTTTATCCCAAATAACAAGCAATGGAAAGACGACAACAGCATTGAGAATTCTGCAAATGCGTTTTGGTTCAATTATAACTCTCCAAAGCCATTCCAGCCCATTTTTACGCATCCATAACGGCGCTCTTTTCAGACGACCGGAAATTGTGTCGAACGCTCCCCCTACACCGATAATTATTTTTAACGAAGGAATCTTTTGACTTATTTCCAAAATGAATCTTTCCTGTTTCCCAAAAGATAACGCAACTGCAAGAACGTTAGGTTCTGATTTGATTATTTCATTGGTTAGTTCGTCTGAAATTGAAACCGATTCTGAATTTCCCAAAACCAAACCCAGATCAACTGAATCAACGTTTAGATTATGAAATCGTTTCTTTAATATGTTTGCCGCTGATTGAGAAACAAAATTTTTTCCGCCCAACAAAACCAATTTTTTATTTGTCATTGAACATATTCCAGCCAATAGAATCAACGCGTCAATTCCTGTTTGACGATTTTTTAGTTGTCTGTTTGTTAGCGCAGATATTGCAAATTTAACACCAACACCATCTGCCAGAGACAGATCGCTTTGATTTAATACGTTCGTAAAATCTGAATCCTTTCGCGATTTTAAAAGAAATTCTGGGTTTGGAGTGAAAACTATTTTTGCCTGTGCTCCATTTAACCATTTCAAAAACAAGTCAGTTATTTCCTGCGTTGAAATATCATCAAAAGGAACCCCGAAAATTTTGTGTCTTTCTGTCATAATCTGTTGTATTTTGTCTTCGGATGTTAATATAAAGTTATATTACTATGCTTTACATAAAAAATCCTTTAAGTTTGATTTCAGGTTTGATCGTTTTACCGCTTATCACCTCTTTGATAATACCTTTGATAATTAGTGATATTTGGGTTGAAATTTATCACAGAATCTGTTTTCCGCTTTATCACATACCGTGCGTTCGTAGAAAAAGTTACATCCAAATTATGGATAGATCAAGGCTTCCGTATTTAAGTTGGCTCCAAAAACTCTATTGCATGTATTGTGGATATGGAAACGGTGTTATCCGTTATTGGTCGCAGATTGCTGGAAGAACAGAGCACTATTGGTGCGGGATTCAACATAAGAAAATTGTTTCTTTTGTAGAACAAGAACATCAAAAAGATTTTTCAAAATATGACGATGAAGAGGATTTTAAAAAGAAGTATCTTTAGAAAATCAAAAATTGAAACAATTTGACAAACTTACGTTAGCACTCTAGTATTACGAGTGCCAAAATATGTTACCAAACAATTTTACACTAAAATCTCAAGAAGCTTTGCAGCGAGCTCATAATATTGCTGTTGAAAGAGGCCAACAAGCTCTTGAGCCAATACATCTTTTAGCATCACTTCTCACTCAAGATGACGGAGTTATATCAGCGGTAATTGACAAAGTAACGCAAATGAAAGAAGAGCTTCAGCACGATGTTGATGAAATTTTGAATTCCCTTCCCTCATCAACAGAAGCAATGCCAAGTCATGGCGGAATGGCTCAAATTTATATGAGCCAACAAATGGCAAACGTCCTAGCAAGCGCTCATAAAATATCAAAACAATTCAAAGACGATTACATTTCAACAGAACATTTACTGCTTGGACTTTTATCAAACAAAGCGATTTCTCGTCTTCTTTCAAATTATCAAATAAATGAAGAAGCAGTGATGCGCGCATTAAAAGATATTCGAGGATCTCAACGTGTTGACACGCAAGAGCCAGAATCCAGATATCAAGTTTTGCAAAAGTATGGAATTGATTTAACTGAATCGGCTCGTTCAGGCGAGCTTGACCCAATTATTGGACGAGATAATGAAATCCGTCGCATCATGCAAGTTCTGTCTCGCAGAACAAAAAACAACCCAGTTCTTATTGGTGAAGCAGGAGTTGGAAAAACAGCGATTGTTGAAGGCCTCGCACAGAGAATTGTTTCTGGTGATGTTCCAGAATTATTAAAAGACAAATCAGTAATCATGCTTGACATAGGCGCAATGGTTGCTGGAACAAAATTCAGAGGCGAGTTTGAAGACCGTTTGAAAGCTGTGATAAAAGAAATTGAAAATTCTGATGGGAAAATTATTTTGTTTATCGATGAACTTCACACATTGGTCGGAACTGGAACAACAGAAGGCGGATCGCTTGATGCGTCCAATATGCTTAAACCAGCTCTTGCTCGAGGAAAATTACGAGCGGTTGGGGCAACAACTCTAAAAGAATACCAGAGATATATCGAAAAAGATCCAGCTCTTGAACGAAGATTTCAACCTGTGATTGTTGATGAACCTTCGATTGACGACACAATCGCTATCTTGCGAGGAATAAAAGAAAAATACGAAGTCCATCACGGAGTTCGAATTTCGGATTCAGCAATTATTGCCGCGGCTCAACTTTCTGCTCGATATATCACAGAGCGTCATCTGCCAGACAAGGCTGTTGATTTAATTGACGAAGCCGCTTCAGCGCTTCGCATGCAAATTGATTCAATGCCGGAAGAGCTTGATGTTCTTAAGCGAGATATAATGCGTTTGGAAATTGAACAGCGAGCTCTTCAAAAAGAAGAAGACAAAGAATCAAAAAAACGATTGAAAGAAATTGAAAAGCAATTGGCTGATCTACAAGAGCAAGCCGGCGCTCTTGAAGGTCGTTGGAAAAATGAAAAAGAAAAAATTACAACTCTTCAAGAAATCAAAGCCAACATTGATCGTCTTCGCGCGCGTGCTGAAATGGAAGAGCGTAAAGGTGATTTGGAAAAAGTTGCGGAGATTCGTTATGCGAAAATTCCATCAGAAGAAAAGAGATTGAAAGACACAGAACAGCAACTTTCTAAAATTCAAAAAGAGCGCGGCTTGTTAAAAGAAGTAATAAACGAAGAAGATGTTGCGACTGTCGTTTCAAGATGGACACATATTCCTGTCTCAAAAATGCTTGAGTCCGAAATGGAGAAGCTTTCAAGAATGGAGGACGAGCTTTCAAGGCGTGTTGTTGGGCAACAAGAGGCCATTAGCGCTGTTTCAAACGCTCTAAGGCGTTCTAGGGCTGGAATTGGCGAAGAAAGCCGTCCGATCGGATCTTTTATTTTTCTTGGACCAACAGGTGTTGGAAAAACAGAGTTGGCACGAGCTTTGGCCTCATTCTTGTTTAATGATGAAACCTCGCTTATTCGTTTGGACATGTCTGAATACATGGAAAAACACGGTACAGCAAAAATGATCGGTTCACCTCCCGGATATGTTGGATATGAAGAAGGCGGCCAGCTGACTGAAATGATTCGAAGAAAACCTTACAGTGTTGTCTTGTTCGATGAAATTGAAAAAGCACATCCTGATACATTCAATTTGCTTTTGCAGATTTTGGAAGATGGAAGACTTACTGACGCAAAGGGTCGTGTTGTGAATTTCAAAAACACAATTATTATCATGACAAGCAATATCGGCTCAGACATGATCTTGAGTTCTGGAACATCAAAAGAGCAAATGGGTTTTGAAACAGACCGCTCCGAGACAAGTGAAGACGACGAAATGAAGAAACGAATCATGGGACTTTTGAAAGATCATTTCAGACCGGAATTTTTGAATCGTGTTGATGATATTATTGTTTTCCATTCTCTATCACAAAAACAAATTGGAGAAATTATTGAACGACAATTGCAAATTGTTTTCCACCGTTTGCAAAAACAACGTTCAATAAATATATCAATAACGTCTGGAGCAAAAGATCTTATTGCTGAGCGTGGATTTGATCCATCTTATGGCGCGAGACCTCTTAAGCGCGTAATCCAGTCTTTGATTTTAGATCCTCTTGCTCTTGAAATCGTAAAAGGAGAAATCCCAGAAGGATCAAATGTTTCAGTGTCTGTAAAAAATGACGGGATTCTCATTCAAAAAGAAATTAAAAAAGAAAGAAAACTGGTCAAAACCGCTGTTTAGAGATACAATGTAGTCATGAGATCGCCGGATTTATTTAAGAAAAATATCGCTATTTTGTTTATTTTGAGCCTTGTTTCACCGCAGGGTGTTTTAGCTTCGCAAGATCATGTTTCAATTGAAATTGACCCGGATAATCTTGCTAGTGACGAACAAATGTTAGATGTGTTCGCTTCAACAAAACAAGAACTCGACTCATTGCTTTCCAGAGGTTCTCTTAATGCTATGAAATTTGCAGATGTTTCGGGAGTTCAAAAAAAAGCAACAGATATAATTTGGGATACCGCGCAAAAATTTTCTTTGAATCCTAGATTTATAACAGTGCTATTGCAACGAGAACAAAGTTTGATTGAGGATCAAAATCCGTCAGATGACCAGTTGAATTGGGCAATGGGATATGCAATTTGTGATTCATGCTCAAAATCAGATCCACTCTTGCAAAAATACAAAGGTTTTGCAAATCAAATTTTTTTTGCCGCAAAACGAATTCGCGAATCATATCTTTCTGATCTTGAACAGCGCGGATATACAGAAAGCGGAGTTGGTCCAGGGAAAAAAATTATTATTGATGGAGTCGGAGTAACACCGCAAAATTTCGCGACATCGGTTTTGTATACATATACTCCGCACTTGAATGGAAATCAGAATTTTGTTCGAATATGGAATAGATGGTTTAACAATCGATACTTTGACGGTTCATTGCTTCAAGACAAAACAACCGGTGGAATATGGCTCATTCAAAATAACTTACGAAGACCAATCGCTTCAAAAGCGGCATTCGCGTCACGGTTTAGTCAAAACAATATTGTTCAAGTCGGACCAAGCTTGCTTGAATTGTATGAAATCGGAGCCCCAATTATATTTCCAAACTATTCTCTTTTAAGATCTCCGCGAGGAACTGTTTATCTGATAGTTGACGATGAACGCCGCGGATTCAAATCACAAGAAGCATATCGCGCGCTTGGGTTTTCTCCAGATGAAATCGTAGATGTAACTTGGCAAGATTTGGATTCTTACAAGGAAGGTGAACCAATCGATACACAAGCTGTTTATCCTCAAGGTACACTTTTACAAAACAACAAAACTGGAGGCGTATTCTTTATTCAAGATGGAGTTAAACATCCAATCATGTCAAAAGAAATTTATCTTGCGAACTTTCCATCTTCTAAAGTTACACCAGTTAATCCAACCGATCTTGATGCGTACGAAACAGGAGACGCGTTGTTATTTCCAGATGGAACATTGGTCGCAACTCGAGAATCGCCTGAAATTTTTTTAATTTCTGACGGAGCAAGGCACCACATTGAGGATGAAGCAACATTTATTACGTTCGGATGGAGATGGAATCAAGTGGTCTGGACAAATGAAAGATCAATTTTGCTGCATCCGTTATCAAATCCTATAAGTACTTCAATCGTGGATTCTGACATCTCATTAGCAACCCAATAAGTATGATTTGTTTTGCGGCTTTCACACCACATTCCCCTCTTCTCATTGATTCAATCGGAAAAGAAAATATAAAAAAATTGACTCAAACAAAAGAGGCGATGAATAAATTGTCAGATGCTTTGAAATTGAGTCGTCCTGATATTATTTTATTTGTTTCATCTCATAGCTACATGCACGAAAACGCGTTCACTTTGAATCTTCACGACGAGTACATTATTGAGTTCAATGAATTTGGTGACCTTTCCACGTCAACGGAATTCACGCCTGATCTCGAGCTTATTTCAGCAATACAAAGCGAAGCCAGAAAACAATCATTTCCTATTGTTGTTGAATCACACTCCTCACTTGATTATGGATGCGGTGTTCCCCTTTTTCTATTAAGCAAAGGAATTAAACCGCGCCTTGTTCCAGTTTCGTATAGCGGAGTAGATCGTAAACAACATGTTATTTTTGGACGTCTACTAAACGAAGTCGTGCAACAAAGCCACAAGAGAATCGCTGTTATTGCTTCTGGCGACTTGTCTCACAGTCTTTCAAGCGATGCTCCTATGGGATTTCATCCCGAAGGAAAGGAATTTGACGAGATGATGATTCATGCCGTTGAACAAAAATCAATTTCAAAATTACTTTCGTTCGATGAAAACAGTATTGAAAAAGCATCTGAGTGCGCTTTGAGACCAATGTTGATTCTTTTTGGAATAATCGACAAACTTAAGGTTCGCACTGAAAATCTATCTTATGAAGCTCCGTTTGGAGTCGGATATTTGGTAGTACAGTTTCATATTTTATGATAGCTGAAGTTTATCCACTTCGTCGGATGCCGCGAAGATTTGGCCATTTTGATTATTTTGTTTCTGACAAAATATCACTTGAGCGCGGACAATTTGTTTTAATTCCATTTAGATCAACCACATGCGTTGGTGTTGTAAAACGCCTTAAAGAACAACAATTAAGAGGGATCGCTTTGAAGGATGTATTATCTATTTTAGATGGAATAAAATTAAGAGATGAAGAGCTTTCGTTTATTGAAACAGTTGCAAAAACGATTTTTCAGTCGGCTTCCACCTTACTTTTTTCAGCGTTTCCTCAACCTTCAAAATATTCACACAAACAATCAAACAACATTGCACACGCAACACCGTTAACAGTTCCGAGCATCGAAAGTTCAACTATTGTGAGATTGGCAAACGCAATGACAGAAAGACGGATCGGCTTTATTCAAGCTTTTGATCTTAGACGAACCAGCGCGATCATAGCCAAATTTTTATATGATCGTCCGAAACAAAAAGTCGTTATTTTATGTCCAAATGTTCGAGACGCGAGGATTGTAGCAAAATTTCTTGAATCTTTTTCTCCATTTTGCGTTACCGGTGAAGAATCAAACAACGAAAGATTTTCAACGTGGAAATTATATAGGAAAAAAACAAACGGTCTGCTTATCACAACGCGTGTTGGGATATTTTTTTGTGATTCTTCGACGACAACGGTTGTTGTCGTTCGATCCGGCCATCAAAATCACGTTGAACACAGACGTAATCCGCGAATCGATGCAAGAGAAATTGCATATTTATTTTCGCAAAATTTTTCAACGCAATTATTTTTTTTCGACGTTGTGCCTAGAGTAGATGATCTAATTCGATTTAAGGAAGAAAACATACTTCTGTATAATTCAAATACTGAAATTAAATTTGTGCGTCCATCAACGGAAAAATCCGTATCAGAACACAATATAATTGTCTCATCAACAACAAAGTCGATTTCAGAAACTATTGAACAACATGGTCGGGTTCTTATTATCTTAAACAAAAAAGGTTATGCATGGAGACTGCGTTGCGGAAATTGTGGGTATGTGTTTGTGTGCTCAAAGTGTGGCCATCTAGTACGTGTTGATGAACAAATATTGACGTGCATTCATTGCGGCACAATTGATCCTGTTCCATTACGTTGCCCGTCTTGTAACTCTTCAAAAATTGAATTTCGTGGTTTTGGAAGCGGTCGACTTGTTGAGATTTTAAAAAAATGCTTTCCAAAAACTTCAATTCAAGTCATTGATGCAGAAAAAAAGAATTTTGATCCTGGAACGGATATCACCCTTGCAACTCGAGCTTTTATTGAAAATCTATTTGATCCTTCACAAAATAACATGTTTCAATGCGTAGTGTATCTAGACGCCGACCTCCCGTTATTTTCTCCAAATTTTCGAAGCGCTGAACAAGCTTCAATTTATTTTTATGAGTGGTTCGGATTAGCGCGAGCTAATCACGCGAAATATATCGTCCAAACAGAAGAACAAGATTTTTTTGAACAATATCTTTTCGAGCCCATTAAAATGTTGGGAGAAGAAAAAACGAGAAGATTAAAATTCCAACAACCGCCGTTTGAGTATTGGGTGCAAATAAAGCTCCGCGAAACAGAAGAAAGAAAACGTGAATTGCAATTAGATTTATTAAGACAACAACTAGAACGAATCCAATGCGTGCGAGTGACGCATGATTTTGTTGTAAGAGTTCCGTTTTCTCGAATAAAAGAAGTCCAGAAAATACTTGCGGATTTAAATGATCATTTTCTTATTGACACAAATGCTTTTTTGTGACAAAATTGATTACCACTATGAAAATGCGTGTTTTAACTCATCCAAACAAAGCACTTCACGAAAAATCTAAGATTGTTGAAGCTGATCAAATTAAAAGTGAAACCACTTTATCGCTTGTTAATGATCTTAAGGAAACGATGATTGAAGAAAACGGTGTCGGGATTGCGGCGCCTCAAATTGGTGTTCAAAAACAAATAATAATTATCGAAACAGAAGCCGGCCCACAGGCATTCTTTAACCCGACAATCATACGACATTCAATTCGTAAAATTGAAAGTGAAGAAGGATGTTTGTCAGTTCCAGGAGTTTTTGGAATCGTTCGAAGATATAGAAATATCACGGTACAAGCACTTGACGAACAAGCTCGTGTTGTCACAATCAAACTTGGCGCTTTTCCTGCGATTGTGTTTCAACACGAAATTGATCACTTAAACGGTATTCTTTTCATTGAAAAGGTTGAAAAATTTACCGATCATAAAAATATATAAACATGAAGATCGTTTTTTTTGGCACACCATCCTTTGCGATTCCATTTTTAAAAGCTCTCATAAGCGAGAATGGTTTTGAGGTTATTGGTGTTGTCACTCAACCAGACAAACCTTCAGGACGCGGCAAGAAAATCCTTTCGTCTGAAGTTAAACAATTCGCCGTACAAAAAGGAATAGCTGTATTTCAATTTGCAAGTTTAAAAAAACCCGAAGCAGTTGAGGCACTTTCTTCATTGTGCGCTGACGTGTTTGTTGTTGTAGCTTACGGAAAAATTATTCCAAATCAAATTTTAAACATACCTCCTAAAGGTGTCGTTAACGTCCACCCTTCGATGTTGCCGAAATATAGAGGCCCTTCCCCGATGCAATGGGCAATTTTGAATGGGGATAAAAAAACTGGAATTTCAATAATGTTGTTAGATGAAGGAATGGATACCGGTCCGATACTCAAACAAACATCAATTGATTTATCCGAAAACGAGACAACAAAATCACTGGAAACAAAAATACACTCTGTTGGACCAAAATTTTTGTGTGAAGTTTTGAAATCGTACGAAAAAGGAAATTGTGCTCCATTCAAACAAAAAAAAGATGGCGCAAGCGGAACTCGACTTTTAACAAAAGAAGACGGACAAATAAATTGGGACACTGACGCAAAAAGCATTGAAAGAATAATTCGAGCTTATACCGAATGGCCAACAGCTTGGTCAAAAATTAAGATAAATAACAAAACAACAAGACTAAAAATTTTGCAAGCAAAAGTCGTTCAAAAGAATTTTAATAAACCAAACGGAACATTGATCGAAGATGGAGGAAAACTTTTTATCGCTGTCAATTCAGAAGCTTTAGAACTCATGACTCTTCAGCCTGAAGGGAAATCACAGATGCCGGTGCAGGCATTTCTTGCTGGACGGAAAGATTGGATTGGTAAGATTTTTGAGTAGCTAAAGATTCAAATTCTTTTGGAACAAAGATCATCGTAAAAAGAATGAACCCCAAACCGATTGGATGATTTAGATACGGAGAAAATATGTGGGTTGCAAAGAGAAATACAAGACCACAAATCAGCCCAATTGAGATCCAAGAGTGTTCAGATTTCAAAAGCGTCATAAGGCGCTTGTTTATATATAAGAACAAAAACAAAAATCCAATAGGACCAAGTACTCCCATTTTCAACCACAACTCCAACCAGCCCCATTCCATAGCGTAAGTTGACCATTTTCCATCTACTTGAATTTCTCTTGCTCTTGGATCGTCAGTCTCAAAAGTTACCTCTTTGCCAAAACCATTTCCTATTATTGGATTTGATGAAATAGTTTGTATCATTGGGTCAACCAGTTTCCAACGACTTGAAATTGCCACGTCATCATTTTGTGTAAAACGTTTTACAAATAAATCAGATAAATCATGCCCTCCTACGCGTTGAGTTGGAAATGGAAATAAGACAATGATTGCAATAAAAAATAATGATAAAATTACGGAACTCAAAAAACAAATCAAACACAATTTCAATTTTATAACTTTCTTATTATCTCGATGCAAGATAGTTACAAGAACAATAAGCGCAAAAATTATTCCTATCCAAAAACTTCTAGACAAACTTAAAATAAGAGTCGCAAACACCGCACTTAATAAAACAACAGCTTGAACAGTTTCTCGTTTAGACTTTATGGAAGAAATCAACGCAAGAATGAATGTTCCAAAAACCAATGAAAAAAATTGAGTTTGAATAAAAACACGATAAATAGATGACCCGAGATTTGTAATTTCGGCTAATCGCACATCTCTTAAAAAAATGTAAGCCGTTTTAATTAACGTCTCTGAAACGTGTGTAAAAAAATAAAGAATAAAAAATGACAATAAGATATTCCACACTGCTCCGGCCGCGAAAACTTGAAGAAATTGCCCTTTTGATTTTTGGTTCCAATTGATTGAAAAAATTGGAAATGCGTAAAGCAAATAAAAATACGCGTTCCCGTCCTTAAAAACATTTAGCGCTTCATTCGAAATAAAACCTTTAACGAATCCGATTGATATTGCAATCGCTAAAATCAAAAATGCAAAAATATCTTTCGATCTAACCAATGGTTTTCGTTTTGTTTTGATCAAATAAATTAAATAACCAATAAAAAAACCAACAAAAACAGACATCCTTAGAGAAACGTTAAATGAAAATATTTCTGTTGATATTAGTTGCCCATGAGGGCCTGAAAAAAGTTCCAAAAAAACACCAAGAAGACCAAAAACTGGATTATATGCTGTAAAAAAAATCATGATCAAAACAATGAGAACCAAAAAGATGTCTGATCCTCCAACGAAATACGAAAGTAATGAAGTCAAAAACAAAACAAACAAAACGCAAAGCGACAAATAGAAAGTTTTGCCAAAGAATTGATCAATCATACAATTCAGTTAAATCAGTTGTCGTGCTATGTCTCCGGGCCAGCGGACTCTTCGCCGCTGTTCTCTACGACATAGCACGACAACTGATTTAGAAATCTTATTAGTATCACATTGGTTTTAATAATGAAGCAATCACACTGAATATCCAAAAAACTGGCTCTAGCAAAGTAAAGATTGAACCTATTACAATTCCAAAATGTTTACGCACGTACCTTCTAACGCTTCTGCGAAACATGTTTTGTTTTTTTAGAGTTCCAACTCGATCAAAACTGCTTCCCTTTTTATGCTTTGCTTCAATATTTGCAAAATAGTGAACACGAAATCCAGAATTTTTCGCGCGTTTGCAATAATCAACTTCTTCGTACCACATAAAAAAATCATCATCCAGAAGGCCAATTCGATTGATCAAGGATCTTTTTATGCAAAAAAACGCACCCATTACCTGATCAACATCAGCATCTCTTGAATAATCAAAATCATCCATTCGCCAGTTTGAAACTACTCGAACCGATGGAATTAAATGGTGAACTTTAAACAAAAGAGCCAGTTGATTAGTTGGTGTTGGAAAACGCCACACGCATTTTTGTTGTGTCCCGTCAAAATTTTTCAGTGAAACACCACCGATGCCGATATCGGTTTCTTTGTCCATGGCATCTCTTAATTTATAAATTGAATCTTGAGTAAAAATAATGTCAGGATTTATTAAGACGATATAATCACCGTGCGCAGATTTAATTCCTAAATTACATCCGCCGGCAAAACCAAGATTCACATTACTATAAATTATTCGAACACATGGAAAACGCATTGCGATTTTTGAGAGATCATCCCCGGAATTGTTTTCAACAACAATTACTTCAATATCATCTTTTGTGTGATTTGCAAAAAGACTTTCGAGCATGCGTTCGAGATAATCTGCTGTTTTATAATTGACGGTAATTGTCGAGATCATAATTCAGACATTTCACTTAACTACCGATCGGTAGTTAAGTGAAATTCTTAAATTTTAATCGATGTTTTATTTTAATCACTTTTTCTGCATTTTTAAAATCTCGTATCGTTTTTGGAGTCCATCCAATTGCGTACCACGGAATTCGATATAAAATAGATGGCGTCCATTTTGAAATATTTTTTCTTCCACTGACGTTTCTCACATAAAATAAAATCTCGTTAATCTCCATTCCAATTTTATTATTTTCAAGCATTGTCAACCACAAATCCCAATCTTGCAAACGCTTAATTTTCGGATCAAATCCAGGGAAATCCTGTTTTCTTATGAGCGAGGTCGTATGTATGTAATTCGATTTACGAAGTTTGTCAGCGTCAAAGGTTTGAGCTGGAAATTTCTTATTATCCCAAAGAAATCCGCAATAAACATACGAAACGTCTTTGTGTGTTTCCAAAACAGAAAACATTTTTTCAAGCATGTTTGGTTTGAAGAAAATATCTGCATCAGAAAAAAGTAAAAAATTTCCAGTTGCTAGTTTAGCGCCGTTATTTCTTGCTGTCGGAGCACCTTGATTGTTTTGAAACACGTATTTAATTTTATCACCAAAACGATCAATACGAATTTTTGTATCATCTGTTGATCCATCATCAACAACAATAATTTCTTTTGGAAGAAGTGTCTGCGACAATAAAGAATCAATACAGTTTTCTATTGTCTTTGTATGTTGGAAGGTTGGAATGATCACCGAAATCTCATTCATAAATACGGCTCGAGTTTTGCAAACTGTTGTGAACAAGTGAAATTTTGTTCAACATGTTCTTTTGCTTGTTTTCCTAATCTGATTCGCATTTCAGTTGAATTAGAAAGAACAGAAATTGCGCGACACAAGTCTTCATGATCGTTTGGTTTAACTAAAAGTCCGGTTTGATTGTTAATTATAGCCTCGTTAATTCCGCTAATTTGAGTGCTGATTGACGGGACTTCATAATTTGCGGCTTCTATAAACACAAATCCAAAACCTTCTTTGTCTTTTACATCATCGATAACCGGCATTAAAAATATGTCGGCGTTCATGTAAAAATTTACTAATTGCTCATCGTTCACTAAACCATGAAATACAACCTCGTCCAAATGAAATTGTCCTGCGAGATCTTTGAGAGTTTGCAACATTGGCCCATCGCCAACAATGTCATATTGAAAACTTGGGATTGATTTGGATTTTTTAAGTTCAGCAAGCGCCATCAAAACTTGTGTGTGACCCTTTCGTTTTACCAATCGACTGACAGTCAAGAATCTAAGCGTTATCACACTTAACTCCCGATCGGTAGTTAAGTGTGATTGGGTTTTTGTTACAGATTCCAAACATGGATACACAACGAGAGGTAAGGTTACGTCAAAAATTTCTGCGACTTCTTGCGCGAGTGATCGTGAATTTGCAACCACAACTCGCGCGTGCTTAAAAACAACTTTTGCAATTTGTTTTTTTATAAAGTTTGAACACGCGAGCCGAACATCCATTCCGTGAACAAAAATAACATACTGCTTTTTCGTAAACAAAGAAGAAAAAAATGCCGCTGTCCCAAAAGGAAGGACATGACTTAAAAGCGCGATATCATAAGATTGTCGAAATGTAAAAAACAATCTAACTGATTCAATCCACTTCGGCCAAAAAAATGGATTTAGAAGTTGCTGTTCAAGAACGGGAAACGGAGTTGTTTGCGCTGAATTTTTCACCGAAGAAATAACAAGAATGCGCGAAGAAAAATGTGTCGCCAGTTTTGATAAATATCTAGCAACTCCTCCATTATTTGGTGGAAAATCCGGTGTTAGCAATAATAATCGATTTTCCCTCATATACTTGATCTAAGTGTTTTGAAATCATTACGAGTTATCATTCCTGTAACAAACAAACAAGCAATGTACGCAATCACACAAATAGGAATCACAGCCAACCATCCGATTTGAGTTATAAGCAACTTCCCTATCACGACCATAATAATTCCTGAACCAACAATTAAAATTGAATTTTTCAAAAGTGGCGCAAACTTGAATGACAAAATTACTTTTGGAACAAAGTAGAGTCCCATCAAAAACATGAGTGAAAAACTAATCAACGCAGCATAAGCCGCTCCTTTAATTCCAAAATTTGGAATAAACAATACGTTCAAGATTATATTGAGCACCATTGTTATTCCCATTATTGTTGTTTTTGTAGATTGTTTGTTCGCGGCATTTAATAATGAACCGATTGGAAAATCCAAAAAAATCGGAAATAAAACAAAAATCAATACAGATAGAACCGGAGCTGATGCACTGTAAGAATCGCCTGCAAGCAAGACAACGTTTGGCGCGATCAACCAAAGTCCAAAAACAATCGGTGTTGATAAAATCAACATGTACCACATTGATCTGTTAAACGTTTTGCTAAGGTTTTCATTATCAGAATCAATAAGTGAACTTAGGTTCGGGTACAAAGCGGCAATGAATGCAAGAGGTAAAAATTGAAATGCGTATGTAAATTTATACGCCAGACCATAAAGACCAACTGAAGTGGCATCCATGAATTTTGAAATAAACACAGTGTCAACGTATGAATATACTTTTACAAAAATTGCCGCAAGAGCAAATGGCAAAGCGGCTTTAAGTAAAAATCTGATAAACTTCCAATCCAAAATTGGTAAAAATAATTTAAAGCCAAATTTTCGAATTAAAACAGAACTTGATAGTACGACATTTGTGAGACTTCCGGCCATAAGAGCTAATACAAGAAGTTGCAAAGAAGGATGGAGCCAAAGTATCAAAGCACCGACAATCGCCGTTATAAGTTGTCCTGAAAACATTCCAATCGACTCAATCGAGAGAATGTGATGACCTCGCAACACACCGTAAAAAAATAAATGAATCGAATCGAGAATCAAAACAAGTCCAGTGAATAAAACAAGTGACAAAATCTGAATTTCATATCCCATCAAAAAAGTTGAACCAACAGCGAGAAAATAACCGATGAATAAAAGCGGAAATTTTACTGTCAGAGTTCTTCGAATAAGTTTATGAGTATCATCAGGGTGCTTTGCAATTTCACGAATTATCACAGGCGTAATTCCAAAGTCTGCGATTACCGAAAAAATCATTGATATTGAAACCGCCAAAAAATATATTCCGGTTTGTTCCGGCATCATTATTCTTGCAAGGAAAAGAAAATAAACAAATGCGATGGCTTTTTGGCCAATTGAAGCGATCGTTAAAAACATGGTATTTTTGGCAAGACGACTCATCATATGTTTGAAATCTTACGATAATTTACTGATTTTGGGAAGTTTTAATAAAAAAACTCGGTGTGTTAATCACCGAGAAAAGTCAGAGAAGTGAGCCTTTCACGCCTGTCTTTAACAATCTCGCTTAGAGAACCTGACCCTATTTTGGTCTGGCCAATAGCGTCAAGTTTGTAACCAGAGAGACGCAACTGTTTAGACTGATTACCTTCAGCAAATTCCGCTCGCCAAAGGCTCTGAAGCACTGGTACGAAGTTATCTTGAACGATCTTTTCGACTTCTTCGTGATGAGTTTCAAGCCATTCGTCCTTTGCTGGAACATCTGGAATTGGAAGTAATGGTTGACCGATCTTCCACCACAGAAACTTCCAGTGGCCGAACAGATTTCCGGCACGTATTACTTCGTTCTCAAGAATGATGCGGTCTCGTTCGCGAACCAGATGAGCGATTGTGGACGCTTTCCACTCAACACTTGGAGTTCCATCTCGTAAAAACGCGAAACATATCTGAAGAGTGGTTTGCGTTGGAGGTCTTAAAGACGAAAGTTGAACGTGAGCGACTCGAAGCGCGTCCACAAGATCGTAGCGAACTCCTTCAACTTCGCGTTTCAGTTCACCTTTTTCTCGGCCGAGAAGTCGTTTGAGAAGTTGCTCGTCGTTTGGAGAAAAGACAACTCTCCATTTGTCTTG
This sequence comes from Candidatus Uhrbacteria bacterium, assembly GCA_016188475.1. Classification (GTDB taxonomy): domain Bacteria; phylum Patescibacteriota; class Patescibacteriia; order UBA9934; family GWF2-40-263; genus JACQXU01. The sequence continues at coordinate 103,189 of JACPHT010000006.1, forward strand.
GTGTTCGAACATTCCGTCGTAACGAAGTAAAAGTTCTGTTCGAAATCCAACAACAGCTGGAATCAATCCGATGTGAACCAAATTCACTAAATCGATTCCATCAGGCAGATCATCAGTGAAGATATTGAGTTCCCTGCTAACTAAGGGACCTTTTAGAGCGTCCACGAGTGATACGTGAACAGGAACAAACCTTCTTTCTTCCATGGTTCTCCTTATTAAGCCTAAAGGTACGACCATAGAAGTTAAACATTGTTCGTATTGATTGTCAAAGCTGATCGTGCTAGTTTAATTCATGGTGAAAACGAACGTTCCTTTCAATTTATCGGAGGTGTGCTAATGGAACTTACATCGATCCAAGATGCTGAAACGAAAATTTCGGAGCTTGTTGAGCATTCAAGTCGGCTTCAAGCTGAGTTGCGTGAAATTCAAACAAGATCAAGATACGCTGACAGCGAGAAGGATGTCGGGTATTTTAATGAAGAGCGCATTCGTATTCGCAATAACATTGATACTACCCAGAGAGAGATACTTATCCTAGAACAATATATTCGTGAAGCCCGAGTTAGGACTCTGTCATCTCCTCCAAGAACTATAAAGTCAGCACGAGATGAAGTGGATACTCTTTTGGTCCAACTTCCTGAACTCCGATCGAGGATTGATTCAACTTCTGAAAGGGGTCTGTCATACACAAAGATGATTGCTCAGAGAAGATTTATCTCTGCTAGGCTCCATTTTCTTGGTGATTGGATCAAAGAACAAAGACAGCTCCCGAATAACACCGTCGTCAAAGTCGACGATACCATACCGAGTTGTTCAGGAGATGCGGCTAGAGAGATAAACACACTATCAGAAAAAATCGCCGATCTGATACGTGTATTTGAAGACTTCGATGTTTCTGGACTTTCAGAAGAACGCCTCTCACTTCTGCTTCAAATAAAGCAGAAAGAAGCGCGGATCGGATTTTTGAGAGAACTTTTGCCTCGGCTTTCCAGAAACCGTCTTCCTACGAACTTTGTTCCTCCAGACAGTGTCGCTGAAGCCAGATCTGAATGTGAAAGACTGGCAAAAGAAGTGAACTCGATACAACACAGTCTGAAACGCCTGCCAAGACACGACAATTCTGGACGACGTGCAGAACTGGCCAACATGAAATGTGGGGTCGATCAGCGCTTAAACCAACTGCATCGCTGGATCAGTGAACAGGATGAGATAACACGAGCTGGAATAACGCGAGAGTATGGAGACATACTTAAGAAAAGCGCGACAGACGAACCAGAGTCAATACAAAACGCAACAACAGAGTTCAAGAGAATTGTCACCTTCCTTGGCGCACACAAGGAGTCAGAAGTTTCATGTGTGGAAACTTTCAATAAGCTCCGTCAGCGCAAGAACTTTCTTGCTCGATGGATTTCGGAACTACGACACAAAGATGGAAATGAATTCGCTGGTATTGATCTTGAAACTCAAGAAGGAATCCTGTCCGCTGTTGACAGACTTTTATCTCTAATCTCACAGGATGATAAAACGATAATATTCGATCATCCTGAAAGAGTGGCGGTCTGGAATGCTTTACGAAGCAGGATCGGTTTCAAACCCATGCATTGCAACGTCAGCAAGCTTACTACTTAAAAACAGAGGTTTCCCCTCTGTCTTTTTTTAACGTTTTGACCATTGCGGTGATCGGCGAGCAGATTTTTTTCCGAACTTCTTTCGTTCACGGATGCGCGCGTCTCGGCTTAAGAAGCTTGATTTTTTTAATACTGCTCGAAATTCAGGATTAAAATCAACAAGTGCGCGAGCAATCCCTAATCGAATACTGTCTGCTTGTCCGTGAATTCCGCCGCCTACAACCTTCACCGAAACATCAAACATATTTTCTGTTCCAGTTTGTTTAAATGGTGAAAGCACGGATTGACGCAAGAGCGCAACAGGAAGATAAACTTCGAGTGTTCGTTTATTGATCAAAAATGCTCCTGTTCCACCGTTTACAAGCCGTACACGAGCGATCGCGGCTTTGCGTCGTCCAACTGCCTCAATATATTTTTTTGTAGATTCAGTCATACTAGTTCTTCACTATAAGACGCTTCATGCGTTCTGTGCGATGTTTATTTTTAGGAAGCATTCTTGAAACAGCACGCCGTAAAACATCAGATGGATCTTTGCTCCACAAAGCTTTTAATCCAACCATGCGAAGTCCTTGTCCATGTGTTGTGTGGTGCCAATAAACTTTTTGATCCATCTTATTTCCAGAAAAAATAATTTTTGACGCATTCACAACTTGAACATGATCGCCCAAATCGCGATTTGGTTCAAATACAGGTTTGTCTTTTCCAATTAAAATAGTGGCGATATGTGATGCTAATCGTCCAAGTGTTTGTCCTTCAGCGTCTATTGTTTTAATGTCGCGTTGTTCTTCTCGCATATTATTTTACAAATTCTATCTGAACCATGTCAGCTCCATCAGAAGGACGGTGACCAAGTTTGGTGATTCGAGTATATCCCCCAGATCGGCTTGCATAACGAGGACCCAAAACTTCCAGAATCTTCTTAACTGGATGTTCTGTGTAAAAAAAAGTCATGAGTTTACGACGTGTTGCAAGCGTCGGCTTTTTTCCAGAAGTTATTGCCTTTTCAACAATCGGACGAACCATCTTTGCTTTTGCTTCAGTCGTCTTAATTTTTTCGTGTAATACAAGACTTGCGGCAAGACTTCTCATCATTGCGTTTGTTGCAGTTGCTGAACGTCCAATTTGTTTCTTAACCTTACGATGACGCATATTATTTTATGAGCAATGAAAAGTGATCAATCAAAAATTGCGCTGACTGCTTCACTGCTTCCTCTGGAGTAATAGTTCCGTCAGTTTCAATCGTCATTATCAACTTGTCGTAGTTTGTAATTTCTCCGACACGTGTATCTTCGACACGATATCCTACATTTCGAATTGGTGAAAACAAAGCATCGATTGCGATTGTTCCTAGATCTGACGCTTCTCCGGTTCGTTCCTCTGTTGGAGAGTAACCGCGTCCTTTTTTAACAGTCACCTCCAAATCGATTTTGCTTTTTGGATCTGTTGTTGTCATTATTTTCATTTCAGGATTTACGATTTCAACATCTGCATTCGATTCAAAATCTGCTGCTGTGATTATTTTTTCTCCTGATACCGAAAGTTTGAGTGTTACTGGTTCGTCTGAAAACATTTTAAGCCTAAGAGCTTTGAGATTTAAAATAATTTCCAGTGCATCTTCCTTAACATGCTCAACCGACTGAAATTCATGATTTACTCCTTTCATTTTGATCGCTGTGACGGCGGCACCAGGAAGTGAAGAAAGCAAAACACGGCGCAAAGCATTTCCAAGCGTTGTGCCATAACCATGAAAACACGGCTCAATAATCAACACTCCTTCGTTAGGCCTCTGACCTTTCTCAAAAGTGATGGAAGATGGTAGACGAATATTTTCCATACAAATATATTAACGAGAATAAAATTCAACGATCATTGTTGGATCAAAGATTTGGTCGAGTTCCTCTCCTTGCGGAATTGCCGTGACTTTTCCAGAAAATATCTTTTCATCGCGAGAAAGCCATGAAGGAAGTTTGCTTGCAGTCATTGCTTCTGGAATTTGTTTAATGATCCCTTTTTCTTTTTTATTTTCTTTGATAGTAATTTGATCTCCAATAGAAACACAAAACGAAGGTATATTAACACGCTTGCTGTTCACCAAAATAAATCCATGACTTACCATTTGGCGCGCTTGGCGTCTTGTTTTGGCAAAACCCAGACGATAAACAGCATTGTCAAGACGCAGTTCCAAAAATTGAACGAAAGCTTCAGCTGTATTCCCTTTCTTACGGCTAGCTTTTTCAAAAATTTTTCTCATCTGGCGTTCCAAAATTCCGTAAAGCGCTTTCGCTTTTTGTTTTTCTTGCAACTGTTCTCCATATGAAGAAAGACGAGCGCGAGAACGCGCTTGTTTTGGCCCGTGAATACCGGGCGGATAATTACGTCGACGAGCGGCTTTTTCTTTTCCAAGCACAACTCCAAGACGACGTGAACGTTTAACAATTGGTGTAAAATCCTTTGCCATACTTTATATTCGACGAGGTTTAGGTGGACGGCAACCGTTATGAGGAAGAGGAGTCGTGTCCTTAATCGACAAAATTGTTAGTCCATTAGCATTCAAGGCGCGAACCGCTGAATCTCGGCCAGAACCAACACCGCATACAAACACATTTAATTCCTTTAATCCTGTTTCTTTTGACCTTTCAACAGCGTCCTTTACAACAATCCCTGCCGCATATGGAGTTGATTTTTTCGGACCTTTAAATCCGCAGTGCCCAGCGCTTGACCACGCGAGTGTGTTTCCATTCAAATCTGTAAAAGTGACGATCGTATTATTAAACGTCGCTTGAATATACGCGCAACCTTGTGAAACCTGACGAACCGATTTCTTTTTTCTTGATTTCGAGGTTTTCGGCGCCGTTGTTGCTTTTGATGTTTGTTTTTCCATTTCCATAATTTTAGCGTTTCTATTCTCTTATTTCTTCCTTACCACTCGCCCCTTATCTACCCATTCTTTTATGTCTTTGTAAGAACACGACGACCGCTTCCAGTTGTACGCCTTGCATTTCCTCGCACTGTTCGGGAGTTTGATTTTGTTCGTTGACCGCGAGCCGGCAAATGCTTTGCATGTCTACTGCCACGATAAGAACCTATTTCTTTCAAACGTTTTATGTTTCCGAGAACATCGCGCCTCAAATCTCCTTCAAGCCGTGTTTCAGGAACTTCCAAAATTGCACGGATCGCTTTGACTTGATCATCAGAAAGATCTTTAGTGCGAATACTTTCATCTACACCGGCTTGTTTCAAAATTTTTTGCGACATTGGTTTTCCAACTCCATAAATATACGCCAGAGCAATGACGATTCGTTTTTCAGATGGAATATTAATACCTGCTATTCTTGCCATAATTTTGTTTAACCTTGACGTTGTTTGTGTTTAGGATTTTTACAAATGACAACCACACGTCCTTTTCGACGCGTCACTTGACAATCGCGACAAATTTTTTTTGCTGATGCTCTAACTTTCATAATTAAAAACGATAAACGACTCTGCCCTTAGTAAGATCATAAGGACTGATTTCGACCTTCACCTCATCTCCAGGAAGTAATCTTATTCGAAACCTGCGCATTTTTCCTGAAAGATGGCCAAGAATCATTTGACCGTTTTCAAGCTTAATTTTAAAATTTGCGGACGGCAGAAGTTCTTCCACTGTGCCTCGCATTTCAATGAAATCTTTTGTAGACTGACCCATAATTTAATGAATTTGTGAGGCGGCGGTATTTTACGCATTCCTGCGATTGCTGTCAAGAAACCTCACGTGGATAATGGAAAAAGTTGTTTTTTTGCTAATTTAAGCTAGCTTTTATACGTCTGACTCCAGATCCGACAGACTCCTCTTTTTGAATTTTAAAGCGACCGAGTTCGCCCGTATTCTCCACATGAGGGCCTCCACAGACTTCTTTGCTAAAGGATTCACCTATAAAGTATACCTTTATCTTGCCTCCAAGTTGAGCATATTTATCATCAAAAACTCCAATTGCACCTTTTTGTTTTGCGGTTTCTAAATCTAAAATTTCAAAATGTACCGGAAGATTTTTTTGGATATTTTCGTTCACGATCGATTCGACTTGTTTGATCTGCTCGTCGGTCAATCGATCTGGATGAGAAAAATCGAATCGTAATCTCTGGTGAGTTATATTTGAACCGCGTTGAAAAACATGATCGCCAAGAACTATTCGAAGCGCCTGATTTAACATGTGAGTTGCAGTGTGAAGTTTAACTGTTTCCGTAGAGTGATCAGCAAGTCCACCAATAAATTTTTCTGTTGATCCAGCACGAGAAAGATTTTGATGTTTACCAAACTCTTCTGAAAAAATTTGTTTATCTATTTTCTGTCCTTTTTCTTGAGCCATTTCTTCTGTAAGTTCAAGTGGAAATCCAAATGTTGCATACAGCAAGAACGCGTCTTGACCAGAGATTTTGCCGTGTTCAGAAAATATTTTTTCAAACTCACGTTCTCCCTTTGAAAGAGTCTTGAGAAATTTCTTTTCTTCCTCATTTAGTTTATCTAAAATAATTTTGGTCTGTTTTTCAAGTTTAGGATAATTATTTTTATAGGCGTCAATCAAAGATTGAGCGATTTGGGAACAAAAAAAATCTTGAATCTCAAGTTTATGACCAAATCTCACAGCGCGTCTAATTAAACGCCGCACAAAATATCCTTGATCTTTATTTGAAGGCGTAACACCGTCGGCGATTAAAAATACAGAAGCGCGTATATGATCCAAAATTACACGAAAATTGAATTTAAAATCATCGTTATCATTATATTTTTTTCCAATAATACTCTCTATTTCTTTTCTCGCTTGATCAAATGCATCAATCAAAAAAATGTCTGGTGTGTTGTTTATTGCCGCTGTGATGCGTTCAAGCCCTCCTCCGAAGTCTACGTTTTTATTTGGCAACGCCTCAAAACCGGTTTCTGTTTTTTTATATTGCATGAAAACATTGTTCCCTATTTCTAAAAATCGCCCACAATCGCAGTTGACATGACACTGTTCATCCTTGAATCGTGAGTTTTCGTGCAATTTAAGTTCCTCTCCAAAATCCCAAAACATTTCGCTATCAGGTCCGCCAGGTTCTCCAACAGGCATATTCTCTGGAACTCCAGACCGCGACCACCAGTTTTTAGTTTCATCGAAATAAAAAATTCTTCCGCTTTGCATTCCATCCCGTTCTGAAAAATCAACATCAACAGCATCAATTCCAACTTCTGCAAATGCTTTTTTCCAAAGTTCAACAGATTCGCTGTCGCGAGGAATTCCAAGTGATTCATTGCCGCGAAAAACAGTCACAAATAATTTATTTGGATCTAGTCTGATTTCTTTTGTTAAAAATTCAAATATCCAACCGATCTGTTCTTCTTTGAAATAATCTCCAAGCGACCAATTTCCAAGCATCTCAAAAAAAGTTGTATGACGATTATCTCCAACCTCATCTATATCTTGTGCACGAAAGCATGTTTGACTGTTTGTAATTCGTTTTCCAAGCGGATGTGCCTGACCCAAAAGATACTGAACCATTGGTTGCATTCCTGAACCAGTGAAAAGTGTTGTTGGATCGTTTTCAGGCAAAAGCGAAGCAGATGGCACAATCTTGTGTCCTTTCTTTTCAAAGAAATCCAGGTATTTTTTTCTGACATCACTAAGTTTCATAGAAGAACCTTTGGGATATTCTACCCAAGTGTTTGAGTTGCGTCCACTTGCGCTTTTTTAAGAATCTTCTTCTGCATTGACTCGACAAACGCTTTCATCTCATCCGCTTTTAACAACCACGCTATCAAAAAGTATGCAAACAATCCAACTCCTCCAGCAACGAGTCCTTGAAAAAACACATCAAAAAAAGTGTGCAGAGGTAAAAATAAAACCAAAACATATTTTATTCCCTGCATAACAACACCGCTGATTAATCCTGAAACTGCAAATTTTATAATTGACTGTAATATAGACGCCTCATCAAGAGATTTGATTCTTTGTCTAAGAGGAACCCATAAAAGAACAGCATTGATAATAGCAGATAGTGAGTATGCCATTCCAAGTCCGACAACTCCAAAAGTTGGGCTGAATAAGTAAGCGCTTATAATTCCTATCAATGCTCCGACAAGTCCTGCTGTAAGAGGCGTGATGCTGTCATGAAGCGCGAAAAAAGCACGAGCTAAAATAAAAACAAAAGCTTGAGGTATAAAAGTAAGAGCAAAAAACGCAAGAGTGTCGGCCGTTAGAACTGTTGAAGTCCAATCAAAAGCCCCAGCCCCGACAACAACACGAACAATTTGAGAACGCAAAATCAAAAACAAAAGCATGAACGGAATAAGCAAAAATAAAGTTTGACGAATCGTTGAGGAAAAAGATTCACGGAAAGATTTTATATCATCATGAAGTATATGTTCTGAAAAAAGCGGAAAAGCCGCGATTGCAAATGAAACTCCAATAATTCCAACTGGAAAAAATTGAATATTGTACGCGAATTGAAAAACCGTAACGCTCCCGGTCGGAAGAGTTGTCGCTATAATCATCAAAATAAAAAACAATAATTGATTAACAACGATTCCAAGCATTCTCGGACTTGTCATTCTAACCATCTCTTTGATTTCTTTTGTATTTTTTGAAAAAACAAATTTGTGGCTATAACCAGACCTTCTACATTCTATCCATTGACTTAAAACGTGCAAAAACGCACCGAGCACAACGCCCCATGCCAATCCAATCGGTCCAAAAAATTTAGTAAAAAACAAGGCACCAAAAATAATTCCAATGTTGTAAAAAATCGGAGCAAGAGAATAAAGAAAAAATTGTTTGAAACTTTGAAGAACACTTCCAAAAACCATTGAAAAAGAAAGTAGCACTTGCGCTATCAGCATAACACGCATGAACTCACTCACTGCCTCTCGCTTAACATCATTAAACCCAGGAGCAATCAACGCACTTATTGGATTTGAAAACAATAACAAAATTATAGATAAAACGATCATGATAAGGCCCAAGATATGTAAAACTGTGTTTGTGAATTTCCATGCCTCCTCTTTTCGATTTCCAAAATATAATTCTGAAAAAAGAGGAATAAAGCTTGATGAGATCGCACCAACAACAATTAAATTAAACATCAAATCAGGAACTTTAAATGCGGCGTAATAGACATCCAACGTGTCCCCTGCTCCAAAAGCACCGGCAAGTAAACGATCGCGAATAAAACCAACAAATCGACTGACAAACGAAAGAGCGCCGACAATCGCGGCGGCTCCAATTATTGTTTTTGATTCTGTGTGAAGAAAGCGGAACATTTATTTTTTATTCAATTTCCAAAATACAGAACCGCCAGTTGCGAGCAAAATTACAAGAAATCCAATCAACAGATCGATATATATATTTTCCAAAGTAAAAAACGGAACCAGAACCGTAGTCGATTCTTTTTCTGAAAGCCCGTCTTCTGAAATCTTTGAAAGTGTCACAACATAAGCGCCGCTCTTTTTGTATTCGTGCGTAGTATTTATCTTGTTTGATTTAATTCCATCTCCGAAGTTCCATTCGTATTGAGAACTCTTGTCAATTGGTCCTACAACTGAAAACGTAAATGTATTCCAACTGTCGTGTGAATAGCCAAAAACCGTGTGAGGTGAGAACATCAGGGAATCAGAAACGACTGGTTCTTCTTCACTTACTTTTTCAGTGTTCTGCAAATCCGCAACGACCTGATTTACAATTTTTGAAAATGTTTCCGATAGATTTGTTTGTTTCGCGTCATTTGGAAAAGAATCTTTTTTATCAACAACTCCGTCGGCATCTGTATCTTTTTGAATTGGTTTTGATCCAAGTTCTGCTTCAACCTCATCTGACAATCCGTCGTTGTCGTCGTCTTCATCACATAAATCACCTAAACCATCTGCGTCAAAATCATTCTGGTCCGCGTTCGCTAAATTTAGACAATTATCTTTTTCATCAATAACACCGTCTGAATCTTGATCGTGAACCGGTTCAAACATTCCAGTAATTGCCGTATTATTGTTCAAGTTTGTATCTGTGGGATCAGTACCTTGAATTTCTGCTCTTATATTAAAAACCCCTGATGGAACAGTAAAATCAATATACACTTCTTCAGGCAAACCGCCGCTTAATAATGAAATCACTTGAGAGTTTCCCAAAACTGTTGTGCCTTGAAAAAAAGTCACATAACCAGTGACATCTTCTTCACCAACATTTTGAACACGCGAATAAAGTCGTACTTTTTCGCCAGAAACAAGAGTCTCTTTTGAAAACCGAATATCGCCTGCGCTAATGGAAAGATCAACGACAGCCGCGCTAACCACCAATGGGAACATTATTAAAATTGTGAATAAAATATAACGCATAAATTATAATCTATGTTTTTTCACAATAAACATAACGATCGCAAACATCACTAACAATGAAAACACGAAAATGAAAAATACAAAATCCGGTCTATGCGCGAAAGGAAGCCAAGGAACATTCATTCCATAAAAACCCGCAATAAAAGTTGGAACCATTATTGAGGCTGAAATTATTGTCAGAAAAGTAATGACATCGTTTGTCTTATGAGAAAGTAAAGCCTCGTTAACATCGAATAATCCATCGACAAATAATTTTAAGTTGTCGGTAGATGACCAAACAGTATCGAGACTATCTTTCAAATCATCAAAATATACATTAAAATCTTCAGAAATAAATTGACGTTTAGAAACAGTGAGGTTCGAAACAATTGTGCGTTGCGGATCAATCAAATGCCGAAGGAATAAAATATTACGTCTTGTTTTTCCAAGATCAACTGTAATTTTTTTATCATGACTATTGTTTATTGCTTCTTCAAGTCTTGCGACCTCACTTGTTAGAAATGAAACAATAGATTGAGTTTCACGAAATGCGTCCATTAAAATTCTGTAAAGCATAAACGCTGGACCTTTCGACAAAACATTATTTCTAAACTTATTTACTTTTTCCATGTGATCATAAAGTTTTTCAATTGAAACGATCGGTTCACGAGTTAGAGTTATGATGTTTTTATCATTCAAAAAAATATACAATTCATTTCCACCAACTGTTTTTCCATCTTTTTTCAAAACCGGAATATGGAAAGTAAAAAAAAGATAATGTTTGTACGTGTCTATTTTGGAAAGAGATGTCCCTGCTCGGATATCGTCGTAATCAAGATGATGAAATTTAAAATTTTGTTTTAGATAATCCAAGTCCGCTTCATTGACACGGCTTATGTGAATCCAGCCGATGTCTTTTACCTCAAGTATTTTGTTTGTCATATTCGCATCAGGAATTAGATCTGTTGCTAAATAATCATTTAGGACAAAATTATGATATTTCGAGTCAAAAGTAGAAAAACAAATTTTGAAGTTTAGCTGAGCTAAGCAGAAAAATTTTTTTTCGCTTTTGGCCGAAAGAGCAAATTTTGAACAAATTATTATTTAGCAGCAGATCTACTATTGCGTTTTTTTGAATGACCAAACGTGTAATGAAAACGATTGTGTCGAATAGGACCTATAAAAGCTGTGTGAAGCTCGGCAAGTAAATACTTAATCGCTATATTGATTCTCCCGTCACGATCGAGCCTGCGTATTGAAACAGGAATTTTTGTTTGTTTTAAAAATCCGAACTCGCCGACATCAAGAAAACGGCGCGCATAATCATGGTCTTCACAAAATGTGACACTCTCATCAAATCCTTTAATTTTGTCATGCTTGTCTTTTCTCACAAACATACAAAAACCGGGAGCGTGCGGAAACAATGATCCCCACGCGCGAGCATATGTATTATAAGCTTTATGCATGAAGTGATCTAGCAGATCATCTGAAAGAGGAAACACATCGCATGTTGCAAGATCAAGTTTCCGTTCTTTCATTTCCCCAATCGCTTTTTCTAAAAATTCTGGATCGCGCAGTTCAACATCAGCATCTAAAAAAAGAACGAATTCCGTTTTTGCGATTGACGCGCCTCGATTGCGCCCGACTCCCGGCATTCCTCCTTCTATTACTCGTGCCCCGTACGATCGCGCAATTTCTTGTGTTCGATCTGTTGATCCTGAATCTGCAACGATAATTTCAGAAGGTTGAATGGTTTGTTTGCGAATCGAATCAAGAAGTTTTGGTAAAAATTCTTCTTCGTTTTTTGTAGGAATTACAACAGTCAACATAATGCAAATAGTTTAGCGAAAAAAGGGTTTATTGACAAATGAACACCGACGCAGTAAGACTAATTTGTCATCAACTTTGGAGGCAATACGTCGATGGCACGTGAATCATTGATCAGGTTTGCTGAAAACGATTCTCCAGTTCATTCCAATTCATATCGCTTACGGCGCTTTCTAAACTGGTTCCCTCTCGGATTCGGTTATGCAAGTCTCGTGTTCATGCGCTATGGTTTAAACGCTGGCCAGCACGCGCTTGGAGACGACAACCTAATGTCAGAAGCGGATTTCTACAACATCTTCGCCTGGGGCGCGGCGTCCTACGTGATCGGATTTCTAACCCTAAGCCCACTTGTTGATCGAAAAGGCGGACGCTGGGGCATGATAACAGGACTCATGGGAACGATCTCTGTCAATCTAATAATGGCGCTCGTAGTGAGGAAGACGATTGACGAAACTGCACACCTGCCGTTCGTATTCTGCATGACAGCGCTTTATTGCGCGAACATGTTCTTCCAGTCGCTTGGAGCGATGTCGATCGTTGCCGTAAATGTTCCGTGGTTTCATGTGCGAGAGCGCGGAAAATTCGCGACGATCTTCGGAGTGCTAATAGCGCTTGGCAACTACTTCGCGTTCGATTGGGGGTACGCGATCGTTGATGCGACGCGCAAATACATCAATCTTGACAAGCTTTCATTTACAGCTTCCATTTTCCAAGGGCTTCTTGGAACTGGTGGAAAAGCCGTAAACGAAAGTTGGTGGTTGTTCTTGTTCCCTGCGCTGTTCGGACTCTTCTGGCTTATTCCCATAGTGATCACACTTCGAAATTCACCAAAAGAGGCAAGCTTCAACGATTTCGAAACAGGTATCGAGCACATGAGTGCTTCTCAACTTACGATGTTTCAAATGTTGAAGGAAGTCTTCCTCAATCCAAAACACAGAGTCGTCCTGGTTATCTGTCTTATCGAATTCTGCTCTGGCGCAATTCGAAATGGAAGTATTCAGACATATCCTAAGTTCGCAGAACATATAGGATTCAAACACGACTTTGCGCTTTCTGAACATTGGGGACTCTTTCTTCTGATCGCCGGGGTAATCGGAGCTAACGCGACTGGATTCATATCTGACAAGTGCTTCAACTCGCGTCGCGGTCCTATGGCGGTAATTCTGTATGTGCTCATGGTATTCGGAATCTCGATGATACTTTTTTCGCTTGGTTCAAACGCGCCGCATAGCGGATCTATCAATACTGGAATCGGACTGTTCATCCTTGCAACTTGTGTAATAGGCGTTCACGGAATTCTATCAGGAACAGCCGCGGCTGAATTCTCTGGCACGAAAAACACGGCAAAAGCAGTCGGAATCATAGACGGTGCTGTATATCTTGGAACATCCGCACAATCGTTTTTGATGGGCCTGTTCGTTCCAATCTTCCAGCCGGGAGCATTAGCTCACAAGATCACGGATCCATCCTCATGGATGGCTTGGCCAATCATCCTATTACCGTTTGCAGTGATAGGAACCATACTCGGAACGAGCATTTACAGCGCTTATCCGAAAGGAAAACATACTCACTGAACAACTTGGGCTTCTTCACAGAAGCTCTTTTTTCATATAATGTGACGTCTATATATGCCAAAATCTGGATTTGTAGTGCTTTTCGGCCGTTCAAACGTTGGAAAATCAACGCTTCTTAACGCTATCATCGGATCGAAAATTTCCATTACAACTCCGAAACCTCAAACAACGCGTTTGCCAATTCAAGGAATTCTCACTCGCGATGAAGGTCAGATTGTTTTTGTTGATACACCGGGAATTTACAAAAAACGACGCGACGAATTAACAAAAAAATTACTTGAAACAGTAAAACAATCTTTGAAAGAAGTTGATGTGGTCGGATATGTCATTGATCCAACTCGAGAAATTGGAGATGAGGAACGTGAGGCTTTGAGAATTATCAAACAGATTGACGCAAAAAAAATTCTCATAATCAACAAAATAGACGAAAGAAAAAAACCTTTCATTGATTTTTACCGTGATCTTTCACCAGAATTTGATGCAACGATCGAAGTTTCTGCATTGCGCGAAACAAACATCCAAGCGCTTATCAACATTTTGTTTTCGTTTCTTAAAGAGGGCAACTATTTTTATCCGGAACATCAGATCACAAATATACCAAATGCTTTTTGGATCGCTGAATTGATTCGAGAAAAATTATTTCTGCGACTTCGTCAGGAAGTTCCTTACACAACCCACGTTGAAGTAACTGATATTGAAGAAAAAGAAAACGGAATGTTGGTTATTTCTGCAACTATTTTTACAACAGATGATCGTTATAAAAGAATGATAATTGGAAAAGGTGGACAAGGAATCAAAGAAATAGGACAATCGACTCGAAAAGAACTTGAAGGCGCGATGAATCGAAAAATCTTTCTTGAACTTACTGTTGACGTTGATCCACATTGGACGGAGAGATTTGAAATGTAAAATTTTAGGAGTAACTGATTTCTAATGGCTAATAGCTAATGGCTAAAGGCTGATATCAGTTACTTCATATCCCCAAAATGCTTCTCCAAGGGCTTTTCGATTAAAAATGTTAGCTGTTCCTCGCGAAGCAGGTGAAAGCATTATCTCCAAAATAAGCGGGTTATTTTCGTTTGCCAAAATTGTATAACGAGCAAAAGCGTTTTGCGCCTGAATCGCGCGAACATCTGTCAAAACTCCGTTGACTTTTAACCTGAACGTTTTCCAATCAATATCCGCCTCGATTTCTGAAATATTTTTTTGATCTTTGACTTGCGGTTTTCCTTTAAGTTGATCTATAAACGATTCAATCTGATCAGTGATTCCTGTTACATACGACACAGAATCATCAAACAATCCAAGATGAATCTCGGTGCGACGATTTTCAACAAGTTCTTTATATTGTTTGTTTGAAAGCCAGATGAGTGTCGAATCGCTTTTTAGGTTTTCGTCTTTTTGCCAAAAAAAAGGTAAAAGTATTTTATTTCCATTTTCAAGCGAGTTTGTTTCAAGTATGCCTTTTTCCAAAATATTTTCGTAAACTGGTTCTGGAGGATTTGGTAATTGTGTGCCGATCGCGGCTGAAGTGTAGTCGTCAAAATATTTTTTGCGCGTAGCAGTTGAAGCATCGGTTTCTTTTTTCAAAGATCGTTCCCAAGAAAAAACTCCTCTGACTTTCGGTTCCCAAAAATTTACCGAAATGATTCGATCGGCATCTGTTCCTTCAAATAAGGAAATCGCTTTTCCACCAACACCAAATATAGTCTCTCGCAAAATGATTTTCGAACCAGCTTCAATATTGAGAAGCGCTGCCGCTTGTTCCGGAGTTTTATCTGAAACAATCTGTTGAGTGCAACCTGCCCCAACAAAAAGAATCGCACAACATGTCAGAGCGACAGAACGATTCAGTCTTAAGTTCATAAAAGTTCATTATGAGGCCCATTTGCGAACTTCATCTTCTGAAGCTTCGCCGCAAATTGATTTGCCTGTCTCTTCATTAAAGAAGAACGGAACTCCTCCGCATTTTCCACCGTCTTTTTGATCAAAAATTTTCGCGTTTTCTGGATGATGCCAAGTTTCGAGCTTGGTAATTTCAACACCTTCGGCGATTAACTTATCCACAAGTGGCATCATAACATGACAATGAGGACATTCATCCCCGTAAAAAAAGTATTTCATATTGTGCTATTATCTTAACATGCAACAAACTCGTATTCAAATTCTAGTAGCCGCTCTATTTTTCACCGTAATTGCCGGCCTTCTTTTAATTCGACGTTTCGATACTCTTCCAGAAGAAATAGTAACTTTAGTTTCAACTACGGGATCAGATAGAATTATTGGAGAAAAATTTCGTCGAGGCGAATTTATTGAAACAAAAGCAGGAGAGCATCTTGCTATCAGTATTGGAAACAACATTCAAATTGGAATTGATGAGCGTTCAAGACTTGAACTCTATCGGCTGTTCAAAGATGAACGTAAAATCCGCTTTCAAAAAGGAAGAATCATCATTATCAATAAAGAACGAATCCCTCTTTTTATAGAAACGAATAAAACAGAGAACGTTTTAGCAAGTGGTTCAGCAACGTTAATCAACTATGATTATCAACAATTAGTGACAATTGCGCCGCTCGAAGGATCGATTCAAACTCACATAAAAGGAATGAATGAGTACATGCTTATACCAATTCCAATCAGTGTAAATGAAAAAGATCCGGCTTCATATTCGAAAACAAAAACAGACCCATTGTCTGGAGCAAAAAAATTTTATGAGTGGTTTTACTCAATTATTCCTCCACCCAACATCACTTCCCCATCATAAAAAACAATTGATTGTCCCGATGTTACTGCGCGCTGTGGTTTATCAAATTTAACCACAGCTTTTTTTTGTGGAAGAAAAGTTACTGCGCAAGATTGAAGCGGCTGACGATAACGAATTCTCGCTTCGCATTTGATTTTTTTTGGAAGTGATTCTACTAGCAAATTAATTTGTTCAATTTCCAGTTCATCTTTATACAAAGACGGATGATAATTACTTGTGACAACAAGCTCTTTCGTTTTCTCACGTTTTTCAACAACATAGTAAGGATTTCCACCACCGATATTCAAGCCATGGCGTTGACCGATTGTGAAAAAATTTATTCCGGAATGTTCACCAACGATTTTTCCATCTGAAGTTACTATTTTTCCAGGATCCTCTTTAATTCTTGTTTTTAAGAATTCACGCATCTCAACTTCACCAACAAAACAAATTCCAACGCTGTCTTTTTTTTCAGCCACATCGAGCCCGAGCTTTCGAGCCTTTGCGCGAACTTCTGGTTTTGTCATTTCTCCAACAGGAAAAATTATTCTCGGTAAAATTTTTTTATCAATCGCCCACAAAAAATACGTTTGGTCCTTGTTTGAATCTTTCCCAGCTAAAACACACTTTTTGTCATTGCGAGGGAGCGCAGCGACCGAAGCAATCTCTTTTCCTAGATTTCTTCGCTTCGATCGCAATGACGGAAAGGTGGCTATACGAGCATAATGCCCCGTCGCAACATACCCACACCCAAGCCGATCAGCTTCTCTCACAAAACGATCAAACTTGATGAATTTGTTGCACATAACGTCCGGATTTGGCGTTCGTCCTGCAGATGATTCGCGAAATAAATATTCGATAACATCTCGCCGATATTCTTTTTCAAAATCAAAAGTTAAAAATGGAATTCCGAGTTTGGCCGCAACACGCGCCGCATCACGCCTTTCTATTTTCCAACCGCACTCTTTGAACTCTGGTCCTTCACATTCATTTTCAGACCAATTTTTCATGAAAGCTCCGATCACTTCATATCCTTGTTCCAACAACAAAGCCGCTGACACTGACGAGTCAACACCTCCTGACATTCCAACAAGAACTTTTTTCTTCCTTGTCATAATCATGAAAACGTTCTTTTCAAATTTTCAAATTTCTCTGAATCTTCACGCAGAACAAAAAAATCAGTGAAATTTAGCTTCTCATTATATTTTTGTAGCAAATCTGAATACTTAAAAATAGGAATATACTCCACGCCATTTACCAATCGTTTTGCAACATAGATCATCGTTGCACGCTCTGAATCGCCTTCCCCAAAATGAGAAAGTTCGTTCAAAACAGAATAAGTAAAATACCTGATCTTGTTTTGATAACAAAATTCTGACAAACCCGAGAGCAAAATTTGATCTTCTTCTTTGGATTTTTGTAAACGCAAAATTCGTTTCGCTGGAATTCGTTTTACAATATGCTCTGACCAATAATTTTTCGGATTTTTTGATGACTCAAAAATTTGCTCAATCACAGGACCGTCGCGCAACTGCGTATATAAGTATGGATCCGTGGGAATTTTCAATGAGATCTCTCTGGTTCGAATTGCTTCTTCCAAATAATGTGAAAATCCCGCCTTTGTTTTATGATAATAAACTTGATCTATCATGTGATAACGAGCAAGAAGCATGTCTTCATACGCTCGCACTCCGTTTTCAGAAAGAGTCATGATCAGTTGATCATCGTGCTGTGCAACCCCAAACGATGAGATCAACCAATCAACATCATAATTCCCATACGCGACTCCACAAAAATAACTGTCACGCAAAAGATAATCCATTCGATCAGAATCTGCCTCGCCAGAAATAAGTCCTTTGAGAACTCGTCCGAGCCCAGGAATACGTACTGAAATTTTTTCCAAGTATTCAGACGGAAAAATATCTTTGTGCATGATCGATGCGACATCTTGTGCGAACGATTTTTCCAAAACACCTTCTTGAACAAGAGTTTGAATCAATAGAATGCTGTAATCTTCGTGAGCGGATTTTCGATTAGGTTTTTGTTTCCACCAAGACCAGTCAAATGGAAAATCCTCGAGCGATGGAAAAATATATTCTGACGCGTGAGAAAACGGACCGTGCCCAATGTCGTGTAAAAGTCCTGCAACACGAACACGAGAACGAAGGGCTTGAATGTCAACATCAAAAATTGGAACGTTTCGTGAATCTGAAAACAAATGATCAAATAGTCGTCCGGCAACATGCATTGTCCCAATCGAGTGTAAAAATCTGTCGTGAGTTCCACCAGGATAAACATAAGAATGCAAAAAACCAAGCTGGCTTATGAAACGCAAACGCTGAAAAAACGGATGATCAATGATCGTCCGTTCAAATTCGCTAAATGAAATGCGATGATGAATTGGATCGCGAAGTTCGTATGAGGACATAAAAAAGTAGCTGATACTTCTTTCTTCTTGATACTTGCTACCAATTATCATTCGAAATGTCAATCAAACTTGATGGTTTGCCCTGGTTTTAATGTGCCTGTATTTTTTTGCACGGTAGGTGTTGAAGAAAGTAAAGGGGTATTAGGAATCTGAACATTCGGTTTCTTATTTCGATTACGTTTTCGTTTTTTAGGTGAACTAACAGAAAAATTTACTGGCGACCCAATTGAGTTCGCCTTTGGAAGTGAAACGACTGGCGGTTTTTTAATTTCACTTGAAAGCCAATCATCTTTAAGCTGAGAAGCGGGCGTTGAAGCACTGCCTTCGACCACCGGACTTGGCGAGGTCACATCTGAAAGCTGGGCAAGCTCAGGCAATACATGTGTTTTCTCTTCAGCCCTTTCAGTCCTTTCAGTCTTCTCTGGCTTCACATTCAACCTGTTCAAACTAATTGGCTCAGAAGTTGTCTGACGCTCAACTATCGTTCCTTCAGACGGTCTTGGCGGTAATTCAGATTTTGAACGAACCTCTGTTCGTTTTGGTTTACCATGCTTACGTTCTTCTCTAACAATTTCAATACACTCCTCGCAATAAATCGGTCGAGAACGATCAAGTTCAACCGCTAAAACAATTTGTTTATTACATCGTGTGCAATTATATTCAAAACGAGGTTTGCGCGATGATTTTACAAGTTTCTTTTTTTCTTCTGCTTCCTTAAGCAATGTGTCCATGTCAGCATCTTCCATCCCGCTCCATTTCAAAATCTTTTCTTCAATTTCTTTTCGTGGATTTGCGAAACGTTCACGCGAAACTTTAATGACCCTATCAGCAGAACCGGTTTTTTTTGAAATTGGTGGCAACGTAATCGCTGAAAACGGCTGGCTTGAAACTCCATCAATAAGCAACTTCAAATAAACGTTGTATTTGGGAAGATTAATAATATCTTCGGGCATAAAACGCGGAGCGAATTCCTTTTCCATATACAATCCGTCTGGCGAACCGACACGATATGAAATTATTGTTCCAACGTTTCCGAAGACCGCTTCGCGAACTTCATCAGTGAGTTGCGCGATATATTGATGAGCCATTGTTAAACACAAACGATATTTGCGAGCTTCGGAAAGAATTCCTGCAAACGACTCGACAGCAAAATTTTGAAACTCATCAACGTACAAATAAAAATCTTTTCGATCTTTTTCAGGAACGTCTACTCGTTCCATTGCGGCAAGCTGAAGTTTCGTGATGAGGAGCCCGCCAAGCAAACGAGAGTTGTCTTCACCAATGCGACCCTTTGAAAGATTTATGATGAAAATCTTTTCAGAATCCATTATTTCGCGAATGTGAATCGTCGATTTTACTTGCGCGACAATGTTTCGAATAACTGACGCTGATAAAAATTGCCCGATCTTGTTTTGAATTGGTGCAACTGCCTCTTGCGCGTACTTATCGTTATACGATGCGAATTCTTTGAGCCAAAATTGCTTGACAACAGGATCTGTGACATTTCCGACAATTCGATTTCTAAATTCTTCCTCTGAAAGCATGCGATTTATTCCAAGTAATGTCTGTCCGGGATTATCAAGAAGAGCCAAGATCGTGTTATTCAAAATGTATTCCATACGCGAAGACCACATGTTTTCCCAAATCTTCTTGAAAACACCCATCATTCCGCTCGCAACCAAATGCTTATGGCGTTCGCTCACAGCTTCCAAAATATTAAAACCAATCGGGAAATCAACATCAGACGGATTGAAATAAATTACATCGTTGATTCGCCAGCTTGGAATGTAATCAATCAATTTTTCAGCCGTGTCTCCGTGTGGATCAACATAACAACAGCCGTGTCCTGCATAAATATCAGACAAAATAAAATTTTCGAGTAAAGTCGTTTTTCCCATGCCTGTTTTTCCAATCACATAAACATGGCGACGTCTATCGTCGGTTTTGATTCCAAACTTTGTCATCGAATTTCTGAAATTCGTTTTTGCAAAGTATGTGACTTCATTTTCGTGGTCGTGATTATGGGACATAGGAAGAAAGGTCAAAAAGTACGGAAAGGTCTGAAAGGTCGAAAAACGTCAAACTGGTAAATTTGGTGGAACAAAATCGTCACTTTGCGTTAATGGTTTTTCTTTTACCGGACTTGTTGGTGGTTTAACATCTGGGACTTCGGCGGAACCTATTGTGTCTTCGATCTTCGTTTCACGCTGGTTAAAGCCAGTGGCTTCAGCGTCTTCCTCCTTTCCTTCAGTTTTATTCATCCCTTCCATTTCTTCCTTCTCTTCCCTCCCCACTGCCAAGGTCTCCTCTTCAAACGTAATTGGAAGTCCAACAGGAGGTTCAGCTCGTCGAGCTTCGGCTTTCTTAACCAACGGCGCCTTAAATCCAAATGTCGGGAAGTGCCAAAGCGAAGCTATTTCCTCAACATTCAGAAATGATGGATCGGCTCCGATTCCCCAGCTTCGGTTTTGGTACGCCTTCATAAGCGTATGCTGTTTTTTTGTATAAACCCAACGCATCCAAAAATAATCATCTTTAGGAACTTGTGGAATAAAGAGCTCAAACTTATTCAACGCAAGATCAGCATATTGATTCAGGATGCCTTTTACCATTCCAGTTCGTTCAACTTTCACAAACGCGTTCTTTTTCGCGACATAAAGAATTCGAATTTTTGTTCCCATTCCAACTTTTGAAAGTTTTCGGTATAAAGCATCTGCCTCTTTTGTTTCTTGTAAAGGCAGTAAAACATACGGCTCTTTTTTTGTTTCTTCTGTTGTGATGCCAAATAAGCCTCCAAGATCAGTTCCGGTTGCATTTGCGACCACTCCAATTGGCCACGAAACAACTGAATCAATAGCGGAAACTATCGCGCTCTTTTTTGCTTGCTCTGTTTTACCATAAAGTTTATTGAGTCGTGCAATTCCTTCCTTAATCCAATCGTTCGTCGATGGCTGAACGATCATTTGAAACCAAAAATGTTCTCCTGGACGCATTTTTGCGAGTTGTTCAAGCGTGTGTCCAAGTGGATCCTTGATCTCTCCAGTTACCTTATCCTCAAATTCTATGTATGTACGAATTGGATACATTGAAGGTTTTGCAAGTTTGAATTCCCCGCCCCACATTTCATATTCATTATCTGGATATACATTTGGAAATTTGGTTGAATAATCCTCGACTTCTGAAATTTCAGCATCAGGATAATGAGCATAAATTCCGGCTTCGATCATGTCACGAAAACGAGTTTGCGTTCGAACAAGAAATTGGATATACCCCTCGGCTGAAATTATTTCAAAAGAAAAACTTGGATGATATTTTCCAACTATCCACGTTTCCTTCCAAGTTAGAGTCGACTTGGATCCATACAAACTCGAAAACAAATTCTCAAGCGCTTTTGGCGTTTGTTCTGTCATTGAAGGAACGTCTATCGCTAACAAAACAAATTTTAAAGTCTTTGACCATTCGCCCTGACGATAGTTTTGCCACATCATCACAAAACCCCAACCAAGTGTGATCGCAATCGGAATCCATCCAAACCAAATAAAAAAATTAAAAAGAATGACGTCAATTGGACGTTCAAAAAACGGAACTGCTACAGCTGAAGTTTGAACTGCTTGTTGAACGATTGGTATTGCAAAAAGCGGAAGCATAGGTGCCTATAAAAATAGTATATCAAAAAAACGGACTGCTGTCGTCCGTTTGTTTTTACCTCCAGCTTCTTCATCCTCTCCAGCTTCTTCAGCTTCTCTTCTTCATCTTCTCCCAAACCACGAGCAGTGGACTTGCTAAAAAAATTGAAGAGTATGTTCCAACTGTGATTCCAATAATAAGGGCAAGCGCAAAAGGTTGCGTGCTATCGCCGCCAAAAATGAAAATTGCAATCAAAGCAAGGATTGTTGTCAAACTTGTATTGAGTGATCTAAGAAGAGTTTGCTCAATGCTCATTTCTACTGTTTCCGATAATGTATGAGCTGTTCTACGAAGCAAGTTCTCGCGTGTGCGGTCAAAAACAACGATTGTATCGTTGATTGAATAGCCAAGAACTGTCAGTGCGGCCGCGATAATCGCGGCACCGACTTCCCATCCAAACCAAACACCAAATAACGCGAATGCCCCGATCATGATAACAACATCATGAAATGCGGTTAGGACTGTAATGGTTGCATATTTCCACGAAGCAACAGGTTCCGAAACCTTACGAAACGCCCATGCAACATAAAGTCCAATCAAAATAAGCGTCAAAATAACACCAATAGTCGCTGTGCGTCTCAGTTCGCTCCCGATCACTGGTCCAACTGATTCAAAACTCAACTCTGTTAAATTACCATGGGCTGTTTTTATTGCACCTAAAACCGATTGATGCTCATCTTCCGAAAGCATCTGCGTGCGAATCAAAAAACCATTTTCACCTGACGTTTGAATCGTGGCGTCTTTATATCCAGCATCATCAAACGTCTGTTTCATTGCGCCAACACTTACAGGTTGATCGAATTTAATTTCAATGAGACTTCCACCTGTAAAATCAACTCCATATTTCAATCCCGGATAAACAATAAGAACAAGGCTCGCAACAACGAGAAATCCTGAAAGAAAAAACCAGTAATTTCTATTTTTGATAACTTGTAATTTCATACCCGGTAGTACAACAATGATTTATATTATCGATTAATTATTTCTTTTGCTAACATTGGTTCGACTACTCATGTTGAATGTCATACAGGCTGTGTTAAAGCACGGAAGAACAGGCGACAGATCATTGTTGTCCTACCGGGCATTATTCGATTTTTTTACGCAAAAGAGCGCAAACTTCCGCGCCCATTTCCATGCGAGAACATTTTTGAGATAAACACGACTTACCATTATCGCACTAAACATGCTCAATATAACTCCGATCGCAAGTGTTAGCGCAAATCCGCGAATAAAACTTGAACTAAACCAGTACAAAACAGCGGCCGCTATCAATGTTGTTAGGTTTCCATCACGAATTGAAGTCCACGCGCGCGTGAACGCCTCATCAGTCGCTGAACCGAAATCTCGTCCAGAATGAAGCTCTTCCTTCAAGCGCTCAAAAATAAGAACGTTAGCGTCAACTGCCATACCAATCGACAAAACAAATCCCGCTATTCCAGCAAGCGTTATTGTGACATCAAAAAAACGATATGCCGCAAGGTTTATAACTGCGAAAAACAAAAGCGCAAGAGTCGCAATAAGTCCTGGCAATCTATAAAAAACTAGCATGAAAAGCCCAACAAGAATTAACCCAATAAGCCCAGCGTTGATACTTTTTGCAAGTGATACAGCTCCGAGAGTTGGACCAACGGTTTGTTGTGAAACCAAATTTATCGGAACTGGCAAAGCTCCAGCATTCAAATCCTGCGCAAGCAAACGCGCTTCATCAACAGTGAAATCACTAGTTATTACAGCTTGACCGCCATAGATTGCCTGTTGAACTCTCGGAGCTGAAATAAGTCCTCCATCAAGAAAAATCGCTATCGGTTCTCCAACATGAGCCTCTGTTAGTTTTCCAAATAAATCAGAACCTTCATCGTTGAAGTCAAGCAAAACATTCGGCGCTCCTGATCTTTGGTCAAATTGAACTGACGCTCGCTTTAGGTGTTTTCCTGAAAGCGCTGTATTTTTCCAAGGTGAACTTGGAACAATGTCAGCTTCGGTTGTGAACGGCATCAAAATGCGCTTTACAGTTACAGCCGAGACAGGACGCTCATCGCGTTTATAAATTATGTGAAAACCAAACTCTGATTCAACAACATCTGAAATTTCTCCAACTGGAGTTGAAAGAGCCGCAAGCGCAAAAGCGTCAACGTACTTATCTGGTGTTGCCCACCCAAGATCTTCCACTCCTTCGAGTGTTGAGAAGCTTTCCGGAGTTGCAGATTTTTTCAAATTTTGAATTTTGATTGAAGCTTCAATTTCAGGGATTGGTTTTTCACATCGCAGTTTACCTTCGTAGCAAACAAGAACATGCGAAAGCAACATTTCTTTTGTATCACCAACTTCTTCAACACGGAAAATACTAATACCTTCGTTAGTTTCCAAAACCGAATTTGAAATTTGACCGGCCTTCAACTTTTTTTGTTTGGCTTGAATAAAATAATCTGAAAATTGAGAATTTGCTGTAATATTTTTGATTGTTGATTTTGCGAGTGGAACTTTGCTATTTTCGGAAATAAGTTTGTCAAAATCTTCGCCAGCGAGCGCTCGGTCCAAAACAGCATTCGCAGATGCTCGATCATTTTTTTGCATTTCTTTAAGTTGCGTTTTCTCGTCATCGGTCAAAGCGCGTCCAGGCTCTTTAACAGGTTCCTTAAATTCAAGAACTGGTGTTTTGCCGATTTGCTCAATAGCTTGTGTAACATCTTTGATTCCTGCGAGTTCGATTACCAAACGATATGTGCCGCCAGTTGAGATTGTTTGAACAATAGGCTCTGAAACTCCAAACGAATTAACACGACGTTCGATCACGTTTTTAACTCCATCGAGAGCGTTAACTCGCTCTGTAGCAGGTATTTCCGTCATGTCAGCCTCGTAAACAAGATGCGTTCCACCCTGAAGATCGAGTCCAAGACGAAAAGGAGTTTCGGCAATTTTCATTCCATCAAGACTAACAGCGCGCACAGCTTGATTCCACAACTGTGGAAAATCATAGCCAGCGAACACAAGTGTCAAGACAATCATGAGTACGCCAATGATTCGTCTTGCCCAAGGTTTTTTAGTTTTATTAACTGACTTTCTTTTAATTTTCCATGTTTGCATACCCGGTAGTACAACAATGATATTTATTATCTGTTAGTATTTATTTGTAGGACATTATTACAACTCCTTAAGTGGGGTGTCGTACAACCAAAATCAATGCACAATAGAACAGGTGACAGATCATTATTGTCCTACCGGGCATACGGCGATAAGTCTAAAAGAAAACCACGATTGGCGCAAGTGGATGAAAAATCGTAAAATACATAAATTATGAACATCAAAAAAACTCTCAAACGGCTCGGACCTGGATTTATCACCGGCGCTGCCGACGATGATCCGTCTGGAATCGCAGCTTATTCACAATCCGGAGTTCATTTTGGATACGGACAACTTTGGACAGCTCTATTCTCATTTCCATTTATGGCCGCTGTTCAAGAAATGTGCGGTCGAATCGGAATGGTAACTGGCAACGGATTGTCTGGAGTGATTCGCAAACATTATTCCAAGCCAATACTTGGAATCATGGTAACACTCCTTGTTGCCGCAAACACAATAAACATAGGAGCGGATTTGGGCGCAATGGCATCAGCTACTCAACTGATACTTGGTTTGCCTTTTATTTTTTGGCTTCTTGTTTTAACAGCGTCCACACTTGTACTAGAAATTTTCATTTCATATCCAAAGTATTCCAAAATTCTAAAATATCTCACTTTTTCATTATTCGCTTACATCATTGTTGCTTTTATTGTTAAACAAGATTGGAAACTCGTTGCTTTTTCAACTTTCATACCATCGTTTTCACTTGAAAAAGAATATCTGCTGAACATTGTCGCAATCCTTGGAACAACAATCTCGCCGTATCTTTTTTTCTGGCAAGCTGACGAAGAAGTCGAAGAAGAAGTCGAAGAACACAAAATTTCCGGAATTGGAGAAGGACAACCTAAATTCAATCTTGGTGACTTAAAAGGAATGCGGATTGATACGATCTTGGGAATGTTTTTTTCAAACCTTGTGATGTTTTTTATTATCATGACAGCCGCATCAACAATAAGATTGAGCGGAATAACAAGCATTGATACCGCTTCGCAAGCCGCGGAAGCGCTTCGTCCGTTGGCTGGAGATTTTACTTTTTTAATTTTTACTTTGGGAATTTTAGGAACAGGATTGCTCGCGGTTCCAATTCTTGCTGGTTCTGCATCGTACGCAGTTTCAGAAGCGTTTGGATGGAAAAGTGGATTATATAGAAAATTTAAAGAAGCTCACGGATTTTACGGAGTTATAACTGTCGCTATCATAGTTGGACTGATTATAAATTTTCTAAATATCCCTTCATTCAAGATGTTATACTACACAGCGATCTTCAATGGACTTGCCGCGCCTCCACTTCTCATTTTGATTCTTCTGATTTCAAACAACAAAAAAATAATGGGGAAATACACAAACGGAAAACTTTCAAATGTTTTGGGTATTTTGATTGCTGGAATCATGATCATCGCAGGAATTGCAATTTTCGTGTTGTAAGTGTTGTCACACACCATGACAACGCTTGAATTTCTTCCCGCTTCCGCAATAGCATGGGTCATTTCGTCCGAGTTTTTTATCCTCTCCCACTCGCCCCATTTCTCCCTTTTCTCCCTCTCCTCCAGCCATAACAATTCCCTTCTTTTCAAAAACTGAACGATCAAGCTCTGCTTGAACTTTCATATCAACCGCGTGTTTGGCGTATTTGAAAAACGAATATGTAATTTCAGAATTGATCGAGGACAGTAATCGCTGAAATAAATCAAATCCTTCTTTTTTATATTCAACGAGCGGATCGCGCTGACCATATCCGCGCAAACCAATTCCAGTGCGAAGCGCTCCCATTCCAGCCAAATGATCAATCCAAAGAATATCTATCGCCCGCAAAATCACTCCGCGTTCGATGTGATAAATTTCTTTTTTGTCTTCAAACAAATCATAAAGTTGATTATATGAACCGCGAACAATTTCCATAATTGCCTCAATCAATTTCGTTTGTTTTTCCGCCAGATCTTTTTTATCTTCAAGCGAACCATATTCTAATTTTAGAATTTCATCTTTTTGAATTTCCGAAAGCGGAATAATAGTTTGAAGTGTTTCAACAATCTCTGACTTTTTTTGTTTTCTATCTTTGCTCTCTTGGTCCTCTGGGCCATTCCCCAAATGGAACAAAACGACCTGTTCAACTTCACCCTCGATAATATCGAGCACACGTTCTTTCAATTTCTCCGGCGAGTTCGCAAACGTTTCCAAAATATCTCGACGTCGCGCGTAAATGACTTCTCGATGTTTGTTCAAAACATCATCGTACTCAAGCAAATGTTTTCGAGTGTCAAAATGATGACCCTCAACACGTTCCTGCGCTTTTTCCATTGCGCGCGAAACCATTTTGTTTTCAATCGGCATGTCGTCAGGAATTCCAAGACGATCCATCATTGACTTTGTTCGATCTGATCCGAAAATTCGCATAAGATCATCGTCCATTGAAAGATAAAACTGCGATGAACCAGGGTCTCCCTGACGCCCTGAACGGCCGCGCAACTGATTGTCAATGCGACGAGCGTCATGACGCTCTGTACCTATAACATGCAACCCACCGAGTTCTTTTACGCGCTGTTCTTCTAAAGCGTCCGGCGGATTTCCACCTAAACGAATGTCAACTCCGCGTCCTGCCATGTTTGTTGCGATAGTAACAGCGCCGACTCGTCCGGCTTGAGCAATGATTTCAGCTTCGCGCGCGTGGTTTTTCGCGTTCAAAACCTCGTGCGGAACTCCAGCTTTTGTTAATAGTTCAGAAAGCACTTCGTTTTTTTCAACTGAAACTGTTCCAACTAACTGCGGTTGACCTTTTTCATGAAGCGCTTTGATTTCTTGAACAAGCGCTGTAAATTTTCCTTTTTCAGATTTATAAATTCGATCTGGCAAATCATTTCTAGCTGCGGGTTTGTTTGTTGGAATTTCAGTCACTTCCAAATCATAAATTTTCGCAAATTCTTCTGCTTCTGTTGCGGCAGTTCCTGTCATACCTGAAAGTTTTTCGTACATGCGAAAAAGATTTTGAAAAGTAATTGTCGCGAGTGTTTGGCTTTCTTTTTGAATCGCAACTCCTTCTTTTGCTTCGATTGCTTGATGAATTCCTTCTGAAAAACGACGGCCTTGCATAAGACGACCAGTAAATTCATCAACAATAATTACTTCGCCGTCTTTCACGATGTAATGAATGTCTTTTTTGTAATTCGCTCGCGCTCGAAGCGCAGTGTCAGCAAAACGAGCGTGCATTCCAGCTCCAACAGCATAAAGATTTTCAACTCCAAGAGCGCGTTCAATTTTTTCAATTCCGGCGTCTGAAAGTGTTGCTGTTCTCATTTTTTCGTCAACGTTAAAATCTTCATTCTCTGTTAAACCTGCTACAATTTGCGCAAAACGAGAATACAAAACATCTGATTCCTCTGACGGAGCTGAAATAATAAGTGGAGTTCGAGCTTCATCAATCAAAATAGAATCGATTTCATCAACGATCGCGTAATGCAAATCTCTCATCACGCACTGCTCAACAGTCGGCGACATGTTGTCGCGCAAATAATCAAAACCAAATTGATTGTTTGTACCATACGTGATGTCAGCCGTGTATGCTTCTTTGCGCGGACACGGTCGCAAATAATCTTCGCGAACGTGAAATGATTCGGTTTGAATTTCAACCTCTGTCTCCACTTGTCTTCCATTGTCTTCCATTTGCTTATATTCCGGATCATAAATCAATCCACCATCTTGCTGAATACATCCAACGCTCAAACCTAAAAAGTGAAACACTTGTCCCATCCAAACAGTGTCACGGCGAGCGAGATAATCGTTGACCGTAACAAGATGACAACCTTTTTGAGCAAGAGCATTGAGATAAAGCGGTGCAGTTGAAGTCAGAGTTTTCCCTTCACCTGTTCTCATTTCCGAAATTCCACCGCGATGCAAAACAAGACCACCCATTAGCTGAACGTCAAAATGACGCTGGCCAAGAGTGCGCTTCGCGGCTTCACGAACAACAGCGAACGCTTCGTGAGTGACATCCTCAAGTGTTTCCCCAGCAAGTAATCGATCTTTGAAAATTTGAGTTTTTTCACGCAATTTTTCGTCTGATAAAGCTGAAATAGAAGACTCAAATGCATTGATCTTTTCAACATCGCGCCTCAAATCAGTCAGCACTTTTTTGTTTGGATCACCAAATATGACATTGAGGAATTTACTCATAACGGCACTATTATGGACTTTGTGAATAAAAAAAACAAGCCGGCGTTGCCGACAATGAGCGGTTGCGCCATGTCGCAGTGAGTCGAGGAGGAGTAAAGAAGCCAACTGCTTGGCTTCGTACCTCCGAGACTGGTTGGACGATGTCTGGCTTTCAGCCAGACCGGACAACACCTACGGCAAAGAGTCCGTTGGACGGAGACATGGTGCGATCGCTCTATACTGTCTGCCTGTTTTTATTCCTTCCCCGGTCTTATTCCCTTTTTCGAACGATCCTGAAGCTTCTCTTTGTATTCACTCAACTGTCGTCTCATTTGATCTTTGACTTTATCAATCGCTTCATACAAGTCTTCGGCTTCTTCAACTGCTCTCAAATCTTTCCCTGGCAAATGCAAAGACATTTCCGCACGAAAGTACGGACCTTTTGAATGGTGCTGTGTCATCTTTCCAATTTCAATACGCAGTTCGTCTGCTGGATCAAAACTACTGCAAATTTTTGAAAGCGCTTCAACTTTTTCTTCAACGTACGATTGAATAGCGTTTGTTATATCAAGACCTGTTCCTTTGAGAGAGATTATGCGCATAAAATTAGAAGTGGGAAGCGAGAAGTAAGTTAATATAAACAAATTTCAAAACCCAACATATTGAACCTCCTCGTCCAAGTTTATCCCATATTCATTTCGAACGCGAGTTTTGATAAGAGTAATAAGTTGCACAACATCATCTGCGGTTGCATTTCCAGTGTTCACCAAAAAATTCCCGTGTTTCTCACTCACTTTTGCTCCACCAATTTGCGTTCCTTTCAAATCAAGTTGGTCGATGAGCCACCCGGCAGAAATCCGCCGGGTTGAGCTCACCTCTGGAGATATATCGAGTTTTTGTTTAAGACGTTGCAATTCATCATCAGATTTTATTTCATAATTTTTGAACATACATCCTGCTGAACCAGAATCGAGTGGTTGAGATGTTTTTCGCGTATTTAATTTTTCGTCCAATTCTGCCAAAAGTTTTTTTGGGTCGCCATGTTCAAGTTCAAACGTTGCTGATAAAACAATATCGTTGTTGTGTTTGATAACAGAATCGCGATAACCAAAATGCAAATCATCTTTTTTAAGAGTGATGACTTCCCCATCGCGCAACAATTCAACTTCAACAATATGATCTTTTGTTTCACCACCAAAACATCCGGCATTGCCGCGAACAGCTCCGCCGATTGTGCCGGGAAGTGAGATCGCCCAAGTCAGACCAGAAAGTCCGGCTTTTGCTGTTTCACGAGCAACCGCGGAAGAAAGCGCTCCGGCTTCGGCACGGACGAGAGATGGATTGCTTTGCAGCTCTGCTCCTCGCAATGACACATTTTTGATAACAATGTTACGCATTGCCATTTTGATAGCGATTCCTTTAAATGGTTTATCGTTGACCAAAATGTTTGATCCACCGCCAAAAATAAAATATGGAATTTTTTGATCAGCCTTCAAACGCGAGACAAAAATTGATTGAAGAAGAGACGTGATATCCATAAAATTTATCCGTCATTGCGAGTTCAACTCTAGTTGGACGAAGCAATCTACTTATTCGCAGAGATTGCTTCGCTTCGCTCGCAATGACTACAAGTTCAAAATATACTAAATCATAAAAAGAAAAAAGGCCCGAAGGCCTAGAGGAGAGCTAGATAAGCTTGACGACGACGAGATTTCGCTTGTTGTTGTGATCGCGACGATTGGAGTGAAACATGAACGAACCATCGTGGTACTTGTCGGTCGCTGTGTCGTGACCATCGGACACGACGTTTTCACGCACACCAAATTCTTGGAGTTGGCGACGGATAAGCGTGTCGAGATTAATGTGTCCTGCTGAACCGTTGATCACTACAAGTGATTGACTAAGATAATCGTATTTTTGACACAGATGCTCGATGAGACGATAATTCCTTTCTGAAAAAGGATTTACCTGCATAGTTCCATCCGAACCTTTCACAATCGCGGCTGTTGGATGATCGAACGCTAGCGGTCCGATACCAGCCGCGATGAAGACTCTCAACTTGTCAGCTTCTCCACCGATTTTGGCAAGTCCAGCATCGATAATACTGTTGTCTTGACGTGAAAATGAACCTTCGATCAGTTCGCGATCAATGAGCGCATAGAGACAGCAGTGAAGCCCGAGAACCTTGTGTTGCGATCTATCGTAGATCACAGTACACGGACAATCCGCAGACGCAAGAAAGTACGCGTCACCTGATCGCTCGAGCAAAACTCCGTCAGCGTCAGCACCACGGAAGAAACCAGGCAGAAGTTCCTGTGTGAGGTCTTCAACTTTCACAACTCGCGCATTGAAAGTCGGCTTCGGAACAAAAACGCGACGAATGTCATGCTCAGTGATCACCTGTTGAATAGCCGAGGTGATAAACGGATTTCTCTCTTCCATTTCTTCTCGCGTAGCACCAGAGTAGTTCCAGTTACGCGACGTGCCGTACACTGCGACTTCTACTCCTCCCCAAAGAACCCGTCTGTAAACCGGAGCGTAAATCACGTTTCCTCCATAATCCAACTTTCGTGGACGCTTAAGTATCACACTTTACGGCCTTTTTGTCAATGGATTGTCCAGTCCACCGTATGGGGTAACAACTTGTTGACAAGTTTTCACAGGGGTGAAAAAAAGTCAACAAGTCTTAACTCTTTCACAATAAAAAAAGATGGCACAGAATATGCCATCAGATAGAAACTACCTTGGTGCGGCGACCGCGTCTCCAAGGCCGAACAGCAGAGATGATCCTTGCGGAACAACGTTTGACGGAAGCTTTCCGTCCCACTTTTTGGCCGCTTCCATCAGAGCCTGCGCTCGAAGGAGAACCGCCTCCATCTCGGTTTTTACAGTGAGCGCCTCCTTACTTTGCGAGAACTTCTCTGCCGCTTGCGCATCAGCGATTGCCTTCGCAACAGCAGTTGCATTTCGTATCCCCTGCGCATTCTGTTCGTTCTGCGCAACCTGCTTGTCGTTCTCGGCAATAAACTTCTTATCCAGGCTGTCCTGAACCGCCTTGTTATCGTAGCCAAGACCGCCGGAGATTCCGAAGTAGTTGATCGTGATGCCTTGTTTACTGAAATATGTTTTACCATCATCGAAGGCCTTATCGAAGTATGCCTTCTTTTGGATCATTCCTGTTGCTAGATCAACCTGCGCGAACATGCCGGAAAGTTCTCCGAGCATGAAACTGCGAACGTTGGTGTCGCATACATGCGCTAGATTATCCCCTCTATAGTGATACAGAAAGTTCGAGGAATCATCTTCTGCGACCGATATGGTGATCGTTGCTCCTATATGAAACGGTATCGAATCCAGCGACTGCATGTGAAATGACTGATCGTTTGCTGTTGAACCAGTCACGGCAGATTGAGTCCACTCACGAGTGACTGGCGCACGATCAACCTTAATGACCATTGCGGTCGGGATCCAGTCGTATTCCCAGCTGAAACGACCGGTAGAGCGTTCACGCTGTGGAAGCGATACACGCTTCGTAGCAATCTTTTTGGCCTCAAGAAAATCGACCGAGTCGAACTTCGCTTGACTGGCATTGCTAGCGCCTTCAAGCGGGATGACGTACGCGGTCTCATTTGGTTGTATCTCGACGAACTTCTCGACCTTGGCCGGACCCATACACCCAATACCGCCAAGTCCGACGAAGGCGGTCAGCGCCGTCATCGCCGATGTCGTTCCGTTTCCGGACTTGCCAGTTTTGTTATGAAGGTACGAACTGAGGACGTACGAAAGCCACAAGACAAGGATCAGAACCATCATGCTGTATCTGACGATCGTGAATAAAAGTCCATCCGAGAGCGCCTTACTGGCCGCGTAGCCAACAGTGCTATCTTCGAGTTGACCTGCAGTAAACGACGCCTCAAGAGGCCCCTGAAGTCCGTTGTAGATCCACGCGAACAGAATCCAGAGTGTCAGTACG
Organism: Candidatus Uhrbacteria bacterium; assembly: GCA_016188475.1. Lineage (GTDB taxonomy): Bacteria > Patescibacteriota > Patescibacteriia > UBA9934 > GWF2-40-263 > JACQXU01. The sequence continues at coordinate 136,632 of JACPHT010000006.1, forward strand.
ACAAGACTCGCAACTACCCTCCACTTCAAGCCCGGAACAGAACTCTTGTTGCTCATCAGAACCTCACCTTTCTCCCCTTCTTTGGCCTGTTTATGGCCGTGGGGTGACTATTTTTCTCATCCAAAAACAGTCACCCAACGACAACGCAAAAAGTTATCATTTCATGAACTTTTTGTCAACCGTCTGGCAAGGTCGTCGATATTCCCTGCACCTTGAAAAATAACAACCGAATTTGGCATATCTTTAATCAACGTTTCTAATTTCTGTTTTGCCTCTTCAAAATCAGCGGCATAATGAACAGGCAAATCAACATTGCGTTCTTGAATTTTTTCAACAAGATGTTTGCTGGAAATTGTCTCGCCTTCAGTTCTTCCTTCAACGCGATAAATCTCTGGAAGAACAAGACCGTCAGCAAGAGAAAGCGCGTCAACAAAATCATCAAACATCATTTCAGTGCGAGAGTGTTGATGAGGTTGAAAACACAAAATAATTTTTTTGTTTGGAAACATTTCGCGAGCGGCTGAAAGTGTTACTCGAATCGCTGTCGGATGATGACCATAATCGGAAATGATCTCACACCCATTCCATTTTCCGACTCTTTCAAACCTTCGCCAAATTCCTTTGAACGATTCAAGTGTTTTTTGACAGATTTCAAACGTAACTCCGAGTTCAATTGCCGCAGTTGCCGCGGCAGTTGCGTTGTAACGATTGAACACTCCAGGAACTTGAAGTTTCAAATTTTTGTAAACATCGGAATCAGAGCTGAATTGAATTGGATTTTGAATTTTAAGCTCACGCGAAATAGGATCGTCCGAGTTCACGACAACAAACCCTGTACTTCCAAGCCCATCAACAAATTTTTGAAATGTTTGTTTGATGTTATCAAGTGTTTTATAAAAATCAAGATGATCTGCTTCAATGCACGTTAGCACGATCATTTCAGGATGAAGCTTCAACATGTTTGCTTGATGTTCACATCCTTCAATCAATAAAAAACGACTTTTTCCAACTCGCAGATTCCCATGTTCAAAAGACGGAACAAACGAACCGACAATTACGGTTGGATCATATCCAGCTGTCTCCAAAATCAAACCAAGCATCGCTGTTGTAGTGCTTTTTCCATGAGTGCCTGTCACTACAATCGTTGAATATTGTTTTGAAAGTTCGCCAAGCGCTTGCGGATATGAAAGTAATGGGATTTTCAATTCACTAGCGAGTTGCAATTCAAAATTTGTCTCCTGAACAGCTGGAGAAAAAACAACAAGTTCGGTTTCGTCTTGAACAAAAGAAGCGTTATGGTCTTCATGAAAAATTACTCCGCGTTTTTCCAAATCGCGCGTGATGTCGCTTGCGTGAAGATCAGAGCCAGTTACTTGTTTTCCGTTTATCAAAAAAAGTTTGGCAAGAGCTGACATGCCGATTCCGCCAATTCCGATCATGTGAATTTTTTGAGCGTTAAACATAGGAGAAAGTAGTATAGTAAAAAAGTGGCAAAGTAGCAAAAGGACTCAAACAAAAAAATCGTGAGGTAGTTCGCTCACGACATGATGTTGGATCCAACATCGGTTCTATCAATCACATTCATGACTTTAGCGCCATAAAGACAGTTGTATCCGACGGACCCGTCTGGAAAGAGACGCATGTTCCAAGCGAACTCTACGGATTGGTGTTCGCGCTCTCCGATATAAGCCCGATGATATGGGCCATCGCGCATTATCCACGATCGGAGATTTCCGATGTTGTCAACAGAGAACTCGTCTATATAAAGATCAGAACTACTGCAACGAAATTCTTCTTTAAGACCCACCAAAAAAGTTACTGTTTCTCCAGTTAGTAACACCGTTCTTATCTTGGCTCCAACACAATTTCCGTCTGGCGACCAAACAAGATCATTTGGTCCCATTGTGAACTGACCAGTATGAATAACGTTCGTTCCCAAACACAAAGCCCTGATAGTTTTTTTATTTTTCTGAATTCGTGTTAGGAACGCGTACGTTTTGTGAGTTGGAGATTGCCAAATGTATTCAATAGTCCCTTCGATATCAAAAGAACGTTCATTTAAATCCCAGCTTTGCTTACCCAAAGCGAACAGAGTTGATGAACTCGAACCCGGAATCGCTAGAAGGTAAATTCCTTGTGCGCAAACTATACCAATTGGTAAATCGTCTTGCGCGATCGGTATGGCCGCGACGTCAGAAAATCCGTCAGGTCCTATAAGGAAACGATACAAATTCCCTCCTATCGTATCAAGCACAAGCGCTCGTCCGCTGGAAATTCCCGTGACAAATGCTTGTCTATGAATACGCACATCTGTTCCAAGAGATGGAAGAATAAATCTTCGTTCATCTTCTGGATCAGAGAAGGATTTTGCGAACACGAGCGGTCCGGACGCTGATTGCTGTACTCCGATTATTTCTTCACAGCTTGAATAGTGTATCAACGGTTCATCTTGCTTTGAGAAAAATATGCCTTCGCGACCATCAGCCAAAGCGCCGGCAATAAGAATTCCGTCTGGCAAAATTCCAAGAAGTCTTGGTGAAAAACGTCTGTTGCCCATTTTATACCAAACAGGCGACGCTTCTCTTTCACCGTTAACTTCGAGATTCCATCCCCACTTATCTTTTTCTTTCAGGATGGCGATATACTCTCCGTTCGGACTGACAATCGCTTGACCGCTTTTCAGCATCGCACCAAATTCGCAATGCCGGAACACTTTATCGAGCAGAGCGACTTGCTTGTACATAATGTTCTCTTTTTTTCCCATTGCCATTACCTCTTTTACACGGCAGTTCAATCTATATCGAAAAAAACGGTTTGTCAAACAATTTTGATAGAAAAGTAGCAAAGTAGTAGAGTGGTGAGGTAATATTTCTTCCAACTATGAATCTCAACACATTTGATCATGAAATTGCCGAAGCGATAAAAAACGAACTCGAACGCGAGCGTTCTGGTTTGGAAATGATCCCTTCTGAAAACTTCGTTTCAGAAGCTGTTCTTGAAGCGCTTGGGTCTATAATGACGAATAAGTATTCAGAAGGTTTCCCTGGAAAACGATATTACGGTGGAAATAAATTTACTGATCAAGTTGAAACACTTGCAATTGAACGCGCAAAAACTATTTTTCACTGTGATCACGCGAACGTTCAACCGCTTTCCGGCAGTCCGATGAATCAAGCTGTTTATCTTGCTTTTCTAAAACCCGGCGACACAATTTTGGGAATGGATTTAAGTCATGGCGGACATCTCACACACGGCGCTCCTGTTAGTCACATGGGAAAACTTTTTAACTTCGTTCGATATAAAACTCATCCTGAAAATCAAGGAAAAATAGATTTTGATGAACTTGCAAAAGTCGCAAGAGAAACAAAACCGAAAATTGTTTTGTGCGGTTACACGAGTTATCCGAGAGATTACGATTACGCGGATTTCAAAAAAGTCGCAGATGAAGTTGGAGCAATAACAATGGCAGACGTTTCGCACATCGGAGGCTTGATTGCAGGCGGAGCAATGCGAAATCCTTTTGACTATGGATTCGATATTGTCACAACAACAACTCACAAAACTTTGCGCGGACCGCGCGGTGGAATGATTCTTTCAAAAGGCAAACCCGGAAATCCGTTCAAGGAACCAGAAATGACAAAAGAAAATATCCCGACGATTTTGGATCGCTCGGTTTTTCCTGGGCTTCAAGGCGGACCTCACATGAATCAAATCGCGGCTGTTGCGGTTGCGCTCAAAGAAGCTATGCAACCGGAATTCAAAGTATATGCACATCAGGTAATTACGAATGCAAAAGTGTTGGCCGATGAGTTAATGAAACAAGGAATGAAACTTATAACAGACGGAACTGATAATCACATGATGGTTGCAAACACAATCGCCAGTTTTGGAATTGATGGAACAGTTTCGGAAAAAACTCTCGAACGTGCTGGAATCACTGTGAACAAACAAGTTATTCCCGATGATCCGCTTCCTCCATACAAACCAAGCGGTATCAGAATTGGAACTCCGGCTCTTACAACTCGCGGAATGAAAGAAGACGAAATGAAAACAATCGCTGGATGGATTGTTGAAGCAATAAAGAATTCTGAGAAGCCAGAAATGTTAGCAAACATTAACGCGCAAGTGAAAGAACTTACAGCGAAATTCCCACTGTATTAAAGATGAACCATTCGACTTCGGAAAATTATTGCCTGAGCCTGTCGAAGGCCATAATTTTGTCTTCGCTCAGGGAATAGAACCTCACCACTTATGATCATCGACGGCCGAGCGCTTGCTCAAACCATTCGCGAAAAAATCAAACAACGTGTTTCCGCGCTTCCATCTTCACCAGGACTCGCGGTAATTTTGGTTGGAGCTGATCCTGCGTCTCACACTTACGTTTCAATAAAGCAAAAAGCTTGTGAAGAAGTCGGAATTCATTTTGAAAAATATCTTTATTTTGAAACAGAGCTTGAAGAAACTATTATCAACAAAATCCACGAACTAAACGCGCGAAAAGACATAAACGGAATTCTTGTACAGCTTCCTCTTCCAAATCAAGATGCTGATCGCGTGATCGTGGAAATTGATCCAAAAAAAGACGTTGACGGATTTCATACTGATAATATTTCTAAACTCAAACTAGGCGAACCAGCTCTTGCGCCAGCAGTTGCGCTTGGAATTTTGAAACTTATTGATTCGACAAATGAACCTCTATCAGGAAAAACAGCAACGATCATTTCAAGCGAACGATTTGCTGAACCGATCGTGGCATTACTTCGTGAACGCGGCGTTGTCTCGCATGTTTGTCCCGAAGAACATTCGGACACAAAAGAGCACGCAACTCAATCTGACATTTTGATTGTTGCTGAAGGTCATCCAAACTTCGTAACAGGAGACATGGTGAAACAGGGAGCGATTGTGATTGATGTTGGAACAACAAAAGTTGATGGTAAATTGATCGGCGATGTTGACCGAGCGTCAGTTGAAATGGTCGCTGGATTTATCACTCCAGTTCCCGGCGGCGTCGGCCCGATGACAGTCGCAATGTTGCTTGAAAATGTGATGAAGGCACGTTCATTACAAACATAAAAAACAAAGTCATTGCGAGGAGGAGTTATACAACGACGGCCTACCAGGCTCTGCCGGGAAGCAAGCTATGAGATTGCTTCGCTCCCGGTGGTCGCTCGCAATGACAAAGTTTTACTTTTCACACACATTAATGTTAAATAAAATAGGATTTCAACAAGAAAGGATTCCGTCATGCACAGTTTCATGAAGCTTGTTCTTTTACAAATCGCGTTCATTCTCCTTACGCTCGTTGGCTCAATCATGATTGACAGATTGGTAGACCAAAGCTACGTCACTGGAATCTTCTTCACCGCGTCAGTTGTTTTACTTTTCGCATCGTTCTTTTCGATGTTTATGCAAAGCCTAACCTTTGGCTTGAACACTGCCGTACTCTCTCTCGCACTTGCTGCTTCAACGTGCTTCCGTGAAAAAAGTAATGAAGCATACGTCCTTGGTTCAGTCGTTGGAATTCTCGCTCTTACGATAGCTTTGACTATAATAAACCTTATCGAAGAGGAACTGGATATCAAATTCTACTGGACACTATTGGCAGTTGCAATAGAGTCTCTGAGCTTTGTTTCCATACTGACTCTAAATAACGAGAATACCTGGTTCTGGGTTTCAGTTGGAAGCGCGATGTCTCTTTTCCTTTTGGGAAGTTTGGTGGAGGAATACGCCACTCGAACCAGAAAGTCTTAGCCGACTTCAACTTCTTCCGCATAGCCACTCGCTATGCGGATTTTTTAATTTAGTAAATATCTTATTCAATTATAAAAATTTATCTCCTGAGCCTGTCGAAGGAATAAATTTTAGCTTTCCGTCGTTGGTGTTGTACGGTCTGGCTTTCAGCCAGACATCGTCCAACCCGTCTCGGAGGTACGAAGCCAAGCAGTTGGCTTCTTTACTCCTCCTCGACTCCATTCGACAAGCTCAGGGGATGACGACGTTCACAGAATACTCACCACCTCATACACAATCCCTCCGACAAAAAGAAAAATCAACATCCACGTGAGTATGCGAGGAAAATTTACACATTTATGATCGCGACAAATTTTACTTTGTTTCAAACGCGCGTACATGAGCGCGATAATAATTCCAAGCGCTCCGGAAAAAACCGCTCCAACAAAACCGATCACGTTTATAAACTCGCGAGCGCCAAAAAGAAAAATCAAAACAGGAACAAAAACCACAAGCGCCCACGCAAATTTATGTTTGATTCGAAAATCAAACTTGAGCGTGTTCATAAGTTCAATTCCCAAAATAAAATAAATAGAAACGATCGTGAGAGTTCCAAGAAGAGATGCTACAAATCGAAATGTGTTTCCAAGAACTGGAACCAAACCATCAAAAGCGATCGGTGTTGTTGAAAAACCTGTCACTCCAAAAACAGTCGAAGCAAACAATGCGTACAACAATACAATAATTGTCATGCCAAAAATAATCGCTTGTCCAAGTCGCGACTGTAATCTCGCACCAAGCACGTCGCGCATTTCAGGAACGATTCCAATTCCAGAAAGCGAAAAAAAGATCACGCCATACGGCAAAAACGCGTTTCCCGGTTTACTCACAATATAAACTGCCGGTTGAATATGAGGCAAACCGGCAAGAATCATAAATATAAACAAGAATAAAAGCACACAAACAATTCCAACTTCAACGCGAGACGCAAACGCTAAACCGCGATAAATAAGCGCGCTTGCAATTCCAGCTAAAATCAACGAATAGATAAATTCCGTTCCGCCAAAAACCGGTGACGCAAGAAAAAATAAAAATTTTCCTCCAACGATCATGTAAGCGATCATTGCGCCCCAAACACCTGCCGCCATTGCAATCAAAGTAATTCTCGACCAACCTTTTCCAAGATATTCTCGCACATAACCAGCCAAACGATGATGCCCTTCTGTTTGCACAATCACTTCAGCTTGCATGAGCTGTAAAAACGTCAATAGAATTCCCATGACAAAAAGCTCCAATAAACCAACTGACAAACCGACTTGCGAAAAGGCATATGGCAATCCAAAAACTCCAACGCCGATAATTGCGCCGATCATAATACCAACAGAACGAAGAAATTTGATTGGAGGATGGAGCATGTAAAAAGGTCGGAAAGGTCAAGATAATAATTCACTTGTCAACAATTATATCACAGTCCAATTGTTGCTCCTGTTTGAGAAGGTGGTAATATGTCGCCACATGGCTGGCCAAACACAACAACAACGTTTACCGCCGCAAAACCTTGAGGCCGAACAGTCATTACTCGGCTGTTTGTTGATTGATCCTGAAGCAATGTTGCGAGTGGCAGACCGTTTGCGTTTTGAAGATTTTTATCGCGACGCGCATCAAAAAATTTATGAGGTAATCATTGAACTGCTCGAACGGCGAGATCCAATTGATATTTTGTCAGTTGGAAATCGTTTGGAAGAACGGGGGCTTCTTCAATCTGTCGGAGGTCGAGCTTATCTTGTAGAACTTTCAAATACAGAACCAACGGCCGCCAACGTTTTGCACTACGCGGAAATCGTTCAAAAAAAAGCAACGCTTCGTCGCTTACTTGAAACAGCGGCTGAAATCGCGCGCATGGGATATAATGAAGAAGAAGATGTTGATGTGACACTCGATGCGGCCGAACGCACACTCTTTCACGTTTCGGAAAAATACAACAAAAATACTTTCATTTCGATTCGAAGCGTTTTGCATGATGCGTTCGATCGTATCGATGAACTTCATAAAGTGAAAGGAAAACTGCGTGGCATTTCAACCGGTTTCAAAGAATTAGACAACTTGCTCGCTGGTTTCCAACGTTCAGACTTAATTGTTCTCGCGGCTCGTCCGTCTGTTGGAAAAACTTCACTCGCGCTTGATATTGCTAGAACGATCGGTGTTAATTTGAAAGTTCCTGTTGGATTTTTTTCACTTGAAATGAGCAAGGAACAACTTGTTGATCGAATGATCTGCGCGCAAGCCGGAGTTGATTTGTGGAAACTTCGCACAGGACGTCTGTCTGATCGAGAAGATGACTTTCCACGCATCGGTCAAGCGCTTGGTGAACTTTCCGAAGCTCCAATTTTTATTGATGACTCCGCGCAACTCAATGTGATGCAACTTCGCACAAAAGCTCGTCGCCTCAAAACCGAACATGGACTTGGAATTATCATGGTTGATTATTTACAGCTTATGGAGGGACGATCTTACAAAGGATCAGACAACCGTGTGCAAGAAGTTTCGGAAATTTCTCGCGGACTAAAACAGATTGCGAAAGAGCTTGATGTGCCTGTTTTGGCGCTTGCACAGCTTTCACGCGCTGTTGAACAAAGTCGTCCAGCCATTCCTCATCTTTCTCATTTGCGCGACTCAGGTTCTATTGAACAAGACGCTGACGTTGTGCTTTTCATTTATCGAAAAGCCGCTGATCGTGGCTATCAGATTGAAGATTTGTCCCCAGAAGAAAGAAACCTCGCTGAAATTCATATTGCCAAACACCGTAACGGACCAACTGGAAAAGTGAAATTATATTTTGAAGCAACGCGCGCGACATTTCAAAATCTGGAAACACGACAAGGATTCACACCAGCGCCATTCGCTGATAAAGGAACAACATTCGCTCCATTTGCAACAGCTCCAAAACCACGAGACATTCCCCCACCACCAATCGATCCTATGTAATTCCCTTTGCTACTTTACTACTCTACTATCCGGCGAAGCCGGACCAGGCTCCGTCTGGCTTTGCTACTAACCACTATTCACTATGTTCTCCAAACTCAAACACATTAAGGAAATGAAATCTCAAGCCAAACACATGGAATCCGAACTTGGACAAGTAAAAGCCGAAGGTTCGGCCGCTTGGGGAAAAGTCAAAGTTCATGTTGATGGAAATCGAAACATTTTGTCAGTGACTATTGATGATTCAATGATGGTCGTGGCAGAAAAAACAAAGTTACAAGAATCAATCGTTGAAGCCTACAAAGACGCTTTGAAAAAAATGCAATTCACACTCGCCAAAAAACTCCAAGAGATGGGAGGACTGGAGGCGTTTAAGAATCTTGGAAACAAGGTCGGAAAGGACTGAAAGGTCTGAAAAGTCAAAAATGCAAAAATATGTCATCACAGTCTTATCATGATCTGATCGTCTGGAAGGAAGCTCATCAATTTGTTATCGACATATACTTGGCTACAAATAAATTTCCGACAGAAGAAAAATATGGAATCACATCCCAACTTCGTCGCGCCGCAGTTTCTGTACCAACAAATATCGTTGAAGGCTACGCAAAACGAACATGTAGAGATTGTTTAAGATATTTTGATATTGCAAGAGGATCAATTAAAGAATGCGCATATTTACTTGAACTTTCAAAAGATCTTCAATATGTATCCTTAGATGAATACAACAAACTTGCCAACCAAAGGACAAAAACTGACTACTTAATAAACCGATTTATGTCATCGGCCAGCGACTATCCTTGACCTTTCTGTCCTTTCAGACCTCTCGGTCCTTTCAGACATTTTTTCTATGCGCAAATTCCCTGAACCAATTTCGAATCTTGTTGCGGCGTTTTCGCGACTGCCGGGAGTTGGACCGAAAACGGCTCTTCGTTACGTTTTTTATTTGCTTAAACAACCAAAAGCTGATTTACAAATTTTTTCACAAGCGCTGTTGAATCTCGGTGAAAGAATCAATGTTTGTCCAAGCTGTTTCACTTACACCGAAGGACAGTTGTGCGATATCTGTCAAAGTTCAAAACGCGAACAAAATATCTTGTGTGTTGTTGAAGAACCGCGCGATATTTCAACAATCGAAACAACGGAATCGTATAACGGTTTGTATCACGTTCTTGGTGGCATTCTAAATCCAATCGAAGGAATGACACCTGACGCTCTGCGAGTGCGCGAACTAAAAGAACGATTGGAACGTTGCCCTGAAATCGCTGAAGTTATTCTCGCGCTTCCACCAACCATTCATGGTGAGACGACAATAATGTTTTTACAAAAAGAACTCGCGTTTTTTAATCGCGTTATTTCCCGCCTTGCGCGTGGACTCCCAGTCGGAGCTACGCTTGAATTTGCTGATGAAATCAGTTTGGGAGACGCGTTGAAAGGAAGAAAAAAGTTGTAGATTCCTTGACATTTTGGCTGATTTGTGATATTTTCAAACTACCGCTTTTACAAATGCAAACCGATAAACTGGAATGTATCCAGAAATCGGTTAGCTGGCGGTTTACTGAAAGGAGACTGACCATGTCGCAAGGTATGCTCGGTAACCTTCCGCTCTCCGAAATTCGGGGACCGAAAGGCGATCTGGACGAAAAACTCGCTGGAGCTGAAGGCTATTTGTGGCTCACGGCCTTCAAGCGGTTTCTTCGCAAGGAGAATCCGTGGGCATCGAGGTTTCCTGTTCGTTGGACCGTTACCTTGGGTCTTCACAAAACCCCAGAGGCTTACGAAAAGGCGCTTGAGTCAGCTGGATTAAAGATCAGTGATTGGGCAAGGAACCTTCTGAAGAAGATGACGTATTCCAAAACGCAGGTCGAGGTTAACCTTACTTCCGCAACTATTGCGGAGCTTGGGCTTCCAAACGGTGGAACTACAAAGGAAGTCTATTCTGCTATTCTGGCTCAAGGTGGCCAGCTCTGTCCTGCAGAAGTTGGTCCCGCTCTTCGTTTGATTTACAAGGATCAGACTAAAGGAGAGTGGCTCCAGATTGCCATGAGAGCAATTTCCGCTTCGGACGGTGATTTCCTCGTGTTCGACATCGGCCACAACAAGGATGGTCTCTGGCTCACCGCATACGAGGGTCACCCTGGCAATCGCTGGGATTTCGACGATCACTTCGTGTTCATTATTCCCTAGCAAGTATCTTAGTTCTCGGTACTCTGGCTCTGTGCGTTAATTCACACAGAGCTATTTTTATTTATTGAAGAAATCCCCCGGCCTGAATCTCCCAAAGATTTTTATAGATTCCTTTTTTGTGTTTAAGCAACTGCTCGTGTGTTCCTTCGTCAACAACACGCCCACTATCAACAACAACAATGCGATCCATTTCCATAATCGTCGAAAGACGGTGAGCAATCACGATTGTTGTTCTGCCTTCCATAAGTTCATGAAGCGCTGTTTGAATTAGCGCTTCTGACGCAGAATCAAGAGAAGACGTTGCTTCATCAAGAACTAGAATCGAAACATTTTTAAGA
>JACPHT010000007.1 GCA_016188475.1 Candidatus Uhrbacteria bacterium
AGCTCAATGACTGGCTTGGTTGGTACAACACCACTCGACCTCACCATTCACTAGATCTTCTTTCTCCTGTACAGTTTCTTAACAAATACGAACAAACAGTTAAAACAGCTCAGGAGTGCAATATGTAGTGGCCCAATACACGCCATTGACAAGTGGCGATTTTTATTTTAGTTTAAGTTATCCAGAATGTTTCTGGAAAAAAAGTGAAAGGAATGAAATGTCAAAAACTTGCATCGAGTCCAAGTGGTGTTTCAACGCAATCCAGGTCAGACAAGATGGTCAAATCGAAAAAGTAGGGCTATCGCCGCATCAATATACGCGGATTGGAAAATACGTCGCAGCGCTTGAAGCGGCCGCAAGTTCAACCGTTGCCAATCCGATTTTCTCTCAATACTTTGTCAAAGAGAGTATTGTTCCGACACTCGGTGAAATTGTGCCTGCTGGCAACATCGAATACGGCTTGTGCCAAGCTCTTCATGGTGAAGAAGCTGTTGTGGCCGCATATCGAAGTAGGTTTGGCAGATCAACTCAAGACGTGGTTATCGGGATCATTGCCGGAAGTCCTGGCAACATCGCGACACCTTGTGGAAATTGCCGCGACATTCTACTCGATGATCTTGGAGCTGATTTCGAGATCGTGTCTGGCGCTGCAGACGGCGGAGAAGCAATCATTGCCAACATGAGCGACTACACATTCTCCAAATTCGAACAATTGGCTACATATCAAGTTAGTAACCACTTCTTCGATCTGGTCAAGTTTACGATTCAACATGGCGAACATCTGGTGAATGATGTATTCTCGCCAAAAGATGCTCATCCTGAACGTAAATATCACGCGCTCATTTGCACAGACAAGGACAAATACTTTGGCGCACATGATGTGATGTGTGATTATCATCCTATCTACGCGCTTCGTGACGCGATTCGCCAGGCAAGACGAGCTTGTGATCCATTGGTCCATTCAGTCATGATCGTTTGCAAGGGCTCTGGCGAAATCGCACCACATGTCATGTACAAGGATCGTCAGCATCTGTTAGAGCTCAACTTGCAAGCTGAATTGCTCACTGGAAAAGAAAACGATCCACCGGTTTTTCTCGCGACATACAATGACGAACACAAAGTGACTGGCTTGTGGCAAACAAGCGTGAAGCAGTGGCTTCCTCTTCCCTTCACTTCTCGCAACTTCGGCCAAAAATACATCGAACTCCTTACCAACTACTACAAAGGTCTTCGTCGATAGCTAACTTGACTCTTAACGGCTTCACCGTAAGAGTCTTTTTTGTTAAACTTAAACTACTATTATGAGAAAAAAATTAACTCAAGAAGAAAAACAGATTATTATTCATAAAGCTACAGAGTCGCCGTTTAGTGGAAAATACGATCAGTTTTTTGAATCCGGAACGTATGTATGTAAACAATGCGGCACTGTTTTGTATTCATCAATAAATAAATTCGATGCAAAATGCGGATGGCCAAGTTTTGATGACGAGATTGAAGGTGCTATTAAACGAACTCTGGATCCTGATGGAACAAGAACAGAAATAAGTTGCGCCAAATGCGGCGCGCATCTTGGACATGTTTTTGTCGGAGAACACTTAACCGAAAAAAATGTGCGTCACTGTGTTAATTCACTATCACTTGATTTCATCCCGAAACAAACTGAAAATTTCAAAAAAGCATATTTCGCTGGCGGATGTTTTTGGGGCGTCGAAGCTCTCATGAAACAAAAGGACGGTGTGATTGAAACCAGGGTTGGTTATATGGGAGGACAAAAAACAAAACCAACTTACGAAGAAGTCAGCACTGGAAAAACCGGTCACAAAGAAACCGTTGAAGTGAAGTACGATCCTAAAAAAATTAGTTTCAAAAATTTAGCGAAGTATTTTTTCGAAATTCATGATCCAACACAAGCTGACGGACAAGGACCGGATATAGGAGCTCAATATAGTTCTGTAATTTTCTTCGCGAACGAAATGGAAAAAGACGAAGTCAAAAAACTTATAAGTATACTTGAAAAAAAGGGATTCAAAGTTGCTACAAAACTCGAAGCGGTAACTGATTTTTGGGTAGCCGAAAATTATCATCAAAATTATTACGCGAAAACCGGCAAGGTTCCATATTGTCATTCATATAAAAAAAGATTCTAAATTTTATATGCAATACTCACTCAAACAAGTTGAAAAAACATACAAAGTATGGGGACGATATCCGTTTTTATACAAACTCGCTTGTCTTGTCACTTTTATTGGACAAGAAAATAAATTACGAAAGTTGGCGATAGATGCGCTAGAATTACAACAAGGCGATACAGTACTTGATCTTGCCTGTGGAACAGGTTTGAATCACGAACTTTTAGAAAAAGCTGTGGGGACAAACGGAAAAATTATCGCGTTTGATTATTCGATCGAAATGTTGACTGCCGCAAAACAACGAGCTGTAAAACACAAATGGAACAACATAATTTTTATGCAAGGTGACGCGGCCGAATTATCGCTCGATGAAAAAGTTGATGGAGTAATTTCTACGCTTGGAGTAAGCGCGATACCTCAACACAAAGAAGCGCTCAAACGCGCAGTTGATGTTCTGAAAAACGAGAAACGAATTTCAATTTTGGACGCGCAACTTCCAACTGGTTTTTGGAAAATTTTTAATCCTGTGATCGCACATGTTTATAAAAATTGGGCGAGTTGGGATTATACAAAAAAAATTCAAGAAGATCTCTTTGAGGTGGTTGGTGACGTAAAAATTAAAAAATACAATGGCGGAACTATTTTTATAGCCACAGGAACCAAAACCTGAATCTTATCTCTTTTTTCGATCCCAACCGTGCGCTTGTCCAGGACGCGGACGAGGAGTGTGCCCAAGCGGACAGCGGCGGCCGCCTGTCATCATCCGACAGTACGAACAATTTGATCCGCCGGAAGACATAGCTTTCCGAGCGCGATCGAGCGAATGAGAACTTTTCTTTTTTTTATCATCGTTGAACATATTAAAAATAGTATAGCACAAGTGAAAAAGTGATTAAGCGGCTGAGTGACGGGGTGAGGTAAATAACAAAAACAAAATTAAATCACTCCATCACTTCACCACTCTATCACTCTACTCTATTGACTTTTACTCACTCCAACTGCACAGTGATATTATATGCCCGGTAGGACAACAATGATCTGTCTCCTGTTCTTCCGAGCGTAGAAAAAAATTGTACGACACCCTACGTTAGGAGTCGTAACAATGTCAGTCAAAGAAATACTGACAAAGATAAATATCATTGTTGTACTACCGGGTATGGTCAAACTTTTTGATGGACCATTTTCTGATTCAGTCGAAGCCGTTATGAAACGTCTCGGCTATTCTTTTCACTGCGGTCGTGATGGACGTCCATGTTTTCATCGCGCGCTCAATGATCCGGAGTTTCCCAGGTTTCATGCTTATGTTATTCATAAAGAAAATGGAATCGAAATTGATTTACACTTTGACGCGCTTGACTCAATCGAACACAAAGGAAACCATGAACACTCATGGTCGTATCAAGGTGGAAGAGTGATCGGAGAAATGCAAAGAATAACGAAGGTAATTGAAAGTATTAAGAATTGATCCGACCTTTCGGACATTTTAGACCTCTCAGACATCTCAAAAACTATGCAACATTTTTTTCATGGTCCTTTGCCAGATCACGCGCGAAATATAATGCGACATCTTGGTTATGGTGAACAACGCGCTAAAAGTGGTCAAATTAGTTATGTACGAAGAGTCGCGAGTGATCGTTTCCCTCGCTTTCACGCTTACGTTGAAGATAAAAATAGCGGAATTCAAGTCAATTTACACATGGATCAAAAAGAAGCAAGCTATGAAGGTTCACACGTTCATTCTGGCGAATATG
This sequence comes from Candidatus Uhrbacteria bacterium, assembly GCA_016188475.1. GTDB lineage: Bacteria > Patescibacteriota > Patescibacteriia > UBA9934 > GWF2-40-263 > JACQXU01. The sequence continues at coordinate 3,881 of JACPHT010000007.1, forward strand.
AAAGCCAGCTCTGTCAGGAAGAAATGAATCGAATAATTCAATTCATACAAACTCCAAACACAGTTTCAACACAAACTCAAGTTCTACGGCAAAGAAAGAAGACAAATTTTTTATCACGATTTTTTAAATAACTACAGCCTTCGACAGGCTCAGGCAATAAAGATTCATAATCAAATTAATTTTATTCCCTGAGTTCGTCGAAGGGATAAAATTGAATACAGCCTTCGACAGGCTCAGGCAATAAAGATTCATAGTATTCGACAGGCTCAGGCAATAATCTTCATAGTATTCGACAGGCTCAGGCAATAATCTTCATACATTAAATCGTTCGACAAGCTCACGGGAGGCCGGCTCAGGCAATAATTGCCGAAGTTGAAGGGCTATGATGACAAAAAAATAGAGCGCCAGTGCGGCGCTCTTGAGTTTGGTCAGACCACGGACAAATCCGTAACAAGTTCGGTGTCGCCCTCGCATCCGACAACGATTACAGGCTTTGGCTTTCCATAGGAAAGTGCAAGAGCTCGCTGTCCATATCGACCCTCTAGGTAATCGGTAAGACCTTGGCGTTCTCCGTCAAGGACTTCTTGCGGCGGAAGAGGGTCTTGGAAGACATTCTCACATCTGATGTGAAGATCTAATTTCTTTTGAGCCTCCATCATCAGCATCGAGGCGGCACGAGCCATGTGCCAATTATCAGTGACAAGATGAACGTATGCACCCCTTTGAAATTCAGGGTCATTCCTCAAAAAACGTATGATCCCCTGCACATCAGCAAGAGTATTTGCGTGAGCGTCATAAACGCGGAAACAACCCACTCCGTTATTACACGCTCTGTCTTCGAACGCGCGCAGATCTGTGCCTTGGAACGCGTCGCCTGCGATGATAATCGGCAGTTGAAATTGTTTCGCAACATTTATCGCTTTATCGATCCTACGGAACGAGAGTCCATCTTCTCGAGAAGTATTATCATGCGGTCCACACAACATCGCAACTATCGCACGCCTCATGAGCGGTTTCCCTCCCAATGTAAGAAGTTGAAGAAGCTGGAGAAGTTGGAGAAGCTATTTACAACTTCTTTAACTTCTTCAGCCTCTTCTGCTTCTACTCCAACTGCTTCCACAATTCATCAAATATCATCGTTTGTGTCAATGCGATAGCCGTGTCATCGATAATCACGCCAAAGAGTTTCTTTTTTTCATCAACTGACACATAAGCTGTTTTACCTGGATAAATGAAAATATATGTCGGAGCTTTTTCTTCTTTAGTAAGCCATCTACGTTCATCTAAACCAGATGTATTTCCACCATGCCCTAAGGCGATTGCTCGCACTCGAACTTTTTCTCGAATCCGTTGTTTTGTATATCCTGGCCACGCATTCAAAATTAAATCTCGAATCGCGGCAGAAGAATACACACGATACATTTTGTCGAGCGAATGGGCGCACGTTTGAATTATATCTTCAAGAATAGAACGAACACCCACCTCGCCCTCGTAGAAAAAAACAGTAGGGCGGTGCTGACTCCATCCAATAAGTTGATGAAGATCTGGAATAATTTCCTGTAGTTTCATGCGCGCTTCTTGCGCGGCGACTTCTCTACGAGTTGCAACACCCGTCAACTTTTTGGGGTCTTCTGCCGTAAAGAATCGATGTGTTTTCGCATCCACGAAACTGACAAGGCCCAGATCCATAAGACGCTTGAGCGTGTCATATGTGGTTCCTCGATTTAAACCGCTTTCTTGCGCTATCTCACGCAACGGTGCGGTCCCCAATTTAATTAGAACGATATATATATCATAGTCTTTTTGACGAAGACCAATCGCTTCCAATGTCTCCCTTGAAAGTTTATGACGTTTAAGCATAGACGTTAAGAAAAATACGACAATTTGTGGATAAATAAAAAACACCCTTATTTCAAGGGTATTTTCTTAATCATGTTTTGTCAATTTTTTTTCGACAACTTTTTGAACCAAAACCAAAAACCAAACACAACCATCACGATCGTTACATATTGAGCTGGCGTAAATCCAAAATACCTAACATCAACAATCGGCCCGTCTGTGGCGCGTAAAAAGTCGAGAAGAAAACGAGCTATTCCCTTCCAAACTAAAAAGATCACAATGTAAGTTCCGACTTTGGCGTTTCGACGTGCAATCAGTAAAAAAAGTCCAAACAGAATAAGTCCATTCAAAGATAAATATAAACCAAGATCATGTCGCACGCCGTCTGGATATTTCACACCAAGAAAAAAATTTGTAAATCGTCCTGGATGCTCATGCAAAAGAAAACAACCAATGCGACCGATGAAAAGTCCTAGTGGTAATCCAAAGATTGCCGTATCTGTGTAAGACCAAATATCAACTCGACGTTTGCGTAAAAATAAAATTCCGAAAATTACCGAACCAATAAATCCTCCCATCACTGACATTCCGCCATTCCAAAATTTCAAAAGTTCAATCGGCGAATTAAAATAAAAAGCTGGTTCGTAAACAATGTGAAATAGTCGCGCGAAAATCATCGCGCCAATAATTACCCAAAAAGTTAAATCCCAAATTAAATTTGGATCTTGTCCTCGACGTTTTGCCATCCATGATGAAACTGTTGCGCCAGCTAAAATTCCAAGCGCGACAAAAAGTCCCCAAACTTGAATTGAGATTGGACCGATGTGAATAACATCGAGATGAAAGTATGGAATCATAAAACTGGTGTTTTTGTGTGCCACTCTGTTACACCTTGATAATACATTCCGATTCGGTACAAAGTATTTTCATCAAACGGACGGCTCATTAGTTGAAGACCGACTGGCATATCTTTTGAAAATCCACACGGCAAAGACATTGCCGGAACTGTCGCAAGATTAGCTGTGATCGTATAAATATCTGACAAATACATTGTAAGCGGATCGCCAAATTTTTCACCGATTTTCCACGCGATAGACGGACTGGTTGGTGTTACGATCGCGTCAACGTGTTTTAATGCTTCGTCAAAATCTTGTTTGATAAGTGATCGAACTTTCAGAGCTTTGCGATAATACGCATCATAGTATCCGGCCGAAAGCGCATAAGAACCGAGCATTATTCTGCGTTTTACTTCAGAACCAAACCCTTCACCGCGAGAAAGTGTATATGTTTCAGAAAGATTGTTTCCTGTTGAATGATAGCCGTAACGCAAACCATCATACCGACCAAGATTTGAACTTGCTTCACAAGGCATTATTATGTAGTAAGTTGCGAGTGCGTATTCTGAATGTGGCAATGATATTTCCTCGACTTTTGCACCTCCATTTTCAAGTTCAGCAACAGCGTTCATTACAAGTTTTTTTACATCTTTATCCATGCCTTCCAAAAAATACTCTTTTGGAATTCCAATTTTCATTCCATCAACGGACGGGTTCATCAGCTCTGGAACACTTGTTTCCTCAAGCTCAACAGATGTCGCATCTCTTGGATCTTTTCCTTCGATTGTTGACATGAGAAAAGCAACATCTTCAACTGTTCGAGCAAAAGGCCCAATTTGATCCAAACTCGAAGCCATTGCCATCAAACCATAACGAGATACTCTCCCGTAAGTTGGTTTGAGCCCAACCACTCCGCACAGCGAAGCTGGTTGACGAATCGATCCGCCAGTATCAGAACCAAGCGCGATTGGCGCAAATCCAGACGCGACCGCAACAGCAGATCCACCGCTTGAACCGCCTGGAACTCGTTTTTGATCCCAAGGATTTTTTGTTGAACCAAAGTGCGAAGTTTCAGTTGAAGAACCCATTGCGAATTCATCCATGTTTGTTCGCCCGAGCAAAATTGCGCCATCCGATTTCAATCTATCAACGATTGTCGCATTGTAAATACTTTTGTGGCCTTCAAGAATTTGAGAGCCTGAAGTGTTTCCCCATCCTTGAACCATCATGTTGTCTTTTAGTAAAATTGGGACGCCTGCGAGACGACCTAAAGATTTTCCTTTTGCTCGCGCTTCGTCAATTTTTTTTGCGTCGTCTTGCGCTGTTGGTGAAACTTCCAAAACAGAATTCAAATCCTCATCAACATCTTTTATTCTTTTTTGATAAGCCAAAATAAGTTCTTCAGAGGAAAATTCTTTTTTTTCAAGTGAGTTTATTATTTCCTTGAGTGTAAATGTTGAAACATCATTCATAAATTTTCGTTTCGATCAAACACAGATTGAACTTCAAGCAAATCTCCATTGCGATTTGAAAAATTTTCAAGCGCGATATTTCTAGTCCTTTCGACGCAATTATCCTCGACATCATCTCTAAAAACATTTGAAACATCAAGCGCGTGTTGCAATTCTGGAACATTGTCAGTATTCACTTCTTGAAGTTTTGCAACATAATCAAGAATTGAACTTAATTGTTCACTAAACTGCTCAACTTCATCATCGTTAATGTGCAATCGAGCAAGTTTGGCAATGTATTTCACGTCGTCATTTGATAGTGGCATACTGGAAAGGATAAGATAAATGAAAGATCTAAGATCGCTCGAATCCTTTGTTCGCCGACATCCGCAGACGGCTAGCACAACCATTTGGTTAACAGTTATAGGCCCACGCCGTCGAGGACTAAGCCGCCGCCACTTACACTGGTTATTATCTTTGACTCACGGAGGCGGTCAAGAACAGAGGATTCTAGCGATCTGATTGTTCTAACTTAGCATATCCAAAAACTGCTTCTCCGACAAGGTCTTAACTCCAAGACGATTAGCGTCGTCCAATTTTGAACCCGGGTTTTTACCAACCACTACGTAGTCTGTTTTTGCGCTGACTGATCCAGACGATTTTCCACCAGCTTCTCGGATTTTATTTTTTATCTCATCGCGTGAAAGTGTTTCCAAAATTCCTGTTACAACAAATGTTTTTCCAGAAAAAATTCCTCGACTTGCTTGAATCTTCTGATGACTGATCTTAACGCCGACTTTTTCATACTCTGACAAAAGATCAATATTTCTCTGTTCAGAAAAAAATTCTCTTACACTTTCTGCAACTACTCCGCCGACTCCTTCAACACTTTCCAGTTCTTCCAAAGTTGCTGAAACTATTCTTTCAAGAAAACCAAAAGCGTTAGCAAGATCAATCGCCGTCTGTTCTCCCACGTTTCTAATTCCAAGTGAAAGCAAAAAATTTGCGAGTGAAATTTCTTTGTGAGATTGAATTTCTTCAACTAATTTTTTTGAAGACAAATCAGCAAAACCTTCTACAGATAATAAATCATCTGGTTGAATGGAAAATAAATCAGACGGACGACTTATAATTTTTTGTTCCAAAAGCGCGGAGATTGTTTGAGGTCCGATTCCATCAATTCCAAAAGCTCTGGCCGCGTGTAGGATTGATTCTTTATCTTGAGAAAAACATCTTTTATTAGTGCAATACATTGCGACTTCATTTTTCTTGCGTTCAATTTTTGATCCACACACAGGACAATATGTTGGCGGTTTCACACTTGTCGTATTTCGCGGACGAAGTTCTTTCAAAACATTTTTTATTTTCGGAATAATATCGCCGGCTTTATACAAAACAACGCTATCGCCCTCACGGACATCAAGCCGCTGAATCTCATCAAGATTATGAAGCGACGCGTGTTGAACTGTTGTTCCTCCAATCCAAGTCGGCTCAACAAGCGCAACCGGAGTCAGCGCACCAGTGCGACCAACAAACCACTGAATTTGTTTCACGACAGTTGTCGCCTCCTCTGCGGGAAATTTCCACGCAATAAGCCCGCGAGGTGTTTTTCCTACAACTCCAAGCTGATCATATGTGACATTATCATTAACTCGCGCGACCATTCCATCAATCCAATAATCTAATTTCTCGCGAATCTTTTGCAAAAGCGACCATTGAGCGTGAGCGTCTGAAGTATTTACGCAAATTCTTGATTCTGGAACTGGCCGAAACCCAATATCGCGAAGAATTTTCCATTCATCTTCCATTGTTTTTTGATTCATATCAGCAATAAGATCCCACGCCACAAAAGAAAGTGGTCTTGACGATGTAATGGAAGAATCAAGTTGTCGAATCGATCCTGCTGCCGCGTTTCGAGGATTCGCAAGAAGCGGCTTGCCTTCTTTTGCAAGTCGTTTATTTGTTTTTCCAAAAGCCTTCAGTGGAAAAAAAATTTCTCCGCGTACTTCAACATGTGATGGAAGTTTGATATTTTTCGGCGATAAAAGTGTAAGTGGAACAGATTCAATCGTTCTAACGTTTTGAGTGACGTCTTCACCTGTTTGTCCGTCGCCGCGAGTTGCGGCGCGAGCTAAAATTCCGTTTTCATAAATAAGAGAAACAGCCAACCCGTCCAGCTTCGGCATACAAAACAATTCCACGTTTTGTGTTTCCAATAATTTCTTGATCCGTATTATCCAATCTTGAAACTCAATCGGAGTAAACACATCCTCCATTGAAAGCATTCGATCCGCGTGTTTAATTTTTTGAAATTTTGCAAGAGGTTTTCCTCCGACTCGTTGTGTTGGAGAATCAGTTGTGATAAATTCCGGAAATTTTTGTTCAAGCGTGTAAAGTTCATGTTTTAGTGAATCCAATGCGGCATCAGAGATAGTTTGTTTATCCAAAACATGGTACTCATAACGATATTTCGAAATGAGTGTTTTCAATTTTTCAATTCGTTGTTTTGCTTCTTTTTCGATCATACATTTCAGACGTGACCACTGTTTTGGTTTTGGTTGTAGTAATAGCTACCACACGGCTTTAGCCGTTTATGTTGGTAGCCCACGGCTTTAGCCGTGGAAAGAATTACGAATCCCATGTATCAAAATTGTAAATAGTCGTTCCTTTGAACTGATATTCTTTCCAATTATCTGTTAAACCAGCCCGAACTGGATTTCCTAGAATATATTTTACATGTTTTCCTATATCTTCGTCTTTACGAAGCACATGATCAAAATACTCCTTTTGCCAACTTACACCTTTTTTGTTCTTAGACAACCAATAGCCTGTTTTCTGTTTGAAGTATTTCATAACACCTAGTAAATCAGATTCGTCAGATTTTCCTTGTAACAGAATATGAATGTGATCAGGCATAAAAAGATACACATGTGCATCAATATCATAATGATTGAGAGCGTTGATCAATTCTCTCTCAAAAATACAAAAAATAGATTCGTTAACAAATAAACTAACATGTTGTTTTACACAACAGGTAAATACACAACAAGTTGTTCCTTTGTAGCATTCTGATGGTAAACGATGTTTTGTTCGAATAGGAACCATGGTGATGTTCTGCATGACTCTGGCACAAACCACGGCTAAAGCCGTGGGCTACCTTCCATAGAATGAAGATCACACGGCTAAAGCCGTGGGCTACCTTCCATAGAATGAAGATCACACGGCTAAAGTTGTGGGTATCTACTATACAAACAGTCCTAAATACCACTGTAAAGGCGCATCGCCAAAAAATATAATAACGGCAGTTCCGATTGCCATAAACGTACCAAACGCGATTGGAGCTTTTCGTTTAACTCGTTTCATCATAAGAAGGATAACGCCAATAACCGCGCCAAGCAAATATGCTAAAAATAAAGCAACAAGTCCTTGATTGAGTCCAAGCATCAGTCCCATGAGCGCGCCCATTCTCACGTCTCCACCGCCAACCCATGCGCCATTTGATATAACAAATTGAAGATAAAAAAATCCGCCAAGAACTATCGCACCAGTAATTAATGACTCGGCTGGAATAGCGCCAAGCCAAAGATTAAAAATTATCGCGACTATCATTGCTGGAATTGTGAAACGATCCAGAATGTACATGTACTTCAAATCGTAAACAAAAATCACAATAAGAAACGAAATGAAAATCCAATCGCGAATAAGTGTAAATAATTCCTGACCAAATTTCAGAAAAAAAATAAGAAACAAAATTCCTGTTACGAATTCAACGATTGGATATTGCCAAGAAATAACGTTTTTGCATTTACGACATTTTCCACGCAAAATAAAAAAACTCAAAACTGGAATCAAATCTTTCGCTGAAATCGGTTCCTCGAAAATTCTGCATTTTGATCTTCCTTTAATAACAGAACGGCTTTCATTTACACGAAAAATAGCAACATTTAAAAAACTGCCAACACAGATGCCGACAACAAAAACTAGAATCGAAATCATAATCTACTTCGCGCATGTCCCTGCTTCCATTCCATCTGGCGTGGCGCAATTTACTCCGGTTTGAAGTCCGACAGCACTCAAGCCATTTTCAAGTTCAAAGTTAATTAAATACGAATCCCCATCGTCAATAACACTGTAACAAAATGCGTTTCGCGCTGGTTCTCCACACGTAATTTTTCCTTTCAAACCGCTTTCATATGTTCGAGGAACACGTCGTAAAAAAATATTTTTTTCTTCCGAACAATCACTTCCAAATCCTGACAAACTCAAACACGCGCTTTGCGCAATATCACCAAGCGGCAACAAATTTCCTGGTGGATAGGAATTATTTTCATTGAAATAATCCTCGAGCGCGCTTTGAACCAAACGCACGTTTGACAAACGCGTCGCGTCACGCTGTTTTGAACGCGCGGAATTCACGGCAACTGCCGAGAATGTTCCAACAAGCGCGATAATGGCCACAACAACGAGAATTTCTATATGAGTAAAACCGCGAGGAGTGATTTTCATAGGATGATTATATTGCCTGAGCTTGTCGAAGGCAATAGTTGAAATTGATCGGATTTTAATCCCTTCGACAGGCTCAGGGAATAAAAATCGTAATTACACTTTTATTCAATTTCTCTCATGGCGAGACCGACAGCGACACTCATTCTCGGCCCAATTTCTTCTAACACAACCGACAAATCTTGCGGATACACAACACGAGCCCATGGATCACCTCTATACACATTCATATTCAACGTCGCGGATAAGTATTCCGGAACACGCGGTAAATGAGCAGATCCACCTGTTATAATTATTTTCTCAACTTTTTTTGTTTCAGTAAATTCCATGTTCGCAAACATTTGAAACGCGTAACGAATTTCATTCACAAGCGATTGAAAAACCGGTTCAAGTAAAACTGGCAGACCTCCAGCCAGTGTTGATTGTGCTGATTGGACTTCACCAAAATCTCTTTTCATTCTTTCAGCTTGCGCAATATCAACTTTTATAGACGCGCTCATTCGACTTGTAATTGCATCGCCTCCAAGATTGACACTTCTAGTAACAAAAGGAATTCCTTTTTCAACAATAGTTATGTTTGATCGTCTTGAGCCAAGGTCAATAATCATGATTGCGCTTTTGTCTTTTCCAATAAGCGAACGAATAAGCGCAAACGATTCTGTGTCCAAAGCTTGCAACTGAAGTTTTGCGACTTTAAAAATTTCTACATATTTTTGCACCAATGTTTTCGCCGCTCCAGTGACTAAAACTTTTATTTCTTTCTCTTCTCTCTCCGCCTTCTGGGACTTCTCGGACTTCTTCTCTTCCCCATCTAAAAATGTCGAATACGTAATCATTTCAGAAAGAGGAAGTGGTGAAAGTTTTCCAATCTCAACATCAATAATCGGTTTGAGTTGTTTGCGATCTTTAGTTGGTGGAAGAGAAAGGATCGTGGAATAAACATTTGACATCGGAAGCGCGGCCATCGCAGTTGTTGAACGACATCCTGCTTTTTTGCAAACTTCTCCCAAAAGCTCGCCGGCTTTTTTTGTGTCATCTATCAACAAACCTCCGACATCAGAAATTGGAAGTTCAGCATATCCATAAGTCATCAAACGCGCACGGCCTTTTTCATTCGCCAGTTCAACGAGCTTTATACTGCTCGCCCCAATATCTACTCCAAGATAACCACCCTTTTGTTTTTTTCCAAAGAGGCTCATAGTGTATTTAGTATAACACAAAGTCATGGAGTCATGGAGTCATGGAGTCCAGAACTTTATTTACCAACTCATCGGCTTCTTTATTTTTTTCACGGCGAATGTGTGTGAAAGTAACTTGACGAAATGAATGCAACAAATTTTTCACTTCCAAAAATCGTTTAGCGATTTCGGGATCTTTAACTTTATATTCACCTTTTAGCTGACGATACGCGAGTTCTGAATCGATATAAAATTCAAGATTGGTCGCGCCAAGTTTTTTAGCTTTTTCAAGTCCAATAATAATCGCCATGTATTCAGCTTGATTGTTTGTGGTTTTACCAAGAGACTTCGAAGCTGTCGCGATTGTCTTTCCTTCTTTTCCAGCGATAATTTCTTTTAGAACCGCGGCTGATGCGGCTGGTCCTGGATTTCCACGAGAACCACCATCGGTGTAGATACGTAAATGCATAGAATTATAAGGTCTTAGAGGTCTAAAATGTCCGAAAGGTCGGAAAGGTCTTAACGAGTTATACCGATTAACTTGGGAAGCTCAACAACATTTTCTACACGGAATCGCACACGGCCAAGAATTTGACCACGTTTTGTCTCAACATCAACACGCCACAAACCGGCAGTCACAGACGTTTTCACCGAATACCCGCGATATCCGTCATTGCGTCCGCCAGTCATTGAAAATGATAAACGATCTTTTTGAATCCACGCATGTTTTTCTTCATCATAAATTTGCCAATTATGAACAACAGTGGTGTTCAGTTTTGTTGGCGCAAAGATTGATGAAAAAACAAACACTCGATCGCTTTTTTTAATGTGAATTGTTTGAACCGGAAGAACGCGTTCAATCAGACTTCGCTTTTCATCAAGAATTTTGTACTGACTTCCTGAACGCGTTACACTGTGATACACGCCGGCTTCTCGAAGCGAAAGAGGAATCGGCGGAATCAAATTCAAAAAATATAATACGTTCATGACAACAAAAATTGAAAGTGAACAAACGATAACTTGTTTTCCAGCAGTTCTAACTTTCTCAAAATATCTTACAAGCGCCGAGAGATACAAAAAGAAAAATCCAAGACTCAAAATACCAGCCGCAACAAAAAAAATAGGTTCGATTGAATTGAACAAGTAAGAAAAGATAACAGCGAAAACAGAAAAGAGTACAAAATAATAAACGCTCATGTGAACTACTGGTTTGACATATGCTGTGCGAAACACTTCATTTGAAAGCATTAAAAATGCAATTGTGAGAAGAAATGGCCAGCTAACTGAAAACGCGCCGGAAAACCAGTAAAAAATCAAAGACGCACTCAAAAGCGCGCCAAGTGAAAACTGAATAAAATACGGGGCAAGCAAACAAAGATAAGAAATGATTTTGCCTTTATAATTAACGATATACAAAAGCGTTATTGCAATTCCAGCTACGACGATATGAACAACAAGAATTAAAAACGCGGTTTGAATCTGAATACTTTTGAATGTTACAAAATCAACCGCGACCCCAAACAAAAGCGTTACAGGAAGAAGCACGCGTTCGTATTTTTCAAAAAAATGTTTCCATTTTTGATATTGAAGCTTTACCTTCTCTTTCATACATAAATAAATTTGTAAACGCCGCTCGTACTCTGTTCTTGACCGCCGCCATGGGTCGAAATTGAAAACCAATGATAGTGGTGGCGGCTTAGTCCTCGACGGCGTGGATCGAAGTTGAAGACCAAACGGTTGTATCAGCCGTCTGCGGATGTCTGCGAACAGAGTACGAGCGGCGTTTACTTATACTTAGTACCCACTTTTTTGTTGAACATCTTGAACTTTATAATACATTGCCCAAGTCCCTTTTGAAGTTTTGATTACACTTGGATCACACGTGATTTGACTGTAACCTGCTGAAACAGCCAAACGTTCATCAGACCAATTTATTCCATCAGTTGAAGAGACGCGCGAAATTCCATTTTTACAAAAGTATAGATGCATATTTCCGTCATCCGCTTTTATGATGTCTGGAACATTTCCACCAAGATCAATCACGCGATCTTTTTTGAATGTTAATCCGTCAGAACTTTTTGCAATCAAAACTTGCGCATTGCCTGGTGAAACATTGTACCCGGCATACATAAACCATGTTAATCCGATTTTTGCGACAGTCGGATCAACAACATCAACCTCATCAAATCGCGCTCCATCTTCCTGAAGCCAACTGATTCCATCTTTCGATAGCGCACTCATAATTTTTATTTTTCCTGTTTCCAAATTATCTGGCGGAGAAACAAAAAACATTCGATAATATCCGTTGTCAAGTTTCAAAACAAACGGATCCCACGCTTTTGATTCTGTAAAACCATAGATAGTGCAATTTCCATTCGTAAAATTTTCTCCGTCGGTTGAAACAGAACAATCCATTGTGTCGTAATTTCCGTCAACATAATACAAAACATAACTTCCATCATCACGCTGAATTATCGCAGGAACGCTTGCGCGATCTTTTATCAACTTACCCTCTTTTGTCCAAGATGTTTCATCATTTGAAAATGCTCGATATATTTTGTGATAATAGGGATGATTGCAGCATGATGTTGTCGGAACTCTTGCAACTTTTGGATGAGGACTTCCGTGAGAAGCCGGATCGAAAGTTGTTTCAGTAGTTGTATTATTTTTTGATGTCTCTGTTGTTTTTGTCGCGACCGATGTAACAACTCCTGTTTCTATTTTTGCCAAATCATTGTCTTTGATTCCAAGACCCAAAAATCTCATGATTGTAAAAGCCGCGGAACCATCTTGCATATAAATACGCCGACATGTTTTTGGATAAACATACCAGGCTTCGCCGTGTTGTTGAACCTGAAGAAGAATCTGCCCTTTAAGTTTTCCGGCAAGACTATTCGAATCACAGATTGAGGACGATTTTAGCATTTCAGAAGTCGAAGACACGGACGGAATTTTCGCAAGATCACTGTCTGAAATTCCCAAACTAAATTCACGCATCATTGAATATGCTGTCTCGCCGTCTTTCATGTAATAACGTTTGTTGTCAGAGCGACGAACAAACCATGCTTCGCCGTGTTGTTGAACCTGAAGAAGAATTGACCCTTGAAGTTTTTTTGCAAAAGAAGTGTCGTACGCTTTAACGGAAATTGGCGCGATACTCATTAACGCCAATAAAATAAAAATATAATTTTTCATAAAAAAATATCAATCACGTTTAATTGCAATTCACGATTTCCGTTCCACTCGTTAACTTTAACATGAAAGGCCAAATCTATCGACTGTCCAATAGAAAAATTTTGAGCGTGATCGCCAAAACCAAACGCGATAGCTGGCAAAATTCGTCCAAATGGAGATCGAACAGAAAATTTTAGATGTTTTCCTTCATTTCCGACTGCTGAAAACGAAACGAGTGATAATTCTCGCGCGCAAAAAATAGGTTCTGGATTTCCTTGTCCAAAAGGCCGACATCGTTCAATAGAATCAAACAGCGACCAATCAATTTCCTCAAGCTTTAATTCTTTTTCAATATCAAGATGCGGAATTAGATCTTCTTGTTTTATTTTTTCTAACGCAAAAGTTTGAAGCGAGTCTACAACTCGTTTAAGATTTTCTTCACCTCGAATTGAGAAACCGCAAGCTTGCGGATGACCTCCAAATTTTTCCAAATGCTCGGAAACATGTTGAAGCGCGGAAGTCACGTCAAAATTTCCGAATGTTCTCCCTGACCCGACATACAAATCATCTGACTTTCCAATCACATACACCGGACGCTTGTGTTCGTTCACAAGTTTCCCAGCAACAAGCCCGACAAGACCTGGTGACCAGGAATCAGAAACAGCAATCAAAAGATTTGTGAGAGGTTGAGTTGATAAAAACACTTTCGCTTCGTCAAACATTTGTGAAGATTGACGCTGACGTTCTTTGTTTGTTTCTTGCAGACGCATAGCAAATTCTGTTGCTTGTGTTTCATTTTCTGCTAATAACAAATCCAAGGCCTCTGTTGCGTGATTGATTCGTCCTGCCGCGTTCAATCGAGGTCCAATTTGAAAACCGATCGAATTTGTATCAAGCGTTCCAAATGTTCCGCCGGAAATATCAATTAGTTTTTTCAAACCGATTCGTTGTGTTTTATTCAAAACTATAAGTCCGTACATTTCCAGTAATCGATTTTCTCCTAAAAGCGGCATCACATCTGTCACAGTTGCGATAGCGACAAGATCAAGCAACCATCTTTCAAACCCTTCGGAAATTTTTGAGCCGCGTTTGCGCGCATCTTCATATAACGAACACGCAAGTTTGAACGCAACACCTGTTCCACACAAAAATTTGTTTGGATATGTTTCACTGTCAATATGCGGGTGAATAATTATTGTTTGATCGGGAATTTCTTCTGGAACAGAATGATGATCACAAATTATTGTTTCGATACCAAAAATTTTCGCGTGATCAATCGCTTGCTTGTTACTGATTCCACAATCAACTGTGATGATAAGTTTTGTATTCTCGTGCGTGTTCAAATGCTCAACAGTTTCAACAGATAAACCATATCCTTCTCTTTCACGATGTGGAATATATGAAGTTACAAGTTTTTCATCAAAGGATAAAGCTCGACACAAATCGCGTAAACATATCAACAAAAGCGCGGTTCCACAAACACCATCAGCGTCATAATCGCCATGGATAGTTATTGTTTCCCCATGTTCAAACGCGTAAAAAATTCTTTGCACCGCTTCATTCATCTGACTAAACAAAGTTGGAGCGTGAATATCACGCGTCCAGTCAGGGCTTAAATATAAATCGATCTCTTCCTGTGTTCTCAAATTTCGATTCCACAACAATTGCAAAAGAACCGGATGAATTTCCGGGAATTGTTGCTTTATTTCCTCACTTATAGAATCAACAACTTGCCAAATTGATTTCTTGTGATTCACAAACCAAGTCCAACTAAGATACTAAATAAAACCATTGAAAGAATCACGATAATAATAACAATCGTCCAAAACACACGTAACTTTTTTTGTTGCATACTTTTCTATTCACGTTTTAACACTTTTAGATAAGCGTCAGTTGGAATGTTCACTGTTCCTTTTCCAATTTCTGCCATTTTTGCTTTTCCCTTTTTTTGTTTTTCCAAAAGTTTTCGTTTGCGTGTAACATCACCTCCGTATAATTTTGCAGTAACATCTTTACTTATTGCGGATATTCGCTCTGACGCGACAATTTTTCCACCGATACTCGCTTGAAGTTTGATCACAAAATTTTCTCTTGGAATAGTGTCTTTCAAAACATTCAACACTCGTCGTCCTGTTCGTTGCGCTTCATTTCGATAAACAAGAATCGCGAACGCATCAACAGGTTCTTCGGCAACTAAAATATCCATTCTCACGACATCCGCGTCTCGATATCCAATCAATTCGTAATTCATTGATCCGTAGCCAGCAGTCGCGCCTTTAAGTTTGTCATAAAAATCCACGATGATCATTGAAAGCGGAATTTCGTAATGCAAAATCGCGCGCTCTCCAAGAAGATATTCCGTGTTTTTATAGACTCCGCGTCTCTCTTGCACAAGGTTCATTATTCCGCCGATATATTCTGATGGGCTGACAATGTCCATTTTCACCCACGGCTCCTCGATTTTTTCCACAAACGATTGGTCAGGAAGTTCCAATGGACTTTTGATTGTTTTCGTTTCACTGTTTCGTAAAACAACTCGATAAGCAACTGACGGAACAGTTACGACTAATTCAAGACCGAATTCACGCTCCAAACGCTCTTTGAGAATTTCCAAATGCAACATTCCAAGAAGTCCAGCGCGAAATCCATATCCAAGCGCTGGTGAATGTTCGGATTCATAAACAAGTGAAGAGTCGTTCAATTTCAAACGTTCGATCGCTTCGCGCAAACGGTGAAAATCATCTCCTTCTTTTGGAAAAACTCCGGCATAAACCATTGGACGAACTTCTTTGTATCCTGCAAGTGCTGAAACGTTTGCGTTTCGATCAGTGATTGTGTCCCCGACTCGACAACTTCCAATTTCTTTCAATCCGCTTACCATATATCCAATTTGTCCGCATTCCAAAATTGGCGACGATTTCAAACCACCCGGTGTAACTGCCCCAACTTCTAAAACCTCGAAAGTTTTGTCAGTGGCAATCATTCGGACCAATGCGCCCTTTTTTATTTCTCCGTCCATTACTCGAATGTATGCCATGACTCCACGATAGTCATCGTAAAAAGAATCAAAAATTAACGCGCGAGTTGGAGCGTCTTTTTTCCCAGATGGCGGAGGAATTCGATTCACGATATCTTGCAACAACGATTCAACTCCCTGACCTGTTTTTCCGCTCACGCACAAAATTTCTTCTGGTTTGCATCCAAGAAGTTGCACAAGCTCTTCTTTTCTGCGATCAACATCAGCAGCTGGAAGATCAATTTTGTTAAGAACTGGAATTATCGTAAGTTCCTCTTCAAGCGCGAGATATAAATTGCCGATTGTTTGAGCTTGAATGCCTTGTGTTGAGTCAACAAGAAGAACTGCGCCTTCAACAGCCGCAAGTGAACGAGAAACTTCGTAGTTGAAATCAACGTGGCCAGGAGTGTCTATAAGATTCAAAATGGTACCTTTCCATTGCATTCTTGCTGGCGCGAGTTTAATTGTGATTCCCTTTTCACGTTCAAGATCCATGGAATCCAAAATCTGTTCTTTCATGTTTCGCTTATCAACTGTACCTGTAATTTCAAGCAACCGATCCGCAAGTGTGGATTTTCCATGATCAATGTGTGCAATAATGCAGAAGTTGCGAATGTTAGATTGATCGGACATAGAGTTCATTCATATTTTCTTTCTTACACCATCTCAGCCATCGTTTGTTGCAGTAGAGACAGACGGGACTCCTTTTTCTTGGCCTTCATGCAGAACCAGCGGCAGAAAAAGTGTCCCGTAACTGTCTCTTGTGAACCTAAAGTAGTTAACTGATTTGCTTGAGGCTAAAGAGAAAGGTTTTTACAGATTTCTAAGTATCTATATTTCGTACTTCTCTTGAAACTCTGGAATAACAACTTCGGTTTTCAATTCGTGGCGAAGATGTGTCGCAAATACTTCTTTTGCTTCCAAATCGCCATGCACAAGAAAAACCTTTTTTGGAATTTTACCATCTTCAGGATTCAACCATCGCGTGAGTTTGTTCATATCTCCATGAGCAGAAAAAGCTCCGATTGCTATTGTTCGAGCGTTTACTCTTACTTCTTCTCCAAAAATTATCACACGTTTCGCGCCTTCGTAAATTTTCCTTCCAATTGTTCCTTTGGCTTGAAAACCGATGATCAGAAGGGTTGTTTTTTGATCAGAAAGATACCGAATTAAGTGGTGCATAATCCGGCCGCCAGACATCATGCCAGAACCTGCGACAATAACTTTTGGCGCAGGTGTGTCATTGATTTTTTTTGATTCTTCAACCGTCAAAGTTTCGCGCAAATTTTTAAAACTGAAAAAATCTCGATCCGATTCCTTCAAAATCGATTCATCAAATTCCAAATACTCTTTGAAGTCGCGGTAAAGTTGCGTTGCGCGGATCGCCATTGGACTGTCAAGGAAAATCGGACAATTCGTAACAAGATCGTGTTCGAGAATTTGATTGAGCGCGTATAAAAGTTCTTGAGTACGCTCAATCGAAAATGCTGGGATAAGAAGAACTGATCGATCTTTGAGCGTTTGTTCGATCGCGGCTTTCAACTTGGACTCACGTTCACTCACTGGTTCGTGAACTCGATGTCCGTAAGTTGATTCACAAATAACAACGTCAGCGTGTGAAATCGCTTCAGTGTCAGGCAAAATTGGAACATCATCATTTCCAATATCACCTGAAAAAACAACTCGCTTTCCTTCTGCTTCAACTGAAATGAACGCGGAACCGAGCACATGTCCAGCTTCGTGGAACATAATTGATATACCCGGTGCAATATCAAGTTGTTCGTGATAGTTAACGCCTTTAACTGAATCAAACGCATTTAACAAATCTTCCATTTCATACAAAATAGAACTTCCGCATTTTTCAGCTTCCTCCTTCATGATGTGATGCGCATCTTCAAGAACGAGTTTGCTCAAACCAATGCACGGATGAGTCATGTAAATAGGACCGTGAAATCCTGCTTTGAAAAGTTTTGGCAAACGACCAGTGTGATCTGCGTGCGGATGTGTTACAAAAACCGCTTCAACTTGTTTTGCATCAAAACCAAATGGTTCGAAGTTTTTGCCGCCGCATAAATGTTCACCTTGGAACATTCCGCAATCAATTAAAAATTGATGCTCTTTTTTGTTTGAATCAAGAGTTCGCAATAAAAAACACGAACCTGTTACTTCACGGGCAGCTCCGTGGAACGATAATTCCATATTGATAAAACTAAAATCGCGAGAATGATTGTTTGCGAACTAATACAAATCAAACACCAGGTTTTCAAAACAAAAAGCTCAATCCCTGTCAGATATAAACTGAACAACAGACCGCCAATGGAAGCTAAAAGAATAAATCTATCAATAGAGCGATCTGTTGGATTGCGAAGCGAAAGAAACCCTCCGATTGCAAGAAACAAATATCCGATCACACCAATAAGCGAAACTGGAATTCCAACAATTTGTGAATACGGACCTTTGTTAACGATGTCGCAATCAAACGTGCTGTTTATTGAACAAAATTTTCCTGACGCAAATCCTGCATTGTGAAAAAACGCGTAAAGAGAAATTGTCACGCCGATGAGCGACAAAATAATTATCATTTTCATTCTCGAAGTTTTTGACATATGACTCCGTGACTACATTGACTTCACGACTATTTTGACTAAATTGACCCTTGACTCCCTTTACTATATTGACTCCATCGACTCCATTGACTTTATTGACTTCATTGACTTGCCTTCTCCGGCAACTCACATTGACTTTTCTCTGCCAATTCGTCAAGCGATCTTTCGCCTGTTAGTCTGCTTCCGTCAGCAAATTCCCAAGTCGGATATCCCTCAATTCCAGCGTCTTTGCATTCTTGATTCATTGCTTTTGAACCAGGGAGAGAACATTCAATGTAACTGACTTTACCAAACGCCCCTTCAAATAATTTTTTCTGATTCTGACAATGCGGACACCACCATGCGCCGTACATTTTCACATTTTGTTCTGTCAGACATTGTGCAAAAGAGTCGTATCTGGATGGTCCGGAGTTTTGTTTTATAACGACTACCATCAAAACAACTACAACGATCGCCGCGACGATATAAAGAATAGACGACGAATTTAACTTTATCATATTGCTAAGAGTATACCTTATCCTTGAACATTTGCCATTCTTCCTGTATCTTCCTTTCGTTATGATATTAGACTGGAAAAAGTTGAAACGTCCGATTCTCGCACTTGCGCCAATGGCCGACATGACTGACTCGGCGTTTTGTCGTACTGTGATGGGAGTAACAGAGTCAAAAAAGTCAATAGAGTCAATGGAGATCACTGAGCCAGCTATATTGACTCATTTGACTCCTTTGACTCCAAGACTAATCGTCTTCCGCGAAATGGTTTCCTCGGAAGCCGTTGTTCGTGAAAACAAAAAAACGATCAACATGACAACAATCAATCCAGTTGAACGTCCGATTGTGCAACAACTATTTGGAAGTGATCCTGACGTGATGGCCGAAGCCGCGCGAAAAATTGAGGAAGAACATTATCCTGAAGGTTTTGACATCAACATGGGTTGTCCGGTTTATAAAATCGTCCACAACTTCAACGGAGCCGCTTTGATGAACGAACCGGATCGCGCAACAGAGATTGTAAAAAAAATGAAAGCCGCGGTTTCAGTTCCTGTGTCGGTGAAAATCAGAACTGGCTGGTCAGATTCAAAACAGTGTTTGGAGTTTGCTCGCGTGCTAGAAAATGCAGGAGCTGATATGATAACGGTTCATGGTCGTACAAAAATACAAGGATATTCTGGCAAATCAGATTGGGATCGAATTCGCGAAGTCAAACAGCGAGTTTCGATTCCGGTTTTGGCAAATGGAGATATCCACACAGCTGAATTGACTTTGAAGGCGCTTGAGCAAACTGGTTGCGATGGAGTCTCAATTGCTCGTGGAGCGCTTGGCAATCCATGGATATTTCAGCAAATATCTGAAATGTTGGATGGAAAAACTTCGACTCCTGTTTCTTGGAATAAACGGGTCGAGGTGATGAAAACACACTTTGCTTTTCACATTGAACAATATGGCGAGCGAGGCGTTTCAACTTTTCGCAAACATGTAAGTTGGTATTTACGAGGAATTGCTGGAGCAAAAAAATATAAAGAAAAACTTCATATTGTAAAAACGGTTGAAGAAGTTAATTTTATTTTGGATGAGATGAAAGATAAAATATGAAAATTGGAATTTTAATTTTTTCAGATCCAGCGCTTGATAACTATACTGGGGTTGCTCGACTTGAAGAAACAGCACAAGTGTTAGGTCATGCAGTGTTTCGTCTCTACGAACCAAATTTTTCGCTTTGTGGAGACGAGCTTTTATACGATGGAAAACAAATGCCAGACGTTGACGTGATCATTTCACGTCCGAACTTCATCGAAGAACCAAGTTTGCATTTTTATGTTGTCAACACTTTGATTGAAAACGGATACAAGGTTTTGAATGGAAAACCATCATTTGCGATCGCGAAAAATAAAATCGAACAACTATGTGTGTTTCAAAAAAAAGGATTTCCTTATCCGAAAAGTTTCATAACAAAAAATCCTGAAAGCGCGCTTAAAGCCGCAAAACAAATTGGTTTTCCTGTTGTCATCAAAGTTGCGTTTGGAACAATTGGAAAAGGAGTTTTCTACGCGCCGAATCAGGAAACGTTTGGACCGATAGTTGAGTATCTAGCGATCCGAGATCGAAATCCAGTAATCGTACAAGAGTTTATTAAAGAGGCTGATCGAAAAGATTTACGTGTGTTTATTGTTGGAGAAAAAATTGTCGCGTCAATGGAAAGGTGCGCGCCAGAAGGAGACGTGCGTGCGAATACAAGTAATGGTGGAACAGGAACACCAGTGACACTAACGGATCAAGAACAAAAGTTGGCCATACAAGTTGCAACAGTGTTTGATTTGGATATTATCGGAATTGATCTTATTCGTTCAAATCGCGGACCGCTTGTTTTGGAAGTAAATTCAAACCCCGGATTTAGCGAGCTTGAACGCGCGACTGGAATTGATGTTGCTAAAGCGATTATCGAATTTGCTGTGTCATAATGGCTAATGGCTAATGGCCCAAAAACAAAAAGCAGGCCAAGTTGGCCTGCATATAGAACGTGACAAGAAGAGGGTCTAGCCATTCTTGCGTTTGGTTTTGATGTGCCCGCGGAACTCCTTCCGCGCAGACCGCCCCATTCCGTGCCTGGTCTTGGCGACATGGTGCATCATCCGATCCGGATTGTTGGTACGGTACTGGCACTGAACGCACTGCTTCATCTGTTGCTCCTTTGTAGAGAAGATTCATCTGCGCCTGTCGCAGATTAGCCTGAATAGGCTATCAGAATTTACATATTTTGTCAATAATGATAGATTTGGGTCGTAATTTGAGACACTATTCCGGGGTCGTCTAGCGGCAGGACATGTGCCTCTGGAGCACAGAACCGTGGTTCGAGTCCACGCCCCGGAACCAAAATATCCTGTTCACTAAGTGAACAGGATATTTTTGATGAAAACACTTAACTACCGATCGGGAGTTAAGTGAAAATGAATAAATTAAAATCTGTTTCTCCACAATTGATATATTGAGATAAATTATAGATAAAAACTTTAAATTATACTGTTAATTTGAAAATACACAGAATCACACTTAACTACCGATCGGTAGTTAAGTGTGATTAAAAAAACACCACCTTTCAGCGGCGGAATAATTTCAATTAAAAAAACAAACTTTTAATAATCGGGAATTCTTATTCTTACGTCATCACTGTTCCGCCGAATTCGCTCACGAGCTTTTGCAAATTTTCTTCGTTTTCATGTTTTTTTTGAATCGCTTTTACTTTAATACGACGACCAATCACTTTTTCCAAAACATCCTCAATCACCTGACGGTTTTTATCTTTGTTAACTGTTTGAACATACAAATCGTACGCAAAACCAAGTTCGACGTGCTCGCCTGTTACTCCGCAAACTTCGCACGACTGCATGAACAGTGGTAAGGACGCATTACACTCTTTGATCTGTTCAAAAACTTGCGGCCATTTTGCGCGAACTTCATCAAGAGAAATGACTGGGATCGTATCAAAAACTGTTTCGTTTTCCCCTTCGACAAGCTCAGGGAGTAATGAATTTTCTTGCTCACCAATCTCGGTCCTTTCAGACCTTTCGGTCCTTTCCGACCTTTCCGACCTTTCGGTCCTTTCCGACCTTTCAGACCTTTCTTCATAAACCGAACCAACCCCCTGCTCCTTAAAATCCACTTGTCCTCCTTTGTCCTCCTTTGTCTCCTTTTGTCCTCCATTGTCACATATCTCAACAATAGCGAGCTCGATCGGCAACTGCGGCAAATGTTCGGAACGAATTTTTGTTTTCGCTTCAAGCAAGGAGGTGAGGGCTTGACGCGTAAACGAAATATCAGACTCTGGCAAAGCTTTTGAAAGTTGATCAAACAAACGATCACGCAAATTCGCGATCACATCTTCAACAAACATTTTCAAATCAACTCCTTGTTCAATAAATGTATTCAAGTCAGAAATACAGCTTCCTGTATTTTTTTTAAAAAGATGACTAACAAAAGTTTCAACCAAAACCGTTGTTGTGGCAGGAAGAACAAGCGAAGCAAGTTCAACAGTGATGTGGTTTTCACCCAAAGCCATGAGTTGGCCAAGCAAACTCTCGGCGTCTCGCGCACAACCTGTGCTATGTCGAACTACTTGCTCAAGAACCTCATCATCAATTTTCATTTCCTCTGATTTTACAATTTCTCGCAACCGTTTCATCATTTCTTCCTTTTTAATTTTTCTAAAATCAAATCTTTGACATCGACTCACGATTGTTTCCGGAACTTTGTGAATTTCAGTTGTTGCTAAAATAAAAAGCACATGCTCTGGCGGCTCTTCAAGTGTTTTCAAAAGCGCATTGAATGCCGAAGTTGAAAGCATGTGAACTTCATCAATAATAAAAACTTTCTTTTTGAGTTGATTTGGAGCAAAACGAACGCTTTTGATTATATTTTCTCGAACATTCTCTACGTCTGTATTAGACGCAGCATCAATTTCGTAGATATCAAGCGAAGAACCTGAAGTGACTTGTTCACATGCGGAACACGTGTTGCATGGTTCGTTGTGTTTTGGTTTTTCACAATTAATAAGCTTTGCCAAAAGTCGCGCAGTTGTTGTTTTTCCAACTCCACGCGGACCAGTAAACAAATAAGCATGGGCGATGCGGCCCATTTCAAATTGGTTTTGAATAGTTGTTGATACATGCGGCTGACCAATTAAATCAGAAAACTTTTGTGGTCTGTACGCACGGTATAAGGCTAAGGACATGTTGTTTGGTTCTTGGTTTTAAATAGTGCTACTTACCACACTTTCAACTGCCGCATACGCAGAATCGCCTGATCTTGGTAACACAATTACAACTTCATCTCCTGGCATTGCTTTGAAATATGTGACGCTTGCGGTGATGACTTTATACACCCGATCGTCAGTCATCACAACATACTCTTGCGTTGATGAATCAAGCGCTAGTTTTCCAACAAGTCTCTGACGCTCAACAGGTCCTATTTGTTTATAAACGTGTGTTCCGTCTGGTTGGATTGTGAGCTTCAAAATGTCTCCCTCGACCAAACGAGATTTTGACGCATAGTTTTCAGGAACTTGATAACGCGCGCCATCAGCTCCAACCATCATTTCTCCGTCAAACACTCCTTCAAGCACTCTGCTTCCTGTTTTTTGTTCAAGGTCTTGAGTTAAACCATTATTGTGGGTGACAAGGTCAACAAGCTGACGAGTCGCTCTGGACGAATCTCCTTGTTCAAGCAACTGAATAACATGCGTTATACTGTCACGCATTTTTTTTAACATTTGAACAGCAAGTTGATTTCGCGTATCAGCAAACTCCACGCGGTTCGCATGCGATTCAACGTCTGGTTCTGGTTCGAATGTTGGACTTGATGACATAATTATTGTCTTAGCTTATTTGCCCACTATAGCCTCTGGCGATGGTTGGTCGAAGACTGTAAGACGATTCGAACAAAATTTTATCCTTCGACAGGCTCAGGAAATAAAATTGTGACTTTATCTCTCTCCCATTGGCGGAGGTTGCGGCCCTCTTGATGAAACACCAAGCGCGGTTCGTTCAAGAATATCCGCCTCGACCAAACGGCGGTCGCGCCCGTATTTCAACCGCGACAACTCTTTAATTCCTTCCGCAAGTTCGCGATCACCAAGCGGCGCTTGTTCGATTTTCATTGTGAATGGTTTGACTTGCGAGTTTCCAACAATCATTCGCACATACCAAGTGAACTTATCAGAATTCATCAAATCGTATCCTGAAAAATCTGGTGTATAAATTTTCTCAAGAGTTTCAACGTCCTCTGGACCAATACGCGCAACATAAGTTGTTCCGACGTTTCCCAAAACAGCATCTTTGATTTTTGTATCATTGTTTTTTACAAGCTGACCGATGTATTGATGCGCGATAATTAAATTCAAACGATATTTGCGAGCCTCTGACAAAATAGTCGCGATCGAATCAGTGATAAAATTTTGAAACTCGTCAATATACAAGTAGAAATCGTGTCGTTGTTCTTCAGGGATATCCGCGCGTGTCAAAGCCGCCATCTGAAGTTTCGAAACAATAATCATTCCAAGCAGATCAGCATTAACGTCTCCAGTCTTCCCTTTTGATAGATTAACAAGCAGAATTTTTTTCTTGTCCATGATTTCGCGAAAATCAAAACTGGAGTGTGTTTGGCCGATTATATTTCGCATCATCTCGTTTTCAACAAAACGACCAACTTTTGAAATCAAATATCCAAGCATTTCAGATTTGTGAAAATCGCTTGTTTTTGCCATCTCATTTTCCCAAAACGAACGAACAACAGGATCTTTCACTTTTGCGACCCAACGCTTTTGAAAAGCTTCATCCGAAAACATGCGTGGAATTTCAGCAATCGTGCCAGGCTGTTCAGGATCGGACATAAGCGTCAACATCACATTTCTCATGTTGTGCTCGAACATCGGGCCGATCATTTCAGGCGGAAAAAGTTTATAAAAAATCGAGATCATTTCTTGAACAGCAAAATCCTTAAGTGTTTCATCTTTGGCCTCGAGCATGTTAAGTCCCATCGGACGTTCCAAGTCTGACGGATTGAAATGCACAACATCGTCAACTCGCTCGCGCGGAATGTTTCCTAAAATCTGTTCGATGAGATCTCCGTGAGGGTCAACAACAGCAACCCCGTGTCCAGCTTTAATATCTTGGATTGCGTATTTTGCGATTGTTTGAGATTTTCCAGAACCAGATTTTCCAATTAAATACATGTGGCGAGTTCTGTCAGAATTTTTCATCCACACTGGAGTTTTGATTCCGCGATAAACGTTGTATCCCAGTTCAAAATCTCCATCTTGCGGACCACTTGGAACACCGGTTGGAACAGCGCCGCTTCTAGCCCCAAGCCATTTGATATTTGGAGTTTCGGTCCATGGCAAAGGCAAATGCCAAAGACTCGCCATTTCTTCAGCATTCAAAACCATTTTATTTTTTTCATCAATCGTTCGATAAATAAATTGTTGAATGAGCTTCTTTTTCGAACGCGGAACGGATTTCACAAACGAATTTCCATATTGATAAATGTTGAACTGTGAAAACGCGTTCAACATGTTTTGAAGAGTTGACTCAGCGGCAGATGCGGTCTGTGAAGAAACAACAATTCGAGCACAAACATTAAGTCCGGCTTTGCTTGCCTTTTCTTCAAGCCCTTTCACAACCTCTTCCTCTTGCGGAGACAAACGATATTCTCGTTCTTCTTTTTCTTTATTTTCACCTCCGCCTGTGAGTTGTTGGAATGTGCTTTTGTGTCCTTTCCTTTTTCCTTTAAGCGCGTCGCTCAAACTCATTCCTTGTTGCATTCGTGAAGCAATTTCAACTCCCCTCGCGCGCCAAGATTTATAAGCTGAACGAACAACAAATTGGAACGCCGTGCCATCCCCTTCTGGAACACTTGTAAGAACGTTTGTCAGAGAATTGAGAGGGTCTTTGTCGAGCTTTCGATATGTTTTAATAGGAAACGCGCTTTCTCGAGCAAGACGAAGATAACTTCCGACAATCACGCTTTGCGCTGAAAAAATGTTGTAGTCTTCAACTTCTTCCAAATATGCGTCAGGATACGCGGCGGAAATCTGCTGTTCAATATATGTTGCCATGTGTGTTGGAACAGTTACAAAAAATTGAATCAATTTATGTTCGACGACGATTTCAAAAGCAACTTCGTCTGATCGTCCAAAAAACCATTGCTTTAAGCCACGCTCTCCTTTCAAACCTCCGATCGCTGAAAAAACGGTCTCAGCCGCGGCGATCGCTTCCTGAACCTCCTCTTTTTGCGGACCGCGATTACTTTCTTCTTCTCGACGGAATTTTGGAAGAGTTACGAGTATTGTCCTGCTCTGAAATGTCGCGTGTTTTGCCGCGTTTGTTTTACGCAAAAACCATCGTAACAAAAAAAGAATACAAAAAAACAACACGAGAGAAATTGGAATCCAGATCAAATTCGAGTAAACAGAAAAATCAAACTCATTCGTTTGTATAAGTTGCGATTCCGGTTTTAAAAAAAATTGAAAAAATATCACAAACGCAAAATTTTATCTGTTTTTATTTTTGCTTCCTGTTCAAGGAAGAATCGATTTACACCTGGAATTAGTTTGAGCCAACTACGAATGAGGAAAAAAATCTTTTTTGCGTTGATTTTTGTTTTGTGAATGATTTGCATGATCTTAGACAAAGTTTTTTCACCTTCTTCTTTGAATTTCTCTTGTTTATCTTTTGACATTGAAAGATAAATTTCAGTTAAATCTTCCTCTAGTATTGATTCGATTTTCTGCTCGATCGGATCGAGCGGTTTTTGAATTGCAGATGTGGTTTTTGATTGAGTCACTTTCACCTCTTGCATCTTGCTTATTGATTCTTCTTCATTTTTTTCTTGCGCTTCTCTTTCTCCTCGACCTTCTTGGCCCTCTTGGATTTCTAGAACATTTTCTCTCTTAACCAAAACTTTTTCCGGCTCTTCCGGAGTTTCTTTTGGCTTTAGTTCTGGAAAATCAACCATATAGTTAAATACAGTCTACCACAACATAAGTCTTAAACAAAAAATCTCTCACATTATAAAAAGTTTTAGCGAGAGATCCTTCGGCTTCGTCCGGTCTTAGGGCCGGACTTCGCTCAGGATGACACAAAAAGAGTAATTTTAACTGCACCCACTCGTTGCGCCGCAGTTCAGACACTTATAACACGCGGCGTTGCGGACCATGATTGAACCACAGGTGTCGCACGCTGGCGCGTCGGATTGGTTATCGAAAGTTTTTGTTGTGTCGAACAGCTTCGGCTGTTTTATTTCCTCCTCTTGCCTATTGCCTATTGCATCTTCTTCCTTTACTTCCTTTTCTTCAACTCCAACATTGATTCCAAGCGAGATTTGCGACTCTTGTGGGAGAAATTTGATCGCAAGCCAGCGGAAAATATAATCAGTAATAGATTTAGCAATTCGAATTTGCGGATTGTTTGTGTATCCAGACGGCTCAAAGCGCATGTGCACAAACTTGTTCACCAAAACTTCAAGCGGAACTCCGTATTGCAAACCAATTGAAATCGCAGTTGCAAAACTATCCATAAGTCCACTTATGACCGAGCCTTCTTTTGACATTGTCATGAAAAGTTCTCCTGGCGAACCATCATCATACAATCCAACTGTGATATAACCCTCGTGACTTCCAACTTTAAACTTGTGCGTGATCGCGCGCCTTTCATCAGGCAAACGGCGACGACGCAATTTGTTGTCTGAACTAACAGTCACTGTTGGAACAGTCGTTTTTTCTTCTGGCATATTTTTGTCCTCCTCTTTCTCCACTCCATTCGCCGTCTGAAGCCGGCGACTACCTTCCTCTCCCTTATTCTGTTTCTTCGCATCGCTTTCTTTAGAAGTTGTAAGCGCTTGTTGACGTTTTGACCCGTCGCGATAAATCGCAATCGCTTTCAAACCAAGTTTCCAACCTGTTTCGTAAACCTCGATAATGTCTTCCGATGTCGCGTCGTGAGGCATATTCACTGTTTTTGAAATCGCTCCGGAAACAAACGGCTGAACAGCGGCCATCATTCGAACATGACCCATGTAATGAATTGTGCGAGTTCCGTTCGCGGCCTTAAAGGCACAGTCAAAAACCGGCAAATGTTCTTGTTTGAGGTGCGGAGCGTTTTCAATCGTGTCTGTTTTTTCAATATGCGCCAAAATTTCTTCACGCTCTTTTTGCGAATATCCAAGCCTTGTCAAAGCTTCTGGAACTGTGTTGTTAACGATTTTCAACATTCCTCCGCCAACAAGCCATTTATATTTCACGAGCGCAATATCCGGTTCAACTCCTGTTGTATCACAATCCATCAAAAATGAAATAGTACCTGTTGGCGCGATAACGCTGATCTGAGCGTTACGCAAACCGTGAAGACTTCCGTGTTCCACAACATTGTCCCAACTCATACGAGCTTCTGTAAGCAAATCAGCAGGAACTCCATTTGGATTGATTTCGTACGATGCGTCGCGATGCATTCTCATCACTTCCAAACACGGAGCTTCATTTTGTTTGTATCCTGCAAACGGCCCGATTTTTTCAGCGATCTTAGAGGACTGAAAATAGCAATGTCCGCTTTGAAGTGAAGTAATCGCGGCCGCAAAATTTCGTCCTTCGTCTGAATCATACGGAACTCCGCGACTCATTAAAAACGCGCCAAGATTCGCGTATCCGATTCCAAGCGGACGATAATCCAAACTGTTTTGTTCAATCGCCGGAGTTGGATAAACTGAATTTCCAATAATTATTTCCATCGCTGTCACAACTATTTCGTTCGCTTTTTTGAAAGCATCAACATCAAACACCATCAAGCCGCCAACTTCCTTTCTAAACTTCATTATATTAAGCGACGCCAAATTGCACGCGCTGTCGTTTAGGAACATGTACTCTGAACAATTGTGGACGACGAGACCGTTGGCAACAAAATGATTCGTCCGTGGTTCTGTCAGATCGAAGACGTCTTCTGATCCAACAAAAGTGAGAGATTCAAATTTATCCGTCAACTCATCTTTATAGGTAGTAACGGTTTCGTTCATGAATGCAAGGTCGTTTGATTTGAAACTCCGATCCAAAAAACTAATTTCTTTTTCAAAAATCAATCGCGACGAACGACTCACGCGCAAAGAATGCATTTGTTGAACATGATATATTGCCCAGCCGCCTTTTCCATCTGGTAAACGAGATTGAAAAGATGTTCGACGATTTTCATAAATTTTCGCTTTAATCCCAAAGCCGAGCAAAAGAAGTTGAACTTGTCTCAAAAGTGTTAAGCTCACTGAATCAAGAGCGATATACTGTGATTTGTTTTCGTAATTTGCAACTGTCCCATCGGCTGTAAAAAGTCCACGGAGAATGGCGGCCTGTGAATTTTTTTCTAAACTAAAAACTTCGTCAGTGAATCTTTTTTCTTTTGACCCTTGATCTAATACAGCGTATTTTTTTAACGGTTCAAGTATACATCGGCTACTTGTTCCAATTCGAACTCCAGTTTGAGTTGATACAACACTGCTCCATCTTGCGCCACGCCCATCTTCCGAAACGGATTGTTTGTAACCGTTCATCCTAAAATTAAACATCTCAAGCATGTCTGTTTCTTCTCTTCCACCAACAACCATTGCAAATTCTTGATGTGTTTTATAATTTGTTGAAAGACAACCGTCGCCAATAGTAAGTCCAATCATTTCCGCAACAACTTCATCTTCACGCTTATTTCCAAAACCAGGCTGTTTCAATTCAAGAACATCACCAGGTTTTAATTCTTTTGCAAGCACGTCTCCGCGATTGCGTGTAAAAACTTTGTGATCTTCGGTTAGTCGAACCGAATACCCGCTTTTTGTTTGAAGTTCAAAAATCTTTTTGTGCCCTGTAGGAAAAATTTTATCAACTCGCGAAGACTGTCCGTCTGCCGCAATAATCTCAGCGGAACCTCCAACTAAATCACTTATTCGTTTATACCCTGATGTTGTTGAAACAAGCGTGTCACCTGTCACGCATGGATTTGACGCGTAAATTCGATCTGTGTTTTTGCATGTGTGCCATTTGTTGATTGTTGTGTCGTATTGAATCCCTGGATCTCCACATTGCCAAGCGGCCTGCGCCATTTTATCCATTAGCTCTTTTGCTTTCCAAGTTTGAACTGGAGCGCCGGTCATAACAGCGTGCGTTGTCCAGTCTTCATCTTTTTCAACAGATTGCATAAACGCGTCTGTCACGCGCACAGAGTTGTTTGCGTTTTGAAAATAAACAGAAGAGTATGCTGATCCATCCATTGAACCATCATAACCAGCGTCCATTAACACCCAAGCTTTTTTTTCTTCCTCAACTTTGCATTGAATAAAATCGTTGATGTCTGGATGATCAATATCCAAGATCACCATTTTTGCGGCGCGACGAGTTTTTCCACCGCTTTTGATCACACCCGCAAAAGCGTCAAGACCCTTCATAAAAGAAACCGGACCTGATGCTTTTCCATTGCTTCCGCCTAGAAATTCTTGTTTTGATCGTAATTTTGAAAGATTTGTTCCTGTTCCGGATCCGCCTTTGAAAAGCATTCCTTCTGTCACACACAAATTCAAAATAGAGCGCATGTCATCTTCAACTGAATTTATAAAACACGCGCTGCATTGTTGAGGTCGAGAAGTTCCAACATTAAACCAAACTGGCGAATTAAACGCCGCCATTTGGTTTACCAAAATATAGTGAAGTTCATCCTCAAAAGCTTGAGCGTCTTCCTGAGTTGCGAAATATCCATCTTTGCGACCCCAATTTGAAATTGTTTTTGCAACACGAGAAACAAGTTGCTTGACTGAATATTCTCTGTCATCTTTTCCAATTGTTCCGTAAAAATATTTTGATACAACAATGTTTGTCGCTGTTTGCGTCCAACTTTTTGGAACTTCTACTCCTTTTTGTTCAAAAACCACTTCGCCTTTTGTTCCACTGATAACCGCGTCGCGTGTTTCCCATTCGATTTCATCAAATGGATGAACCTCTGGTTTTGTGAAACGACGCTCAACTGTTATTCCATGACCATAAACCTCGCCACGTTCGTCTGTTTGCACGACCGCTCTGTAATTTAGATATTTTTTCGCTACATGGATTAGGTTGTTATCGATTAGTGTCACGTTCACAACCTCGCGAACATCGGCAAATGATGGAACACTGTGCCCATTGAATCTGTGTGTCAGTCGCGTCACTACTTGGCCAGCGATTTTTTCAGCAAGCTTTCCGGATTTGATTCCTGACGCTTCAAGCGCTTGCTTGATTGAATGCGCAAGTTTGTGCGGTTCAAACATTTGCTCTGAACCATCGCGTTTGTGAAGCGTTTTTACAGAAGTCATGAACTGCCAAACCGCTTCAGAAATATTTTCCGTTCCAGTCGTTGTTTGATTAGTTTGTGAAACGATTTTGTCGGATTGTGACGGCATAGGTAGAGAAGAAAGTTAGGAAGAAGTGAAAAGCAAGTGAAAAAGTGATTGAGTGATGGAGTGATAAATGCAGTCAAAAAACAATCCCAACTGGGATCATTCTATTTCTCCTGGGAGGTTCACACAATATCTTGTGGTACAACTATATTTTATACCCCAACATATTGTGCGTCAAAGTTCCACTTATCCACAGCAAAACTCTTAAAACGTGTCATTGCGAGGAGGCCACTAGGCCGACGAAGCAATCTCTGTATTTTCTCTAAAATTGCAGATTGCTTCGCTCACTACTGTCGCTCGCAATGACGAATTTTTCAAAACCCCATCGTTAAGTTAATCTTTGGCGCTAATTCCACTTTTTTCTCAAAATTTACAGGAATTGCTCGTCGACCGTGCAAACGATCTTCATACGCAAGCGCTTTATACTTAAGCCCGTATTCGTAAACCGCTTTTGTGACTTTTACGTCTTGCAAACAATAATCCTTAATTTTCTGAATCTCCCCTTGCTTCCACCATTCAACCGCCTGAAGACCATGACCCGATTTGCGCACACCAACTGTCGCGGCCGCAACATCATCAAGTTTTAGTCGAAATCCAAGAACATTGTGAATTTCCTCAAGAATATCAAGACTTGAAAAAGTAAGAAAATCTCCGCTGTAATAATTATTCATGACTGGATAATCAAAACTTTTTGTGTTGTATCCGATAATTCTGTCAGCCTGTTCCAATTGTTTCCAAAGCATAGGTAGTTCTGGTTCTTCAAACGCTTCGTACGTGTCGGTTTCATAAAAATAACAACCAATAACACTGATGAGCAGTTTGTCATGGTTATATCCGCCAACATCTTCAAATGTGTTTTGTGTTTCAATATCGAGAACGATTTCTTTGGACATAAAAGAAAGGTCTGAAAGGTCGGAGAGGACAGAAAGGTCTGAAAGGAGGGAAAGGTCTGAAAAGTAATTAGGATTCGAGTTTTGAAGAAGAGGCGGCGGCGGTTACAGATTCTGAATACGACGGAAACGCATGGATCATGCTAGCAAGTTTATCAATGGTTGTGTTTAAATAAATTGCCAAAGCAATTTCGTGAACAATTTCCCCTGCGCGTTCACCGATTATATGCCCACCAAAAATTTTTCGCGTTTTAGGATGAGCAATTATTTTTATAAGGCCTTCAGAACCGTATTCTGTCGCAGTTCGTCCAAGCGCGGAAAACGGATAACGACCAACCAAAACTTTTCCAAACGCATCTTTTGCTTCTTTTTGTGTCATGCCGACCGAGGCAACTTCAGTTGATAAAAACGTTACTCGAGGCACAACGCGTTCGTCAATTTTCATTCGCGACGCGCGTTTCTTTTTCGCCAAAAGCGCGGCATTGTGTCCGGCAATATATCCTTCATGATGTGATGTATGAGTAAATTGCATTCCGCCACACACATCGCCTGCGGCGAAAATATACGGAACTGAAGTTCGTTGTTCATTTGTCGTTATAATGGTTCCACGAGTTCCAAGCCGCATATCTAGCTTTTCCAAACCAAGATCAGAAGTATTCGCTCGATTTCCTGCCGCTAAAACAACTTGCTCGACAGCGTGCATTGTTTTGTTACCTGAAACGTCAACATGAACTCCGTAAACGCCCCCTCCTCCGTTTATAACCTCAACCACATTCGCGTTTGTTATTACTTCGACTCCAAGCGATTCAAGCGCTTTACGAGCCAATCCGGCAATTTCAGCATCTTCCCGATGTAAAACCTGCGGCGCGCTTTGAATCAAAACAACGCGAGTTCCAAATGATGAGAAAAAAGTTGCTAGTTCACATCCAACCGGACCTCCGCCGATAATTCCAAGTGACTTTGGCTGACGTTTAAGACTAAGCGCGTCTTTCCAAATTAAATACTTCAATGTTTCTATTCCAGAAATTGAAGGCACAAACTCAACTGAACCAGTTGCGATCACGAACGTTTTACCGATTAGATTTTCTCCTTTAACTTCGATCGTGTGCTCGTCAAGAAATCTTGCTTTCCCGATTTTTACGGAAATACCGAGTGAACGAAATATCTTTTCATATCTAGCTCCAAAAGTTCCTCCTCCAGTTATAGACTTAACAACATTCTCACGATATTTCATTACCAAATCGTAATTGTAAGAAACCGAACCGACACTCACGCCATATTCTCTCGCGCGATTTGCCAAACGATAAACAGACGCGGTTTTGAGAAGCGCCTTCGACGGGACACAAGCATAATTTGGACAATCTCCTCCAAGTCTGTCGTTTTCAATAACACAAACACTTGCCCCAACTTTACGCGCGGCTTCAGCTGCTGAAAAGCCAGCGGATCCTGAACCGATCACTATTACATCGTACGTTGGTGTTTTGGGCATAGGATCAAAAAAGATAGCAGGTGGTAGGTAGTAAGTAGTAAGTATATTCATAAGAAAAAACGAATATACCTAATACCTGCTACTTACTACCCAATACTTCTTCTGCAACATTCCACAACCGATCGTCGCCATTTTGTTTCAACAAATACCACCATTCAGCTCCCCACAAATATACTTCTGACAATTTTGCTGATTCGACAAATTCCAAATTATTTCTGAACATATCCTCGTCAAAAGCGTTGTACCATTGTGAAAGTGATCGAGATTTAATCGGTTCTGGAAACCAGGGTTCAGCTTGAAGTTCAGTCACAATCACTCTGTTAACAAATCTTTGAGCCAACTGAGCGCGAATATAATAATACTCCGGTGTGAGCGGATACATAAAATATCCAAACAGATTATTCCATGTTAATCGATACATTGAAATTCCCAAAATGTCTGCGGCTCGTCCTTCGTTTTCCCAAGACGCAAGTTCCCCGCTGACTGTTATTTGAATTGGCCGAGTAGGGTCAAGCGATCGAACAAGATCAACTCTTTCTTGAAATTGCGGAAGTGTGATTTGAGAACATTGCCCAAACGGAAAAAACGGTTCATTTTCAACTTGCCAGCGTTCAATAGCTGAAGAATCAATATACCGATTTACAACTGCTTCAATCATCTTAAGCGCAAGCGATTGTTGTTTATCCTTATCAAACGTCTCTGCCCAATCTGGAATATAACATTCTGGCCAGCGAGGAACTTTTGTACCAACCACAAGCGTTAATTTTACGTTATGATCTTCTGAATACGAAATAAGACTGTCTAATTCTTCCCAATCAAATTGATTCTGTGCTTTTTCAATCTCTGACCAATAAACAGGCAAGCGAACAACTCGAACGCCCAACTCTTCAATTAAAGCGCCGTATGTTTCTTGCACATCCAAGCCAAGCTGTTTTGTGTATACTGATGAAAATGTAATGCCAAAACGCGTAGGAGTCCGATCCAACTTAGTTTTGAGCTTTTGATTCATCAAAAAAAATAAAGAAAGACCTCCGACAAGAAGAATGAACAAAATTAAAATAATTGAGAAACGGGCGCGCATTGGTTTTGGGTTTTAGGTTTTATGAAATTTCCTCTCGCTTTTCACGTAAAAATGCCAACCAACTTTCAATCAGATCAATCGTTGCCTTAAACGGCGCTTCAATAATAAAATCAAAAAAGAAAAGAAAGATATTCACACGCGGCGCTCGCATTGCGATCCAACGTCCAACTCGAACGATTGGCAAAAACAACATATCGCCAATGATTCCAAAAAATCCTCCTGAACTTTCAACAACAAGATATTCATTGCGTGTATTGCGAATACGAAGTCCAAAATACGCAACCAATGACAAGAAAAACAAGAAAAAAAGGATTGATAAACCGTTAAAGCCGAAAGTTCGCAATCCCCATGCAATAAGCGTAACTACGCCAATGAAAACCAGAAGATAAACAAAATGGAAAATGGCCCAAAGCGCGCCACCTCCCCACGCTCGTTTTCGTAGCACGAAAGTCGTATCTTCTCCAAGCTCCAAAAACGCATGGGTTTCTTCAAGAATTTTCGCATTATTTTTCTTTTTTGGAATTCGAACTGACAGCCCGACGAAGGCGAGCAACAATGGCGGAAATAAGATGTTAACCGCTAATGGCAAATAATCTGTTGTATGCAAAACAAAAAGCTCGTAAGGATATTCAACGAGTATTGCAAGAATTGATTTGGTAAGAAGAAGGAAAAAAGCGGCTCGAATAACAGTGCGGGAAAGCCGCGCACGAAAAGCGCTGTATCGCTCTTTAACCGCTGAAGAGATGGCTGAATCAATCGTGCTCACGTCTTGATCTGCGACTGCATCAGAAAAAGCTTGAGCATTATCTTTTGCAATATCTCCAATCAAATGAAAAACAATGGAATGACGACGCACAAACCTATAAACAACATCGGCTGATTTTTGATGAATCTGCTCTTCAATAGAAGCGATAACTTTTTTCAAATTCGAAGCGATTTCTTGAACAACAGGATCGCTTGATTGCGCCGTACGCCAAGCTGGATAGTATAACGTTAAAATTCGATATCGAAGCGTCGCGCGATTCGATTTCAAAACACTTCTGTGAACAGCAACGTACAACTGTAAATCGCGATCTTTTTCTTCAACCGCATTTGTTTCCCATTGAACACGTGCTTTAAGAGCTTGATACGCGTAACTCGCGAGCGACTCATCAACACATGGCGGTGCGACAATATATTCAATTTCTGTTGAAAGAACGTCCAAGAGCCACTGATAACGAAATTGACCTTCACGCGTTTCTTCCTCAAGCGTTCCAAACATTTTTTTGTATTTTTCGAGAACATTCGCGACCTCAATGATTTTTACACTTGGAACTCTTTTATTTGGAAGATATTTTGCCCAAACAAGTTCTTTCAAGAGGTGAGAAGAAAGCTTTTGTGAGTCAGTTTCACCAAGACGCCGTTTCAAAACTCGTCGAATTGCATTTCGTCGAAGAAGATGTTCTTCGTCATATTCAAGAGTATTGCGAACTGTTTCGTACGCAGAAGCGGCAACCGAAACTGTTTCAGAGACTTTAATGACATCTTCAACGCGCGGTTCTTCTTGCGCCTCCAGATTCATTTGAAGAATTGTCGTAACAAGATGTTGTAGAGATTTGTCCATATTTACACAATAAGAGGTAACGGATGTAATTCACTCTTTCGTCCTAAAACAATATCCTCAATTCTATACGTTCCGTGTGTTGGAGCTTCAATATACCCGTTCCACGCCATTCTTGCCACACCACCAGAAGAAATCCAATCAAATAGCCACTCGTCAGCATATTTTGGATCATTTTGCGCAACACCACCTCCAACATAATCGAGCCAAACTCGATTAAATTCTTCCTGCGATCCAATCGGCGGAGCCATAATTATTGCAATGCCAAGACCACAATAAAAAGACAGCTCACTTGGTTTTGTCCAAAGAATGTCAGTCGTTTTTAATAATTCTGTGAAACCTAAAAAGTAAGCGGATCGCGATTCAAACTCCGGAACATTTACCCAAGTTCCAAGCGACTTTTTAAGTCCAGCTTCAGAAACAGCTTGGCGATAAAAACGCGCCGCATCTTTTCTAACTCCAGCAACAAGATTAAGCCTGATTTTTTGTTGGGCAATTTTTGTTCTAAGACTCTTTAAAATTTGAACACCAAGTTGTCGCTGTGCTCCTGCTCCACCAACACTGTAAGTTAGCGTGAGCGGATGCTGTTGTTCTTTTGTGCAATGTATTGTCTCAAGCTCCGCTTTTATCGATCTTGTGTAACGTTCTCTAAAAATTCCTTGAGGATCAAGGTTTAAAATCCTTGATCTTATTTGTTCTTTGAGCGCAACAGCCTTAGGACCACCGATCAATTCTTTTGGAAGCGGGAAACCCGTTAAAAAAATGTTTTCCTCTTTCACACCATATAGTTTCAGACGTTCGACAACGCGACCATTGCTTGCAAAATACTTTATTCGACTGCGTTGTGGATCAAGCGGAGCCCATGTTCTTGAAATATCAGCGTCAGTTGTCACACACCAGATATCCCCTGGATAGTCATAATAATCAGCCGCAAAAGCCGGTATAAAAAAAGTCGTTATAAGAGGTTTTGGATTTTTTGAAAGTTCCTCAATCAAATGTTTGCCAAGACCATTTCGAATAGAAGTATAAATTTGTTTAAGTTGAAGATTCGGTTTTGAAAGATCGCGACGCGGATAAAATCTCGGAATTTCCTGCCATTTGTCAAGCGCTTCAAACAAAAAATTTCCAACAACAGGTATTGGTTTCATCCGTGAGATCGTTTCATAAAGCTTGCGACTTTTAATCCACAATTTTCTGTCATTATTGGGAATACCTTTGTAATCATTGGCAGAAATAACTTCACCGTTTGAGAGATCGGTAAGCGCATAAGCCGCACGCGAATGTCCGTACCCCATATTCACGTCAACAATCCACGCAGAATTGTTAGACATATCTTAAAAAAATGATCTTTCTTCAGATTTAGAAATTATCTCAAACGCTTCATCGGCCGTGTCAACGATAGAAAATAACTTAAGATCTTTTGCGGCAATTGTTTTATGTTTGTTGAGAAGAGTTTTCTCCATCCATTTTACAAGTTCTTCCCAGTATTCTTTTCCAACACATACAACAGGCGTTGTCTGCATTTTACCAGTTTGAATGAGTGTGATGATTTCAAAAAATTCATCGAGTGTCCCGTATCCGCCTGGAAAAAATACATAGGCTTGCGCTGATGCCGCCAAAATCACTCGACGAATGAAAAAATAATGAAATCCGCGACCGCGAGTGAGATACGCATTTGCGCGCTGTTCATTGGGCAACTGAATGTTGAGCCCAAGAGACGTTCCGCCGGCATTGTAAGCGCCTTTATTCCCTGCTTCCATAATTCCAGGCCCACCTCCAGTTATTACGGTGAACCCATATTTCGCTAGCAAGCGCCCAAGTTTTTCAGCTTCTTTATACCATTGGTCTCCTTGTTTGGAACGCGCTGATCCAAAGAAAGTAACCTCGCGCGAAGATTCGGATAGAAATTGAAATCCCTCAACAAACTCTGCCATGATTCGAAATATGCGCCAAGTGATTTCATTCATTCGAGTTGGAGCTTTAACATGCTCTTTCTCGTCTGGAGCAAGCGGTAAACGGCAAAAATTGTTTGGTTGGTTGTCCATAAATATAGAGGTTGAAAGTAGGAAGTTAGAGGTTGGAGGTATTTTAACACAAACTATAATTCCGAGCGAAAATACTGCGGTAGTGCAGTAGTGAGATCGGTAGTGGAGCAACAGAATTTCGGCATCTAACGAGTTCCTGCTTCCCAACTGCTTTCCACTTGACTGTTTTACGGCTTCAGGTAAACTATCACCATAAATTTACGCGAACCACGACTAAAGCCGTGGACTATCAAAACCGAACACCCAAAACCTAAAACCTTCCACATATGTCCAAGTCCTGTCTTATCACTGGCAAAAAAACCACAGTTGGGATGCATGTTTCGCACTCGAAACGAAGAGTGAAGCGCAAACTGTTTGCTAATTTGCAAACACGCAGACTACTGAATCCTGCAACTGGACGAATGGTAATGGTCACAATTTCAAACCGCGGTCTTCGCACACTTAAAAAGTGGGATCGCGAAGGAAAAAAATACGATCTCGTTGCTTTGAAAAAAGCAGAACATGTAGCATAAATAAAACCGGTTATCCCTTGATCGAAGGCAAAATTATAGCCTTCGACAGGCTCAGGCGATAATTTTGCCGAAGTCGAATGGTATAACCGTTTTTTTGATTAAACGAAAAAGCAACTCAGTGTTCAGGATGGCAGTATTATTTCGATTTTTAAAATCAGATCTCTCAAACCTGTACCTTTTTTAGCTGAAATACAAATGGCCTTTCGATCACCCAAACGACTAATGATGTCATTTTTCGTTGAAGAAGAGACCAAGTCAGTTTTATTGAGCACTAAAATTCGTGGTTTTTGATCCACTTCAAGTCGTTTCAAAATATCATCAACACATCCAAGTTGTTGAAAAAAATGTTTATCGCTCGCGTCAGCGATATGCAAAAGCAAATCAGCGTCAACTGCTTCAGAAAGTGTTGAAGCAAAAGCGCTTAAAAGTTCTGGCGGAAGTTGTTTTATAAAACCGATCGTGTCAGAAACAAGCGCTACTTCTGCTTGTTTTGGTAAAAAAAGTTGACCGACACGTGTGTCAAGTGTTGCAAAAAGTTCATTGGCCGCGTATTCACGCCTACCAGTGAGAGCATTCAAGAGCGTTGTTTTTCCAGCATTTGTATATCCGACAATAGCGACTGTTTTAAGATTATTTCGTTTCCGTGACGCTCTCTGTAAATCACGACCTTTTTGATATGTTTCTAACTTATCTTTGATGCGACGTTCTTTTTCTTTCAAGTGTCTCTTCATGCGCTCAATGTTTGTTTCTCCAATTCCAATAGTTCCGATTCCTCCAGCTTGTCGTGATAACTCCATTCCCATTCCAAAAATCCGCGGACCCATGTGACGAATGCTCGCGAGTTCGATTTCCAAACGCGCTTCTGTTGTTTTCGCATGTTTGGCAAAAATTTTCAAAATCAAATCGATTCGATCCCAAACTTGAATTTTGTATTTTCGTAATTGTTCTGAAAGTTCAAAAGTTTGACGTGGTTTAAGTTGCGCGTTGATAATCAAAAATGATGCTCCAAGTTTTTTCCCTTCTTCACCGAGCTCAAGCACTTTTCCGATTCCAATATATGTTTTTGGATGCGGCGCAAATCGTTTCTGCCATTTTTTAACAATCACAATTCCCCCGTACGTATGTACAAGCTCTTCAAGTTCTTCCATCCGATCCATAGCATGCTCTCCAAGCATTTTCGGATGAATGAGATCAATTAGAATCGCTTTTTGTTGAGACACATTAACTAAGCCGTGTTGTACCATGTCTCCTGGTCATCGGACTGTCGCCGCTGTTCCCTACGACATGTTAAAACCCGGCCCAATCAGAATCATTTCAATCATACCAAAAACCGCCCCTTCGACTAGTTCAGGGCGGTTTGGTTTTTCAAAAAATTTATAGCACTGCGTCTTTTGCTTGCTTTGCAACACGGAATTTCACTACCGTCTTTGCTGGGATCGAAATGCTTGCACCTGTCATTGGGTTTCGACCTGTGCGAGCGGCTCGCTGTTTCTTAACGAGCTTTCCAAGTCCTGGGAGGTTGAATTCCCCGCTTGATTTGACCTCTTTATAGGCCATTTCAACGAACTTATCCCATGCATCGGAAGCCTCTTTTTTGGAAGCTCCCATCATCTCGGCCAATGAATTAACAAATTGGCTCTTGGTCATTTTTGCCATAAGTGTAAAAAACTTAAGTTTTACTAGAGCATTTTAACAGGGATAGATAAAAAAGGCAAGGGAATCAAAGAAAAAACGTCAATCTTTATGCACAGAGAACCATTCGCCTGCTTTTTGTATGTCATCCTTGATAATCTTTGCCATCTCTTCTTCTCCTGGAAATGGCACTAAATCCCTTATTTTATTGCACAAAACAACGTTCAGATGTTTCCCGATAAGGTCCACATCTTTCTGATCAAGCAGATGAACCTCTATCTTTAGACGATATCCGGTCCGTCCGTCATTTATGCAGATTAGCGATGGATAGAGTATTCCTTCAAGTTCAGTATTCCCAACATAAACCCCAAGAGCAGGGATCACCGCACCTTGTTCCACAGCTAAATTAGCTGTTGGACAGCCCAAACGTGTGGCCATTCCCTCCCCTTTTTCTACACGTCCGCAAAAACACAATTCACGCATACTAATTTAATCTATAATCACAAACAAACTTTGGCAAGTCTAATTTCATTTTGAAAAATTTTCCTTTATAAAACTCAACGCGCGTTTGAGAATAGGAATCATGTCAATATAACTCGATTGTTTCATAACTGAATTGATTGGTACCCACTTTGCGTCAAGCGCGTGTTCTTTAGGATCAGGATGCAAATTCGCATTGCCTGGTGTTTCGAAAAGAAAAAAGTGAATATCCTTGTGAATCAACTTTCCTTTTTTGCTGAATTGATCGCGAAACCAAATATCAATCTGTCCAAGCTCCTCAAGCAATCGAATTTGTTCAAGCCCAAGTTCTTCAAGTGTCTCGCGCGCCGCGGCTTCTTCAAGTTCTTCACCGTTTTCAACATGTCCTTTTGGAAATGTCCATTTGCCGTACGAGTCTTTCATCATCGCAATCAAAAGTCGATTTTTTGAACGTTTCAAAACAATTCCACCTGCTGATTCTTCTTGTTCAACTGGTTCACGGCGTTTTATTTTCTGTTTTTTGTTCAACATATGAACCAAAGATAACCTTAATCGCCACATCAAGTTGTGGATCAATCCCTTGTTTGAATTCATCAAGTGTGAAAGGAATTACGATATCCGGAGTGATTCCTGTTTCGTGAATCGTGCGACCTTTTGGAGTATACCAAGTTGCTGTTGTAACTTTTACAGCCGACCCGTCGCTTAATTCGCGGTAATCTTGCACAGAACCTTTGCCAAAAGTTTGAGTACCGACAAGTTTAGCGAGTCCATAATCTTGCAGAGCACCAGAAACAATTTCAGAAGCAGACGCGCTACCTCCGTTCACCAAAACAACTGTTGGAACATCGGCGAGACGGGCCGCGCTCATACCTTTGAATGTTTGCGCATTCTCTTGCGATTTTTCAATCACGACAGGTTGATAACCAACCCAAGCTGAAGCAATATCAATTGCTGATGTAAGAAGTCCGCCGGGATTGCTTCGTAAATCAAGAATTATTCCGCGAACGTTTTTTGTGAGTGTTTCCTGAATCGCATCCAAAAATAATTCTGAAGTGTCGTCGTTGAACGTTGAAATTGAAATTCGCATGATGTTATTTTCATCAATTTTCCATTTTACAGAATCAATAACAATTTTTTCTCGAGTGATCGTAATTTCTGTAAGAGAATTCAAACCATTTCTACTAATAGACATTTTAACTTGTGTCCCGGCGTCACCTCGGATTTTTGAAACAGCTTCGTCAACACTCATGCCAAGTGTTTCAACTCCATCAATCATCACAATCCAATCACCTGGCTGAAGACCAGCACGAGCTGCTGGAGCATCATCAATCGG
This sequence comes from Candidatus Uhrbacteria bacterium, assembly GCA_016188475.1. GTDB lineage: Bacteria > Patescibacteriota > Patescibacteriia > UBA9934 > GWF2-40-263 > JACQXU01. The sequence continues at coordinate 46,488 of JACPHT010000007.1, forward strand.
AGCGACAATAACTAATTTTTCATCTCGAATTCCGATTTCTGCGCCGATTCCACTGAAAGATCCATTCAAACTTGAAATAAATTCCTCTGCGTCTTTTGGATCAAAATAAACAGAATAAGGATCACCGAGTCCTTCAAGAATTCCCTTCAAAGCGCCGTAATATAAATCCTCATCAGAAACTGGCTGTTTGTAATAAGAAGTTTTCGCAAAATTCCAAACATCCCAAAATTGCTTAAAATCAAGTTTGCTTTCATCTGCTGTCTGACCATTGGATTCAGTAACCAAATTTTTTGTTGAACGTGCGCCTCCGACAAAATATCCAATCACAAATGAAAACACTATGATAAGCGAGCTAAAAAGAAAAAGCACTGTGTGCGGAATGTTCTTTTTTGGAAAAAAAATTGAAGGCATGATAGAAAGTAGTATAGTAGAAAAGTAGTAAAGTAGCAAAGGGATTGTTATTCCTCTGCTATTTTGCTACTCTGCTACTATTTAACTATGCCTAAATTCTGGCGACCGTTGTTATTCTTCATATTTGTCGCCGCGTTTTTAATAAGCGCGCCGATTGTTGTTTTGTATACTGCTGGTTATCGCTATCAATTTGGAGCAAACAAAATTGTTCAAACTGGAATTTTGAATGTGGCGTCTTTTCCAAAGGGCGCTTCAATTTTTATTGATAACAAAAAACAAAAAGAAAATACTCCTGCTGTAATTGACGACGTTATGCCAGGAAAGCACATAGTTCGAGTGCAAAAAGACGGTTATACTTCCTGGCAAAAAACACTCGAAATCAACAGCAAACAAACCACATTTGCAGATGATATTATTTTATTCCTTGAGCAAGCTCCTGAATCAACAACTATCGCGCTTACAACAGAACCGGTTATTAACAAATCAACAAAACAATGGATATATATAACAGATGATGGTTCTTGGATTGAGGTTCTAATGAAAGAAAATTTTGACACACTACCAAAATCACTTTTGCGTTTACCAAAACAAAAGTTACAAACATATTCTGTTAAATGGACTGACACAAACGAAATTTTGTTCATCGAAGCAACCGGAACAAAACAAGCAAAAACACTTCTCAACGTTAAAACAGATGAACAAAAACCATTTGATGAAAAACTTTCGGCGTTATCAATTAAAAATTTATCTGATCGAAGTGTTCTTTCTATAAAAGACGAAAACAATGTTGCAAAAATTATCGCTTATCTACCTCTTGGCTCATATATTTTTGACAATTCTCCAAATCCATATTTTTTACTGAGTGACACTTCACACAACAGACTTATTATTATTGATCCAACACAAACACAGGAAACTATACTTTTAAACGTTTCTGCAAATCAATGGAATTGGTCAAAAACCGGAGGCGCACTTCTGTTTAGTGACGGGTTTGATGTTGCAGTGTATTCACCTACCTCGCACAGACAAGAAACGTTAACGCGAGTAAGTGAACCAATAACTGGACTTAAATGGTATGAAAAAGGTTCGGTTGCAATTTTTGCTTCAAAAGAAGGAATAGAGGCGATTGAACTTGATCAAAGATCACAAAGAAATAAGACGACTCTTGTGGAAGAACCTCTTGTAAATCAATTTTGGTTTGAAAATGATGGTGAATGGATTGTGTGGACGATTGAGAAGGATTCTGGAGTTGAAGTGGTGAGAAAAAGATTGCAAAAGTAAACAAAAAGAGCGGTCGTACAATGTCTCCGGGCCAACGCCGTGCCTGCCTTTGGCAGGGACTCTTCGCCGCTGTCCCCTACGTCATGGTACAACCGCTCATTTATTATCTCTCAACTTCCTATTTGGTGGAAAGGGATGGAGGACGATATTCACTACAATTCCACAAAACTATTGTCGCCAACAATCAATCTGTGTCCGCTTTTTGGATGAGTGCGTGTGTAATCAACGAGTGTCGCGTTGAGTCCGATCAAACTGTTTACAATTCTGCGCGTTGTATCAATCGTCGCGCCATCAAAAATTATCGAATGCTCAACTTCTGTTTGATTAATTTTTACATTGTTGCCAATCGATGTATACGGCCCGATATACGAAGAAGTAATCTCACAATTTTCTCCAATCACAACTGGCCCACGGATCAGCACATCTGCATTGATGCGTGTGTTTTTCCCAATACTTACCATTCCTTGAATTTGCACGCTCTCTGACAATTCACACTCACAACAAAAATGCTCGCGTGGAAGATCATCCATGATAAGTGCATTGCCTTCAATCAAAGCGTCAGGCGTTCCGGTATCTTTCCACCAACCAGTAATTTCCTCATGTCCTGTTTTTCCATTTCTAATATACCAAGTAATGATGTCAGTGATTTCATACTCACCACGCGCAGATGGCTCGATCGTTTTAAAAGCTTCAAAAAAATTCTCATCAAATAAATAAATTCCAGTCACTGCAAATGGCGACGGTGGATTTTTTGGTTTTTCAATTGTTCTGACCAGCTGCCCTTCAGCACCAAATTCCGGAACGCCAAATCTCTGCGGATCTTTAACGCGCGAAAGCGCGATCATGCAATTGAGTTCTTCATTTTGAAATCGCTCGACAAATTTTTTTATACTTCCAAGAATAATATTATCGCCAAGAAAAAATAAAAAACGCTCGCCGCGAAGATATTCTTCAGCGTTTGCGACAACGTGCGCGAGACCTTTTGCGCCACCACGCTGTTCAACATATTTGATATGCGCTCCGTATTTTGAACCATCTCCAAGTGTATCAGCCATGAGCTGAACCTCACCTGGATTTACGTTGATAATAATATCAGTGATTCCAGCGTCGATGATTTTTTTGATTGGATACAAAAGCATTGGTTGATTCGCAAGTGGAATCAAGTGTTTGTTACGCGTCCAAGTAATTGGGCGCAAACGTGTGGAATGGCCACCGGCCGCGATCAGGGCTTTCATAGTGTAGAAGCTGAAGATGTTGGAGATAATAAGTTAACAGGAAACTTGCCGATTGACAAATACATCAAAGTCACCCAATATACGCTTGCCTTGATGGCTGAAAAGAAAGGTGGACTCATGAAATTCGTTTCACTTAGAGACACTGCTCAAGCAATTGGTTCGGACACATATATTCTACTAGAGACTGAGGAAGTCGCCCAAGGTAAAATCGCGGCTGGCAAGGCTCACGAACTATGGGTCTTCGATCAAATAGCAGGTGTAATCAGGAGGGGGGATAACAAGTTTCACGCTTGTGGCGTCGTTCCTCACCCTGGCGGATGGTACGTGGCGGCGGTCATCGAGGAACCAAGTGTTGTACAGCCAGAATATGGGCCGCGCATTGTTGGACAGGTGATTGTAGATGTGAATCAACACGGTTTCGTCCGTTCGCGAATCGCGAAAGGATTGAACGGAGAAATACTTGAGTTGAGGCCAAGCTCGATTTCCAAAGGCGAGCTCGAATCCTCTGGACGCAAGCCTGACGCTGTGTACGAGGCAAACCCACAGCGCATCAAAGGAACGATCGCTGTGTTCAGAAACGATGTCGATTTTCCTGATGAGGAAGGCGTGACTCCTTCTGAATTCGTCTCTCGCTCGACCGATGCTCGTTCTATCACTGCCATTGCCAAGCTCGGTCTTCTCTCGTAGCTCATTCTGAACCCAACTCGCTGAACCCAACTCGGGTTCTTTTTTGTTAAATATTTACTCGCAAAATTATCTGTGACTATGATTTGCATACAAAATATAAGTGACTATTTGAGAAGAATACTTGGAAATGACTGTTCGAAAATAACAGTTTAATGATTTTTGCAATCACACTTAACTCCCGATCGGGAGTTAAGTGTGATAATATTTTTTGAAAACTAGGGAAATGTTCTATATCTTTCTGTTGACATCTTTTCGCGGGTGTGAAAAAATGTCAACAAGTCAACAGACGATAAATTAAAAATTTCAAAATAAATCTTATGCCTAAAATTTTTCAACAAAAAGCAATACTGCAATTATTAAAATCTATAGAAAACGAATTACTAATCCTACCCACACCAACACAGATCTATTTTGGTCCGCGCACAGAAATCGGACAAGTACGAAAAACTGAGCGAGAACAATCTCGTCTCCGTAGAGAACGATATCAACAAATACAATATCTAAAAAGAAAAAAATGGGTCAGCACGAAACAAACTGAAAAAGGATTGTTTATAAAGTTAAGCGACCTTGGAAAAAATGAACTGATCGCCAGGTCAGCACAATCAAAGCCTAAGCTATCTGGTAATAATGTATGCCTTCTTATTTTCGATTTTCCAGAATCTGCACGCAGAGGCCGCGATGCATTTCGTTATTTCATAAAATCACTCGGATTCAAACAAGTCCAAATGAGTGTTTGGGAATCAGATCGAAATTGTATGGAGGATGTCAAACGATTCATCAAAGACACAAAAATCTCCAAATGGGTAAAATTGTATATTGCAAACGAAAAATAATTGGGCTTTGGTGTTAGTGAAAAATTTGTAAAACAATTTGTTGACAAAAGTTCACCCCTGTGAAAAGTTGTCAACAAAAAATCGCACCGAGTTGGTGCGAGAGTACTACTCAGACTAGATTAGCATGCTACTGACAGAGCGCATGTGTCCGTTTAGAAAACCGGATTGGCGAAGTGTGCGCCAAATATAGATGTTGATCCATGCAAAGTTCTCCGGTTGACCAGTTAGCTGTATTTCTGCTTCAACATCTTCGATAGAAAGAACATTGACAATTACGTACTTGTTAGCCTTTTCGAAAAATCGCCCTCCATCCTCAACAGCAGACTCCCATACCGCGAAATTAACCCATGTCGGTTTCTTCGATTCAGTTGCGATGCTCGCAAACGGAACCTGTTTGTACGATTTGCCGTTTGGATCAAGCTCGCCATTCAAGGCCTTGATATGATTCTCAAGATTGCCTTTTGAGAATTGAATCGGTGGACCCACAAGAACGCGAGTATTGACCAAGTCGGAACGGATTCCTATATTTCCGGGTTCTGGAAACAGACGCACGAGCAACTTGTCAGGATCTATGCGCGATCCAAATCGCCTGATGAGCCCAACATACCCGCTCGGCTGAACTATCATTGGCTGGCTCCATCCGCTGACTTCGCGCCCACCAGATTGTTTGATCTGAAACCCTTCGACACTGAAGTATTGGCCGTCAGGTCTTGCGATTTTGATATAGTCAGTAACCCAAGTTGGAGCAAGAGATGAGAGCGGAGTTCTCTCAACCTCCATTGCAAGAGCTGAAGCGCGATCGGTTGCCCATGCGACAAACTCGTCTGATCTTTCAAATACTTTTGTGGACACGTTAACTTCCTTATCCTGCCGCCAATTGGCAGACGACGATCCTATCAAAAAGAAAAACGGGTGTCAACCCCGTTTCTTTGCCTGCGCGTATTTTTGAATTGTGTCTCGCAGTGCCTCTTTTACTGGCCGTATTGTGATTCCGAATTGCGCGAGTTGTGTGTTTGATAAAAAGTTGTTTGAACGTCCTTTTTTTGCAAGGCCTTGAGCAACAAGATCGTCGTTTGAAATCCATTCGCACGAATGATTTGGATCTACCAACTCCTTGTATAATCCAAGCAGTTCGCGATGCTTCATTGTTCCAGGATTTGAAACATGAAAAATTCCTGTTGCTTTTTTTTCCAAAAGTTGATGAAACACATCAATCATGTCATCAACGATTGTTACTGAATTTTCAACATCAATTATTTTTGAATAGCTTGCAAGCTTGTCAATCAAATTACTTTCTGATGGTTTCCAATCGATCGGCATTCGAATACGTGCGATACCGACATTTGGCAAAGTAGTCAAAACTAAGTCAGCCGCCCATTTGGCTCGCGAATAAACTGGACGAGGGTTTCCAAAATCTTCCTCGCGCCAAGCTTTGTCTTCGTGTGGAGAATCTCCATAAAAAATACAACCTGAACCCATGTGTAACAAATACACACCAACTTCTTGGCAGGCTTGGGCAAGCAAAATCGGCATGAGTGTATTTCCCTGAATCGTTTCAAGTTGGTGATCTTCACACCAATCAACATTTGGTTTCCCTTTGATGCCGGCTGCATTCAAAACAACATCTGGTTGAAATTTCCGAATTTCATCAAGCGCGTCGTGTTTGCTTACAACGTGAACATTGGACACTGTTGCTTCGTCTTTCCAAACATCTTTACAGCGATTGCCAAGATACCCGTTTCCAAAGATTAGAATTTTCATAATTAACGTTTTATATATTGCTTCTCATAATAATTAGCGTACTCACCTGAGCGACACCGGTTCACCCAAGATTGGTTTGTTTTATACCATTCAACTGTTTTTGCCAAGCCGTCGTCGAATGATGTTTGAGGCTCCCAACCAAGTTCCATTCGCAACTTTTGTGAATTAAGCGCGTAACGACGATCATGGCCAACACGATCTTTCACATATTCGATGTGCGAATCATCACATCCAGTCATTTCAAGCAACTTTCGCGTCACATCCAAATTTGGCACACGATGTCCTGTTCCGATGTTATACGCCTCTCCAACATTTCCTTTTTGAGAAATTAAATCGATCGCGCGACAATGATCTTCTGTAAAAATCCATTCACGAATTTGCATCCCGTCTCCATATACTGGAACTTTTTTTCGATCCATTAAATTACATGTGAACAATGGAATTAACTTTTCTGGAAATTGAAATGGGCCATAGAAGTTCACCGAATGCGTCATAATTACTGGAACACCAAACGTCACATGATACGAGTGACACAGATGATCTCCAGCGGCTTTGGATGCTGAATAAGGACTTCGCGGTTCAAACTGACTTTTTTCGTCCGACTCCCCTTCCATAACAGCGCCATAAACTTCATCTGTTGAAATTTGAATAATGCGTGGAACTTTGTATTTTTTTACAGCTTCAAGAAGCGTGTACACACCATAAATGTTTGTATCAATAAATGCTCGAGGTTCCATGATAGAACGATCAACATGAGTTTCAGCCGCGTAGTTTATGATTAGATCAATTCCTTTTGACACAACATCATCAACTGATTTTTCATCAGCAATATTTCCTTTTATAAATCTATAGCGAGGATCGTTTTGTATATCTGAGAGATTTTCCAAATTTCCGGCGTAAGTCAAAAAATCAAAATTTATGACTTCAACATCATTATAATTTTTGAGTAGATAGTGAATCATGTTTGAGCCCATGAATCCGGCTCCGCCTGTAACAAGAATTTTCATATCATCTCTTTGATCTTTTGGGCTGTTAGCGAGAGTTCATCTGACGATGGATTAAGTTGCGTCCACCCCACATGACCGTCTCCAAACTTTCTTGGAATGATGTGAACGTGGGTATGAAAAATAGTTTGACCGGATGCTTCGCCTATGTTCGCAGTGATTGTACATCCATCAGATTCTGTTGCGCGAACAATTACTGGCGCGAGTTTTTGAACAACATCCAACAAATGATGAACGACGTCCTTGGAACTTTCTAAAATGTTTGGTGATTCTTCTTTTGGAACAACAAGTGTGTGGCCAGGATTTACAGGATTTATGTCAAGAAACGCAATCGCGCGATCATCCTCGTAAATGATGTAAGCTGGAATTTCACGGGAAATTATTTTTGAGAAGATTGAGGGCATACTAGGCGTAAAAATAATAACGGAGTAAAAAATGCAATGATAACAACCAAAAACCGAAACATCCCAAACCCTTCACCGAAAATCCACACTAACACAGATAATAAAATTCCCATAACTAAAGCAATAATCATCTCAAACCAAGGACGTTCGGTGTATTCTTTTACCATAATTGCCCACCAAATTCCAAATGCAATCGCTGAAAGCAAAAAAATGTGGACGGAGAACACTCGCGCAACAAAACCCGGTTTCAAAATATCAAGAATCCAAAACACAACGTAAGAAATAAGACTCACATAGAAACCAGTGTGTGAAATTGTTGATTGAAAATTAGACATAAATTATTTCCGCCACTTCATATTTATATTCTTCACTATAACTTTTCCGCCGAGTGTTTCAATGAGTGGGGTTGAGAACGTAAACTTCCAACTATCTTTTTCTAAAATTATTGGTTCGGAATCAAATTCAAATGTTTGCACATACCACTCTCCTTCTTTGCGCGGAGAAACATACGTCGTTAAAATATATTCTATACTCGAATTCTCGATGTCAGTATATGGACGAATCGCCGCTGGGTCAGGAGAAAAATATTGCGAAGTTGAAAACGCAATTGGAGTGTCAACAAAAACTTCAATATCGCCTTTTGGAATTTCAACTATTTTTAATCCTGGGTCAGCCTGAAAAGTAAACATCTCATATGGTTGTGAAATTGATGAAATTTTACCGTTTATTTTCACATCTTGAACTCCTTCTGCATGACGAGTTTGTATTTGAAGTCGTTGCGACGCAGTCCAAAAACTTATTGTTTTGGTTGTTTCACGGTAACCAATTTCATCTCCAATGTAAACCATGTTTAGAAATACAAGTTTGTTTTGCATCGTGTTAATTTTTCTGAAAAAGATGTCCCGCGAAGCGTTCAAAACTATTTTATACACTCCTTCAGGAAGTCCTGGCACAGATAAAACGAGTTTTCTTATTGAAGAAGGAACTGCATCGCGTTTTAGATCTCCATCATCTTCAGCGCGCGCGTTCGCGACAGGTTTACCATTTTCATTAAATACAATAGCGACAACCGGATCAGAACCCTCGTCTCGATTCATATCCATATACTCAAATTCAAATGAGAGAGTTTCGTTTTTGATATATGTTTTCGCCTCATGTCCGCCACGCAAGCTCACTGAAATTGTTTGAAGTAACGAAGATGGTTTGTAATCTGGCAAACGAAGCGATACCGGGTAGTCAGCTTTATAAACAGCAACGCTTTCTCGTCTTGGCGGGTTCAAAAGAAAATCATCAATCGAATCGTAGCTTGATTTTTTTTGCAATAGTGTCAACCCATTTTGAGTAATTTTTTTCCACGATAAATTATCTATCAAAAGATTTTGAAGTGGACGCAGATCGTATCCTTCCGGATTCGTGCGAACACGTCCGCCAAATTCCACGATCGGAACAGTTTCATTTTGAAACCAAATCTCAAAAGATAATTTTGAAAATGCTCGATGTGGGTGAAGAAAAAAGAAAACAGGATCAGAAATTATTGCTTGCGACCATTCATTGTTTTTTTTGATCGGTTTGTCAACGCGATCAGAAGGAGCAAGCGCATCGATATATGCAGACGCGTCTTGCACAGAATGTTTAATCTCAAATTCACCGCTTGGAACAAAATATTGTTGGCTTAGATAAAAAAGTATGCCAAGTGGAATTAAAATTAAAATTAATTGTATCAATCGTAAAAAAAATTTCATGGAAAAATGTAATAAAGAGACTCTTCGCTGAATGTTTTGATATGCTTGATCTGTAAACCTAGTCCCTTGAGTTTAGATTGGTTTAGATAGTCAAGGTCGCCTTGTGGAAAAGTAATTCCGAAGTAGTAAAGAGACGTTTTTTCAGCAATTTTTGGCATCAAAGAATATGTTGCTTCTGATCTAAGCGGATAACGAACATGTCGGTCTGGGAAAAAAAGTTTGTCGCCTCGATCAACAATAATTACAGAATCAGGTTGTGTCAGAGCAAGCACTTCTTTTTTCGTTTGACGAGATTCTCGTAAAATGTCCGCAACTCGAGTAAGTGCATCTTGCCCTTCAAAAAAAACAATTCTTACGTTAAGTCCAACAATAAAAACAATGATCGAAACCAAAAATAAATTTCGCGCTAATTTTGTTCGTCCTTTTGATGATGTCCAAACTATCGCTTCGCTAATAAATGGAATTGAAAGAACGAAAATCGGCAACCAATATCTAACGTAAGAATTCGCAATTGTAATTTGTGTCGTGTCTGGATTGTCAAACAGGACCCAGCTTCCGTACCAAATTCCGAGCCAAATTGAAATGATCAAAAATAAAATGACATAAAATTTCTGACGAACGAATGCGATCATGATTCCAATAAGCGCTAAAACAGAAAGCCACCAAAATAGAATCATGCCATAGTCTGAAACGTTTTGAATAACTGATCGCATGGAAACTCCGAAAGGAAATAAAAACGACGGACTCTGCGCGATTTGTTCTTGCGCGATCAATCCATTTGATAAAACAGGAACGGTATAACCTGTTATGAATGGATTTCCGTATGTTGCAAAATTGAAATAAAAAAATGGAAAGAGACCGATCACAACACCGATGAATAATAGAAAAATTTCTTTCGAACCATTTTTTTTAATATGAAACAGTCCTAACAGCGCAATGACAATTGCAACCCAATAAACTTCTGATGCGCGAACAAAAAGTGAAAATCCGATCAAAATACCTGAAGCAAAAATATCAATTGTTTTTTGAAAAAAACGCAAGCGTCCAAGACGATTCTCACAACGTTTCAAATGTTTATAAATAGGTCGACAATAAAAAAAGTAAGCGGACAATATCAATAAACATACAAATAAAACATTGTGCATCAGGCCTCGAGCACTGTAATACCAAACCGCTGGATGAGTCAAAAAAATCAATGCGCTAATATCCGAAACTTTCTGTGAAAAAAAAACTGAAAAAATGCGACGAATCGCAAGCGCAGAAAAAATTGCGATCAAAGGCGTTAATAACAATAAAATCCAATCGCCAAAAATAAAACTCATGGCTCCGTACAACATTGGCAGTCCGAGAAAACTCCCCGGCATTAGAATCCCATTTCTTACAACCATGCTTCGTGGATGAAGCGCATCAAAAAAATCTCCGCTTAACGCATCTTTGACAAAAAACGTTCCTGTTTGTGAAAAATTACGGGAAAAAAAAGCGTTTGTTGTCTCGTCAGGCGAAACAAAAACATCCCCTGCCCCAGCGCTTGAAACGACGACTGTTCCAATTAAAAAAATAAGCGCAACTACAGAAAATAAAACCCAAAAAAAACGAGGTGTCTTATAGTCCATATGTAAACAAACTGATAACCGCAAAAACGATAGCAAGCGATAAAGTTCCGATAGAAACAGGAATAAATAAATCGTACCCTGCCCAAATTGCTATAAGTAAAAATACAACTCCGACAACCTGTAAAAACATTTTTGTTTTTCCAAAAATATTCGCGCTCGTTATTTTTCCATTAAGTTTCCGAAAATAACCGCCGACAATAATCAGTAATTCCAAAAAAATGATTATAAGACCGAAAACAAGATTAACGTGTTTTACAACAACTAAAAGCACAACTGATGAGATCAAAATTTTGTCAGCTAATGGATCGTAAAAAGTTCCCCATTCTGTAATTTGTTTTCGAATACGAGCAAGCGACCCATCCAAAGCATCAGTTAAAGCGACTATAAGAAAAAATGGAACTCCAACATCATAATTTTCAATTGCTAAAAAATACAAAACAAATGGAATGCAAAAAAATCTTAAAAGAGTCACCATGTTTGGAGTGATAAATCGTGGGACAAGTGGTACAATTGTATAGCGCATGAGATAGTCATGCGGAAACATCTTTGCAGGGTCTCGCTGATTCATATGAAAATCCTTTTTAACTCTACCATCTTTTCACTGCTATTTCTAGCTGTATTTTTACTTAACATATTTATTTTACAATCTTCTTCAATCGGAATGATTCTTCTTGTTATTTATTTATCTGTTTATGGATGGAATACTGGAGGAATTATAGCTCGCCAAGAAACCGGACCAGCACGATGGTGGATAGGTTGTTTAACATTGTTATCGTGCATTTCTTTAATCTTGACGATCGCGTATTATATTGCGTTTATTCCAAAAGAACTCGTGATTATTATTATTTTGCTCACACCTCCGTTTGTAGATATTTTAAATAAACGAATTGAAGGACCGTCTATATTTGAAAAATTTCACGATGTCTGGAAAGAACACTCTCACCATATTGGTCGCGGCGTTTTAATTTCAATCTCAATAATTTTATTACTCGGTGTTTTGTTTATTAACAAGCTCATAAATTCACCGATCACTGATGCGGTTCGTTCCCCTTGGGATCGCGTTGACCCAAGTGAGATTGTTATAATGGGAATGATTTTAATTTTACTATTTGGACTTCTTGCTCGCGGGCGCGAACGAATACTATCACTTATTGCAACATCTTTTGTTTTGTTTCTTTTCGTATCGCTTGTCTTGTTTACTTTTCCAATCGGATATGGTTTTGACTCATTTATTCATCAGGCAACTGAACGATATTTAGCGGAATTTGGAACAATCACTCCAAAACCTTTTTATTACATCGGGCAATACGCTCTGACGCTTTTTTTTCATCATGGTTTTCAGTTGCCAGTCTCGCTCGTTGATTCATATCTTGTTCCGATTTTGACAGCGGTTCTTGTTCCGAGTGCTTGGTACACAGCCGCAGTTCACATCACAGGAAAAAAACGTCTGGCAATGTTGACTCTCACTGGTTTATTTTTGATTCCGCTAAGTTCTTTCATTGTGACAACTCCGCAAGCGCTCGCAAACCTTTGGACGCTTATGCTTGTTTTGGCTTCAGCGCCTTATGTTTTTTCGGCTGAACGTCCAAGATTATTTTTCTTCGGAATTATTGCTCTTGCAACGCTTGCAATTCATCCAGTCGCCGGTCTTCCAGCAATGCTTTATTTTGCACTTCTTTCCACTGATCCTGAACGGGCGCCAGTTAAATGGCAAAAATTTTCAAAATTTGTTTTCGGATCGATTGTGACAATCGCAAGTGTGATTTTGCCAATATCGTTTCTCATCAACGCATGGATAAGCAAACAACAATTAACAATCAAATGGAGCGCGTTAAATCCAATTCATATTTTGAGCGGATTTAACTTTTCATTATTTTTCGAAAATAAATTTTCTCCGTTTTTGGATTTTGTTTATCTTTATGGAAGAAACGCATTTTTTATTTTACTGTTTGTTTCTTTCTGCGCTTGGATGATGTATAGAAAAGAAATCCCAAAACGAACTCGCGCAATTTTATGGATGATTGTCGCTTTGACTATAAATTATCTAATCATGAAAACAGCGATTGATTTTACATTCCTAATCAACTACGAACGCCTTAACTACGCGCAACGGCTCGTTCCTTTGATAGGTTTTTTCATTATCCCGTTTTTTATTCTTGGTCTTGGACATTTTCTTCTTAATCTGCAAAACCGTCCTTTATCGCTCAATGTATCAACAATTGTTTTATTATGCGCATTTGCTTTGAGCGCATTTTATATGACATACCCGCGCCATGACGCGTACGAAACGAATAGGGGCTTCAACGTAAGCGCAGATGATCAAGCGGCCGTTCGATTAGTAGAAGACTGGGCTGAAAGTAAGCCATACATTTCTCTTGCCAATCAATCAGTTTCAGCTGCCGCAATTGAACAAATCGGTTTCAGATATTATGGTTCGCTATTTTTCTATCCCATTCCAACAGGAGAACCTCTATACCAATTTTTTCTGAAAATGAACGACGCTCCAACTCGTGAAACTGCGCAAGAGGCTCTTAATTTGGTTCCAATGCACGGCGACATTTACACAATTTTTTATATTGTGAATTCCTATTGGTGGGACTCGCAAAGAATTATCGAAACAGCTAAAACAACGGCTGACGACTGGCGAGCAATCAACAACGGTGCGGTGTATGTCTTTAAGTATGAATTTTAATTGCTATTCTCTCCAACTCATCAACGTATTTTTTCAGTGAAAAGCGCTCTGCGCTTTTTTGAATTTCTTTTGTTTTATTCCAAAAAAAATCCCGCTGTTTTTCAAACTTTTTAAAAGCGTCGGTAAGTGAATCAACACTCCCGGGTTCTACCAGCAAAGCGTTTTCTCCGTCTATAACCAACTCTGGAATCCCGCCAATTTTCGACGCGATGACAGCTGTTCCAACTTGAAAACTTTCGTAAATAACAGTTGGAGAATTTTCATAACACAACGACGGCAAAACAACACAATCACAATTTCTCATTAATTTTCTGATGTGTTCCAATGATATAAATCCGTGGAAAAGAATCCTCGAATCAAGATTAGCTTTTTTCACAACACCTTGAACAGACGCCCCATCTCCAGCAATGTGAAGTTCAAATGGAAACGAAAGATTGTTTACGGCTTCGAGTAAAACTTTTATTCCTTTATGATCTTCTATCTGACCGACAAACAAAAATTTTATTGGACCATTTGGCGAAACTGTTTCGCGTTCTTCACGACTAACGTATTTCGGGGTCGGATTTGGAATCACTCGAATTTCTGAATTTGAAAAAAAATTCCGCGCCTTATAAAACTCTGCAAGAAAATTCGACGGCGATATCACAACATCTGGCGAACCAATCGCGTGCTTTGTCGCTTTCTCATACAATCGACGGACAAAACCAACTTGTTCTTTATTGTCTTTATGATCACAAATTAAAATTCCACTTGGAATTGATAATTGAACATCGTGAATTGTGTGAATGTGATGTATCCCCATTTTTTGAACTTGCAAAGAAGCGCTCATTCCTAAACCTTTTAAGTTGTGCGTAAAAACGACATCGGGTTCTTCTTCTTTGAGCACTCGCTTCAATACAGACTTTGGAAACGGTCCAAATAAATCTATTACATGCCAAATTAAACGCAAAAAAAATGGAAACTTAGACGCGCTAAAAAGATGATATAAATTCAGTGGAAAAAATCTGTAAACTCGTTCCACATAATGTTCTGTAACTTTAGGAAACAAACTTTTTATTCCACCAAATGGCATTGTAGTAATTATAAAAACATCATGTCCACGCGAAAAAAATTCATCAGCGACTCGTTGAGCAACAAGTTCGGCTCCGCCTCGTTCTGACGGTGGATATAAATTTGAGATTATTCCAATTTTCATATATATTCTCGCGTGCTCTTCTGTTCTAAAACAGATCTGTACGTTTTCTCAAGATTTGATATAGCGGGCTCCCAATCAAAATTAGATTCAGCATTCAATCTTGCGGCTTGGCCAAAACGTTTTCTTACTTCTGGTTGAGAGAGAAACAACGTTATCGCATTTGCAAGTTCCGTTATATCTTCAGGAGGAACAAGAAGACCTGTGCTTCCGTCCAAAACAACAGTGCGAACTCCGGGCAGGTTTGACGCGATGGTTGGAATTCCACTTGCGGCCGCTTCAAGCGCTACAAGACCAAATGCTTCAGCACGTTTCAGAGACGGAAAAACATGAAAATCCGATAACTGATAGATAAATGGAATATCACGCTCAGCAACATTCCCAAGAAAATGAACCCTGCCATTCAAAATCGATTTTCTAACAACTGTTTCAAAACTTGACCGTAAATTTCCATCCCCAACAATAAGCATTTCCCAAGGTTGAGGAGTGATAAGTTTAAGCGCTTCAAGAAGAATAGGGGCACCCTTAAAATAATGCGCGCTGTCAAGACCTCCAACAAATAATATAACAGGAACATCTGTTCGAATATCCAACCGCCGTTTAAAAAATTCCGCATTGCCTGGTCGGAATCTGTGAAGATCAATTCCGAAAGGATGTATTTCAACTCGATCCATTGCGCCTTGAATTTCGGAAATAGCTGATCCATTAATATAATCCTTACTGCTTGCCAGTATCCGATCAGTACGATTCACAAGCCAAGGCAATAAAATTCTTTTATGAGCGTTAAACAAAGTGCCCCGAACACCGTTTCCTGTTGCGTCCATGTGATAAGTCATGACAAGCCCTTGATTTGGAGAAATTGCTTTTCGAACTATTGTCGGCTCTGCACCTCCAAAAAAAGGATAATGCAAATGAACCAAATCAAAGCCTGACAAACGTCGAAAAAGCGATGGCATTACACCGGCATTTCCGATATGCACTATACTTGGAACACGATGCACATAATCTGGATCGTCAACTTCAACATGACCTTTTGTTGTAAACACATGAACGTCATACCCGCGCTCTCGCAATCGTTCTGTGTATTCAAAAGCAACATTTCCCATTCCTCCGCGATATGGAGGATAGGTGCAAACGACTTGTGCAATTTTTGGTTTTATTTCGGTCATTGCGAGAAGGCCATAGGCAGACGAAGCAATCTCTAGGATTGCTTCGGTCGCTACCGTTCCCTCGCAATGACAAAAATCTCTAATAAACGAAATATCTAAGTATCTTCCACACAAAACACAATATAGGATTTCCAATCAATGTGACAATAGGATTGTTTGTTTCCTGATGTATTATTTTACAAGTGAATAATCGGACTATTTCTGCATCGCTAACTTTCCGAATCGAACGTGACTCGCGACGTTTTCGCAAAACGTATGTCCATGATTTAGGACTCAACAAACTTGCATACACATAAATCTTTTGTTTAATCCAACCTCCTTTAATTGCAAACAAAAGAAGAGGGATTTCCATTATTACCATGAACGGTAAAAGAATCAATAGTGTTGACCAATTCAGATGTGAAAAATGGACAAGCCAACGATTTCGTTCCATCCAAAAAAATTTCTGTATTGATCGTTTGAATTCGTAATCATGAAATGAGCGAGATCGTAAAGATAAAACATTTTTATATCCAGCAAGACGAATTCTCCAACCAAGTTCTAAATCCTCGTGATACAAAAACAAAAACGGATCAAGAACACCAATTTTTTTTAGAACTTCAGCTCGATACAATACTGCCGCGCCACTTGCATACGCAATTTCTTCCCCATCACTCCGACACTCCGTTACTTCATCACTTTTCTCTCCATTATCCCTCACAAATCCGAATCCCAAAAAATGAACCATACCTCCTGTTGAATTAACAATGGCCGGATGTTTCCAAAGCAACATGAGCGATTGCACTGATCCTATTTTTGAATCCGACTCTGCCAATGTTACAGCCTCTTTGATCGCGTCGGGATGCAATTTCAAATCATTGTTGTGTAAAAAAACATAATCAGCGCCGTGGAGCAAAGCATGATTGATGCCTATATTATTACCTTCTGCAAACCCTAAATTTTTTCCATTTGGAAAAAACGTGATGTCACTTACGTTTAGCAGATATTCCTGACTGCCATCTGTTGATGCATTGTCAACAAAAATAAATTCCAAACTTTCACGAGGATAATTAAGCGCGCGTAGTGCGTTTAACACTTCGTCCAAATATCGTTTCCCGTTGTAAGAAAGATAAACAATCGCGACTTTTGGCATCATAAATTGTCCTCCTTTGTCCTCATTTGTCCTCCTTTGTCTTCTTCTTCCACTGCCAACTTTCTCACCAGCTTCGTTATCTCACGCTCAACATCTTCAATTTTTCCAAAAAGCCGAAATATCAAATAGAATAAAGCGATGAGCGAAATATAAATTACAAAATCCGCGCCGCGTCCTACTCCGACAAGTTTCGCAATAACATCAGTTGTTTGAGGTGATATCGCAACACCACCAACCACAATCCAAAATACAATCCAAAAAATAAGCCACGCGATCGAAAGTGCTCCTTGTCGAAACTGACGAAGCGTCCGCGAGATCGCGAACAAAGCAAATAGAAGAATGAAGATTTGGATGAGGGACATAGGGAAAAATCTGAAAGGACCGAAAGGTCGGAAATGTCAAAAAAAACAATTACTGTCGGATGCGGCGCAAGACTAGTTTAACCAACGTTTTCAAACCAACTGTAAAACTTTGCCCTTTTGAAAGCGAGTAATCAGTGTAGATTGCCTTAATCGGAACTTCTGCCAAAGTGAGTTTACGACGTCTTGCTTCAGCAATCAATTCAGATGAAACTTCCATGCGATTTGTCTGAATTTCAATCTGTCGTATAGCGTACGCTGTGAACGCACGAAAACCGGATTGACTGTCTGTTACCAGTGCTCCAAATAAAAAAAACGTAACAATGTTTCCAAGCACGTTTGCCGCTTGACGATACCACGGCATATCTGTGCGTTTGAGCATTCGCGAGCCGATAACAACGTCCGCTCCTTTTTCAATCGCTTGAATGAACAATGGAATTTCTGATGGATCATGCTGACCGTCAGCGTCAAGAGTGACAACAATATCTGCTCCAAGTCGTTTTGCCATTTCAAAACCAGTTCCGATTGAAGCGCCAAGTCCGCGATTGATCACATGGCTTACAACTATCGCGTTGTGTGCTCGTGCGATTTCCGCAGTTCTGTCACTTGATCCGTCATCTACAACAATAATTTGATCAACAAATGGCCGAGTGTTCGTAAGAACCTCGGCAATAGTTTTTTCTTCGTTGAAAGCTGGAATGATGGCGATTGTTCTCATAGCTGTTAGCTTTTAGGCCAATCGGATTTTCATCCTAATGGTCGGTATCTATAAGGGAGTGGCTTGCGCCATGTTGTAGGGAACAGCGGCGACAGTCCGCTGGCCCGGAGACATGGTGCAAGTCACTCCCTACAAACTACTCAACAGTATCTTATTTGCCTTCATATACTCAATCGTTCGCGCGAGTCCATCCTCAAGGCGAACCAACGGAAACCACCCTAACTCTTTTGCGCGATCAATTCTAGGCAAAGAAAGTTCGGAAAGAAACACAAAACTTTCTCCTTCGGTTATTGTTGAAGTTGAATTTGTCATTTCAATAATCTTTTGCGCGACTTCCAACATTGAATTATCAACGTCGCTTCCGATATTTGTCGGACCCGGATCTTGCGACGCGTCCATCAACCTAAACAAACAATCAACAACATCTGAAACATAAACAAGCGATGTTCGAAATTCTTTTCCTCCAAATAGAATAACTTCTTTCCCATCAAGCGCGTTCAAAATAAAATCTGGAATAAGGTGGCCGTCAAATAGTGGCATGCGAGGACCATAAGTTCTGAAGATTCTCGCAATTCGAATGTCGATTCCGTGAACCTGACGATAAGTTTCAAACATTGTTTCAGAAAAACGCTTGCCCTCATCGTAACACGCTCGAGGGGAAAGATGATTTACGATTCCGGTTTCTTCTTCACTTACACGCGGCTTCCCTTCTTTTCTTTCTCCATACACAACCGAACTTGATGCGAGTAAAATTTTCGCGCGATACTTTTTTGCAAGCTCAAGCGCATGATAAGTTCCGATAGAGCTTGAAAGAAGTGTTTGAATTTTATATTGATCAAATTGTTTGATTGATGTCGGACATGCCAAATGATAAATTTCTTGAATTCCCTGAAACGGCAACTTAAATGCCGCTAGCTCTGGAAATGATTCGAGATCAAACGGCTGGTTCACATCAAGTTTAATAAAACGAAAATTCGAATTTTGAAGAAGCAGATCGATATTCTTCGGATTGCTTGTTGCAAAATTGTCAACACAAATAACCCGATGTCCGTCTTTGACCAATTGCTCGCAAAGAAAAGAACCAATAAAACCGGCTCCGCCTGTTATAAGAATGTTTTTATTAGAGAAAGAAGTTTGTACTGGCATACATCGATATTATAATTGAATCCTTTGTTCTTATCCACTCTAAACCATTGTTTGTTGTAGTAGAGACAGACGGGCCGACTTTTTCTTGGCCTTGTACTAATATTGAGCAGTTGCACCATGTCTCCGTGCCAACGGACTCTTCGCCGTTGTTCACTCCGACATGGCGCAACCGCTCATTTCAATCTTTTTTTTAGGCGCTATGCAAGCGGGGTCAAGAGATCCAGCCCATGTCTTTTGTTAACCTAAAATTGTTAAAAATTCGCATCAAGTCCAGCCACTGACTTTTTCTCTGTTGCGACGTCGTAATCCGAAGTCGAATTGATCTTCAAACCAAACGTGTAATTTCCAACAAATGCGTCGGAAATATCATCGATCTGTTTGTTCCATGTTGAGCCATACAGTTCTGTTGCTATTTGTTCGGACGCTATCGCTCGCAGTTCTCCTTTTTTTGACACTGTATAAACAGTTGGCACTGTTTGAAACTTCACCATTTTTGTTCCAGGATGATATGTCACATTTTTCCCAAGTTGGAGTGAGGACATGAATGAAGAAGAAACTTCTTTCACGTTGTTGAAATTATCAAACCAAGTGAAAAAAACTTTATCGTTTGGAAATGAGTGACGCTTTCCGTCTGACGCATAAAAATAAACAGCTCGACATGGATCGTCCGCTTTTGTTTCTCCAACGCACGAGAGTTTTATTAGAGAATTTTGTTCAACAGAAACAGCCGCGTTGCTTATATCTATTTTCGCAAACGATGGTGCCATAACGAACGCTTGCGCAATATTTAATCGCCCTGTTCCAACTTTTCCTTTTGCATCACCAGTTGAAATAACAGGACTCGCGGATAAACGTAAAATCGTTTCGATATCGCTCGGACCAAGAATCGGATAAGATGATTTCAAAAGCGCGGCCGCTCCCGCAACCATTGGCACCGCCATTGAAGTTCCGGCCCAACCATTTGCATAATATGCAGACGAAAAATCTCTTTGATTGTCATCTTGAAATGTTGTGCTAAAAATGTTTTCACCGGGCGCTGAAATGTCAGTGCATGTGGAACCGTAATTGGAAAAATCGGATTTCGTGTCGTTTTCGTCACTTGACGCAACTCCGATTACCCAGTCAGCGTTTCCTCCGTCACCATGACATGCTGGATAAATAGGTTTGTCATCAACGTTTATTCCACCACCCTTGGTGTTGCCGACCGCCGCGACAATTACAACTCCAGCTTCATACGCTTCTTTAATCGCATCCTTAAAAGATGGGTCAACTTCAAAACCAGTAAAACTCAAGTTGATTACATTAGCTCCGTTTGCAACCGCATACTGAATTGCTTCTTTCGCTACAACAGATCCACCGATTCCGTTGTTGTCTAAAATTCTCAAATTCATCATCCTCACATGCCAGTTTATTCCTGCGATTCCATTTGCATTATTTCCAACAGCGCCAATTATTCCTGCTATAACAGTCCCGTGAGGAATGGCTGAATCGTCGTATGGTAAATTGAACGATGGAATTGGACTTGCGTCATCATCAACGAAATCATATCCGTTTACATCATCAATGTAACCATTTTTGTCATTATCAATTCCGTCACCAGCAGTTTCATCACCGTTTACCCAAACATTACCAACAAGATCGGGATGATCCATGTCAAAACCTGTATCAAGAATCGCGACAACAACATCTGTTGAACCAATGTTGGAATCCCAAGCTTGTTCTAATTCCATTTTTTTCAAATACCATTGTTGTGAAAAATAAAAATCATTAGGTGTTAGTGCGAACGCTGGAAATGCAAATGTTGCGCAAAAAAAGATCACGAAAAAATATCGCATAAAACTTCAAGCCAAATTTTATTCCTTGAGCTTGTCGAAGAGACAAAATTTGGTTAAATCATCTACAGCCTTCGACAGGCTCAGGCAATAACTATTCATAACGCATTACCACCTTCGACAGGCTCAGGCAATAACTATTCATAACGCATTACCACCTTCGACAGGCTCAGGCAATAACTATTCATAACGCATTACCACCTTCGACAGGCTCAGGCAATAACTATTCATAACGCATTACGGCTCAGGCAATAATTTGCAACATGCAAATTGTTTCTATTCTACCAGATCGCACAGGTTGCACCGAATCTGTTTGACAATGTAAATGGAAAAAATCCACCAAGAACAACGCCGTTATTTTCAAAAATTCTCAAATGAGGACCGGCTTTTAACAAAGGCATTGTGTAAATTTCAGCGCGACCGTTTTGATCAATATCTCCTGAACACACTTTTGCTCCGACACTCGTTTTTTGTTGATAAGGCATGAAAAATGTCTCGCGTGTTCCTGTTGGTGAATATGTCTCGATAAACGAAACTTTTTTGATGAGCGAGCTAACTACGATTTCATTTTGCCCATCGCCATCAATGTCGCTGGCTGAAATGGTTTGTCCTTTTGAATCTTTTGAGAGACTAAACTCTCGAACATAACGACCGTCGCCATCTGTAATTCGAATCAAGGATTCATTTTTTTGTTGAAGCAAAAATATAAGTTCATTTGACGCGTCTTCATCCATATTCGCAATCGCAAGTTGAAGAACTGAATCAACACGCCCAAATGGACGCAACATACCCTGAAGCTGTCCATAACGATTAAACATTCGCACATCTCCAATGCCTCCAGACTCTGAAACAACAAAAATTTCTGCGATTCCATCCGCGTTCACATCACCTGAAAACACCAAAATTCCACCGCGATCCGATGGATCATAAGCAAAAAACTGCGAAAGCAATTTTCCATCTAAATCAAAAACTCGAACTTGTGGACCGCCGCCTTTCCTCGCGCCAGTAATAATTTCTTCTTTTCCATCGCCATTAACATCAGCCATTGCGAGCGAAACACCACCGCGAAAATTCTTGTTATAAGCCAAAAACGACCCTTGTTTTTCTCCGTGAGCGTTAACGCGGATGACGCGAGGTTCAGTTCCAGGACCTTCTGCCACAACAAGAGAACGAGAATGGTCTGTGTTTGTTTTGACAGGTGCGATTCCTTGACCTGTTGCAAAAACTTTCGCGGCTTGAAGCGCGTTCGCAATGTTCAATCTTCCGGAGCCAAGACGTTTGCGAGCTTCAACTGAAGTTTCCTTCACTGGATCAACAGAAAGTTTGAGAGACAAACGGATCTGTTCCGGAGTTAGCGATGGAAACGCGGATTTCAAAAGAGCAGCCGCGGCGCTGACCATTGGCGCGGCGATTGATGTTCCTTCCCATGGCGAACCATACGAAGTCGAGGTCAAAAGATTTGACGCGTCATTGTACACGCTCGAAAAAATGTTTGTGCCAGGAGCGCTTAAGTCAGTACATCTTTCTCCAAAATTAGAGAACGTCGCTTTTTGGTCATTTTTATCTGTTGCCGCAACACCGATTACAATTTCTTTGTTCAAAAGTGAATCGTAACACGCTGGATAACTTGGTTTTAGATTCACATCGCGATCGCCATTTCCTACTGCGGAAACCACCACAACACCTTGATCAACCGCCCACGCAATCGTCTTTGCAAAATTCATGTCAGATTGATCAGACGTAAAACTCAAATTGATAACTTGCGCGCCGTTTTTTACAGCGTATTCAATTGCTTGTCGCACATCATAAGTTGATCCAGCGCCTTTTTCGTTTAAGATTCGAAGTGGCATGATTGAAATTTTTTGATTAATACCAGCGATTCCGATTCCATTTTTTGTTTCAGCTCCGATAATTCCAGCGATCGCTGTTCCATGCGAAATGATTGTGTCATTGAACTCCTTGCTTATCACAGGAGACGGGTCAGGATCACTGTCAACAAAATCCCATCCGATCGTGTCGTCTTCATATCCATTTCCGTCATCGTCTTTATGATTGTTCGGGATTTCCAATTTATTGCGCCAATACTGATTTTCAAGGTCTTCATGATCAAGATCAAATCCGGCATCAAGAATCGCGA
This sequence comes from Candidatus Uhrbacteria bacterium, assembly GCA_016188475.1. GTDB lineage: Bacteria > Patescibacteriota > Patescibacteriia > UBA9934 > GWF2-40-263 > JACQXU01. Next base: position 69,836 of record JACPHT010000007.1, read on the forward strand.
CAATAACATCAGTAGAGCCAATGGTTTCCTGCCAAGCAAGCGAAACACCAATTTTATTCAAATACCATTGTTCATTGTAAAACGGATCGTTTTGAGATTTGGCAGATAAATGAAAAAAAGGCGTAAAAATCACGCTAATTAGAATTAAAAAATAAAAACTGAATGCAAAAACAGACGCTTTCATATAGCGTCTGCATTGTAACATTGGTATCTTGTTTTCTCCAGATTCTGTATGGCGGTAGTTAAAGAGCGGTAGCACTATGTCTCCAGGCCATCGGACTGTCGCCGCTGTTCCTTTCGACATAGTGCTACCGCTCTTTGCTGTTATTTCGGTTTACCGGCAACCAATGTTAGTCCCCTTTGGAATTGGTACGACACTTGTTAAAAATTCGCATCAAGTCCAGCCACTGATGTTTTCTCTGTTGCGACGTCGTAATCTGAAGTCGAATTGATCTTCAAACCAAACGTATAATTTCCAACAAACGCGTCGGAAATATCATCGATCTGTTTGTTCCATGTTGAGCCATACAGTTCTGTTGCTATTTGTTCGGACGCGATTGCGCGTAATTCACCCTTCTTTGATACTGTATAAACAGTTGGCACTGTTTGAAACTTCACCATTTTTGTTCCAGGATGATATGTCACATTTTTCCCAAGTTGGAGTGAGGACATGAATGAAGAAGAAACTTCTTTCACACTGTCAAAGTTATCAAACCATGTAAAAAAAACTTTGTCGTTTGGAAACGCATGACGCTTCCCGTCTGACGCATAAAAATAAACTGCTTTACATGGATCATTTATTTGAGCGTTTACTTGACAGGCGAGTTTGATGAGATTCCCAGCCACAGCTTCAGCCGTACCCCCTTCGACTGGCTCAGGGGATATTACTGTATCTACTGGCGTTTCCGTAACCGCTTCCCATTTCAATATCACTGACTGATAATCATCTTTTGTGCCAGCAATCCAAAGTTCGTTCGTTGATGGATAATAAACATCACGGAGTGTGAAATTTTGCGGTGTATAATCTGTTGCTGTCCAAGTTTTTCCTCCATCTTGCGATCGAACAATAATTTTGTCGCCGACAATCACAATATCATCGCCAACTGCTTCAATGTCATAAAGCGTTTGTGTTGAAAGTCCGCTTACTGAAATCGTTGACCACGAATATCCGCTATCTGTTGTTTTTCGAATCGTTCCATTTTTTCCAACAACATATCCAGACGAAGAACTTGTAAACCAAACAGCAAGCAAATCTGTGTCAGTCGCCTTTCCTTTATTTGTCCACGTAATTCCAGAATCTGTTGTTTTTAACAATATCCCTTCTGAACCGACAACCCACGCTGTTCCGTCACCACGATCTTGCACACCGAACAACGCAAGTGTCGTATTCGAAGTTGTTGTGTTCCATGTATCTGTATTTGAACCGTAATATAAAATCCTGCCGTTTGTTCCAACAATGTACCCATGTTCAGAAGAAGCATCAATATCATAAAAAGTATCAGTGATTTCAAGTTTCCTTTGACTCCACGTCAAACCATTATTTGTTGATTCACGCAAGGTTCCACCTTCTCCAACCGCTCGGACTGTTGTTCCTGTTGTTTCAATATCTTGCCAATAAACATTTCCGCTTTGATCATACACAGTCCAAGTGTTTCCATTGTCAGTTGAACGAATGATGTTGCTTCCGTTTCCAACAGCAAAATAATTATCACCGGCTTTTGTAATACCTTGCAGACCTTGAATTGTTCCTTTTTCTTTTTCAATCCAACCTGAAGCGTGAGTCGGAAGAGAGATAAAAAACAATAAGACAAAAATCATTGATCTAATAAAAAAACGGTTCTTCATATATCTAATTTATTTTCGATAACTTCAAGCCGATCTTCGTGTCGAAGATACTGGCTTCTTTGCATTAAAAGTTCCTGTTCAAATGTTATGTGCCGAATAGCGATCGCGTCAATTGCTGTAAGGATCTCATCCTTAAATCCAATCATCTCATCTTTTGTAACAAAATTTCGCATTTCGTATCGAAGATTAAATTCCAAGTCCTTAAGATCATCTTTCGTTGCAAAACGTTCGAATTCTTTTTTGAGTTCGTCCTTTGTAGCGAAAGACTTAAGTTCGATCCTTATTTCATTAATGTCGCCCTTGATTTCATCAACGTCGCCTTTGATTTCATCAATGGACTTTTGAAGTTTATTTATCTTTGTTTCTTGTATTGACATATCTTGTTTTGATTGTAACAAATTATTTTGATTAAAAAAATCCCCCCAACGCACATTGGGAGGATAAAGCATTATTGCCTGAGCAAAGTCGAAGGCTGTAGATGATTTATTCAAATTTCATCCCTTCGACAGGCTCAGGGAATAAAATTTGACTATCTTACGAGAATTTTCTTGTTTGTCAATCAGAGGATGTTGATAACATTAAGAGATCCTTCGCGGAGTTTACCCTGAACGAAGGTAAAGTTATGCCTTCGACAGGCTCAGGTAATAACTTTACCTAGGTCAAAGGGCTCAGAATAACAAACGATATAAAACCAAAACCCCCGCGAAAAGCGGGGGTTGTTTGGTTCTTAATTCTCGCATCCTTCGACTCCGGCAAATTATTGCCTGAGCCTGTCGAAGGCCGTAACTGCCTCCGCTCAGGGTATATGAGAGTCAAGTTAGATTACTTGGACCATGTCTCGCCTGCGAGATCAAGGTTCTTAACCAAGAATCCATTGTGCCAGTCGCCTGTTGAACTTGCGTTCGCGGCAGACGCGTGGCTTGCGGCGCTAATATCAGACCAGATGAGCTCTGCGGCAGTTCCGTCAGATGTATTGGCGGCTGCGCTTGTAAAGAGCTCCATGATTTCTGACTGACCAGCACCCTGATCTGTTTCGTCGTTGATATAGACGCTTGTGCCATTTGTAGCCGCATCTTGAGCCAAGTAGAAGCTCACTGAATCGCCAACAGTGTCAGCACCTACTGTGCGGAATCCTGTTGGAGTTCCACGAACAGTGTAGGTAACTGTTTCACCTTGAGAGATTGTGTCTTCTGTTGTCCAAGTTACGATTACTCTCGTGCTTGGTGTGGCATCAACGATACCTGTTGTGTCGGAAACAACGTTTCCAAGTTCATCAACGATTGTTGTCGAAGACGTGATGTCAGAACCGTTCTTGTAAATCTTGAGCGATTCGACTTCGAGTGTGTCACCTGTTCCACCGTCAGACCATGCTGTTGTGAGCTTGAATTGCTTCAATGCAACAGATCCGCCAGAGGCAGTCAAAGTGAACTTATACATATCTTGTGCCTGTCCGTTCACAAGTGTGCTGTTTGTAAGATCAACAGCGCTAAGTGTTGGGATTGAAGCAAAGACGTATTGTGAGTTTCCGTTAACACTGGAGAATTCTGATCCAGATGTTTCGGTTGTTTCAACTCCGTTGCTGTCAGCAAACTTCACAGAGTAGAGAGTGTTTGCAACATCGGTTTGTGATGTGCCCGCTCCGACTCCGACACTGTTTAGAAGATACTTGACAGTCAAAATCTTTGTCGCGTTAGCGGCAACCGGAATGCTAAGACCTGTCCATGTTGCTCGCGTGAGCGAGCTTTCGTCGTACACAGTTGAAGCCTTGAGTGTGCTTCCGTCATACAAACGAACTTCACCAACGAGCCCAGAAGCTGTTGCGCTTGCAACGCTTGTGGTCATTTCCTCGATAGTATAGCTCTCGTTTGACGCGCTGAAGCGATACTTGGCGGCTGTAACTTCCTGGTTTCCATAAACAATCGCGGCAACTGGGTGATCGTCATTGAACTCGGTAAATGTACCGGCTGTGATGGTCACTGTTTGACCTGCCTGTTTTGATGTTGATGGAGACGTGCCTGACTTCACTGATGTTCCGTTTGCATCAAAGGCTGTCTGAATGACTTCACCTGTTGAGATAGCTGAATCAATATCAGCATATGCTTCAACATAGATAGTCTCACCGGCTTTCAACTCGTAGTTGATAGACCATGTGTTTGACGTTTCAGAGATCGAGCCCTTTATGCTGGTCATTACCATGTTTGAGGCAGGACCATATTTGAGATAGAGGTTATACATGTCTCCAGCGGCTGGCTCTGAAGTATCAGATGTCGCTGTATCTGTCTGGTCAAAGTCGATGTTGAAATCTGTCAAGTTGATACCTTCTGAAGTACCTGCTGTAACTGTGTAAGAACCAATCTTATAAGCAGTCTTTGGATCAATTGTTGTCTGGTTCGCGTATGAACCATTCTTGGCAACGGTCAATGCCGCGGCCGCAACTGTCAACGTGTTTGCGATAACAGCGGCGCCATCTGGTGCATCAATGTAGCTACCAGATGTCATTCGCTGAACGTTGAGAACGTTGTTCATGTCAGATATTTCAGCACGGATCGTGTCAGCATCTTCGATGTTGTCTGTTCCATCTGAATCGAATATGTCTGAACGGATTTCAAGTGATGCTGGAACCCCAGGACTGACAATAAACGATGAGCCGAACGAGTACGATGTGTAATCAGTTCCTGCTCCTGCGTTTGCCTCAAGTCCTGTTGTGCTTCCAATCTGCACACCGTTTAAGTATACAGCACCATTTCGCAATGTAACGTCATTGCCATCGCTCTCTGTGAAAGCAAAGCGTAGGTTTTCAACTTTCATCTTTTCTCCGAACGCTTTAATTGTCCACTTTCCAAGAGTAACGCCAGAAGACGTCTCTACGATATTCCCTGTTGGGGAATCCGTGGTCTTGGTAAATGTAAGAGAACCACTTGCCATTGTCTGTAAACCAGCATCCATGGCTGAGAATGTGCTTGAACCAACAGTTGAAAGAACTGGCTGTCCGTAGTCAGAATCAACTGCTACGAAGTCAGCGCTGTTTCGAAGACCAACTTGGACTGTGCGACCAGATCCGCCGATAACGTCGGCCATGACTTTAACCTGATGGTTACCGGTCTTGAGCTCGATTGGAGCGGCTGAAAGATCAAATGTCACATAACCAAGAGAATCTTCTGAAGCAACTGAACTTCCTCGCTTGACACCACCGACATAGAGTTGCCAGTTATTGACATCTACTGCGTCAATGGAACCAATGTTGCGAACGCGAACTGCTTTGAGCGAGAGTTCATTTGTTCCAACTGAAAGTGTGCGCTCAAATAGTTTAATTCCTTCTGCTGGATCAACACTTGTATTTGCGGTTGGAGTTGTGCTTCCTGAGAAATCAGCTGTACCAAATGTGCTTGGCTGAGAAGCGATTGTGTGAGTTGCTCCAACAAGTGGGAAGGAACCGGAAGCTGCACCACCGTTTGAGAATGTCAAATCTGAAGCAGAAGCGAGCTTAAGACCAACGGTTTGGCCGTTTGTGCTTGCGGCAATGTCAGAACGCACGACAACTTCCTTTGAAGCGCCAGGAGCGATTGCAAAAAGACCTGATGCATCATTGAAAGTAACTTTTCCATCAGAGATTGTTGCGACGTCCGTCAAACGAACGAAGCCATCAAAGAGGTAAAGGTTAGACAATGTTGTGTCTGAAGAAACTCCAAGGCGAGCAAGAGTCACTTTGTTAAGTTTAACTTCAGAAGCTGAATTGTTGGTAAGTTTCAAGTGTGCTAGATCGGCAATACCTTGTCCAGCAATCAGTGTTGAAGCTGAAGGCGATCCGGCAAAACTGACGGAAACATCCTTTGAGCTGACAACCTCACTTGTCGTAACTTTTTGTGCCGCGTCTGTGAGGTAAGCAAGTTTCGCTGTCACTTCGTCGCCGGCTGAAAGGCCAGAGAGTGTTGCGCCAGATCCGTCAAGCACAAAGCCTGACTTAAAGTTGTTGGCTGTAAAGCCAGCGCTTGAAACTTTTAATTTCTTACCACCCCAAACGAGGTAGTTGTCTGAACCGATCTTTACAAGTGCCCCTTCATAAGCTGAAGCTGCGCTTGTTAGAGAATCGCCGACTGTGTAATCAACGAAGAAAACGTCTGGAACATCATCGATGTTTTGGTTCCAGTCGCTACCTGCGAGACCTTTGGCCACCTCTTCTGATTCAATCCATCGGACTGAACCGTTTTTGGCAACCGCGTATGTCTTATTATCACTGGTAATTTTGATCCATCGTGAACCTGGGCGGTAAACAATGTTTCCACCGAGTGGAATTGCGGCAAGTTCAGAATCAGACAATGTTACAAGACCGCTGAAATCAACGTACCAAGTATTAAATGTCTTTAAGTTTGGGAACGAATAGCGTTGACCGTCTGAACCGTAGTAATAAACGGTTGAGAGCGTCGAGCCCTTGATCAGGTCGCCGTAAGCTGCGGCTGAAGCCTGTTGTGGGACGAGCGCGGCAAAACCGACAGACCATAGAATGGTCGCGGCAACTACCGCAACGGTAAGCGCTCGTTGTGCAATAGAATTGGTCATAATAAATTGAACTGTTTCTCAGATTTGGGCTCTGAGGGGCCGTTAGGATTTAATTACGCAACGTAGCCTCTCGGCTTCGACCTTTCAACGCGCGCGAATTAATAAGATTACGCTATTCGAACGAGCTTTTACGCGCGTTCAAACAGTGAGCCAGGGTTCTTTCGCTGTGGAAAGAAACCCGACTCAAGTGTGTCATTGCGAGACGATCGAATGATCGTCGAAGCAATCTCTGTACTTGGATTGCTTCGTCGGCCGTACAGCCTCCTCGCAATGACACGATAGTCTATTGCTCACTCCACTACTACCTCCTTCAACAACTGAAACGCTCGACGATACGCGCCTTCTTTCTTCAATAAAATTGCTGTTTCAATTTTCTGTTTTTGTTCAAGCGTCAAATCTTTTGCTTCCAACGTCGCGACTTCTTGTTCAAATGTTTTTTCAAGTTCGCGCGCGACTGCTTCGTCTTCAGTTGCTTCATGAGCTGTGATAATCACTTCAACAGCTTCGTCTTGTGTGTCTTTTAGAATTTGTTGAACAACATCTGTTTCCTGTTTAACATCATCCGGTAAATTTACGCTCGAGTCCGCAACTGTTTCTTGATACGCTTTTGTTTTTCGTCCAACTTCTTTTGCAAGTTCTGTTTGTGATGAAGTCGCGTTTTCTTGTTTCAAATCTGACTGAATGTTTTCCACTTCTTTCTTAAACTGTTGCATTGCAAGTCGAACCGCTGAAGCATTGTCTTTATATTCTGTTGCTGTAAGAGCCACCATTTCTTCCAAACGTCTTGATGTGAATTCGACTTGCAATTTTGCTTTTTGCGAAGGACTAAACGCTGTTGCTAATTGGATTTTTTCAAGAGAAAGTTTCACGTTGTACATTTTTTCGCCAGGAAGCGCGTTAAACGAAGAGCTGTTCGCGCTTGCAAATCCGCCAAGCAACAGCAAAAACACAGCCATGCTAATTGCAAGCGGTTTTACAATTGTGCGGCTGAACTGAAACACATAAAATTCAAGATAATCACGGAAGCCGTAATCAACTTTTTCATTTTCGTTGCTTTTTGGAAAATCATTTTCTTCAGCAAAACGATTCCACAATTTCTGTGTATCAAATCCTGCTCCCATTTCTGGTGCATCTTTTATTGACTCGAGTAATTTTTCAAAATCCCGCTCGTTCATATAGATCTTTGAGTTTTTTGATCGCTCGATGAAGCATTACTGATGTTGCGTTTTCAGTTTTTCCAAAATATTTCGCGATGTGCTTTACAGAGTATCCTTCCAAATACCGCAGAATTATTATCTCTTGATCGTCTTCATCAAGTTCTTTCATTTTTTCTCTAACAAATGCCGCGTCCACTTTATCCATTATCTTTTGCGGCGAAAGAACAGATGGGATTTGCTTTTCAGTCCCATCTTCATTTTCAATCGGAACAATCTTTACTCTCCCACTTTTTTCATAGTGACTTGCTATAACGTTTCGCGCGACAGTGAAAAGCAGTCCGTTAAAGTGTTTCACCTCTGTTCTTATAATATAGTCCCAAACCTGCAGTAATACAGTTGAATACGCATCTTCTGCGTCTTCTTTTGTCGGAAGTCTGAAATGCAGAAATCTCAGAACTCCAGAACCATACATTTTGACCAATTTTTCAAAAGCAGCCTTGTCCTGAAAGCCGCGAATCCTTAGTAAAAGAAATTGTTCTAATTTGTCTGGCGACACAGAGGTATATATAAGTAGTGGTTCTTACACAATGGCTGGATTCTAGCTTATATTTGCCAAAATTACAAGAGTTTTACTCATTTACTTGACTTTTTCTTGAATTTTGCATACACTGGTGTAAACAAAAAGAGTTGTGCACAGCATGTAATGAATCTTCATACTGCCTTCGACAGGCTCAGGCAATAAACGTATTTAGTAATTCAAAGACTTACTTAATATGACAAAAGACGCAATTAGACTATCGGTTTCTGAAGCCGCGCGAATGTTCGGGGTTAGTCCGATCACAATTCGAAGGGCAATCAAGGATCAAGAGATCACTTATGTCGTTGTTCAGGGACGCTATAAGATAAATTTCGAGTCTCTTCTTCGTTGGTCACAGCGAACAACAACAGTCCGAAACAAACGCGACGAAAGCGGTATCGGACAGTTTGTTGAGCAATGGAAAATCCGAAACAAACTCTTTTCCCCTAATCCACGCGGCGTAAAGGAGGAAGACGAAAAATCTTCCTAATATGTTTCGTTCACTCACTTCGGCCGTTCTGATTATTGTAATGATGTTCTCGTTTTTTCCTGGCCGAGTTTTTGCAAAAACAAATACGAACAATTTTGTACGCTCCGCAATTGTATTTTTGTGGGGCGGTTCTTTGCTTGATAATAATATCGAACGGCTCGCGAAATTTGATTTACTTGTTCTTGGTTCTGAAGCTCAAGTTTACAATAGTTCATTCTTTTCAAACATACGAAAACTAAATCCTGACATTATAATACTAGCTTATGTTCCGACTGTAAGTTGGAATGACGCGTATTGGACTGATCCGCTTCACAAAGCAATGTATCCAAACATTAAATCGGATTGGTGGTTGAAAGACGTGCAAGGAAATCAAAAATCAGTCTGGCCGAATACTCGTGCGCTGAATTTGAATTCTGGATGGATTGACTATCTATCAAGCCACGTCAAAAACGATCTGCTCTCAACCGGTAATTGGGATGGAATTTTTTATGATGAAGTTCAAGATTCGATAAGTTGGGTTGGAGCGACTGACGTTAATAATGACGGACAAACCGATTCTGTAAGCGAAGCTGACGCGCTTTGGGCTGAAAATTACAAAAAACTTTTTGAAAACACGCGCGCAAAAGTTGGAAACGACACAATCATAATCACAAACGGAAGTTCAAATCCATTGTTTGCCCCGTATATCAACGGAAGAATGTTTGAGACTTTCCCTTCATCTCACAACACACTTGCCGAATGGAAAAACATGACAAATCAATATTTCAATTTGGAAAAAATCGTTGGATACGATCCTGATATTTTTTTCATTAACTCAAACACAGATAACACTGGTGGAGTTGGAACCCAACAAGATTATCAAGCTGTCAGGTTTGGTTTGACAACAACACTTCTAGGAGACGGTTATTTTGGATATGACGCTGGTTCAACAAACCATGCTGTTATTTGGGAATATGACGAATACGATGTTGCTTTGGGAGACCCAAAAGAGACGATTAAAAATGTTGACATTGGCGTTTGGCAAAGAGATTACACGCAAGGAAAAGTCATTGTTAACGCAACAGAAAAAGAATCAACAATCAATTTGGGCGGAGACTTTGAAAAATTGCACGGCACACAAGATCCGAAAACAAACGATGGTTCGATTATTTCAAATATCACGATCAAAAGTAAGGACGGAATTATTTTGCTTCGCCCGATTGAAGAATTGCTAAATACAACATTTTTGAATGGCGCGTTCGCGCGTGTTTTTTCCGCAAATGGAAAACAAAAACGAACCGGATTTTTTGCGTATAACAGTTTGTTTCGTGGCGGAACACAAGTTGTAACTTATGATCTTGATAACGACGGTAAGCGCGAAACTGTTGTCGCTGATGAAACTTATGTTTCAATTTATCGAGAGGATGAAACTTTGCAAGTTAAATTCGCTCCATATACAGAGACATTCAAAAAAGGAATAAACATCGCGGTTGGCGATATTGAGAATGATGGATCAGTCGAGATTGTAACAGGAACTGAAAACGGCGGCGGACCACATGTGCGAGTTTTCAATAAAGATGGGGTGCTGATCAATCCTGGTTTTTTCGCGTATGCCAAAAATTTCCGTGGCGGAGTGAACGTGGCGATTGGAGATTTGAATGGCGATGGAATAAAGGAGATCGTAACTGGCGCTGGATATAAAGGCGGGCCCCATGTTCGCGTGTATAACAAAGACGGAAAACTCATCAATCCTGGATTTTTCGCATACAATCCATCTTTCCGAGGTGGTGTGAATGTTTCAGTTGCTGATGTTGATGGTGACAAAATTGATGACATTATAACTGGCCCAGGAATTGGCGGCGAACCGCTCGCGCGCGTGTTTAACAAAGATGGAAAGTTAAAAAATGAGTTTTATGTGTTTGATAAAAAAGAACGAAACGGCCTTAAAGTTGTTGCAAACGATGTTGATGGTGATGGACGAGCTGAGGTTTTAGGACTCACAACAAATGTGTTTACGTTGAGTGGGTTTAAAGAGTAAAGTAAAAAGACTTCCTCTCGTCATTGCGAGTCAGGCCTAAAGGCCTGACGAAGCAATCTCTGTCTTAACAGATTGCTTCGTCGTCCGACTCCTCGCAATGACAAAAAAAATTTATGGATATTCATAATGAAATCAAAAAAGGAATTGCGTGCGATTCTGTTAACAAACCGCATTCGGCAGTTGGCCGAGCGGTTTGTATTTCAGTCCATCCTGGTAAAATGTTCCTGTTGCCTTTCTTGCATTGGTTCAACACGAGATATAAAGGACGTTACAAATTTGCGCGTCTTGTTTTTTTACTAGATTTATTCTTGATCGGAATCGCTGTCGCGCTCGCGATTGTCTCAATTATAGGATTTTTATTTGTTCCAAAAAGTTTTGAAGATGGAATTGTATTTGAATCATCTGTCGCGCCAACAGAAGTTGTTTCTGGTTCACCTTCAACACTTATAATTCGATATACAAACAAAACAAAAGAAGAACTTCGAAATGCGAAAGTTGAAATTAAATATCCAAAATATTTCCTCTTGCAAGAAACTTCTCCGGAAGAAATTGGCATAATTCCAATCGGTGGATCAGGAACAATTCATATAAAAGGGACAATGTTTGGAGATGTTGGAGGTGAACAAACTTTTCAAACACGTTTGTCATTTGTTCATGGAGAAAAATTTGATGTGTTTGGAGAGAAAACCGACACTTACGTCTTTTCGCCTTCAAGTTCCGCGCTTTCACTTTCACTTGAATTGCCAGACAAAATGGTCGCTTATCAACCAATTGAAGGAATCATTCACTACAAAAATACAAGCGAAATTAATTTTCCAAAAATCAGCATTAAACCAATTTGGCCAAAAGAATTTATTTTCACAAAAGGACAATTCGAGGTGCCGACAGTAAAAAGTGGTGAAAAAGGAGAGGTAAAATTCGAAGGGATTTTACAAAACCCTCAAGACGAAATAACTTTTATTTTTGAACCATCATTCACTTTTGGAAAAGACAAATATAAACAAGAAACACTACAACATACAGCGCCAATTATTCCGCTTCCTTTGACTTTGAATCATAGTGTTGAAAAACAAACCGTTCGTCCTGGAGAAGATATAAAATTTACAATTCAATACGAAAACATTTCCGATGTGGAACTTTCAAATGTTTCTTTCACAATGGACGCGCAAAGTCCGTTTGTGAAAAAATCTTCTGTTGTTTCACGCGAAAAAATCGCTCCAAAAGAAACCGGGACTGTTGAGATAACTACAACACTCCGAAAAACAATCGCTCAAAGCGAAACAAGTGTTTATGAAAATTTGAAAATACCAAGCCGACCAACAGCGACTTATACAATAAAAGAAGATGTGGAATCGACCGTGACGTCAAAAGGCGCGACAATCGAGTCTCAACTTACAACTCCGATAATTTTCGATTCTTTTGCTCGCTACACAACTGCAACCGGTGACCAAATCGGACGTGGACCAATTCCGCCACAATCCGGCAAAGAAACAACGTATTGGATTTTCTGGCATGTAAGCGGAACAACAAACGAACTTTCAAACGTCGAAATCACTGGAATATTGCCAGCAAATGTTAGATTTACAGGACGACAAACAGTGTCCCAAAACAAAGGTGTTGAATACGATCCAAACACAAGAGAAATTAGCTGGAAATCAGATTCTGTTATGCCAACACTCTCCCCAACAAGCAAAATCGTGGGCATTGCTTTTGAACTCGGTGTAACGCCGACTGTGGATAATTTAACCCATGAATTATTGGGCCAAATTCAGCTAAATGCCACAGACGGATGGACTGGAGCTATAATAAACACTTCAAAACCTGATATTTCAGCTCTTTTAACAAAATAAAACATAAAGGGTATCCAAATAACAGGCTTTTCTGTCATCTCGCTACCAGGTAGCGAGATGAGGCCATTGACAAAAAGCCTGTTTTTTGTTATCGTTTTGGGTCAATTTGAAGGGTGGCCGTTAGCTGTTAGCCGCTAGCCGTTAGTGCGGAATACTCGTTTCCAGAGCTAAAGGCTAAGGGCTAAGAGCTATATTTTCCCAGTATGAAAATCGCAATGATTGGACAAAAAGGCATCCCGGCTCGGGCTGGTGGAATTGAGCGTCACGTTGAAGAGCTCTCCGCTGAACTTGCCGCGCGCGGACATGAAGTCCTCGTATTTTGTCGTTCGTGGTATGTCTGGCCAATTCGAAATCATCGCGGAGTTCGATGTATAAAAGCGCCAACAATTTCCACAAAACACTTGGACGCGATTGTTCACACATTTTTTTCTATTATCAAAGCCGCGCGTGAAAAGGTTGATATTTTTCATATCCACGGAGTTGGTCCATCTATTCTCTGTTGGCTTCCAAAACTTCTTCGTCCATCAGCGAGTGTGATTGTAACTTTTCACAGTATTGACCGCCACAATGAAAAATGGGGATGGTTCGCGCGACAAATGCTTTCACTTGGTGAACGCATGGCTGTCACATTTCCAGATGCAACAATCGCTGTTTCTAAAACCCTTGAAGCATATTGCAGAATGTCTCATGGCATTAATGCAAAGTATATTCCAAACGGCGCGCAGATTCCGCAAGCAGACGCTGACTCAACAATTGTCACGGCTTTCGGTTTGGAACCAGGAAAATATCTGATGATGTGTTCACGCTTGATTCGTCTGAAAGCCGCGCACACGCTTATGGACGCGTGGAAACAACTTCGTTCAGAACGTCCTGATCTCACATCAAATTTCAAACTTGCGATTGTCGGCGGGAGCGCGCGAACTGATGATTATGTCAGATCGCTTTGTAACATGGCGCGAACTGATAATTCGATTGTTATGACAGGAACACAAACAGGTTCAACACTGCACGCGCTATTTCTCAATAGCTACGCTTGTGTGCACCCTTCTGAAGTTGAAGGGCTTCCAATCGCGGTGCTTGAAGGAATGAGCTATGGAAAATGCGTTCTTGGTTCTGATATTCCAGGAAACATGGAACTTCTTGAACAACATGGATTGACATTTATTCGAGGAAACGTTCAAAATCTAAAAACAAAAATTGTGTATATGCTCGAGCATCCGGAAGAAATCCGAGGGATCGGAAAACTTTCTCGAGAACACATTGCTAAACACTATGATTGGAAAGATATCGCTGAAACAACTGAATATCTATACGAACTTGTCCAACTTGAACCGGAATTGAAAAACGCGAAAGCATAAAAACTCCTGCTGAAAAAGCGGGAGTTTTTGTTTTCTTTACAAAGAAATAAATTGATTTATAATGTCTTTGTATGAATGATGTAACAACAAATGAAGTTATTGATTTCCTAAAGGAACATATGATGATGAAGGAGGAAGTCGAAACAATAATTGAAGAAAAGTTGCAGGCAACGGAATCGCGAATACTTTCTTCTGTTGATCGTTTTGCTAAACTACACGAAACACTTGATCAAGAATTGGTGATGATGAGAAGTCAATATAATCGGCTTGAAGAACACCTTGAAATCGTGGAACAAAAACTCGGTATCCCAGCATAAAAACTCCTGCTGAAAAAGCGGGAGTTTTTGTTTTGCTATGAATTACGAAACGTCGTTATTCCCTGAGCTTGTCGAAGGGAGTCGAGGAGGAGTAAAGAAGCCAACCGCTTGGCTTCGTACCTCTAAGACGGGTTGGACGATGTCTGGCTGAAAGCCAGACCGTACAACGCCAACGACGAAAAGCTTAAAATTTATTCCTTCGACAGGCTCAGGAGATAAATTTTTTAATTTCGTAGTTCACAGCCACTTTACTACTTCCCTATAAATCCCCATCAGTCGACGGTAATGTTCGTCCAACCTAAATTTTTGTTCAACAGTTTGCCGTGCGGCGCACGACATTTGTTTTTGCAAATTCGAATCGTGAAACAATCTAATCACTGCTTCAGCCCAGCCATGCAAATGAGTCGGCTGAACTAAAAATCCGTTCACTCGATCTTCAACAATTTCCGAAACTCCTCCAACATCGCTTGCGATAACTGGCTTGCCATATGACATAGCCTCAAGCGCAACAAGCGGAAATACTTCGTGCATTCGTGAAGGAATCAAAACAGCACATGCCTTTTCATAAATCTGACGTAACTCGTCTCCAGTTCTAAATCCCAAAAAGTGAACATTGGGAGCGTCGAGCGCCAAATTGTGAAGATATTCCATTTGCGGACCGCGACCTACGATATTGAATGAAATGTCAGGAAGCAACTTCGCAATATGAATGATCGTATCTATTCCCTTTTCTTCACTTAACCGCCCAACAAAAAGAAACGAACCATCGTGTGCAAAAACTGGTTGTACTCTGCTCGCATCAATGCCGTAGTGATTCACGCGTATTTTCTCGCTTGAAAATCCTCTAAGTATCATCTGACGTTTAATATAAGCAGATGGAGCAATAAAAATTGCCACGTGTTTTTCGTAGATTCGCAACAAACGATGAAACTTATACACCGCCGTTTGCGCGAATGAAGCCAACATTGAATTTTTGTGAAAACGCGAAAACGTACCGCGCACAATTCCAACATTTCTAAAATCTTTTCCGCAACCTTCAGCCCAAATTCCGTATTGAGGTGAAATCAAATGATGATCGTGCACTGTCATAACAACTGGAATTTTTTGATCTGAAAGCGTGTGTAAAATTGACGGAGAAATTTGGGTATAGATGTTGTGAATATGACAAAGATCTGGTTTTTCATTTGCAATAAGTTCTGCTAGTTTTCGTCGAGCTGAAAGCGAATAAAACATGTGGCCAAAAGTGTGAAGACCATTCAAGTCCAATGTCACGTTTTCAGTTTGCACTTCAGATGGGAAATATTTCTCAAACGGAGTTTCGATATTTTCCGGATACTTCATAGCAAACGGGATCACCGTATGTCCTTGTTCTTCAAGCCAACTCGAAAGAGAGAGCATGTAAATTTCAGCTCCTCCGCGAGGATAATAAAATTTGTTGGCTTGGATAATTTTCATATTCTGCCACGGCTAAAGCCGTAGGCTACTACTCTTAAAGCTATAAACTATTCCGCCGTAAAGCCACAAATAAAATGCCAAAGTTCGAATCTCAAAAATCGTGGAAGTAAACGCGTTAAACGCAACTCCAAGCATTATCGCGGCAAAACCGATTGCCAAGCCTTTCACATATTCATCGTTTGACGTGCGATAAATCAAAAGCGCTTTGCGAAATAACGCGATGTAAAGCCAAAGATAAAATACGATCCCAAGTGTGCCAGCCTCTCCCCAGAGTGAAAACCAGTTGTTGTCAATAAATCCTCCTGTTCCATAAACACCAAACGGGAGTCCAAGCTGATCATAAACACTTGTATTGTGAAGCGCGGCAACTGCCCCTCCTCCAAACTGCCCTGGTCCCCAGCCTAAAATTGGTGAAGTAGCAACAACCGATGTTGGTGTATGAACATACCAAAACACTCTGCCTAATCCGTAGTATTCTCCTCTCCAGCGAGAATAACTAAACACTTCAAAAAATCTTTCTGGAAGTGTTTGACCAGGAACATCCGCAAGAAAACCGACTGTAAGCCCAGAAGCGGCAAGATAGCCAAGCACAATAAATATCGAAGCCAAAAGTCCTGCGAGAACTTTTTTGTCTCTCTTGATTATCAAACCAATAAACAAAAATCCGATTAAAAACGCAAACCATGACGAGCGCGAATAAGTCATGACAAGAGCTGGAATACCAAGCGCGAACACCCACCAAACAATCGGTGGAATTTTGTTTGCGCGTTTGGTCATTGTGAAAAAAAATCCACTCGCGAGAATCAAAAAGAAATACAAATAATTTCCAAGACGATCATAACGCCCAAGCGTTGAAAACACGCGCGAGCCAGGATCCCAAAATTGTTCAACACCTTCTGTCAAAGTAATCTCACCAAATGTTTTGCTGTCAGACGGCAGTAAAAGTTGATCAAGTGTTTCGCCTGCGAAAGATTGAACAATGCCAAGCGCTGATTGAAACAAAACGATCGCAAACAAAACGATCGTCAATTTTTTTACGAACGATTTTGATGGCTGTAAATATACGACAAGAAAAAACACAAGCATGAAGCGAAGAATCTGACGAAGACCAAGAAACGCGATCGGTAAAGGAACAAAATGAATCGCTGCCGCGGCAATGAGTGACAAAACAAATAAAATGAACGGTGCGTCAAGTGTTGTTTTTTTTATGTGAATTTCACCGCGTAAAATTTTTATTAAAACAACAAACGCGACAAGATAAATCAAACCCTCGGAAAAATATCGCGCGAAAACGTAAATGTTGTCTGGAATGAATTTGAGAATGAAAGATTCAAACGGAAGATACGCGGCCAAAAACCCAAGTGTGAATAAAGGACGAACAAAAGTTACAATCACGACAATAATTAAAAATAAAAATGCGATAGCAAAAGAAGCGGAAAAAAAAGTTTGGATCAAAAGAAAAAAAGCAAGCAAACAAAACAAAGCGATTACTGCGCGTCTAGTTTGTTCTTCAGACTTAAAATAAATAGTTCGAAGGTTGAGCATGATAATAGTATAACAAAAATCCGGCTGTTCAGCAGTTCGCTGATACAGCCGGTGAGTTGATAGTCGCTACGGAGCGACACAGACGAACTTGACAGTCACAGTCTGGGACGTCTTCGCGTCGAGCGAAATGAAGTCTTCGCCGACCACGCCGCCAGAGACTGATGCAGTTCCGTATGCGGCACACGTGCCGTCGAGTCCTGCCGCTTCGTTGTATGCAGTCACCTTTGACGTGCCGTCGACCGGTTCGCATGAAGTGTGTAGGCGCGCCGCAATCGTTCCGGTCCCGCTTGTCAGAATCTGGAGCGAGAACTTCGTTCCAGCCGCCGCGTCAGGCACGACCACGACTTCCGAACCCGAGAACGTTGTCTTGAGAGTTTTCGCGCCAGTGTTCGTCCAGCACTGATACGAGTCGATCGAGTTGGCCGCGTTGGGTTCCGTTGCCATGTCGATCTCTGTCTCGACACCGCACGGAATTTTAAGCGCGTTCGCGCACGAGTCGCAGGCCGGAGTAACTCCGTCCGCGAGGAACTCTGTGTCGCCGTCGCAGTTGTCATCGTACGGCGTTATACAGACTTCCTCGACGTCAGGATTAACCTCAGAGTTGTCGTCATCGCAATCGCCGTACGCGCACGCGGCTCCATCTCCGTAGAACATGTCCGTGTCGCAGTATCCATCAGCGTCGTCGTCGCATCCCTCGTCGGTTTCCCCGTTGCAGTCGTTGTCGACTCCATCGCAGACTTCGAGCCCTTCAGGACTGATGCTGGCGTTTGCATCATTGCAATCGCCTTCATCGCACGCGGCGCCTGAACCTACGTTCAGATTGTCGTCGCAGTATCCATCAGCGTCGTCGTCGCATCCCTCGTCAGTCACACCATCGCAAGTGTCGTCCTTGCCATTGCAGACTTCGGAGTTGAGCTTCTTCGTGAGGTCTTCCTCTGCCGAGCAAACAGCAGACGACCCGTCAGCGGAGCAAGTGTTATAAGTCCCAGAGACCTTACAGACCCCCACTCCGTCCGAACATGCGTCGCCGAGGCCGAAGCCCTCGTCCACCTCGCCGTCGCAGTCGTTGTCCACATAGTCGCACATCTCCACTGCGTCCGGAGAAATATCCGAGTTCGTGTCATCGCAGTCACTTGCTGTGCACGTCGCGCCAGCTCCAACGGTCATAGTGCTGTCGCACCAGCCGTCGAGATCGTCGTCGCAGTCTTCGTCGATCGCGCCGTCGCAGTCGTTGTCGACTCCGTCACAGATTTCCGTGACATTCATGCCGACTTCGTCGCACTCGACTCCGAGCCCGTCAGCAGTGCACACGACAACGCCGTTTTCGCAGAAGTCCGCGTCAACGTCGTCGCAGGCAGATCCGAGCGTCGGAAAGTCTTCGTCAGCCGCTCCGTCGCAGTCATCGTCCGCGCCATTGCATGTTTCAGCTATGTTCTCGACGCTTTCATTCAAGCACTCTGTCTCGAGCTGGGAATCGGAGCACGTGAGCGTTCCGTTCTCGCACGAATCCGAATCTGCTCCATCGCACGCGACGCCCAGATCGAACGTCTCGTCAGTGTCGCCGTCGCAGTCGTTGTCCATGTCGTCGCACAACTCTGTCGACGCCTTTGTCATGTCCGCTTCGGCCGTGCATAGACAGGAATTAAATTTGCAATAGTTGACTCCCTTGTCTTCGCATGGTGTACCTTCCATGACGGTGCAATCAGCGTAGGCAAAGAAGCAAATTCCTCCCAGATCGGACTTATCGCTCGCTTCTGTAGTGATACACGTCGGATCGAGATTGTCATTATCTGGATTCACAGCGTCGCACTCTTCGTCATTGGCACACTGAACGTATGCGCACGCCTTGATCGCATCCTCGCCGAGCTCCGGGTAGGTACATCCATCGTCCGACTCGTAGTAGTGGCAGAATCCATCGGGGTCGCAGATGAGGCGTTGACCAGGACCATACGCATTGCACGTAGGATCGTCCGGACCAGTGCATTCCTGCGGATCGCCGGTTTCCGGATCTATCTTGAGGGCGCTGTTGCTCGCTGAGAGTCCGGTGGATCCGGAACCTCCCGTGTTGGAATTGCTGGAATCGCATCCTGCCAAAGCCGAGATGCACCCTAGAACGAACAGGAACAAGAACAGGTTTCTCATCGCTCACTCCTCTTTGAAGAACTATGCGGAAACCACGGCCGCACACCGCTCGGAGAGACTGATCAACCCCGACAATAATTCGTATTAATATCGTTATTCCCTGAGCCTGTCGAAGGGATAACGACTATACTTATTAAATTTATTCCTTCGACAGGCTCAGGAAATAAATTTCACAGTATCTTTAGAAGGAAAATACGTTCTATTGCCGAAATTGTTCGTCTCAAAAAAATGGGACGGGCGCGAGAGAGGAAGTTAGCACATCCCCCGCGCCTCGTCCAGAGAAAGAAAGAACCTACTGGCAGATCTCGAAATCCTCCAAGAAAAAGAGAAAATCGAGGCCAGGAACCAGCACTGTCACATCGCCGGGAGTTCCGCTGACTTCATCGCCGGTCAGATCGTCAATCACTGTCGTGTACTGACCTCCGACCCAGAACGTAAACGGATTGCCGTCCTCCACAACGTAGCTGTTTGTGTGAAGAACACCGCCGTTCTCGAGTTCGGCGCAGAGGTTCTTTGCCGTGATGAAGAGATTGTTCTGATTGAAGAAGATACCTCCGTAACCGTCGTCTGTTTCGTAAAAGCCGGCCACTCCGCACTCGAATCCATCTTCTGCAGGAAATTCCTTTGGAAGAAAACACTCGAGTTCGATAGTTACGTCGGTATAGACGCAACCGTCTTCACCTTCGCACACTTCGGTCGTGAGCTTATCGTTGTCGTCGCAGAGATTCTTTCCAGGCCCGACTTCGTCGATCTTGCCGTCGCAATCGTTGTCTTCTCCGTCGCAGATTTCTCCGCCATCCGGATAAGAGTGGCTTTCCGCGTCGTCGCAGTCTGTCTTGTCTAGCACATAACCATTCTCGACAGAACAGCCAAGCTTTGACTCAAGCGGATCGCCGAACCCATCACCATCAGCGTCGAGATAGAATGCGATCTTGACCCCCTCGTCTGTCAGTCCGTCGCAGTCGTTGTCAGCTTTGTCACAGACTTCAATCGCATCCGGATAGCTTGACGAGTCGTCGTCATCGCAGTCGCTCGCGTTTCCGACGTAATCATTCGGCTGATCGCAAGCGGACAGTGCGACTTCTTCGTCACCGAATCCGTCGCTGTCCTCGTCGACGTACCACGACTTCTGCGTCGTGTCGTCGAGCGACGTGTCTTCGTCGTCGATGTCTTCGTCGCAATCGTTGTCCAAGCCGTCGCAGACTTCGGTCGCGCTCGGATTGACGTCCTTGTTCGAGTCGTCGCAGTCTCCGCCAACAGCGACAAGAAAGTTCGCGCCATCACATCCGTCAACGATCGACTGATCAGAGTCTCCGAATCCGTCATTGTCAGAATCGAGATACCAGACACTGCCCGTTGATTCGTCAACCACTCCGTTGCAGTTCTGATCCACATTGTCGCAGACCTCTGTTGCGTTCGGGTGAATAGCCGAAACATTGTCGTTGCAGTCCTGCATGAGCTCGTTTTCCGCATTGCCGCAGAACCCGTCGTTGTCCTGATCTTCACACACGAAAACCGGAGGACTTGAGGTGTCAGGCTCTGGCAGAGCCGAGTCAACACCCGGCTGTGGCGATTCGATGGCGTCCTGGCCGGAATATTCCGCTTCCAGGTTGCCGAATGGATTGCTATCGCAACTGGCCGAGGCCAGTGCGAGAGCGACAAGAGCAGAACCGAGCATCTTGCACATTGACCTCTCCTTGTTGTGCAGACCACACATCATGGCCTGATTTCAAGCTGTTTTCCAATAAAAATAGCCTAAAACCATTCCACGATGAACGCATATGTTTATCATTTTGTTGGAAATATGTCAATAGCGTGTAGAAAAAACATCCAATTTCAGTCATTGCGAGCGAAGCGAAGCAATCTGACCCGCAAGGTCTCATCCCAAGCCCTTCGACTTCGACAAATTTATAGCCTGAGCTTGTCGAAGGCTTAATTTGTCTTCGCTCAGTGTAAACTCCGTGAGCCGAAGGCGAACATGGTCGAGGGATCTCGCGTGATTGCTTCGTCGTCGCTTTGCTCCTCCTCGCAATGACAACTATATTCCAAAAACTAAAGAGACCCCGGACAAACACTTGCAGTGTGCAAGTGAATGCCGGGGTCAGAAAGAAGAAAGGGGACAAGTGAGGACATTAGAACTGTATCAGAGCAGAACATCCTTGTCCATTGGGTGCAGACCATGTCTCGACATCCTCGGTGGTATAAACCACCCCCAGGAAGATAACCTGGATAGAAACATCGTCGAGGATGCTGGCCGTGCGATCGTTGCCCATGCACAGCCACGAATCAGCCGGGTCGCCTTCGGCCACGTTGAAACGTAGGCCGAGGAAATTATCCGCGTCGTCGAACGACGCTTCGAAATACAGTCCACTCGAGTCGGACGTCGCGGCCTTGCCTTCAGTCCACCATCCGCCGAGATCAGACTCGACGGTGTAGACCTGATAGGACAGCACGCGATTCGCGGAAGAACCGTACCGGATCGTGATCGAGAGGTCCGCCTTCGGATCCTCCTGAACCGGCGCGGTCTCGTCGTCACAGTCGCTGTCAACACCGTCGCCAGGCTCGTCCTCGGCGCCCGGGTGGATGTCCGCGTTCGAGTCGTTGCAGTCGTTGTTGTTTCCCGAGTACCCCTTTTCGGAGCACACATACAACTCATCACCTGATCCGTACCCGTCGCCGTCCTCGTCGAGATAGACCACGATCGTTTCGAGTCCTTCGTCAGTCTCGCCGTCGCAGTCGTTGTCGATCTCGTCGCACAGCTCGGTCGCGCCAGTGTGGATGAAATATCCATCCACTAGCCCGTCCTTGTTTGCGTCGTCCGGGCTGTCGTTGCAGTCCTGCGACGAGCAGTAGCCATCGCCGTCGAGATCCTGACAGTCGGACGTCTCGGGCTCGGCCGCAGGCTCTTCGACAGGTTCGACAGCCGGCTCGGACGTGGGCTTCTCGGGTTCGGCCGCAGGCTCCTCGACCGCGGGCTCGGTCTGATCGACCGCTCCCTCGTCGTCCACGTACTCGGCCTCGATCCCTCCGCCACAGCCAGTGTTGAGAACGTTGATGGCAAAGATCGCCAAAGTCGCCAGCACCAGAGCGAGAACGGAATAGTTCTTCTTCATTGCTAGTTCCTTTCTTTTGTTCCCTCCGGGGAACTCTGAACGGGAGCGTGCGAGCGAGAATGGTGACACACCAATCAAGCTATTTTGCACGCCACAGAGAGTCGTCCCCGGAAGGGTGTCGATCTCTGCGCTAGGAACACAATTCAATTTTATTCCCTGAGCCAGTCGAAGGGATAAAATTGCTTATACTGCCTTCGACAAGCTCAGGCAATAATTATGGACATAGCGCAGAAATCGAGCTTATGGACATCACATTATGACTCCGCACTCCATAAAGAATGAAAAATGGTAATCTGCTTGTTTTTCGCGTGGAAAATTTCTCACCGTATCTATTGATACGGCTCAAATTTTTCAACGCTCCAAAACTGTGCATCTCACTCATTTTTCATCTTTCTAAGTGCGGTTTCGTAATGTGGTGTCCATAAAAGGTACAATTTGTTCATTTTCAGAACAGATTATAATACCACTTTTTGACGATTTTGTCAATAGCCGAATTACGCTAAATATATGAAAAAATAAGCCGATTTTTAGATATTTTTAGGAATTGTTTAAAATTTTTGACAAATACCCATTCGACTCCGGTAAATTTATTGCCTTAATCTGTCGTAAACCAACCATTTCTCTCGCTACCTGGTAGCGAGATGGGAATACAAGCTCAGGCAGTAATTTGCCTTCTTTCAGGAAATATTCGATTTCAGTAATAAAGTAAACAAAAAAGCCTGCTGGTTGAGAAGCAACCATTTCTCTCGCTACCTGGTAGCGAGATGAGAATAAAAACACCCACCGACAGAGACGTTGCAGGTTTGCAACGTTCTGACGATGGGCAGATAGAACTAGGGACTGCAGTTTGCCGCAGTCGAGATCTTGAGCAAGGCCGAGCATCCGGAGGCAGTGCCGCCCGGAGCCGACCAGGTCATAAACGATCCCTTCGTGTACGTGATCCCCTTGTACACGACCGTGATCCCCGCATCCTGATCAAGAGACGCGGTCGAACCGTTTCCAGCGCAGAGCCAGGACGTTGCGGGATTGCCTTCCGAGACGTTGACGCGGAAACCGCAAATCCCATCCGGAACAGCGTCGAGCGAAAGTCCCACAGACGTGGTGGTGGAGCTTGCGCTCTTGTCCCACCAGCCGCCCAGGTCCGACTTGTCGTCGTACACCTGCACGTTCAATGTCCTCGGCGCGTTGTCAGGGTAGCTGACCGTGAACGTCGCGGTGGTTCCAGAGGTGACCGGCGGAGTTGCAGGACACGCCTCGTCCACCACGCCGTCGCAGTCGTTGTCCACCTTGTCGCAGAGCTCAACTGCACCCGGATAAATGTTCGCGTTGTACGGCGCGCAATCCTGCGGTCCGTCCGGGTATCCGTCCTTGTCCGAGTCCGTCGTCGCAGGCGGGTTCGGCGGCGTGGCACAACCTTCGTCCGTGACTCCGTCGCAGTTGTCGTCCTTGCCGTTGCACATTTCCGTTGCCCACGGGTGGATGAGAACGTTGTTGTCGTTGCAGTCCTTGCTCGAGAGCACCCCATCGTCGTCGTTGTCAACGAGCGTCGGAGCCGGCGTCGGGGTCGTGTCCTCTTCGACCGGCGGAGTGGAAGTGTCCTTCTCCGGAGCCGGTGGCGAGTACGCATCCGAACCACCTTCGTCTTCGATGTCCGCAGTGACTCCGCCGCAACCTGCGGCGGTCAGGCACAGAGCGGCCGCAAGGGCCGCAAGCACCAGGAACCGCTTCATTGTAGACTCCTCTTTGTTTTCTCAGGTCATCCCTTTTGGCACTCACCCGAGTGCCTTTGGGAAACCAGGGTGTTTAGTATCAATATTCCCTGAGGAAGGCCAATTACGGCCTTCGACAGGCTCAGGCAGTAATTGGCCGGAGTCGAAGGGCTTTGATTTCAAACATCCTAGTTTCCCATTTTGATTTTTCAATTTACTTTCTCCTCATATCAGAAGTCGAATTATTATTACCGCCTTCGACAGGCTCAGGCAATAATTCTACTTTTGGTATGAGAACTCCACACGAGAACCGTGTGGAGTAGATTGTGAAGTGGGACCTGCTCCGTCCTCGTCAGCCAGATGGCGTCAGAGAAACGGAGCAGGGTTGCCCAAGATGCGGGGAGGAGGCCGCCTAGGGACTATTTCCAAATGCGCGATCTTGCCTCTCACGGGCGCCCTGGCATCTCTTCAACGTACACTTCGGTACGTTTTCAGAGTTGCCAGCCCGTTCAAGGCAATCTCATCGCATTTGGAAATAGTCTTTGCACTAGCGGATGGCGGAGCCGGTACCTCCACCGAAGGTGAGTGTGAGCATCCCCAAAGGCTCGACTCCGATAGCCTTGAAAGAACTGCCATCGTCGCGTCCCTGGGTGCCGACTTGCTCGGCGCCGCCTTCGAGACTGATATGAACCGGGACACGGAACGAACCGAACTGTGGCGAGAACTCGTAGGCAACTCCTCCGGTCGCGCCACGGCTCTTCGCGTTCACGCCGAGAACGTCGCCGCCCGACTCGTGTTCGACGAACCTGACGATCGGGCCCACGGAGTGAGCAGAACCGCGCGAGAGCTTGAAGAGCGATTCGACGCCGGCAGTCCAGATGAACCCGTTTTCCGTGTTTCCCTTCGGAGCCACTTCGTACGGGACACCGACGGCCGCGAGAGCGCGATAGAGTCCACTCTCGAGCTCAGCGCCAACGTGGCCGCCGAGCAGGATAGTCGGAGCAAGGCCCGGACGAGCAGTCTTGCCGCCCTTGAGCGACACAGAGCTCTGGCCTATGAGAGCGAAACCCACATCGACTCCAGCCGAGACACCTGTGGTGTGAGCGTACTCAGCGCTTCCCAACGCTAACTGAGCATGCTTTTCTGCACTGTCAGCCAATTCGTAAGCGCGCTTCGTGCCTTGACGTGTCGTGTCAATAGCACTTTCAATCCTCTGAATTTCTCGCCCAAGGTAATCATCGCCATCTTTGCGCTCATTGGTCTCGTCCTTGAGCGCCTTGTCCAAGCCGGCCAGATCCCCGACGAGTCCGATGAGCTCACTGCCGACCTTGTCAACTCGGCCACCGAGTTCGGTGAGTCCGGCCTCGGTATTTCCGAGCCGCTCTTCGAACAGTGGGTCTGCGGGCTTGGAAGCCGTGCCAGAAGTAGCAGCACTGGAGGACGTTCCGCCAGAAGCGGACGTCGCACCAGCACCAGTCGCCTTCTTCGCGCCGCTACCAGACGATCCACACCGACGCTTACTGCCTTCGCGCAGTTCAGCGTCGTATGAGTCCTTATCGTCCTGATCGAGCACCTCGCGGACGCCGTCGCAGTTCGTGTCCATGAAGTAGCTTCCCCACTCCATGACGAACTTCCCGCTCGAATAGTTGACGATGCACTTGTCAGCGTTCGCGTCGCACGCCTCGATTTCCTTGAGAACGTTCGAGACGCACTTGGCACTGGAGCACTTGAAGGCCTTGATATTGGCCGGCACCTCGAGATCAGACCCGTCGCAGTCGTTGTCGATCCCGTCGCCCAGAACCTCATTCGCGCCCGGGTTGACGGCCTTGTCAGCGTCATTGCAGTCTACGATTCCGATCAGCTTGTCGCCGCGATCCGGGTCTGCCACGCACCAGCCATCCTTGTCCGAATCCTTGCCGCAATCGGCCGGAGGATGCACGGGCTTCGCGACCGCGTTGAGCACGTTGAGGCACGTTAGCACTACCAAAGACACCAGCACCAGACTGAACTTCTTCATCGTAAAAATCCTTTCCCCCTCAAGGGAACTTCTGATTGACAAGCGCTTCAGCGAAGAACTCCTTCGCTTGTTCGCTTGCCGCAGAGCCGTCCCCTCAAGGGATGATTCGATCTCTGCGACAAGTAGATGTCAGATGTCGGAGGTCAGATGTCGGATTTCTGACTTCCGACTTCTGATTTCTGACTCCCGTTTGTCGCAGAGATCGATTTTTATTGAATGATCACGGACACAAGGTCGGTGTCTAGAAGATTGATTATCACACCCTTCGACTTCGGCAAATTTATTGCCTGAGCCAGTCGAAGGCATAAATTTGCCTTCGCTCAGGGAATATATCAATATCCTTGATTCCGCCGTGTATCCTCAAGTGGTTCGACATCCATCACATAGCAAGGAGGAGATGCTACGGACGGACATCAAACCGCTTCAGAACACAGTTTTTGCCATATTCAGAACGTCGTAATATAACACAAATCAACAAAATTGTCAAGAGCCTTGCTTAAACCAAAAAGCCCCTTTTTGGGGCTTTGCGAGTGAAATTACAGCTTTTGTCGCTTATTCGTGAACAAACTGATGCCTTTTTCGAAGACGTTCGGATTGCAGTAAAACATAGGCGATGCCGACAAAGCCGGCCAAGAAGAATCCTGACAGAATGTTGGCAAGCACATTTGGTTTGACAGGCCAGCGAGAGTTGAGTGGCGCGTCAATCAATCTAACTTGAACATTTCCACCGGACGTAAATTCACCAACACGATTTGTTAAAACAAACGCAACAGCGCGAACAATTTGCTCGGCTTGTTTTATATCTTGATGATAAGCCGAAATCGTGAGCAAACCCGATCCGCGCGAAACAGTCGCTGAAACAGTTTTTTTCCACGCGCGGCGGCTTTGAACATCGTCTGTTGGAAACGCGTCTTCATCAATGTTGAAACCACTATCCATGACTTGATCAAAAAATGTGCTCGTATAAATAATCGTTGAAAGATTTTCAGCGATGCGCTCTTCGGAACGAGACGCGGTGTAGGCATCAACTTGAGTTCCGATATTTTGTAAAATAAGCAAACGCGCAGTTGAAGCGTAGCGAAGCGGTTGAACAAATGAAATGATAAGCGACAAAACAAGTCCGAGCAAACCAAACATGATTATTGTTTGCCAAGCATTTGTTAGATCGCGTAAATGGTTGGAGGGCATAAAAATTGTTTGTCATCTCGACAGTCAAGCAAAAACATTATATCTCACTTCCCTACTTCTCCCAAAATCACTTCAACTGTTTTCACTTCTCCCGCGCGATCAAAAGTAACAGAAACTTTATCGCCAGCTTTGTATTCCTCAAGAATTTCGTCCAATCCATTTTCATAATTTATTGATTCGCCGTTTAAAGTTTGCAAAATATCGCCAATTTGAAATCCTTTATTTTTTGTATTTCCGTAAACAAGCGCGCCGTTTTTTAATCCTCTACTTTCCTCGCGCGCAATGTCAATTTGATGACTTAAATCAATGTAGCTCACTCCAAGCGAAGCGCGAGAAATTTTTTTCGTCTCGAGCAAAGAATGAAACGCCGGCAAAATACTTTCAAACGGAAGAACAACTCGATCTTGTCCAAAACCGATTATATCCCCGCTTAAATTGAAAACGATAAATCCTTCTGAAATTTCTTTGTCCAACAAAAAACGTCGTTGCGGTTTGTCAGATGAAACAGCTACGGCTTTTGGCCAGGTGTGTTCAGTTATGGTTGCCGGCAAAAACGCGCTGGATGATTCAACAACAAACACCTGTTCTCCAACGCGTGTTTCTCTTCCCTTTCCAAAAGACACAACTGACAAATTGTTTGCGTCAAGTTTCAAAAATAAAGTTTGCGTGACCGAATCATAAGCGCTTTCAACAACCGAATACATTTCACCATTCGCTCGAACGCGCGAAGTTTTGAAAGATGAAACGCGAGTTGGATCAACAGACGCAATCGCAACCCAGCCGTCTGTTGTGAGAACAACACCTCTATCAAAAAGATCGTCTGAAGAATAACCAAGCGGCCCGGCCATTGTTCGGTAAACTTCAACCACACTTGGAAGTGATGATTCAACTAAACCTTCGACTGCTTCATTATATGAAGACGGAACATTGCGAGGTTTTTTTTGGTCAACACGAAGCGGCGCTGTTAATTCTGAAAGTTCAAACGCGTAATCAGAAAGATATGAAGATGTCCAAACAGTGCCCAAAATACCGCTCATTGTTCCAAGAACGATCGCAAGGATTACTGTATAGATGAGTGACTTCCAAGATGAGGGCATAAGGAAGATGGGTTAGAGGATCCAAAAATTTATCTCCTGAGCCAGTCGAAGGAATAAATATAAGAACATACCGCATTACTGCCTTCGACAGGCTCAGGCAATAATCTTTCTAGCCTTCGACTGTTCGGCACAACATCATAACCAATTCGCGCTGGCAACAATCAATATAAGCAAAATTGCGGCCGTAATTAGATATCGAAGCGCGACTTGTTTGGAGAGCTTATGGCGAACTTCAGCTCGTGTCAATCCAAGAAAGATATAAAAAAATAATGTGATGAGAGCGGCATTTGTGTATAAACCGCTTGGCAAAAACGCTAGAGTTACAAAAAACTCTGTTGTTAGAATGGAGCCGGCGATCGTATACGGCCTTGATTTCGACTCGTCAGCTTTACTTACCCAAAGTGTTCCATAGAGAATAAAAATCGAGAGTAGAAAAAAAATGATCGCAAGCGCCCAAAGAGGTGTTTGAGCAAGAAGATTGACTCCGTAAGCGACTGACGTTATAAAAAAAATAGTGAGGACGTTTAACAAGAGAGTAAGATATTCGATTGAATATGGTTGGTACTGGCTTGGAAGATGTGTGAATTGAAAAATATATTCTGCAAAAAGAACAAGAAACAAAACTGTCAAAATAGCCAAAGTTAAAGATAGAGTTTGTTGCTCAAACAAAAAAATCATTCCAAAAGACGAGAGTAAATACAAACTTGGCGTTCCAAGAAAATGCCAAAATTGAAATGTTCGAATTTTGAAGTGAAGAAGACGCGCGTATAAAAGCGCAATTAAAATAACTGTTAGGGCAAGACTCAAAACAGGCGAAGTGCGCGACAAAAAAAGCGACGCAAAACCAAGCGAAGCAATTAGTCCGATTGCAAATGGTGTGATGCGATGAATGAGGATCATACCTGTCGTTTGTTGCCAAGAGACAAATGGGCCGACTTTTTCTTGGCCTTATACATAGAGTGGAGGCAGAAAAAGCGTCCCGTAACTGTCTCTTGTGGACCATTGTGGTTTATTGGCTGGTTGAAGGCTGAAGAGTAAGGTTTATAAGATCTGTGGTACAACCGCTACTTCTGTATTATTCTCCTTTAATTTCCGCAGCTATTTTCCCGCGTACAATAACAGAACCGTCTTTATATTCAATATCCTGAATCTGCACATATGATTCGAGCATCTTATTTCCATTAGCAAGCCGATCTTGAATAATTGATCGCAAAAACAAGTTCGTCAATGAATCAGGTATAAACAAAGAGCCAATCTTGAGTTCTTCAGGAACGAGTTCGATCTTCCCATCTTTCACGTTTGCTTTTATTGAAAACAAAATCGCTGAACCGGATTTGGAATTTTCAAGCGGTAAAAATAAAGTCAAACCTTTGTCTTGCGAAATTGTAACTTGAGAAAAAGACGAATCAATAAATCCATCGGCCGCATTTTCAAGAATATCACGCAAAGAAGCTGTAAGAGAAGATTCGCTAAGTGAAAGTGAAATCACTTCATTCACAGAACCTGCCGCAAGTTTTGACAAAACTTGCTCCTCAATAACTTTTTCTACAGGAACGCCTGGAGAAACCAATCGTCCTGGCTCTGGTTTTTGATATGTAAATTGAGTGAACACTGGAATATACACAATTCCAGTTGAAGCAAGCGCCCATGCGATTGCCGTGGAGAATAAAACTATCAAAATAAAAAAAATAGCAAAACAACTCCGAAATGGATGACGTTGTTTTGTTGAACCAATCTCTTTAATCACCTCCCCTTTCATCTGTTGCAATTCTTCTCTAACATCTGAACCTTTTTCGATACGGGACATATATCTATATTCCATGAGCCTGGTGAAGGGAATAATATGCGAAATAATATTTACTGCCTTCGACAGGCTCAGGTAATAACTTAACCTTCGACAGGCTCAGGCAATAACTTTTGTCAATATTCTTGTATCCAAGTTTCAAATAGCTTTTGCGCTTTTTCATTATCTTGCGCTTTCAGCGCGGCCTGCATTTGGCTAAGTATAACTGCGCGTTCAAGATGAATATCTTTTTGATCAGCTGGAACGCGAAGCGCGAGCAATTCAGAAAGTGTACTTTCAACCAAAACTAATCTGGCAATATCATTTTCAGCGGCTTCATACGATTCAACAAATTTTTTCCCAATCTTTTTTATACTGCTTGTATATTCTTGTGATGAAACAGGTGTGATTGTTTGTTGTTGAGTTGATTCAGTTGTCTTTCGCGAATCTGTCAAACTAAAAAACATAAAAACAACAAGTCCAACTGTGAGCAACACAAGAATCGGGAGAAAAAAAGATCTGTGGTGATGGTGAAATATCATCATACTGAATCTTTGAATGCGTCTTCAACCACAACCGCAACCATTGTTGCAAGAGGAATCGCAAGAATCGCGCCAATAATTCCTCCAACTTTCAAACCAATCAGAAGTGCGAGAATACTTAATATCGGACTAAGGCCAGTAACTTTTTGCATGATCTTTGGAACAAGAACATTATTTTCTATTTGTTGGATAACTAAATACAAAATAACAGTTGCAACTCCAATTACAGTCGATTGCGCAAATCCGATGATCGCGGCTGGAATCAGCGAAACTATCGGCCCAACATAAGGAACGATCTCAAAAAGCCCGGCAATGACAGCGAGTAAAAGCGCATACGGAACGCCAAGCAATTTAAGACCAATGTAAACAACCAAGCCTACAAAAAATCCAAGAATGATTTGTCCGCGAAGCCATGCTCCGATTTTAGCCTGCATTTTTTTGAGCATCTGCGTGATATATGGCTGATATTCAACTGGCGCGAGAGTTTTGAAATACTTGCGCATGCTGTCTTCTTCAACAACTAAATAAAACGCAAGCACGAGCACAATCAAAAGCGCGGCAAGGCCGCCAAAAAAACCTTTGACAGTTGTGAAAAGAGAACTTGCTGACGCATTTATGTTTTGTTGAAATGATTGAATGCTGGCTGTAATACTTTCAAGAATTTGATGTTTCGCTTGGAACTGAACAAAAAAATCAAATATGTCTGTTGAACGCGATGAGATATTTTGAACAAGTTGAACTGACTGTTCGGCAATGATCGGAGCTAAGACAACGATAATAACTGAAGCAAGCGCGAGGAGAATTGTATAAACAATTAGAACAGCAAGACCGCGAGGAATACGATGCTTCGCAAACCAATCTGCGAACGGATCAATAACCGAGGCAAGCATGATTGCGACAACCAATATCGCAACGATCTCGCGAACAAACCACAAAAACCATAAACCAAGAATAATCGCGACTGCTTTTATAAAAGTTCCGGTTGAGATACTGATTGTATTGGATCGCATATAGTGAAAGTATAACACAAAGTGACGGAGTGATGGAGTGAAACAAAAAACACCCCGAACTTTTTTCAAAGTTTAAGGGTGAGAGAGTTGAAGATCATTTTGCAGATTCTGCGACAGTTAATGTGGGCACTGGCCCTGCTGCCTGCGCTGGTTCTTCAAACGCGAAGCCGTAACTTCCCGCGATCTTGTCTAAAACTTTCATAGCTGTAACACAGAACGAGTGCAAATCCTTTGAATGATGTGCCATAATATCATGTTCGACTTCAGCGAGAATCTTCGCAAAACGCTTGGCAAGCATGATATTGACCGAGTGAGCAAAGATGAAGTCGTGCGACAAATACCTGTAACCGACTTTCACGACACATTTGCCGGTATGAAACTCGATCTTCGACATTCCATTTCCGAATTCAACACCCGCCGAGTCGTAGACTGCCAGAAACTTGTGTAGTACCTCTCCAACCGGAATCTGTTGACCGCGCAGTCCCATGCACTGCACACATTCGACACCTTCTACTGAAATAAACCCGGGCCGAATGTTCGAATAGATTTCTGTCGGAATCTTTCCGCTATCACCATCGAGTTGCAACAAGTGATCGAAAATACTCGCGACCACTTTTTCTACACCTTCACGAATCTCGTCGTCGCTTGGAAAACGCGCGAGCTCTTCGGAAAGCCTCGCTGACGTGATCGCAAGAATTGGTGAAAAGACAGTAACGAGCTTTAATCGCGAACCACTGTCAAGCCCCTTCGGAAGCACTGGAGTTAACATCCCCTCGTCAAGACTGAAGCACAGAAAGTATCTGCCTGGCACGAACTTGATTTTGTTCTGTATGCAAATGTCTGCGACCTTCCATCCAGAAGGATTGCTCTTTGGTATTGTTACTATGTTAGTAACTTGAATTTCGCCGTCTTCTGTTACTTTCACAATCCAGCTCAATGCTACCGCGGCTTTTGTTGGATCAGGCCGCGCACCTCGAACAATGTGTTTCCTTCTTGACATTCTCACCTCCTTGTTCGACGTTTAAGTCAATAAATGCCCAAAAAGACTTTATCAAAGATTGACAAAAACGCAAAATCGAAGTATTCTTGGCCGACGAGCATTGGAATTATTTCCGATATCTAATCTCCGATTTCCAACCTCTTAATTGGGGCTGATCGGTATCGATGGAAGTCCCTTACATTGTGATCAAGCCGAGCAGGCGCGGCTTCTCGTAAATCAATCCGCGCAAGACGATAAATGCAAACAACGTCATTGCGAAAATCAAGAACGCGCTTCGCGTTCCAACATTCGCTCCTGTTCTCGCTTAATACCCGAGAACCGTCCGCCTCGGTGATGCTCAATAATCGAATCGCGGCGTCATAAATGTGAGCTGGAAAGTGCAGTCGTTGGTCTCGCACTTTCGAGAATTGCGATCAACACCTGCACGCGCATTTGTTTCCACTTCAAGCGCGCGCTTGTAAACAAGTGGAAATGAGCTTGGAAAAATCGCAATGTGAAGCCTTACCAGACCGGGGTTCAATTCCCCGCAGCTCCACCAACTAAAATTCCCGACAAACGTCGGGAATTTTAGTTATATGTTAAGGGGAATTGAACGTGAAAGGTGCTTGAGTGAAACGGAAGTTTCCCTCAATAGGATGATGTGGAGGAATGGGTAACGCCTTCCAACCATTATCCTTAGTATTTTTACTTTTGTCATCCTGAAGAAGGTACTGCCACTCCTGGTGTCATGAACGAGAGCCAATTATCCCTTCGACAAGCTCAGGGAATAATTGGCCGAGTCGAAAGCTAAGTTATTGACTGAGCCTGTCGAAGGCCATAACTTTACGCTCAAAACCTTGACAAACTGACACAAATTTGCTTTACTGAAAGGTAAAAATTGATTATATTTTAGTTCAATTTTGCTCTTGTTATTTGCAAACTTGTGAGCGAATCTCCTTGAGATTTTGAAATGAGCAGCGCATTGAGTGGCTGAAATACCAATTGTTGCGCTAACAGATATTCAATGCGCTGCTCATAACGAGTTAGACCTCGTCGCGTAGGACACGCGATTCAAAATCTCAATCAGAAAGGAGGGCGCTATGCCCCGTCGTCAAGAGTTTTGGGGATGGATCGTTTTCATCCTCGGCGCTGGGGCATATCTGCCCATAGCGATTGGAGGATGGCAACATCCAGCGGAAGTGAACATCGCGTCGTACAGCATCTGGCTCATAATCTCTGGCATGTTGCTGTACTCGTCTCACTCGCAGGGTTTTGCATGTTGGCGTATGCCTCTCGGGTTTTTCTTCGGGAATGGGTCGCTACTCGTTCTTGGGTTTATCCGAGGAGGGTACACGTTCAACCTCGGCCCCGCGGAGACACTCGCGCTATACGGCGTGATTGGTACGCTGTCGGTGTGGGTTACCGTGGGAACGATGACGAAAAAATGGAAGTCCCGTATTCTCTTCCTGGGAGGAGTTACGGCGGACATCCTCTCGTTTTACCCGCAGCTCAAGCAGTACCTGCTTCCGCATGAACCGCCTACGCACCTGATGATACTCGGCTGGTGTCTATGGATTCTCATGGCCTTCATCAACATCATTCTGGTCGAAGAGTTCTTCAAAAAACTCATGATGACTAGAGCGACGTATGAACTGCACTATAAGAAACCCAAGGATGCGCTACTAATTGCCGAGGAATCTATCTTCTCCATCGAGAATGGCGCGTTCATGATCGTCACGGTTCTCGTGATGATCCGATAGCAAAGACAAGCTCTCGGCGCAACTCAAGGCCCCCGTGGTAGCAATATCACCACGCGGGGCCTTTTTAGTTTATACAAAAAAGACGTTCTTCGTCTGAAGTAACGTCAGGTTGCCGTTGATTGAGTCAACAGCTTTTCGTCTGCCTCCTTAAATATCTTCTCGACTTGCGCGATAGCGATCGGATGATAGCCCGATCGAGCATTTTTGAATATCTGCTGTGCCAGTGTGAGTTCAACTCGGTTGCACGACAGCGCGCGATAGATCGGAAGAATGAACTTCATCCGACCGACTTGAGTGAGCAGTCTTTCAACCGCCTCGCCAATGTCGTTGTTCATGAATTTTGTCTCGAGACAGAACAAGAGATACGACCAGCGAACTTCGATGTTTATTGCATGTGCAAGACCGAATTGCAGAAGCGACTCTGCGAAACTCGCGGGAAGTTCGCGTGAAAGCGACTGAAGGTACAATACCCACTGGTTGGGACTCCATGCGTGGGAATCGATCGGCACCGTGTTGCATTGAGCGTCAGTCAACGCGACTGATGCCTTCTGCGATTTCACGCGCGGAGCATTGATAGGCACACCTTCCCCATCCCACCAGTCAAGGTGATGCACATTGTCGAGCACGCCCGGTAATTCACAGTCAACGAAATCAAGAAAATAGGCCGTTTCTATCGAAGTGAACTTGAACACCTCAATGTAGCTTCGAATGAACTTGTCGAAACGAGCACGACCGACAGCTTCCTCGAGCATCTGAACGAACATCGCTCCTTTGACGTACGGAATGATCGAGAAAATGTCGTCCGGATCGTCATCTTGTGTAAGTTCAACGTGCAACTTCGTCCACGCTTGCTTGCCTGTCGCGAAAAAGCGATCCATATCTCGCTTGAGATCTCGCTCCTGAATCGCCATATGCAGAAGCGCTTCTTCTTTGCCGTAGATCTCTTCGAGAATGCGATGTTCGAAGTAGGTCGTCCAGCCTTCGTTCAGCCAGAAGTCTCCCCAACTGGCGTTTGTGATGAGATTGCCTGTC
Source organism: Candidatus Uhrbacteria bacterium (assembly GCA_016188475.1). Classification (GTDB taxonomy): domain Bacteria; phylum Patescibacteriota; class Patescibacteriia; order UBA9934; family GWF2-40-263; genus JACQXU01. Next base: position 105,376 of record JACPHT010000007.1, read on the forward strand.
CACGCGTGCGCAAGTTCGTGCGCGATGACGAATGCCATCGAACCGGTTCCTGTCACGATGGTTGGTGATAGAAACGCGAGTCGCGGATTCTCCATTCCGCCGTACGGAAACGAAGGCGGAAGCACGAGCATATCGAACCGACCCCATTCGTACGGACCGGCCAAACGCTCGGCCGCTTCCATGATCTTGCCGATATCCTTGAATTCGGCTTTTGCGGCTTCGACCATTTCTTTTTCAGCGTACACGCGACACCGATCCGTTATGTCTCTTTCTTCCAGATCGCCGACAGCAAGCGAAACGAGATATGCCGGAATCGGCTGTTGCATTTTCCATCGCTCGACAACACGCCCTTCGAACTCTCTCCAATCGCTTCGAGAGATGTGACTTGCGCCCATGAGTGCGCGTAGTTCTTTCGGAACAACGATCGTTGCGTCGAAAGTAAAACGAACTTCTGGAGTCCCCTGACACGGCAAGAAACTTCTCGTGTGCAAGCACTGACCTTGCGTGAACATGAACGGATGACGTTTGCCACTCGTCTGTTCTTTGGTAAGCCACTGCAAGCCGGAAGCCGTTGGACTGGTCTTGTACGCGATGTGAATCATCCTGTTCTCAGGAACAACGAACTGAATTCCGTCGCCAATGACAGGATGATCTCCGATCCGCGAGAAATCGAGGTCAATGAAACGATTGTCTTTGACTTCTTTGATGTAAATGCCGCGCAAGTCAAGAGTTGTTAGTCCAGACTTGTCGAACGTGATTAGAACAGTGCAGTTAAGAACACGCTCTGCAAAGTCCACCTCAACGTGCCAGCGCACATGTCTCATCTTTGGCTGACCATAAGAGTAGTGAGAATGAGGATCAAATCGAACGGTTTCGTTTGCCATTTGGCACCTCCTGCGCAAAACCCTATCACTCTTTCATCTTTTCGCGCAACTGCCTGTCTACATCCCGCTTTTTTATGGCCGCGCGCTTCTCATATTTCTTTTTTCCGCGAGCCACAGCAAATTCAAGTTTAACTAAATTTCCTTTCAAATAAAGACTCGTTGGAATAAGCGTCAAGCCCTCGGATTTTCTTTTTCCAATGAGCCGATTGAGCTCTCGTTTGTGAATTAGAACCTTTCGATCGCGTGTTGGATCGTATTCTTGTTGAACACCAGCGGCCGGTGGATATTTTGATATGTGAGCGTTCTTTAGCCAGAGTGTTGTGCCGCGAATATCAAGAAAAGCTCCTTTGAGTTGAACAGAACCAGCCTTGACTGATTTGACTTCAGGACCTGTTAAAACCAAACCTCCCTCGAATTTATCAAGGAGGTCGTAATCGAATCGCGCGTGTTTGTTGATCGCAAGAGGTGGCATAATATATTGTAAATTAAATTACGTCGTTATCCCCTGAGCTTGTCGAAGGGAGTCGAGGAGGAGTAAAGAAGCCAACTGCTTGGCTTCGTACCTCCGAGACGGGTTGGACGATGTCTGGCAAAAAGCCAGACCGTACAACACCAACGACGAATTCGTCAAAAATTTATTCCTTCGACAAGCTCAGGAAATAAATTTATTAACTCCACTTTACACGAATACTTGCCCTTCGACCATTCAATTTGTCATAGCCATCCAGAGTTAAATAGAATGGCGACAAGCCCAGTTAGAAGCAATGCTCCTAACTGGTCAAGCTCAGGACTGCGCGTTGTCACATTCCATGACAACGCTTGTATTTTTTCACTGTTTTGCCTATACTGCCATCATCAAATTATGCGTATCCATCGTCATCGTCAGAGAAAATCATCGCTCAACATACAAAAATACAAAGCAAACGATCGTATTCGTTCCGAAGAAGTCCGTGTCATTGATGAAAACGGTCAGGCTCTTGGTGTTATGCCAACAGCAAAAGCCATTGCGCTTGCTCAAGAAAAAGAGCTTGATTTGGTTGAAGTGTCACCTCTTGCTATTCCGCCTGTTTGCAAAATTCTGGACAACGGACAATTCAAATATCAAAAAGAAAAAGAAGCTAAAAAACAAAAAGCTCAATCAAAAGAAGTTGAAATGAAAGTGATTCGTCTTTCTGTTCGTATTGGAGACCACGATTTTGAAGTGCGCCTAAAACAGGCTGGAAAATTCTTGGATCGCGGCGATAAAGTAAAAATCGAACTTCCAATGCGTGGACGCGAAAAAGCTCACAGAGACGTTGCTGAAGAAGTTATGAAACGATTCGAAAGCGGTTTACGTGTAAATTACAAACTTCGCGTTGACGAAGAACTTAAATATCTTGGAGGACGATTTACAATAATCGTGGCCAAGTCTTGACAGTAAACCAGCATTTCTTTATACTTCGCGCGTTATCAATATCATTCTGGTATGAAAATCAAAACACATAAATCCATCTCAAAACGGTTCAAAGTCACGAAAACCGGAAAAGTCATCAAACGTTATTGCGGACAGGATCATTTTAATAGTCGAGATCCGGGAAAAATCACACGCAAGAAACGTCGCGACAAAACTTTTGTGTCGCACGCAAAGGCTGTAAAAACTTTAATTTCAAACTAATATGCCAAGAGTTAAACGAGGGGTCCAGCACGTCAAACGACGCAAGAGCCTGCTCTCAAAAACAAAAGGAATGATGTGGCGACGCAAGTCAAGCATTCGTGCCGCGCGACCAGCAATGCTTAAGGCCGGAGTTTACGCTTACCGCGATCGTCGAAACAAAAAACGGGCGTTTCGAAGACTTTGGCAGATTCGTCTGAATGCCGCGCTTCGCCCACTTGATACTACATACAGCCGATTTATTGATGGTTTGAAAAAGTCTAGTATCACGCTTGATCGAAAAATTCTTTCAGGACTTGCCAAAGATCATCCTGAAGTGTTCAAAAAAGTGGTTGAAGCAGTGAAATAGTTGACAAAATAGCACTTCTGTGCTATTTTTGTTTGTTCCGGAATGGGTTCCGGACAAAGATTGGAGGATAAACAATGGCAAATTCATTGAGGATCCTTCCGGATCCGCTCGAAGTTGGACAAGGTTTCATAGTCAAACTCAGAATCGACGCCGCCGAAGCAAATCAGGGCGACAAGTACATGCTTGTGATCACAGACCCTTCCGCGCCTGTTGTGATAGACATCCACACTGATGAGATTACAACGAAATCAGGCCACTCTGCTGTTCTCACGTTCGAAAGTGTGGACGGATTTCAGGCCATTGGACATTTCACATTCTTTGCAGTGAACGAATCCGATCCGCTCAAACCGATCCCAGGCACACAGCTTGAATTCGATGTGGACCTGCCGGCTCCGATTCCAACTCCAGCTCCAGCGCCGACACCACCTGCTCCGCCAGTTGTTCCTCCTGTTGTTCCAACTCCTGCTGTTGCAACTCCGGCGGCTTCCACTACTACCGCACCTTCCACCTCTTCTTCAACCTCTCCTTCAGCTTGGCGCTTCATGAGCCACGGAGTGAGCTGGGTCACAGCTTTCGTGGTCGTGCTCGCCGCGCTCGTGATCGGCATAGGGATACTGTTCATGCCGGCGTGGGCCATCTGGCTCATTGCGAAAAACGGCAACTCGCAGAACGTCCAACCGATTTCTGCTAGCTCGAGTGGTCAGACCATCAACCCCACTTGTAAAGTGGGTTGTAGCGCTGTGGGAAATCTCTACTTTCCCAGGCAATAGTTCTCATGACGGTCGTTCCGGAATCTCCGAACGATCGTTTTTTATTAACTGAACCCGCTTATCATTATTGCCTGAGCTTGCTTGCCGACCATAGCCTCTAGCGAAGGTTGGTCGAAGGCAGTAATATACGAATCAATAGTTTATGTCTCAAACTAGAATCAACAAATATCTTTCTGAAAATGGATATTGCTCACGCCGTGAAGCAGACCGACTTATTGAACTCGGTCAAGTTTTTATAAACAACAAACGCGCACAGCTCGGCGACAAAGTTTCTGAAAACGATGATGTGCGTGTGCATGGTCGCAACAAAAAATCACCACCGGAAAAAATTTATATCATGCTCAATAAGCCAGCCGGAGTTATAGTCACAACTGACCAGAACAAAAGAGACAACGTAATTGATTTTATAAACATCCAAGAGCGCATCTTCCCTGTTGGCAGACTTGATGTGAAAAGCGAAGGGCTTTTACTTTTGACAAATGATGGAGTGCTTGCAAACAGACTCATGCATCCAAAATACGAACATGAAAAAGAATATGTTGTTTTGGTTGATCGACCTCTTGACATAAAAGACATAAAAAAGTTACAAACTGGAGTGAAACTTGATGACGGAGTAACGCTCCCTGCAAAAGTCCGAAAAATGGATGATAAGCGTTTTGCAATAATTTTGCGAGAAGGACGAAACCGGCAAATCCGACGAATGTGCGAAGCGATCGGGTATCGCGTTGAAGCTCTTACACGAACACGAATTCTCACACTTCGAATGCCATCAACTTATCCTGTTGGAAATTGGCGCTCGCTGACTGAATCGGAAATTCGAGAATTAAAAAAAGCGGTTGGAGAATAATTTTGTTTCCTCTTCTGCGGCATGCGCACAAAAGTTTGCGCGCAGTTGCACAGGAGGAAACGAAAGTGAAAGATTCTCGAATTCCAAAGATCGTCAGCACATGTTTTGCGTCTGGAGCAATCACGCTTCTTACACTACTCATCGCGGCTCCGTCGCTCGGAGTTCTCTGGTCAGTGCTAGTCAGCGTGATAGTCGGAGGATCAGTCGGATACTTCGGCTTTCAGTTCCGCGAAGTTCTGCGCGCAATTCCGAAAGCGGCCAGCGCAAGCATTCCGGCTGTGTTGCGTGTCTTCAGCAAAATACGCGAGTTCTTTTCAAAGCCACGACCGTTCCTGTTTGGAGATTTGTTGGTTAGTGCAGTCTCGTCCTTCTTGTTTGTGACGAATAATCATTCAACAAGGCTGAACGAGCGTGGACTACTGATCCTTGGAAGTTTATTTGTGTTCACTTTCTTCATTGCAATCGCATTGTTTCAAGTATTATTTCTGGGTATGCCATTAGAGTGGAGAGATTCAACATCAGAAAAGTGGAATCTACGAAGGAAATCTTCACTAGAAATCAACAAGGTACTAAATGCGAACTTCCCGCAAGAAGTTCTCTTTGCATCAATAAGCTGGAAACACATGCTCGAACTTCACTTGGACGCGCTCATGAATGTCGTCATAGGTGTATTCCTCATTGTCGTTTACTTAATAGTCGGAATCACAGCTATTGCGCCAGTAGCCATCTACTTCAGCGGAAAGTTCTTCTGGTATCTTTTCAAGATCATCCACTCGGATCACAGACTCATCTGCGGTGTGAACGGACCTCTTGGCGGACTCGCGGTATTCTTCGCTCTTTGGGCCTATCATGGATCCAACTTCGCGGCGATTCCGGCATTGGAAAAAATCGCATTCGTCATGGTCGCCGGCGTAGTCTCTATCAGCCTAGGACTCGTCGCTCATTTCTTCATTGGCCTGCGTTGGCTCAAAAAGCTCGCACAAGAAATTTGATAACAGGGGGTGAAACATGCTACGGCCGATTCATGTGTTCATTGTTGGCGGAACTTGGGGTCAAGTGCCTCTGAAAGACACGAAAGAGTGGTGCGAGCTGATCGCTTTCAAGGCAAGAGATGCAAGGTGTGAATATGGAGATCGTGAGCTGATCGCCTCAAGCGTTAAGATCATCGACGACTTGAACGACGGAGATTTGCGCTCTTATTTAATGTCTATGAACAATAAGGTCGTCGTGTTCTTCAACTCACGCGGCAATCTCAGCGCGGCCAGGACGTTCAAGAAAAGCTGTCCATCTGCTTCAGTCTATGTGATGACCGCCCTCATTCCTACCGACGAGGTGACGATCCTCAATAAGGATATTCTAATCGACGTTCCAAGCCTTGGCCCTTTCCTTCGATAACCAGACCTCTCTCTCTCCGCCATTCGATTAGCTCATGGCGGATTTTTTTATAAAATTTCAACATCACCATGAGCGATAATTTGATCACCATTCACTTCAACAGCAGAACCATTTGGAATAGCATAAATAGGCAATTCTTTTTTGTTGGCAATAATAATCTTTCTTTCTTTGACCGGATCGTAATGCACATGTGATACAAATGAAACAAACCCGAAACCTGAAAGATCAGTCAGTCCGACAATATTTTTATCCGCGTCTTCACCGCCCCAGCTAGCCGCTCCAATACTCGGCGAGGCAAGAATTGTGCCAGCGCTTGTTCCGCCGTATATTACGCCTTTATTTCGCACAAGATCTTGAACAATTTCTATGAAACCAGTTTTGCGTGCGACATCAAGAAGATAAAAAGTGTTTCCGCCATTTACCCAAATCACGTCAGCGTTTGAGAGCTCACGCGCGATTTGTTCTTTTGTTTTATATTTCAACGCGTACCAAATTGGATTTATGCCAACAGCCGCGAAATCATCCATTGACTCACAAGTATAAAATTTATTTTCTTCAACGTCCGACGCTGTTGGAATGAAGTATAATTTTGTTTGCTCTGGAGACTTGTTCAAAAATTTCAAAAATGGTTTTTGAAGACTCTTGGACACACAAGAAGATGTTAGGAAGAGTTTCATACGAAAAACATTCTAACAAACACGATAAAGTTTGCATAGTGGTAAAAAATAAAGAATCACACTTAACTACCGATCGGTAGTTAAGTGTGATTTGTTTTTTTAAAAATTACATATCTAAGTTTCAACTCATACGAAGTCAAACTCCTAAAAATTCAAACCAGTTCCGTTGTTTACATAAAAAAGATGGCTGACAAAAATCAGCCATCTTTTCTGGCGGACCGGACGGGATTCGAACCCGCGATCTTCTCCGTGACAGGGAGACGTGTTAACCGGGCTACACCACCGATCCATATAAACGAACGGCGGAATAGTAACATAATCGCCTTAATCAATGCAAGAGAAGTGATTGACAATCACATTCGTTTATGGTAAATTCTTTCCTTCTTATTCTCTCGCTACCAGGTAGCGAGATATTGAATAATGAAAGGAGTAATCATGGAACATGGAAAAGGATACGGCATCAGAATTGAACGTGCGGAAACAACTGGCGTGACGCTTTATCTCACACATGACGGCATAGACACTGGCACATCAATGTCTTACTTGATCAATAATGTCACGATCGAAAATCTCATCAACACGATCAGATCGTGGTACATGTTCGGCGCTCTTAACAAAATTGAGGATCGCGACAAACTCATCGAAGCTGCGCGCAGGATGTGGCTCCCAAACTAACTGATCCGGTACCTTTTCACAAAGGCGCTGGGTCTTTTTCTTTTTTGGGTTTTAGGTAATATATAATCAAACCATAAATATGAAATACAAAAACGCAATTATTTCAATCATCATAATCATCTTAATTCTGGCCATCGCAGTTATCTTTTGGACACAGCAAAAAATCGATTCAGACAAAACTTCATGGAACTCAAACCTACTAACATCCGTTTTTCGGCCACAGCTAATCGCTGAAGCAGAACGCGGTTCTTCTTCATTTATTCGTCTGACATGGCAAAAACCAGAAACAACCTACAATCATTTTCTAATCACAGTCACTAATCCGCAAACAGACTGGTCGCGGACTGAATCAGGCGAACATGAGCGAGTAAGTTTGGACGTTTCCGATCTCGAACCTGATACAACATATACATTTAGTGTTCGAGCATGCGGTGATCCGGATTGCAAAACCTGGATCACGTCAAATGAAAAACCAAGGGCGCGAACTGAAAAAATGTATTGGAAATTTGTTGAAACAAAATTTTCTGACAGCCTTCCAATAAAAGAAGGTTGGGAGTCAAACATTGATTTAGAACGATCTGTCTTTCTTACGATCGATAACAAACTTTGGACTGAAAATAAAGACGACTGGCAAATCGCCAATGTTTATGTCCAATCAAAACCGACATACAAAATTGTTTTGAAACTGATCTCAAGTGTTGAGGATGAAAAAGAAAAAACGCTCTTTGCGGAACTGTTGAATCCATGACTACTGCCTTCGACAGGCTCAGGCAATAACTTAGCCTTCGACCGTTCGACAAGCTCACGAGAGACCAGCTCAGGCAATAGTGATGATATCGAACGCTTCGCCGTGACGACCTCCCAATACAACGGCAAGCCGCATTCCATTGTGAACTTTCTTATCTGATTTAAGAATACGAAGCGCTCGCGCAACAAATGTTTTCTCGCGAACATTTTTTAATACAAAGGTCTCGCTCCCCCATCGAAGTGAAACTTGACGAGCCTGCATTTGCGTCGGACATGCGATAAATAACGGAATTTCTGGATGAAAACGAAGAACGGTTTCTGACCAGTCTGCCAACTCTATTGAAACCAACACGCCGTCAATCGTTTGTTGTTCTGCCGCAAGTTTTACAGCTTGAGCAACTGATCCGACAACGTCTTTCACAGCCGGAGAATCAAAAACAACATCATCAAATGGAGATACTTCAGCCTCTTTCACAATTGTTGCCATCGTTTTTACCGCGGCAAGCGGAAACTTCCCTGATGCGGTTTCACCAGAGAGCATAACAGCGTCAGTATGATCAAACACAGCATTTGCAACATCTGATACTTCAGCGCGAGTTGGACGCGGATTGCGAATCATTGAGTCAAGCATTTGCGTTGCAACAATCACTGGTTTTCCTTTGGCTCGACATTTTTCAATTAGCTGCTTTTGTCGAATTGGAACTTCTTCCGCTGGAATCTCAATTCCCAAATCACCTCGCGCGATCATCACGCCATCGGCCTCATTCAAAATTTCATCAAACGCTTCTATTGCTTCATACTTCTCGATTTTTACGATAACGCGCGGAGTAACTTGTCCTGCTTGAACAACTTTTTTGATCAACTTTTTAAGTTGTCGAACATCTGCTGAAGTTTTCACAAATGAAAGCGCAATCCATTCAACACCGATCTGAACAGCGAACTCAACATCGTCTCGATCTTTTTGCGTTAGAGATGAAACCGAAAGTTTTGAATCTGGAAAATTTAATCCTTTGTGCGATGTCACTGTTCCTCCATTTTCAACTTTTGCGTGAATATCTTTCCCAATAACTTTTATTATTTTCAATTCTATCAAACCATCATCTATCAAAAAACGATGGCCAACTTTAACATCTTTATGTAATTGTTTGTAAGTAATTGGAATCTTTGAACCTTTATATTCGTCAATTTCTGTTGAAAAAATATATGTCTCGCTGTTTTTGAGTGTAACACCGTCTGCGGGTAATTCACCTAACCGAATTTTCGGACCTTGCAAATCACCTATTATTGGAACAAACTTTTTGGCAGAATCAGCAGCTCGCCTGACGCTTCGTAAAAGTTCACGATGTCCTGCGTGTGTTCCGTGAGAAAAATTCAAACGCGCAACGTCCATACCTGCTCTCATCATTGTTTTAAGCGTTGTTTCTTTTTCGCACGCTGGACCTATCGTGCACACAATTTTTGTTCGTCGAAGCATAAAATTTTATTCGTTTTTATATTCAACCAATATCACTGAAATTTTTTGCAAAACAGTATTTCGCAAAATTTCAAGTTCGATTGTTTCACCAGGACGTCTTACTGAAACAAGTTTTGAAAGCGAATTATCCTGCGACAGTCGCGTGCCATCAATACTTACAATTATGTCTCCGTCTTTCAAACCAGCGATCTCTGCCGGACTTCCCGGAATCACTCCATGTTGACCTGGTTGTGTTCCTTCCACAATCAAAGCGCCAAGTTCAAAACTAGAATTTTGTTGTGTGAGTTCAGATTTTTGAATCAGAACGTAGCGAACGCCAAGCCATGGTCGAACGATATGGCCAAACTCACGAACATCTTCAATCGCTCGTTTTGCTTGATTGATCGGAATCGCAAAAGCGATTGATTCCCCTTCCATACTCACTGCCGTATTGATTCCGATTATTTCACCTTTCAAATTTATAAGTGGACCTCCTGAATTTCCGGGATTGATCGCGGCGTCTGTTTGTATTGCTTGTTCAATTACGTCAGTATTCACAGCAGAACCCGCAACAACATGACGATTGATTCCTGAAATCACACCCTTTGTAACAGTGTTTCGAAATTCTGAAAGTGTGTTTCCTATCGCAATAACTGTTTGTCCGATTTGTATTTTGTCAGAATCTCCAAGTTGCGCAATTGGAAATTCACTCCCGTCAACTTTCAGAACTGCGACATCTTGAAACGGATCTGTATCAATAAGTTCGGCTTTTAATTCTTCTCCATTGTTTGTAATTACTGTGAGCGAAGTTCCAAGTTCATCAACGACATGACGATTCGTTAGCACATATCCATCAGCGCTATAAAAAAAACCAGATCCGCTGGAAATTTCAGCGTCGTCTTTTTTGACTATGATACTGACAACAGACGGAGTGACACGTTCGACAACAGCGATAGTCGCGTTCTCCTCTTCCATGAGTTCGACAATGTTTTTCTCAACTCGCGCTTCGGAAAATTTTGGCTGAAAAAAATTTGATGATGAAAATGGTCCCCAAAAAATAAAACCTCCGACAGCTCCGGAAACCGCACCGACAACAGCGGCAATAGCAAGCCCGAGAATCAATATCATTTGCAAACGTTTATCATTCATACTTTTTTCTTTCGCTTTGAGGCACGAAGTTCTCGTTTCTTTTCACCTAAAAGTTTTTTTAATTCGGACTCAAAAGTTTTCACATCTTCAAACGACCTGTAAACGGAGGCAAACCTAATATACGCGACCTTATCGAACAATCTTAAATGTTTCATGACAATATCGCCGAGTTCTGCTGTTGTGAGTTGACCGCGTCGTTTCTTTTGAATATCGCGTTCGATCTTGTGAACCAATTTTTGAAAACCAACATCTGTGTATGGACGTTTTTCCAAAGCCTTTTCAAGACCTCGAGAAAGTTTTTCGCGGGAATAATTTTCACGACGTCCGTCGCGTTTCACAACAGTTAAATCCAAAAGTTCAATCTCTTCCAAAGTTGAAAATCTAAAACCACAGCGCTCGCATTCGCGCCTTCGACGCACACTCACGCCATCAGTTGAAATACGTGAATCAATGACTTTGGTATCTTTGTGATTGCAAACCGCGCATCGCATATATAGACATCACACTATGAAACAGGACTCCATAAACATCCAAAATTGTGCATGACTTGTTTTTCGCATTGAAAACTCCTCACGGTATCTATGGATACCGCTGTGGTTTTTCAATGCTCCAAAACCGCGTTCTGCGCAATTTTGTTTTATTTCTAAGTCCTGTTTCATAGTGTGATGTCTATAGTAAACGCATTATAACAAAAAAGGCGGCTACTGGTTAGCCGCTTTTTCTTACATCATTTTCTTTCTGATAAATGCTGGGATTTCAATTTCTTCTTCTTCTGTTTGCGCCTTTACTGACACGGAATTTTTGTTAATTTGTTTATGTTCTATTTTTGGTTCTGGCTGTTTTATTGCAATAGGTTCTTGATGTTGCTCTGCTGGTTTATGGGAAAAACGTGGCGATGGAGCAGTAGCTTTGTGAATGGATTGATGTATTGCGGTCGGCTGTTCATCACGCTCACGAACGCGCAAGAAAGAATTCGGCGACCACATTCCTTGCGCTTGAACTTCAACAGCTCCTGGTGATGTTGCGCGACGTTCACGAGAATCAAAACCTGTTGCTACAACAGTGATTCTAATTTCATCATCAAGATCATCATTGATGTTTGCACCGAAAATAATTTTCGCGTCTTCATCTGCTGATCCTGTGATGACTTTGGCGGCTTCTGCAACTTCATGCATACCCAAATCACTTCCACCTGAAATTGTAAATAGAATTCCTTTGGCACCATCGATCGAGAGTTCAAGCAATGGGCTCGCAATAGCCTGTTTTGCCGCTTCTACGGCTCTGTTTTCTCCTGATGCACGACCGATCCCCATCAAAGCAGAACCTGACAATTCCATTATAGCTTTCACGTCGGCGTAATCAACATTGATAAGTCCAGGAATTGTAATGAGTTCAGCGATTCCTTTGACACCTTGGCGCAACACATCGTCAACAACAGTGAACGCTTCCATAAGCGATGTTTTTTTGTCGATAATCTGCAAAACTCTGTCATTTGGAATCGTAATAATTGCGTCAACGTGCTGAAGTAATTTATCAAAAGCCTCTTCTGCGATTCGTCTTCGTTGCGCGCCTTCAAATGTAAATGGTTTTGTTACAACAGCAACAGTGAGGGCACCCATATCCTTTGCAAGTTTTGCAACTTCAGGACTTCCTCCAGAGCCAGTTCCGCCTCCAAGTCCGCAAGTCAAAAACACCATATCAGAACCATTGAGCGCATCGCGAATTTCATTTTGATTTTCTTCAGCGGCTCGAGCGCCAATATCTGGATTCATTCCTGCACCAAGTCCGCGAGTGATGGTCTTTCCTATTGCAATTTTTTTTGGCGCAAGATTTTGGTTCAGATCCTGCACGTCAGTATTGATCGCAATAAACTCAACACCCTTAATGTTGTCACAGATCATCCGATTAATCGCCGCTCCTCCTCCTCCTCCGATTCCAATGACTTTAATTTTCGCAAATGTTTCTATGTCAGGTTTAACTTGTGCCATATTTTGGGACATCCGCAAAAATCGCGATCTTTCGTCTCACGGGGCCCAACCACCACCTCAACGTAGCTATCGCTACGTCTCGGAGGTTGGTTTCCCCGTTCAACGAAATCTCATTAAGTTTTGCAAATGTCTTGATTTATAAATTTCTAAATCATTGAACACATATTGTGTTCAAATTCTGCTTACTTGAGCACAAAAATTCATTAACACTTTAAGTGTCGCTCAAAAGAATGTCAAGAAAATAAAAAAGAGGTTGTGCACAACCCCTTCTTGACTCATGTCTTCAAGGTTTTATCGACTTAAACAACTTCTTCAAACCACTTGTAACTTTTCCCATGTTTCCACCAAATGACTTAAAAATCTTTCCAAAGTTTCCATTCCCCTTTGTTCCACGAATGTTGTATCCCCACAAAACAAGACCGATCGCAGTACTCAAACCAGGATCGTTTGCTCGATCAATAACAGACGTTATACCAATTGCGTTCCCCAATGAAACAGGAAGACGCAAAGTTGCTTTTGCCGCTTCAGACATTCCTGAAAGTTTCGCTCCAGCCCCTGTCAAAATTACTCCCGCTGGCAACATTCCAGATCTTTCGACTTTCTTTAATTCTTTATCAACATGTTCAAAAATTTCCTGTGCGCGGGCCTGTGTGATATCAGCGATAAATTTGCGACCGACAATTTCATCTTCAGGCGCGCCAAGTTCTGCTAAATTTATTTCGTCTTTTTTGTTTACTTCTTCAGGTGTGCACGTTGCATAACGAAGCTTAACTTGTTCAGCAACATCAATCGAAGTTCTAAGGCCAATCGCAATATCCGATGTGATGTGATCGGATCCGATTGGTAAAACAGAGGTGTGAAGCACGTCACCTTCTTCATAAACAACCAAAGAAGTTGTTGACGCACCTATATTTACAACACAAACTCCCAATTCCTTTTGTCTGTCTGACACAACCGCTTCTGCTGTTGCAAGAATCGAAAACACCAAATCTTCGATGTTCATTCCGGTTCGATATACTGCCTTTGTTAAATTTTTTATTTGTGAACCAAGACCTTGAATTATAAGCGCGTCAACCTCGAGACGAATGCCATTCATTCCAACAGGATCTTTCACTCCACGCTGACCATCAACAATAAAACTTTTTGGAATAACGTGAATGATTTCGTAATTTGTCGGAGTTGCAACAGTTCTCGCGGCTTCGATCGCTCGTTCGACATCTTCTTCGCGAATTTCTCCATCGCTTCTTCCAACTCCGATAACACCTCTTGATTCTTGTGAAATTATATGACCGCCACTTATTCCAACCCAAGCAGAATTTATCGGGACTCCAGTTATTCTTTCTGCTTGCTCAAGCGCGCGAGAAACCGAAGAAACTGCATCTTCCAAATTAGTTATTGTTCCTTTATTTACACCACTTGATGGAACTTCAACAGCTCCGATGATGTGCATCTGCTCTTTTCCGTCTGAAGTCGGAACAAGCTTCCCAACCGCCACTCGAACAGCATGTGAACCAACATCAAGTCCTGTATAGATTTCTTCGGTCATACGAATAAATGAAGTATAACTCGTCTATTAAAACAAACGCAAGGAAAAAATAATCACACCAATCACGAGCGCGACCAAAGACATGAGTAAAACAGTTGCCGCCATGATGTCCTTAATGTCACGAACGATTGGGTGAATTCTTGGCTTGAAAGTGTCAACGATGCGTTCAAAAACGCTGTTGATAAGTTCTAGGGTTAGCACAAGACCGATCAAAAGCAAAAGAACTATCCATTCAAAAACGCTTACTCTAAACCAAATTGCAAACAAAACTATTGCAACAGCGGCGAACGATTGTAAACGAAAACTTTGTTCATTTTTGAACACAACTCTCACACCTCGAAGCGCGTGAGAAAAACTTTTTATTAGACGGCTAACGCTTATCATATAACTGGTTCAAAATTTTTGTCTGCAATGAAAACATTTTTTTCGCATCTTTTGACGTTTGATGATCATATTCAAAAAGATGCAACAGCCCGTGAACAATCAAAAACGAAATTTCATCTCGAGCTCCTCGCCCTGCTTCCTTTGCCTGTTTTTTTGCTTGCGAATATGAAATAAGAATCTCTCCACTATTTTTTTCAAGAGAAAAAGATAGAACGTCTGTTACTGAATCTTTTCCCCTGTAAACACGATTCGCAAAACGGATTGTTTTATTGTTTACAAACGCGATTGATGCTTCGTAGTTTTTCGCTTTAACAAATCTTCCAACAACACGCAAAATCTTTTCAAGTGCGACTTGCGGAAACCGTTCCCCACCTTTAAGCAAAGCTTGATTCAATTCAGCGCGAATCATAATACGACTTCTTTCAAGCTATTGATTATCATCTGAAAAGTCTGCACATAATCAACAGTGGTTTTTGTAGAAACATCGTATTTGAACGATAAAACTTTGGTTCCAATAACTACTATCGCGGATCTCTTATCTTGGGTCGTGTAAAATTCCTTCCCTGTCTTGGTTGTGGTTTTTACAACATTTTCCTGTCCGCCTTGTTCTTCAATCCAATTTGAAATTGTTTGCGAAAACGCTTCTTGAGTTTGAGAAATAACACTGACAGCAAAAGTTTCACCAGTTGTAGTAATAATTGAAACTGATAAATTTTCACCGGCTTGTGTTTCCCAAATTGATGGATACATCAACTCAATGTTTGGCTGAATTGTTGTTCTTGAAACAAAACCGGCTTCGAGCAATGTTCCAGGGGATTTGGCACTCGGGTTGTAAAGATGAAACACTTCGTTACCATCCAAAAATCCATCAAGGTCAGTGTCTGGAAGATTCGGATTTGTTTTATAAATTATTGTTTCTTCAATATCTGTTAATCCATCTGAATCTGAATCTTTCCCTGGAACAATTTCATTTGTAAACGGACTTTCAACTGCTGGTTCGGGTTCTGGCTCCGGTGCTGGTATTGGCTCTGGTTCAGGACGCGGTGTTGGTTGTGTTTCTGAAGTTGGCTTGATTTGACTTTCAGTTTTTGGTTGAGATGTTCGCAAAAGGATATATCCTACAACAATCAAAGCAAGAAGAATTACAGCTCCGGCAATAAGCAATGCTTTTGTTGATGACGAAAATTCCTTTTTAACCTGTAATATCGGAACTGATTTTGGAAGTGGTTGAGATGTCGCCGGAGAAATAGGCGACGATGACGGTTTTTGTTGAATTTTTGGTTCAACAACTTTTGTTTCTTTGCCATGACGATATTGCTCGGGCATCGTAAAAATCCTCGCGTCCGGTATCGCTTTTTTCTGTTCTTGATTTTCTATTTTCAATTGTGTTTCCTGCATAATATTCCCTTACCACTTTCACCCTTTCTCCCTTGTTTTTTATCCTTAACTTCCTGCTGGAACTTCCAATAACTTCCCTGGTCCGTTTGGGTCGTATCCGGCTTTCACTTCATTTCCATCCAAAAACCCATCGCCATCTGAATCTGAATTCAAAGGGTTTGTTCCATAAACTTCAAGCTCTTCACGATCAAACAAAAAGTCTCCGTCAGTATCTGAACTTTTTGGACTTGTGCCAAGTTGAGCTTCTTGCAAATCAGAGAGTCCATCTTTGTCTGTGTCAACTTCAGGTTGTACAATTTCAGGCGCTGGTTCTGTTTCAATAGCGGATGATGGTTGCTGTGTTTCTGTTTTGGTTGTTTCTTCAGCTCCAGGTTCTTGTGGAGTTACTGGAGTTCGGGAGCTTAAAATTCGCCATGAAATTAAAAATGCTCCGCCGATTACAACCAAAATCGCGAGAATAATAATTATTGTTTTTATGTGGCTCCCACTACCGCCTGAAGATTGTTTTTGCAATGGTTCTACAGATGGAGAAACTGATTGAACCACTGGCTGAACTGCCGGTTGAACTGTTTGCTGAGCAGTAGGCGGAGCCACATGAGGCGCGGCCTCATCTGTTTTTTCAAAAATGTCTTCAGTGGGTTTTTGCAAATCTTCAAACATAGGTTTTTGGTGTTAGGTTTTGGGTTTTGAAAAAAATAATTACTTTAATTTTCCAGCGCCGTTTGGATTATAACCTGCGGCAATTTCTTGGCTGTCACTATATCCATCTCCATCAGTATCAGCTTTGTATTGATCAGTGCCGTACAATTTTTCTTGCGTATTATCCAGATCGTCAAAATCCGGATCATCCACCAAAATCCATTCTTCCTTGCACAATACAATTCGGTCTTCGTCAATTAATTTATCACAAATCCGTGAATCTTGTTTTTGATTCGCCTCTTTAACAACGATCAAAAGTTCACATTCAGACGGATTTTTTCCAAGCGAAGCGCAATTTTCCGCTGTGATAGGCTCTAAACCGTAGTGGCATCCTGATCGTTTGTTCTCGTTTTGTATTTTATCACACAACTTCACATTTTGAGCAGAAACTGCCAGAGCATAATTCACACTGTCCGAGCAAAGTCTTTTCCATTCTTCGTTAACGATATTTTCACAAACCGAAATATCTTTTTTATCAACTCCAAGTTCCCAAACGCAAGAGTCGTAACTTTTGTCTGTTAAGCCTTCACAAAACAAAACATTTCCGGTTTGCGAAGCGAGTTTTTGCATTTGTTGTTGTACGCATTCTTGTTTGTTTACTGCTGATTCACACGTCTGTTCAATCGCGGCGCGCTGATTTTCGACTTGCTTTGTTTGCAATGCCGTGTCATTTCTTCCGATGATCAATCGAATCGCTCCAATCACCAAAAACACAGCAATTAAAACTCCGCCAGCGATAATCACCACAGGTTTCCAAGAAATTTGTTTTTGTTCGGATGGATAGTCTGAGAAAGGCATAGAAGAAAAGGAGAGGCATTTTCGTTTTTTAATGTCCCTTCGACTTCGGCAATTATTGCCTGAGCCTGTCGAAGGCCGTAATTGCCTTCGCTCAGGGAATAATATGCTTATCAAGGCACAGGACAATACTCAAATGTGATATTAGAAAAATTCATTGTTCCGGTTCCGTTGAAGATTGTCTGAATCGGCATCAAGGTTTGCTTGTTCTGACACGCGAAAGTTTCAGGCAAAGGCAATTCAACATTTTGACCGACAGGAGTAATGGAAGTTTCTGAACTTGATTCTGTTCCCTTTGTCGCAGTAACTGTTGTTTTTGATTCCAAAACGGATTCGATTATTTTGTTATACATTCCCTTGATTCCGTCAGCCGTTGTAGCTTGATATGCAAAGTTTCCTTCCGTGCAATCATTTTTGTCTGCCATTTCTTTACCTGCACATTTCAAACTAGACAAATGTTCCATGTAGGCAATTTGAGTTGTGTTATCAGATATAACTGCGGAATAAAAAGTGATGTCGCCTGACTTTATGTGATCAAAAATCATTCCGTCTGCATAACGAGCTTCTGCAATACAAGCCTCTGTTCCTTCATACGGGACCCATATTCCATCTTCCTTGTTGTAATTTTTTTTGTTGTCCCCAATCATTTTATTACACTTAAGTTTATCATCATTGTCATTTATAATTGCTTTTTCTGGAGGATACTTACTGTAATCGCCCAAAGCGTGATTCGCTTCTCCGTCTGCTAATAAAATTACAAACTTTTGATTTTCCGGCGCTGATTGTTCATCAAGAATCTTTATGGCTTTTTGGATCGCGGAACCAGTCAAAGTCCAACCTCCAAAATTGTCTTTGTATGTGTCAATGATATTTTTAAGTGTTTCTTTGTTTCCAGGATTGTTCGGCACTAAACTCGTCTCAAGCTCTGGATGAAGCGCAATCACGTCGTCTTGAACATTGTGATTGTAGTCAACACCATATCCGTAAGTCACCAAACCGATTCTAATTTTTCCGTCAGTGCCTTGGTACGCATCATACAAGTCATCAATGGCTTGTTTTGCCGCTTCTGTCACAATATCAATTCGACGGTTTGGCGCACTTGCACTTTTTCCGTCTGGACCAAGTTTCATTGTTCCAGTTAAATCCGTCACAAACACAATATCAATGTTCGGTTCAGTCACGTTTGAATTATCAATGTTTGCCGTAATCTTTGTGCCAACACTGCAAGCAGGCAAAAGCAAAACAGCATTATCAGGCGATAATTTTTCTTTGTTGAAATAACTGTACAGATCAACACTTGGAAGCGGTTGAGCGCCGGAAAGTTCGCTTTGCACCAAAATTCCTGTTTTCTTCAGAGTGAACGGACACGAGCCAGAACAATCGCTCGCGCAAACAGGCGCTACGCACTGGCTGTCTGTTCCGCAAACGAATTTGTTTGCAGATGCGTTGTATTCCGCTGGTGTTTTGTTTGGTGGTTGAAGTGTACACGGTTTGCCGTTATTAGCACCGCCATTACAAACACCCAAATATTGGCATGTGTATCCAGCACTGCAAGCGCCTGTCGGGCCTAATTTAAGCGCGTCAGATTTCGAACAATTTCCGGCTTTTACAGGTTCTGCTCCAGTATCATAATTAAAACACCAATACGGCTGATCATTACCATCACAAAATTCATTTCCGTTTTTAATTCCATCACCGCAATACGAACCGGACAAAGTCTTGTACTGACATTGCCAATTGCAATAATTACATGTGTTATCGTATGAAGCCTCGCAAGGATTCAAATCGTTTGGCCCAACATTATCTATTCCGTTGTCGCACGCCTCAACTCCGCTATAAACATATTCATCGCCGCAAAAATTTTTCTTACAACCGTTTGTACAACTG
This sequence comes from Candidatus Uhrbacteria bacterium, assembly GCA_016188475.1. GTDB lineage: Bacteria > Patescibacteriota > Patescibacteriia > UBA9934 > GWF2-40-263 > JACQXU01. The sequence goes on from JACPHT010000007.1 coordinate 124,670, forward strand.
TCATTGTTAGATTTATTTCCATCGTCGCATTCTTCAGTTCCTTCTATTTTTCCATTACCGCAAACTTGATCCCCGCCTTGACAGGAAGAAAAACCGGGCCATGAACAATCGTTTTTACAAACGCGAGTTCGAGTGAGTTCGTATGTGAAATCTGAACATTTCTTGCTGCCACATTGGGCGTTGTTTGAACATGGAGTTCCGATATCATCTACACCCAAACATTTCGAGTTGTTACATTTTCCGCTTTCGCATTGATTATTATTGCCACACTGTTTCCCAACGTCTTTTGCTTCAACACAAACTTTACTGCTTCCGCATGCTTGTTTTTGATTGCCACCACCGCAAGCTCCTGACGGACAATCGCTGTCAGTTTCGCAAGTTGTTTTATTATCAGTACAAAGTTTCCCGGCCCATTGTTGTGACCCACCATCACACTCTTCCGGCCCGTTCACAATTTTGTCTCCGCATGAAAGCCCTGGTTGCTTACAATCGTACGTGCAAGTTTTACCCGGATCGTCACCATATTGCCCATTTGAAGACTCGCATGAATTTATCTTTGCCCAGCTCTGATTTCCAAGCGACGCAAAATTTTCAATTGAACCGCAATCGCATTGTTCACCACCTGCCAAATATCCATCTCCACACAAAAACGCTTTTGTAAATGTACAATCAGAACCGCAATGTCCGTAAGTTCCGTTTTGCGCTCCATCATCACATATTTCGCTTCCTTCAAGAACTCCGTTACCGCACGCAAAATCGATCTTAGGAGAACCAGCGGCTTGTGCTTCAGCAACAGTTTGATAATTTGAACAATCATCTTTACAAGAAACATTCACATATCCGTCAGAAAGATATTCCGCTTTGACTTGTCCTGGCTCGCAGGTTTCATTTTGTCCCACAACTCCGTCTCCGCACACAGCTGAAATTCCCCAGCTTGCAGTGTCAGCGCAGAAAAGTGGATTTGAAACAAACCCTTTCGGAACTGCGGCAAGTCCGCTTAAGTATTCAGCGACAACTGTCACATCGTCTGTGTCAAATTGATCTATTGCAAAATTCCAAGGCGAATCACCGTATTCCAATTGAGTAAACAATTTGTATTTTTCTCCGTATTTATTTTGATAACCATAAACATGCGATCCTTTTGGACAAACAAATTTTCCTTGCAATCCATTGAAGCAAGTCAATGGATCGAAGCCCTCGCCCTGCGACTTGCAACCTTGCCAGAACTCATCGATCGGATCTTTGGGTAATGTTGAACCAACCGCGTTTGATAAAACCGCGTTCCATGATTCCCATTTGCTTACACTCATTGCAGGAACATACGTTCCTTGTTGAACTTCAGGATATCCTTCAACACATGATTCAGTTCCAGGACACTGTGAGTCTGTTGAGCAACCTTGATTTTTTGTAACTGAACAATGTTTGTTTTGTGATCCATATTTGTTCAAAGCGGAAATTGTTGTTGTGATATCTGTCAATCTCTGCATGTCGTTTTGTAATTTTGATTTGTCATTATCACAAAACGCATTCTTAGCTGACGCGAGTGGACATTCAGCCGCTGACGCTGGTTTATTTTTTGTGATTGTACACTCATCGTTCTCAAACGTTTCCAAACATTCTCCATCCCAAGCGCAGTTTATAAAATCTCCTTCATCATTTTGTACATAAGAATTTCCGATCTTGCACAAACCAACATTACTCACCTCTGTTGTGTTCGCGTTAAATTTCCAGTGATCAAAAATCTGCGCAAAAATTTCTTTGGCATCAGCTCCGGCGTTTGGATTATATGAAACAACGTAAATGTTTGGATAAATTACATTTCCATTTTTGTTCGCGGCAGTAATATAAGCTGTGTTTCCTGATTGAATAGCTTGATATCCGTCTATTTCTAATTCCTTGTAAGTTCCAGTAAATTTTTGCGACTCAAACCAAGCTATTGGTGAAAGATAATTTGGATTTTGAAACACGCGCACACCAATCGCGTCAGGAGTGCCTTGTACTTTGAAGAAAAGTTCTTGTAAAAGTCCGGCAGTCGCGACAGAAGTTACATCAACCGGATCAGCAAGCGAAGGAAGATCATCTGTTGTTCCATCTAAGCCGCGATCTCTACAATAATAGAAACCAAAGTTAGATGGTTTTGTTGGGTCTGTTTTTTCAATGTATGGAAATCCGAGTGTGGAATTCAAAGCAGGCCATGGATTTTCGCAAACAAGAGCCGTAACCTCAAGCGATCCCGATGTCTGCTTTCCAGATGTTGTTGGAACATTAAATGTGTCTTTGTTAATTTTCGCAGTCGCTATTACATGTTCAAGTCCATTATTGCCGACAGATGAAAATTTTGACTTTTCAAGTTTACCGATATCGCCATTTGCAAGATCAACTATATTTTCGGACTTGCCAGTTGCGTATGAAGAACCCCAATCCCAAGTCCACGAGTAACTTAATGTTGTGTTGATCGGCTCATAAACTCCGAGCCCGTCGCGATATGTTAAAGCCTGCGCTTCAAACTCGTGCGTTTCATCTTTCTTTGAAAAGAAACCTGAACTTGCTGATTCATATTGTTGTTTATTGACTTTTCCGTTGTCTGCAACACTCACTGAATCAAGCAAACATACTTGTGATCCGATTTTGAATTGATTTGTTGTTGAACCGAATTCGCACGTATTTCCAATACACAAACCAACTCCGTTTTCGCTTAAAACTCCAAAAGGTGTTCCGTCTGAAGTGTTTTTGTCACCGACAATTATTAGCTGATATTCTGAATCTTTTTCCAAAAGATCGTTGTATTCAAGCACGATTTTTTGACCGCCGGATATGTCAACGGTTTTGAAAGTCACAGGCGCAAGACATTTATTCCCAGCGGCTGAAACATCTTTTCCAAACAAATTCCAAAATCCATTTTTCAAAACACTCCAAATTTTCGCAAACAAGCCTGAAGGCGCTTCTCCGCTTGTTACAAATTGATAGTTCGACGGACAAAGAGACGGGTTGGCATAAATGTACTTTCCGTTTTTTGCAAACAGCTCAAGTCTGATATTTGAAATTTCTCCGTTGTCAATCTTTCCATTGTTGTTTTTGTCAACAGCGCCAAATGTTTTTGGATCCATTTTCTGATCAAACTGAACTGACACTGCTGTGTTTCGACAATATCCCTGATTTCCTGGACCGTTTCCAGACGGCGGTTGATAAGGCGGTTTCTTCTTCGGACGCACAAAACAACAACTTCCTGATCCGCATCCGAGCTTTGTTGTATCTCCGCACGCCTGATCCGACTCGCACGAACAATCAACTTTCAAAGTCGCGTCACCTTTCACATTTTCTGCTTCAGCGGTGATAGTCGAAACAGCATAACCTGTTGTTTTATCAACTTCTTTTGGGGCATTGTTGTTGATTTGCGCCGCGGCATATCCGCCTATCGCAAGCGACTGACCGGCTGATACATCACATTCTTCGCTAGTTTGAATTTTACCATCGCCGCAAAATGACGGAGGGTCATATTGCGCTGACGCGCCTTCATTCAAACACTTGGCGTTGCAACCATCGCCGGATTTATTATTGCCGTCATCGCACTCCTCTCCTTTTCCAATCTTGCTATCGCTACAAAATGACGGGGTTCCGTACTCTAATGAAGCGCCTTCGTCAAGACATTTTTCACTGCATCCGTCTCCTGAAACCGCATTGCCATCATCACAGTCTTCTCCAGATTCGACTTTTGAATTTCCGCATTTTGAAAAAACATTTTCTTTCGCGATCGCACCTTCAAACAAACATTGGCTTGAACAACCGTCACCGTTTTTTGTATTTCCGTCATCACAATCTTCACCTCCTGTTTGAGGTGAAAAGTCAACGGTTCCATCTCCACAAGTTGCGCCAACTGAAGACGAACCATTATTTAAACATGTCGAGCCGCATCCGTCGCCTGAAACAGTATTCCCGTCATCGCATTGTTCTCCAGCGTCAACAATTTTATTTCCGCAAGTTAAAGACGATCCTTCTTTCAAACAACTTGAGGAACATCCGTCTCCAGAGTTTGTATTTTTGTCATCGCATTCTTCAGCTTCATTTTTTCCATCTCCGTTGTAATCGACAATTCCATCTCCGCAAACCGCTTGCGTGTGTTTAATTGTTGCGCCAGCATTCAAGCATTGCGATGTACACCACTCTGGAAGCGACGTTGCAAGTTCGATTGCTCCATTTTGCAACATAAACGCCACATCCTGCGCTGTTCCTCCTTGAGCGGCTTTATAATTGTCAGGAGTGTCTTTTGATGTCCACGCGTTCCAAGTGTAACTTGAATTCTGTAAAGCCTGTCCGGAAGCGTCGCAATCATCTGGCGCGCCGTAAGTTGTCGCGTTGTATTCTTGTTTTTGTCCGACGTAATTTAATGTTTTCAAATCTGGAGAAACATTGATTGAATCAATACCGCAACTTATATCAGAATTTTTTGTTTTGAATTTCCACGAAAAATCCGTGCCATAATTCGCGCCAGAATCTTTTAACGGAACATTGGAAGTTGACTTGATTGAAGAACCATTCAAAACAATTCGATACCATGTGTTCGCGGCCATTACTGAACCTGCTTTATAATCAACAAACAAAGTTTTGGTTTCTTTGTTGTAAGTAACGTTTTGAATCAAATCTGTTTTTTTAAGCTCATTCGCCTCGCAAATAGAATCTTCACACTCATAAAGCGTTACCGCAGAAGCTGCAACAGTTGATGGATCAATATCTGTATTGAAACGCGCCCAAGGCTGTGCGTTCACGCAAGCTGTTGAACAATTTGGGAAAAACGCGTCAACTTTTGGATCGCTAAAATCGATTTTCAAATCTCCAGTATCCTTTGGTTTATTTACGGCGTTTGTAACTTCAGCTTTAATCTTTGCAGGATTTCCTTTTGTCTCTTCTGTTGCTTTAACTTTTGAAGAACACAGTGCAGTGCCAACTGTCGGGTCTTGCACGGTTGCGCCAGGAAAATTTGATGACCAATCGATTGTTTGTCCATCGCATGAAATTGTGAGACATTGATGCTCTTTAGAAATTAACTGCGATGTGTAACCAACACTTTGATCGTCAACTGTTGCTGTAAAATCTGCTGGTGAAACATTCACTCCGCCGACTTCGCACAATTCATTTTGACCTGCTGTTCTGAAATCCCAAACATAATCCTTTTCCATGAACGCGCCGCCAACAGCATCACTCGCGCGCACTCCGCCCTGACCTCCTTTCACAGTCACTTTGATATAAGCCGCTTGAGGAAGCAATTCCGAAGGTGTCCATGTAAACGCTATTTCGTCCGTCATTAACGAACCGTCGAGTTTTTGCCATGCTTTACAACTTCCATCAGATTTTTCCTCATTACATTTTTCAACAACAATGTTATCCGGCAATGACGTCTGATCCATTTGTTTTGTAAATGCCGCAGTAACAACCGCGTTCAAACAAACCGATGACGAACCTTCCCAGTTTTTCCACGGACTTGGAGAAATTGTTTTATCATCGCATGCGACTTTTATTGTTGGAGCTTCTGGAATTAAACCGGTTGAAACGCGATACGCAAAATGTGATTCTTTTGGCTTAAGACTGCAATCAGCTTGATTTGATTTACACGAACCATCATCGCAACAGAATGTGTTGGTCGGACAAGCAAAATTATTTTGACAATCTCCAACAGCAAAATTTACAGAGTTCGAAGTGTAACCGGCTTGAGTTGTTGCGAAAACCGGCCCTGTTTTTGCTTGCGCTGGAACCAAAGCATCGGTCACTTTTGTATTTTCCCAAATGATGTAACCGGCTGATTGTTTGTCAAAAAATGTAACTGTTCCATCTTTAGTTCCCAAATTTTCTCCATAAGCTGTTACAAGTGTTTCAACAGGACCTGCAACAGGATCAAGTTTACAAACCGCAGGACCTGGAGCGCCGTCAACAATTACAAAATCAACACCGTTTGAAACCTCACCATCTTGACGTTTTAGCGAAAGTTTATATGCGCCAAAGACAATTTGATCTCCAAATTCATTCGCGATTTGAAATTCTTCCGGAACTTTTACGATAACTGATGTGTTGTTCCAAAATTGATTGCCGCATTGCGCTGGAAATTGCGTGTCTCCAAGAGCCAACTTTCCAAGACCGCTTGTAAAATTCACTTGACCTTTCGATGTTCCAAAATCAGTTCCATAAATTGTCACGTATTGTCCGGCTGGTCCCCAATTTGGCGCTGATTCGCATTTCCCTCCTCCACACGTGTCGTCTTTCGCGCAGACTTTTCCATTGTTCACTCCACCACTACACGCTTTCCAACCAGTTTCGACGTATGAAATGTTTGGTTTGGTTTCTGCTTTTGCGGAATCTAAAACAGCAAACGCAAGTTTGTTCGATCCAACACGAACTGAAACGCATTTTCCGTCTCCTTCAGCGCAAACTTTATTCGCAGAACAATACGCCAGTGTTTCACTGCACCAAGAAGTCGCGCACGAGTTCCCTGCTCCGCAATCACTATCTTGCGCACACAATTTTCCAGTTTCCTTTCCAACTGCGTCAATACATCGATAATCTCCGGTGAACGCTTGTGTGCTTACATTGCCAGATGACATGTTTGGCACAACAGCCTTAACTTGTGTGTCAAGCCAAGCTGAATATCCAGCTGAAAGAAAATCTTTGAAATAAATGACTGACGACCCTTGCTTTGCTCCAAGTCCAAGTCCAGAAAAAGTTGTTCCTGTCGCGCTCTCGCCTTTTACAGGATCAACATCGCAAAGTCCCGGACGTTTCACAGCGTTTACATCAAAATCAGACGATAGCGGACCAAACGCATCGTTTGTTTTATCTTTTTTAACATCAGGTCCGGCTGTTGCAACTTCAATCGGCCCATCTTTTGCTCCAACTGGAAGTTGAACAACAATCTCTTTGTCGCTCCATTTTGTTTTTCCATTGCAAGAATAAGCAGAAACACTCTTGCTTTCTTCAGGTTTGGATCCAAGAAATGTTATGTTTCCTCCAACAGCGCCAAATCCCAAACCTTTGATTGTTACTAAACTTCCGATAGCGCCATCGCCCGGTGAAACAGAATCAATGCGAGGTTTGCTTACACAAACTTCATTTTCACACACAAGTCCTGGCGAGCATTCTGCTGTTTGTCCACACGTATCTGCCACACATTTGCCGCAATAAAAAACATTTGTTGGATCACCACCGCAGTTCACTCCTGTTTCACCAAATTCTTCGTCAATCTCTGTATTGTCACAGTTTGCGGCTTTAACAACAGCTGAAATTTTTGTTGCTGTTGCTTTGTTGCCTGCGCAATCAAACGCAGAAGCCCAAAGAGGATAACTTTTGTTTGTAACGTATCCGATTGTGTCCCATTCAACATTCTCGTCTGTTGAAAAAATGTTTACCGTGTTGTTTCCAACAAGTTTTTGACTGGTTGACAGATCAAGTCCTGATGAATAAAGCGCTTCATCATCACTTACTGAGTAAAAATCTACACTTGAAACTCCTGTGTCGTCTTTTGTTTCGGCTTGCAAAATCTGAATCGTTCCAACAATAACGGATTGTCCATTCGTTGGAGTTTTCATGCTGATTGTCGGACCTTTTACATCAACTCCATCGCCTGTTGTGAAAGAAAATTCATTCAGATTTCCAAACGTACTAAGTTCTGCGCCACTTGTTGACTTAAGAGCGGAATTGATCTTAAGCTCATATTCCGTGTTTGCTGCAAAGCAATGCGATGTTGTATTTGGCGCCGGACAAAAAGCGGCTGGAGTGAATTTGACCACGCTTCCTTTTGTTGCAAAAGTTCCATCAACCGCGTTTCCACCTTTTTGTTTGATTGTAATTCCTTCTGAAATTGTTGAAGCATTAACGTTCTTTGAAAAAACAAGTTGGAGCTGAAGATTTCGAATAGCACTCGCGCATTCTGTATTAACTGAATTGAGTTTGAACGAGGAAAGTGTCCCGTTGTCTGGATACGAACCTCCGCCTCCGCCTGTCCCTGTTGTAACACCCACTCCTGTTGTTTCAATAAGTTTGCCAATAATAAATTGGACTATTCCAAATGATGCCAAAACAATTATCAGTCCAACAATCGCCTGGCTTAAAATCTTTTTTGCTGTTTCAAGCCGTTTTGTGTTGCCGGCAGAGGTCATGTATAAAAATCCAGCGTAAACAATCATGGCAACCGCAATTATTCCAACAAAACTTATTGCTGTTCTGATCAATCGAGCGATGATGAGCTGAATCGAAGGACCTGTTGCAAATCCGGCGTTTTGCGCGAACTCTTTCAAATCAACTCCTTGAGCAAAAACAGGAACAGCAACAATGAGCCCAACGCTCACAAGCGCGAGAATAAAACCTGACAGAAATGATTTATATTGATGTTTCATGCATTTTATCCCTTCGACTCCGGCAAAATTATTGCCTGAGCCTGTCGAAGGCTTTAATTTTGCCTTCGCTCAGGGAATAAAATTTCACTTTACATTCCCCGGCAATGTGCCCGGTTCATACAATGTCTTACACGCGACAGCAGACGGCGATCCATTACAACAATACGGTTTACTTGAATTTGTTCCGTCACACGCGCCGCCAACTTGCATTGAAGGATACATACAAATTTGATACGCGCTTTTTAGACCGTTTGTTACAACAGGATAATAATCATATCCGCCTTCAGCATTGCTTATAAAAGCAGGATGTCCAATTAGCACTTTGGTTGTTTTTGCGTCAACATTATCTTCCTTATTTGATGAAAACCACATTGAATAAAGTGGATCCGGCCAAACAGAAACATTTGAACTATTCACAGTCGAGCCTTTCAGAAGTGTGCTGAATGCAATTTCAAGCGGTGCGTTTTGATCAATCTCTTGACCTCCAATTTCAGGTTTTAACGAAACAATTTTTGGAACAGTGTCATTGATCGCGTCTGTTGTGTTGAACGACCAAGAGTAATTATCATTCAAAGCATTGTTTGCGCAAACTGCCAAATCTTTTTCTGATCCACAAGCTTTCCCATCTCCATTTCCATCAAGCGAATTTCCTGACGCGTCAGTCAATCCATCATATGAAACTCCAATAAGTTGCGCTTGCGGGGGATTGGAATTATCTAGTGTCGCCGCCTTGCCAGTGACACTCAAATCAGCGGTTGCTGGCAAGCAATAAATCACATCACCGCAGGGATCTTTTGAACACGCGTCAGTGCTTGTAAACCCAACTGTTTTGTATCCATTGCTAATTTCATATGTTCCCTGAACATTTCCGGCAACATCTTTTTGAGTAATCGCGATGTTTGTAAATAATGGATTTTTTTCATCAATATAAGAACCTGTTGAAGACACTGGGTCCATTGCTTCATTGAATGTCATTTCTACAGTCACATTACGCGGTTCTTCTGACGAATTATTTGGAATCACAGAAACAACTTTTGGCGGAGTGAGATCGATTTCTGTTGAAACCTCAAACGTCCATCCATATCCGGAGGAATAAGCTCCAACAAAAGCATTTGAGCCGTTTGCTTTTTTGATTCCTGGTTGAAGCGCGACAGTATAATTCGTGTCCGATGTTGGATTGCCAAGAAGATCAACGGGATCAAAAACGTAAATTGTATTCTGTTCGTTTGTCACAACTTTTACAGCATCCGTCCCGAGTTTTTTGTCTTTTCCTTTTGCTGTTTCAAAAATATAGACATTCGTGTTGTTAAGTCCGCTCTCGCCAGAAATGATGGATTTTGGATCTACGGCTTCTTTGAATGTAACGAAAATTTTTGTATTGCGAGGAATTTCAACCGCGTTGCGGGGAGGATAATGGCTTTCGACAATTCCTGCGCCAAGCGCGCCGGCAAGCGGTTCTTTATATTTTTCAATTACAGCCTTTGAAACAATCTGACCGGAAGTCGCGCCCAAAATCGCATTTATGACAAACAACGCGATCGCGTATGAAGAAAAAATAATTAAAACTCCGATTGTTGCCTGAGTGATGATTTTTTTCGCCTTTTCCGTTTTTCCTGCTTCGCCTTGCGAAGTCATGTACAAAAATCCGGCGTACAGAACAAGAAGAACAAAAATGATTCCTAAAATTCCAAGAAAAGCGCGAATTAAACGCGCGATTATTAGGATAATGTTTGTTTGTGGCAAACCAGATGCTTCGGCAGAAGTTTGAAGAAAATCCGTTTGCGCAAAAACAGGATGAGCAAGTCCGAAGAAAACAAAAACGCACAGCACGCCAAAGCCTGCCGCGTAAACGGCAAATGAACGCAAGTATGTCCGACTATTATCGGTCATGACGAAAAGGGTGAAGTTGTGTATACATTTTAGCGTATTTTACAAAGAGATAATAGGAAGAGTGTGGATAGACGTTAACTTTTGTTTCAATTTTTTTGCGTTTCCATGACCTAACAGTCCAAAATAAGATTGAAACGTTTCTTTTGTTGGATGCGACTCAATTCTCTGTAACATCCGTCGTCTTGTTACTGTTCGTAATGTTCGATGATCCGTAAAATGAACCCAACCGAGAAAATCAACGCCGGAGGTAAAAGTCTTCAAAAAAATCTTGTTTGGATGAAGTGTTAAATGAAGATCAAACAGTAAAAAGGAACGTATTGCTGGAATCAAAGACTTGAGAGATGTTTTGTCATCAGAGAGAAAAACAAAATCATCAGCATAACGAACATAGTGTTTGATATGAAGTTTGTGTTTCACAAATTGATCAAACTGATTCATATAGATATTTGAAAAAAGTTGTGATGTGAGATTGCCAAGCGGAAGTCCGATATTCCGCTTATTTTTTGTTTCAAAACTTCCGATGATTTTTTCAAGAAGCCATATGATGTTTTTGTCTGGGATATACTCTCCAAGGATACGAATCAAAATTCTGTGATCAATACTCCAAAAAAATTGTTTAATATCGCATTTCAAGACCCAACACGTTCGAGTGTGATTCTGACTAACTTGATAAGCAAAAGCCCGAAATCTGTCGACCGCTTTATGTACTCCCTTCTCGTTTCGACATGAAAATGAATCGCTTATGAATGTCTTATCGAAAAACGAATACAATATGCGATATAATGCCCGATGTAATGTGCGATCTCGTACTGACGCTTTGTGAATTAAACGACGTTTTGGATCTGTGATGACAAATGATTCGTATTTTGAATGTCTGTATGTCTTGTTTTTCAAATCTCTATGTAAATCCAGAAGATTATCCATCAAATACAACTCGAACTCCTGTATGTCTTTTCTTGACCGCTTACCAACAACAAATTCACTCCAAGCACAAAGTAAATTCTCTATCGATATTATCTCTTCAAATGTATGATCGAACAAAATTTTGGACACGCAACTAAGTGTACCCCCCCCCCCCAACGATTTTTACCGGTTTTAAGTAAAGTCAAGGAGTCGTACCTTTTGTGGTACAAATTTTATCAGGACTTACCCAAAGTACATCGTCATTCTCTCGGTCAGCGCATTGATACTTTATTTGTTGAAGTGATTGAAGCGATATCGGCCGCCAGTTTTCTCTCACCGGCGGAGAAACATCCGTATGTTCGTCTCGCGATCAAAAAAGCGGACACCTTGCGCGTACTTCTTTTGGTGCTTTGGGAAACGAAATCTCTTGATGACAAAAAATACATTGCTCTTTCCGTAAAGTTGGACGAAGCCGGAAAAATGCTTGGCGGTTGGAACGGCCAGCTCGCAAAACAAAACTCTCCAGCGAAAGCCGGAGAGAAATGAAGAGAGTTGCGACACGGCGAACGCGAACCCGTTGTCACGATTCCACCTGTTGTCAGGCCTGTCGTTGTACGCGTTGAGCCAGCGACCATCGTCGTTACGGTTCGCGTTCAGCAAGTTCGGATCGCCGTCGGATTGCGCGAAACATCTTCCATATCACCACCCCTCGAATACTCTCAGGGTTGAATCGAATCCGGCATTGCAATGCCTTAATGTCTCGCGCCAAGTATCTTCTTTTTTATTGAAGTTTCTGCATGCACCACTCTATCCGAAACCATGGCCGCGGATACTCTCGATGCATGGATACTGGGGTCGGTAGCGGAAAGCCTTAACCGTCCGCATATTCACCTACTGCCACGAATATTATAGCCGATTTTATATTTTATGAAAAAATTTAGCCCTGCTCCGACGGATCGGAACAGGGCTAAGGGCTAAGTTCAAAGGGACAGAAGTCCCGAGTATCTTAGTGTTGAGAACTGACTTGCTACACGGCGAACGCGAACCCGTGGGCACGATTCCACCTGTCGGCAGGCCTGCCGTCGCACGCGCTGAGCCAGCGACCATCGCCGTAACGGTCCGCGCTCAGCAAGTCCGGAGCGCCGTCGGAGTCGTTGATGGGTTCGTGCATTGCGACGATCCACCACAGACCCATGGCTTCGATCTCCTTGTCCGTGAACTTCTCACGGATGAGGCAGGCCAGTTCGGCGTTCGGCTTCGAGAGCTTGCGCTTGTCGGCCTCGGCGCGAATCTTCTTCGTGATCCGGTCGTTGCCCTCGAAGAGCATGCCCTTGAGAACGGCGACTTCGGTCGTCACGCCGCTCGTCGGCTTGAAGTCCGGCGAACGGAGCACTTGCTTGGCGTAGTCGCCCACGCGGAAGCCTTTGCTCTCGAGTCGGGTGATCCAGTCCTCGCCGGTCGTGCCATCGCTGGTGACCGAGAAGTAGAGGACGCCGTCTTCCTCGCGCCACGAACGGATCGGTTCGGAAACCGAGAGTTCGTCGCGGAGAAAACGGAGCGCCATGTAATGGCCACCGAGCTTCTTCACGATGGCATTCAGTTGGCCGGCAGTGAGGTCGGAGGATGCGAATTCTTTGCTCATGATTTTGTCTCCTTGGGCTAATTTGCCCGTTTCGTTTTCCTCTAATCCGAGGAGGAACCATGGCCAGTGTGGTCACAGCCAGAAACCCTGAACAAAGTTGAAGGGCTTTTGACTATGACCATTCGCAAGACTTATCAAAGAACTAGGCTTCCAACTTTACATCAAAATGCCACTTTTGTCAATAGTTTAGCATGTTTTTGATCAATTTTTACTACTTTTATTAACACATTCTGCTTTCTTTACATCACTTTAATAACAACAGTTGAAACACCATACAGCAAAACAACTGCGATTGATCCGATAAACCCTGTCATGATTTTTTGCCAAGCTTTTACATGCGACTCATCACGCATAGAAGAAATCATATAACTAAACCCACCGTGTAAAATCATATTAACAGCTAAAATTCCAAACAAAAGTAGCAAGACTCTAAAAATGCGAACTCCGGTTTCTAAAAATGAATATGCTTGAAGTGAAACTGGAACAATTTCAATTGCGGCAAATGCTGGAAAAGCAATTCCGACTCCGACGATCATCAAAACAAACACAGCAAGCAAAGATTCAACGATTTGTTTTACTCGTGTTCCATCAGCGCGACCCTGCACGACTTTCATAGCCATTCCCATTGCCTTCCCCATGTCTTGTTTGCTTGTTACACCTGATTCTTCAACTACTTTTTTCACGATTGATGTGAGTTCATCATCAGAAATTTGTTTTGGCAAATATGCTTCAAGAACAGCAATCTCTATTCGAGCTTGAGAAGCTAAATCCTCTCGCTTTGCGCTTTCATACGAATCAAGTCCGTCGCGCAACTGTTTCACTTGCGATCGAATCACACCCAAAATTTCTTCATCTGATAATTCATGTTGAACATCAATTTGTTTGTTTTTCATTGCAGAACGCAATAAACGCAACGTTGAAAGCGTTGCGTTGTTTTTGCTTTTCATTGCGTCTTTCATCGCGTTTGTGATTTGGTCAGAAAGAGACATAGAACCCATGATGTCAAATTACTAGTGAATGACTAATGACAAAAATTTATCTCCTGAGCCTGTCGAAGGAATAAATTTTAGAACAGTTCATCTTTATCCCTTCGACAAGCTCAGGGAATAACGACGTTTCGTTTGACATTCTATTTATCTCCCCCTTGATGGCTGACGAACTTCTTCCTTGAGTTGTCCAATGCGTGCCAGATATTCGCGTTTTTCTCGAATCTCAATTCGTCGTAAAGCGCTTTCGCGTTGTTTATTCTTGTTTGGTTTTGAAGCACGATAGCGAAGTTTGCGCACTTCAAGCTGTTTGCCGCTCTGTTGCAAACGGCGGCTAAATCTGCGCAATAGACTTTCAAAGCTTTCACCTTTTTTTCGTTTCACGTCGACCATATAGTTAGAAGCTAGAAGCAAGAAGAAAGAAGTTAGAGAAGCTGAAGATTTAGAATTATGTTACGGCAAGATTATGCAGGATTTGGCTCATTTTTGTCAAGTCTAGCTGTCCGCGACTGGAGAATATCCTTCGGTTTTCACCCCTGGATCTTTTTGAAGTTTTCGTTCAACAACAGAAACGATCTTCTTCACATCAATTGTTTCTTGAGCGCCGGATTCCATGTCGCGAATGATGATCGTCCCATCAAGCACTTCTTTTTGACCAAGAATAAGTGTGAACTGAACCCCAAGTTTGTTTGCGACTTCAAGTTGGGCTTTGAGAGCGTTTTTCCCAACCGCTTCTGAAACTATAATTCCGGATTTTCGAAATTCTTCAAACAATTTTAGACCAACGCGCCGCGCGGCATCACCGAGTTGCGCAAAAAATACATGAGCTTTCTTGTACTGTGGAGGATCAATATTTTTATCAGAAAGCGCTCGAACAATTCGATCAATTCCAAGAGCAAAACCGCACGCAGGTGTTGGTCGCCCGCCAATTAGCTCAACAAGCCCGTCATATCGTCCACCTCCACCAAGGGCGTTTTGTGCTTTCTCGCCCTCATCATCAGCAAGCGTAAACTCAAACACTGTGTGCGTGTAGTAATCCAAACCGCGAACCAAGTGCGAATTCAACACATACGGCATTTCAACTTCATCCAAAAATTCCAAAACTTTCATGAAATGTTCTTTTGATTTTTCATCAAGCCAATCAAGAATCTGCGGGGCATCTTTAAGAAGTTCGATCGTCTCCGGCTCTTTACTATCAAGCAGGCGCAAAGGATTTTTTTGAAGACGACGTTTGTCGTCTTCTGGAAGTCGGCTTCTGAATTGTCGAAAATACGATACAAGTTCGGCAAGATAAGCCTGACGACATTCAGGCGTTCCTATTGAGTTTATTTGAACCGAAACATCAAGCCCAAGAGTTTCAAAAATTTTCTTTCCAATCAAAATTAGCTGTGCGTCAATGATTGGCTCACTGCTTCCAAAGACTTCAAAACCTACCTGATAAAACTGACGAAATCGTCCAGCTTGCGGACGATCGTGTCGAAACATCGGCCCTTCGTACCAAAGTTTCACTGGCTGTGGACGCTCTATCATTCCATGTTCGATGTAAGCGCGAGCGGCCGAAGCAGTCGCCTCTGGACGAAGCGCGACAGAACGATTCGATGGATCTGTAAAAACGTACATTTCTTTTTCAACAACATCTGTTCCTTTTCCAAGGGTGCGTAAAAACAAATCCGATCGTTCCAAAATCGGAAGATCAATTCGATCAAAAGTGTAAGATTCCGCAAGTGAACGCATTGCGTCGCGAACAAAATTCCATCTTCCCTGCTCTTCCGGCATTATGTCGCGAAATCCGCGTAATAATTCCGGAGCGCCTTTTGACGATTTTTTTGATTCATCTTCGTCGCCCTCCTCTGTTTCAGGTTTCTTGACCGGCGTTTGAACTGGTTTTGGTGTATTTTTTCTGAATGGCATAAATTTTTGTAAAGTCTTGGAGTCAAGAGAGTCTATTATGAGTCAACTAAGTCAATATGACAACGGAAATCGTTCTTCTTCAATAACTCCGTTGACTTTATTGACTCCGTTGACTTTTTACAAATTATATTCCGGTGGTTCGAACGTTCCGAGTCGTGAGAGTGGAAGACCGCGAATCCACACTCGACCGATAATTCCAGCTCGCTTCACGGTTCCAAACGCGCGCGAGTCTAAACTTTCATCACGATTATCTCCAAGTAAGAAGTATTCTTTTTCTCCTAATGTTACGCGTGTTTTTCCGTCAGTACGATCTTCAACAATATATGATTCATCTAACACTTCACCGTTTGGATGTTCTGAAGTGTAAAGAATAATTTTTCCATTTGAAATTTCTATTGTTTCACCAGGCAAACCAATTACGCGTTTTATAAAAAACTGGCTCGGATCGCGCGGATAACGAAACACAATGATCTCTCCGCGGTCTGGTTCACGAAAACGATATGACAGCTCATCTATAATAAGGTATTCATGATCGTAAAAATTTGGTTCCATTGAAGCACCTTTGACGTAAAACGGCTGAATCAAAAAATAACGTATTGGAATTATGATAGCTGCTGAAATCGCAACGATCTGCACGACTTCCAAAATAAAAAAAACGATTGAACCTGTTACCAAGCCAAAACGTTCTTGAAGATGTTGTTCAAAAGCTGGAGCCATAATTAATGTTAAACGCTAAAACTGTTTCCAGCCTATCATGGAAACGAAGTAATGACAAGAAATGGGTAGTGTATTGGTAGCCGCAGGCTTTAGCCTGCGTGAGATCATGAATTTTGCAACGGTCTCAAATCAAAAAAGCGCCAGAGCGGCGCCATGAGAGAATATCTACGCGACAAGATCAGACGGTATTTCACACTCAAGAGCTCTTGAGAGTTTATCCGAGAGATTCTTGACGTTATTGTAAGTACCAGTCTCGATCCTTGTAATAACAACTCTACATTTCCCGAGTCGCTTTGCGAGTTGTTCTTGCGTTAAATGAAGCTCAATTCTGCGTTTCGTAACGAATCTGCCAAGCGAGTTCTTCGCGCGTTTCTTTGTGAACCTAGGCACACCTTTATTGTATCCGTTTGGCGCTACCGAAACCAAATGTGACGGAACAACGAAATTGCCGAGGACTTCTTTCAAGCTATCAAGTGTTCGTCGTCTTGGTAAATGACGTCCGACTTCGATATCCGAAAGTGTGTGTCTTGAAATACCTGCACGCGCGGCAACTTCCTTTTGAGTTAGGCCAAACTCTAGGCGTTTTGAGCGCAAAAAATTTCCGATAGTTTGAATCACAATTCCTGGTTCTGAGAAAAAGCGTTCAAGAGCATTTTTGTACCGCATTGTTCCCTCCAAAAATGAATTAACACGAATAAATTAAATATGTCAACCATAGAATAGAAGTTGAAAAACTCTTTTAGGAAGCAAAATTTTATTCCCTAATCCTGTCGAATGGGTAAAATTTGGCAAATTTGTATACAGCCTTCGACAAGCTCAGGCAATAATAGAAATATTTCAACAGCCTAGAATGATAGCTTGAAACATAGATTATTTCATGTTAAAGTCACGCCCAGATGGACGTTTAGTGCCTTCGCCACGCAAATGACGTGGCTCGGAGCTAAACGCCTCGCCTGGAAATGCACAATCCTTCGGCTTGTCCATTTCGCTCACTCGGACGTTTAGCTCAGCTTCCGCCAGAGGCGGACCCGCCTTTGGCGGGGGTTACAAGCCCGAATGACCGAACAATACAAACAAAATGACATGGTGGACGTTTAGCTCAGCTGGTTAGAGCGTCGCATTCACATTGCGAAGGTCGGAGGTTCAAGTCCTCCAACGTCCACCATGTTATTTTGAAATAGTCGTTCGGTCGTGCTGGCAGCGTCGCATTCACATTGCGAAGGTCGGAGGTTCAAGTCCTCCAACGTCCACCACGCAAAAACATCGACACGTTCGGTGTTTTTACGTTCCTTGCCTTTTTGTCATCAGACCGATAAAATAGACACGGAAATGACTATGGACAAACCGAAAATAGATTTGTTGAAACAGAAGTATCAACTCAACGCTCACAAGAAGAACAACCTTCTTGTTTTTGGTCGCGCAATGATTATCGTGCTTGCGATCGGTGCTGTAATTGGGGTTTCGTTTTCATATCGCATCAGTTCGACGACAACAAGTTCAAACGATTTTCCAAAAATTTCACTTCTTTCAACGATTCGAAATTTTGTTGATGGAGATAAATTAAAAGGAGAAGAAAACGATCGAGTAAATTTGCTTCTTATGGGAATTGGCGGCGAAGGTCATGAAGGTCCTCAACTCACGGACACGATCATCTTTGCAAGTTTCCAGCCATCAACCGGAAAAATTGGGTTGATGTCACTTCCGCGCGACATGACAGTTCCGATTCCCGGATATGGATATCGAAAAGTTAATCACGCAAACGCACTTGGGGAAGTAGACAAAACAGGATCGGGACCGAAACTTGCATCTCAAGTCATCGGACAAGTCTTAGATGAAGATATCCAATACTATTTTCGAGTTGACTTTAATGGCTTCGCACAGCTTATAGATCAAGTCGGAGGAATTGATGTTTATGTTGAACGCGGATTCACAGATGCGCAGTATCCGGTGTTAGGAAAAGAATATGATGAGTGTGGAGGACAAAACCAAGAAGCTGGAGAGGCTAAAGAGGCTGGAGCGGAAGGCTTCAGCCTTCCAGAAGTTGAAGAAGCTAAAGAATCTGGAGAAGTTTTATTGCCTTCGACAAGCTCAGGCAATATCGCTCCAAATTATTCATGTCGCTTTGAATCTTTAACTTTTCAAGAAGGCTGGACTCACATGAACGGAGACACGGCTCTCAAGTTTGTTCGCTCGCGACACGGAACAAACGGTGAGGGATCTGATTTTTCGCGTTCAGCTCGTCAGCAAAAAGTTCTGCTAGCGATCAAGGATAAAGTTTTTTCTGCTTCAACATTTCTGAATCCTGTTCGTATGAATCGAATCTTTGACACTCTCAAGCAAAACATTGCTACAAATTTAGATGTGTCAGAAATTTTGCGTCTTGCTCGCGCGATTCAAAATCTTGATTCAAATCAACTTACACACAAAGTAATTGATGCATCTGACAATTCACCTCTTTACGCAACCACGCTAAATGGATCGTTTGTTCTTCTTCCAAAAAATGATGACTGGCGACCACTTCAAAAAATGGCTGAATATATTTTTACGTCAGATTCTGGTTACGAACGTTTCGCTTCAACGCCGAATGAAAAACCAAAGTTTGTAAAAGTTGAAATTCAAAATGGGACAAACATAACAGGCCTCGCGTTTAGAGCTTCACAAATGCTCGATGGTCAAGGTTTTGATGTAATAAAAGTTGGAAACGCAATGTCAAGAAGTTATGAGCACACAGTAATCTATGACTTGACAAACGGAGCGCGAGCGAGTGAACTCAAGGCCTTGAGCGATTTTCTGAAAGCAGATGTGACACTTTCCGCAACTGGTTGGATGGTAAGCGGAGAAGTTGTGCCAAAGGAAATTTCAGTTACAAGTGAAGAATTTGAAAAGCTCGCTACTGAAGAAAACATTGATTTCCTGATCATTCTTGGTGAAAATTCGTCGAGCTTGGTAATGCAATAATTTATGCCGGAATACAAAATCCCAACGGTTGTGCTCATCGGACGCACGAACGTTGGAAAATCTACTCTTTTTAATCGCATGTTGGAAAAACCAAAAGCGCTTGTTTCCGATATCCCAGGGACAACACGCGATAGAAACGAAGGTGAATGTGTTTGGCGTGGAAAAACAATCAGAATAGTAGACACTGGCGGACTCGATGTTGATAAAAAAGATGAAATCGAACGCAACACAATCATCCAAGCTCAACACGCAATGAAACAAGCTGACCTTATTCTTTTTGTTCTTGACGCTAAAATCGGCCCGCTTCCTCAAGAACACACAATGGCCATTCAACTCAACAAATCTAAAGCCCCAGTAATAGTTGTCGCAAATAAAGCAGAAACTCATGCTGAACGATCTGGTGTTCAAAGTCCGCAATGGTTTTTACATGGACTAAATGCTCCAATCGCTGTTTCTGCAAAACGAGGATCAGGTGTTGGAGATTTGCTCGATCTAATTTTTGATGAACTAAAGCGAGTTGGAAAACCACCAATTGAAACTCAACAAATTGAAGCAACACACATTGCAGTTATTGGAAAACCAAATGTTGGAAAGTCAACGCTTCTAAATTCATTGCTTGGTGAAGAACGTTTCATAACAAGCTCTATTGCACACACAACCCGCGAACCAAACGATACTCTAATAAGCAAAGGTGAAAAAAATTATATTTTTATTGACACGGCCGGAATGAGAAAAAGCGCGAAAGTAAAAAAAGCTGGCGGGCTTGAATCCGCGGCTGTAAAACGAAATGAAAACACAATCAGATTTGCCGACGTAACTTTACTTGTCGTTGACGCGACTGAACCGATAGGAACTCAAGAAAAAACTCTTGCCGGAATTTTGAAGGATTCAGGATCTGGCGTGATCATTATTATAAATAAATGGGATCTGATTCCAGACAAAACAACTACAACAATGAATCGCTATCGAGAATATATTTCCGCTTCCCTTCCTTTTGTTGAATGGGCGCCGGTGATATTTACTTCAGCAATCACAAGTCAAAGAGTCAAAACAATTTACGACGAAATTGATACTGTTCAGAAAAACAGACAACGATGGCTAACAGAAAAAGAAATCGATGAATTTCTTCGTCGCGCGATTGCCGAACACAAACCAACAAGAGGTATAGGAACATTTCCGCCAAAAGTTTTGGGAATGAAACAAGTCGCGATCGAGCCACCGACCTTTGATCTGATTATTAAAGCAAAACGCACTGACATGTTAAGCACAAGTTACGTTCGTTTTCTTATCAATCAAATGCACAAGGTATTTAATCTTCGCGGAACACCTATTAGAATGAATGTACGAATTGCGAAATCAACTGCAGTATGATTCTCATCATCGGTCTTGGAAATCCTGGAACGCAATATACAAACACGCGACACAACGTAGGATTTATTGTGATTGATGAACTTTCAAAACGACTCAAGTTTCCATTGCGACTTAAACAAACTCTTGAAGCAGAAATCGCGGAAGGCGAAGTAAATGAAAAAAAAATTACTTTGTGCAAACCACAAACATTCATGAACACAAGCGGCAGGTCTGTTCAAAAAATCTTGAAAAAATTCGCGGCTAAACCGGAAAATCTGATCGTTATTTACGATGATGCTGATTTGGCTTTTGGCGATGTGCGAATGAAACCTGGAGGATCATCGGCCGGCCACAAAGGAATGCAATCAATAATTGATTTATTCCCGTCAGGAATAAATATCGCGCGAGTTCGCGTCGGAATCGGCAGACCAAATCCAGATGTGCCTCTTGATGAATTTGTTTTGCAAAAATGGACAATGGCGGAAAAAAAACAACTGCCTGATGCAATTGAAAAAGCTGTTCAAGCAATTTATGCCTTCGACAAGCTCAGGCAATAATTCGGATCTTCCATACTGGCTAGCGCTTGTCCGATTTCAACCGTTTGGTTCAGTCCGGATGCAAAAACTCATGCGTCGCTTTCAAAACATGAAGGATGTTTTTGAAGCAAGCGCGTCATCACTTTTGGAATCTGGAATTGAACCGCAAATTGTAAGTCGTTTTTTACAAGAAAGAATTCATTTGAATCCAGAACAAGAACTTTCAAAATTAAACGACGAAGGAGTCGAAGCAATCACACTTTCTGATGAAAAATATCCTTCCCTTCTTAAAACTTTGTATGACCCGCCTGCTGTTTTATTTGTTCGAGGGAAACTTCCAAGTGAAGAACAAAAACATCTGGCAGTTGTCGGTTCGCGAAAAGCAAGCGGGTACGGGAAAGAAGCTACCCGAACAATCGTTGAACCGCTCGCGCGCGCAGGAGTTGTTATTGTAAGCGGGCTTGCTTATGGAATAGACGCGCTTGCGCATCAAGCCGCACTTGATGTCGGAGGCACGACAATCGCTGTTCTTGGATCCGGAGTTGACACACAAAGTATTTATCCATCTTCAAATCGATCGCTCGCATCTCAAATTATTGCTCATGACGGAGCGATTATCAGTGAATATCCGATTGGAACTCTTCCGCTCAAAACATTTTTCCCAATTCGGAATCGAATAATCGCTGGAATTTCTCATGGAACGCTTGTGATTGAAGCCGCAATAAAATCTGGATCGCTTATCACAGCTCGCGCCGCGCTTGAACAAGGGCGTGATGTTTATGCTGTTCCAGGACCAATTCACTCACCGCTTTCAGAAGGGCCGAACAATTTGATAAAAATGGGAGCGATTCCTGTAACACATGCTTCTGATATTCATTCTGTTTCAACTGATGAAAATGTAATTGCTTATAAACCAGTAAATGAAGATGAGAAAGTATTATTTGATGTAATCGAAGCTATTCCACGACACGCTGATGAACTAATAAATTTGACAAAACTTTCGCCATCAACTGTAAATCACCTTTTAACAATTCTTGAAATGAAAGGCGCAATTCGGCACGATGGCGGACAGTATTATTCGCGCGCAACTTAGTCTCAAAACTTGACTAGTCTTTATTTCTGTATTATCAATGTCTGCAACATGTCTACAAAACTTCTAATCGTTGAGTCTCCGACGAAAGCAAAAACAATTTCAAAATTCTTAGGAAAGGATTACAAAGTCCTTTCTTCATTTGGACATATTCGTGATCTTCCAAAAAGCAAAATCGGTGTTGATGTCGCGCATGACTTTACCCCAACATACGCTGTTCCGGCTGATAAAAAAAAGAATGTTGCAGAACTAAAAAAAGCAGCAAAAACAGCTGATGAAATTTTGCTGGCAACTGACGCGGACCGTGAAGGAGAAGCTATTGCTTGGCATGTGGCAAGCGTGCTTGGAATTGACGCGCCTGACGCGCGACGAATCACGTTTCATGAAATCACGCGTTCTGCGATTGAAGAAGCCGTTGAAAAACCGCGTCCTCTTGATTTGAATTTAGTAAACGCGCAACAAGCTCGTCGAATTCTCGATCGTTTGGTCGGATATGAGCTGTCGCCGTTTTTATGGCAAAAAGTTCGGCGAGGACTTTCAGCCGGACGTGTTCAATCTGTCGCAATGAGACTTGTTGTTGAACGTGAACGAGAGCGTTTGGCATTTAAGATTGATGAGTTCTGGACAATCGACGCGTTGTTTGAAAAATCACAAACACAATTTCCTGCAAAGTTGGTTCAGATTGGTGAAAAAAAATTAGACAAGCTAGACATCAAAACAAAAATTGAAGCGGAAAAAATTGTTTCAGATTGCAGTGGTGAAAAATTTGTCGTGAACTCCGTTGAGAAGAAAGAAATTTCCAAAGCGCCGCCAACACCTTTTACAACTTCAGCATTGCAAATTGATTCAAACAACAAACTTGGATTTAGCGCAAAGCAAACAATGATGCTCGCGCAAAAACTGTACGAAACAGGACGAATCACATACATGCGTACTGACTCGATGAATTTGGATGAAAAATTCTTGCAAGAAACCCAAATATTTATTTCAAAACAACTTGGTGACCGTTACGCAACCGGAACAAAATATTACAAAACAAACAAGAAAGGCGCGCAAGAGGCCCACGAAGCAATTCGCCCAACTGACGTAAACACAACTCCAGAGTCGCTCAAAGGGACACTTGATCCAAGAGAATGGCGTCTTTATGATTTGATCTGGCGAAGAACACTTGCTTCACAGCTTCCAAGCGCAAAATTGGAAAGAACTTCGGTTTACCTATTTGCCAAAACTTACACATTCCGCGCAAATGGAAACAGTGTTGTGTTTGATGGTTTCATGAAAATTTATCAAGCCGCTAAAGAAACAATGTTGCCTTCCCTTTCACAAGGCGACAAAGTTGAAACAAAAGATATTAAACCGACACAACATTTCACAGAACCGCCAGCGCGTTATTCCGATGCGTCGCTTGTTAAAGTTCTTGAAGAACATGGAATTGGTCGCCCTTCAACTTATGCTCCAACAATCAGCACAATTATCGAACGCGGATATGTTGAGCGCGATGAAAACAAAAAACTTTTCCCAACAGATATTGCGATGATTGTTACAGATTTGCTCGTGGAACATTTTCCACAAATTGTTGATTATGAGTTCACTGCGAAAATGGAAAAAAATCTTGATGATGTTTCTGAAGGAACAATTGAATGGATTCCAATGCTCGCACAATTTTATGGTCCATTTCATTCCAACCTTGAAGCAAAAACAAAAGAGCTCACTCGACAGGATATAATGCCGGATCGCGTTTTGGGAACCGACACTCAAACTGGACTTCCGGTAATTTTAAGAACTGGACGCTTTGGCGCGTATGTTCAACTTGGTGAATATTCTGAGGACGATAAAAAAAATGAAAAGCCGAAACCAAAAAGTTCATCTTTGCTAAAAGGTATGAATGCCGAATCCGTAACACTTGAACAAGCGCTCGCGTGTTTGTCACTTCCAAAAACTATTGGTACAACAACTGATGGAGAAACAATAACGGTTCTTAATGGTCGTTTTGGACCGTATATTAAGGCTGGAGAAAAAACCGCTTCACTAAAAGAACCATTTGATCCACTCACGATCACAAAAGAACAAGCTATTGAACTTCTTGAACAATCAACAGAACTTAAGAAAAAAATGAAAGAGCCAATCGCTGAACTTGGAACAGATCCAGAAAGTGAAAAAACAATTTTTGTAAAACTCGGACGATTCGGTCCTTATGTGACAGACGGAAAAACAAATGTATCACTCGGAAAAAAGTTGGATCCTGCTGATGTAACACGAGAAAAAGCAATCGAACTCCTCGCCAAAAAACGCGCGAAGAAAAAGTAAATATACAAACAACCATCGTTTATCTCGTAGAGACAGACGGGCCGACTTTTTCTTGGCCTAATACAAAGAGTATAGGCAGAAAAAGCGTCCCGTAACTGTCTCTTGTGGACCTAAAGTAGTTAACTGATTGTCCTGAGGCTGAAGAGAAAGGTTTGTAAGATCGTTCGAATCCTCTGTTCGCCGACATCCGAAGACTACTAGCTAAAATGTTTAGCTCTTTGTAGTGGCAGTTATGCCATGTCGTAGGGAACAGCGGCGACAGTCCGATGGCCCGGAGACATGGTACAACTGCTACTAATGCACAATTTAGACATTTGACATTTCCAAGTGGCGGTCAAGAACAGAAGATACGAACACTCAATGTCGCAGACTATACTACTGAAAAGTAAAAAGGCCTAGTCGGCCTTTTTTTCTTCAGCTGATTCAGATGGTTTTGTTTCTTCTTTTTTTTCTTCATCTTTTTCTTCCCCCTTCTCGACTTTCAAAATTGCTTTCGCTGTTTTTTCTGAAACTCCTTCGTCTCTTAATCTTTGATATTTTTCGTCTTCTTTCTTTTTCTTTGCAGCTTCTGCTTTCTTTTTCTTTCCTGCTTCTACCTCTTGCTCCCTCAAACTTTTTTCCGGTTTTGACAAACCAACTTTTCCAGCCAAAAAAACTCCAAGCCCAACAATTGGACTTAATATCGATAACTCAAGCGAGACAGGATTTGCGGCTTTCCAATGCTTTTTAATTTCCTCTTGTCCTGACTTCTCAATCGCAGAAAAGAAATCATCCCACCACATTCCAGTTGCTTTCCCAAGTTTTCTCACTCCTTGTCCGAACGGCCATGTTGCACCAAGTTTTGTATATCCTCTCAAAAATGTTCCACGTTGACTTGGTGGTTTTTCAACAACTTTGATTTCTTCCGGCTCTTTTTTTGATTTTAATTCGGCTGACAATTCTGCTGCCTTTCCCTGCGATCTAGCCTCTGCCTCGGCAAATGCTTCTTCATTCTCCGCTCTTTGCGCGGCAGACTCTTCTTCGGAAGAAGTTGGCGGTGAATCTTCAATTCTAACAACCTCTTCTTTTGACTCAATTTTTGTATCCATAAAATTTCTAGGTTCAGTTTCTGTCATATTTTTCTTATCTTATCCTAGCATAAAACTTGATTTTGGTCAAAGACAACAGCCTTTACACAGACCCAATTGAGCGGTATGTTTGAAGTTGAAACTTCTTGAAATATGCCGGAATCAACATATTCATTCAAACAACTAGAAAATCTCGTCAAAAAAAACTATACGAACCCTGATTTGGATTTATTGCGCCGAGCATATCAGGTAGCCCTTGGCGCGCATCAAGGAAAAATCCGACTTACTGGCGAGCCGTTCATAAACCATCCTTTGGCAGTCGCGCACAGACTTGC
The DNA here is from genome assembly GCA_016188475.1 of Candidatus Uhrbacteria bacterium. Classification (GTDB taxonomy): domain Bacteria; phylum Patescibacteriota; class Patescibacteriia; order UBA9934; family GWF2-40-263; genus JACQXU01. The sequence continues at coordinate 150,740 of JACPHT010000007.1, forward strand.
TGAAATGGGTCTTCATATAAACGTTGTTGTTGCCGGCTTGTTGCATGATGTTGTAGAAGATAGCGAATTTGGAATTGAAAATGTTCGTGAAATTTTTGGTGATGACATCGCGTCGCTTGTTGACAGTGTTACAAAATTAAAACGCAATGTGAACTATCGAGGGGTTGAAAGATACGCGGAAAATTTGCGCAAAATGTTTTTGGCAATGGCAAGCGATGTTCGAGTTGTATTCATGAAATTTGCCGATCGTTTGCATAATCTACAAACACTTTACGCGCAACCAAAACACAAACAAGAGCGTATCGCGAGAGAGTCTCTTGAAATCTACGCGCCGATCGCTGGCAGACTTGGAATGAGTGAAATCAAAGGTGAGCTTGAAGATTACGCGTTCGCATATTTGCAACCAAAAGAATACGAACGAATGAAAAGCATCATGGACATTAAAGTTAGAGAAAAAGGAGCGTATGTAAGTAGAACGATTGATCTGGTTGAAAAAATGTTATCAGAAGCGGAAATTGAAAACTCTCAAGTGTACGGACGTGTAAAACGTTTATATAGTCTTTTCAAAAAAATGAAAAAGTACTCGGATGATCTTGATAAAATTTACGATTTGATCGCGGTTCGAATTGTTGTAAACAATGTCGAGGATTGTTACGCGGCGCTCGGTGTTCTTCACCAAAAATGGCGCCCTGTGCCGGGACGCATCAAAGATTATATCGCGCAACCAAAACCAAACGGTTATCAATCTTTGCATACAACAATGTTTACAAGCGAAGGTGAAGTCGTGGAATTTCAAATCCGCACACAAGAAATGCACGAGCTTTCAGAATACGGTGTTGCGGCGCACTGGCGTTATAAAGAAGGAAGCGGAGAGCAAGAAAGAAACATGCGTTGGATGGAAGAGCTAGCGCAAATTCAAAAAGAACTCGCGAGTAAAAAAGATTTCCTCGAACAACTCGAGTACATGAAAATCGATGTGTTCAACGACCGAATTTTTGTGTTCACTCCGCAAGGAGATGTGATTGATCTGCCAGAAGGAGCAACACCTGTTGATTTTGCTTATGCGATTCACTCAAAAGTCGGCGATAAATGTGTCGCGTGTCGCGTGAACGATGTGATGCGAAACTTGGACACAATACTCACATCTGGTGATATTGTCGAAATTGTTACTGATAAAAATCGAAAAGCACCAAATCCTGATTGGCTAAAATTCGCGCGAACACGTCATGCGAGAAAAAAAATAAAAGACGCAACACGAAATACAGTTAAAGGATGGTTCGCAGGCGTCTTGCACGGAAGAGAACGGGTTAAAAAAGAAATCAAGAAATGAGTAGACAACTCTAAACCATCGTTTTGTGCCACGGAGACAGACGTGCCGACTTTTTCTTGGCCTTATACATAGAGTAGAGGCAGAAAAAGCGTCCCGTAACTGTCTCTTGTGAAACTTCGTGGTTTATTGGATGGTTGAAGGCTGAACTGTTTGGCTCTTTGTAGTAGCGGTTGTGCCATACCGAAGGGAACAACGGCGAAGAGTCCGTTGACCCGGAGATATGGCACAACTGCTACTAATGCACAATTGGGACATCTGACATTTCTCAGTGGCGACCAAGAACAGAGGATACGGACGAACTGTTCGAACTATCCAATTAACCAATCAGTCGGTCGAGTAAATCTAAAAATTCTTCGCGGGAATAATACGAGATTGAAATTTTTCCTTTGCCTGATGAGTCTGTAATCTCAACTTTTGTTCCAAGGACTTCTCGAAGTTTCTTTTCGTGTGCGAGAATGTTTGGATCTTTTTTTGAAACTGAACGTTTTGAAATGTTTTTTCCGCCAACGCGCGCTTCTGCTTCTCGCACTGACACCGAACCATCCATCATTTTTTTAAACAACTCAAGTCGTTTGTTTAAGTCCGGTTCAGCAAGTAAAGTTCGAGCATGTGATTTTGAAATTTTTCCGTCTTTAATTGCAAACAAAATCTCTTCAGGTAATTCCAACAAACGCAAAATGTTTGCGATGTTTGAGCGACTCTTCCCTACTCGTTTTGAAACTTGTTCTTGCGTTAAATTAAATTCTTCAATCAAAGCTTTATAAGCGATTGCCTCTTCAACAGCATTCAAATCTTGGCGTTGAATGTTTTCAATAAGAGCGAGTTCGAGTTTTTGTTGTTCAGTCGCATCGCGAACAATCGCCGGAACGGTTTTAAGTCCGAGCGTTCGTGCCGCGCGCAAACGTCGTTCTCCAGCAATAAGTTCATACTCGCCGTCTGAACGAGTTACAATAAGTGGCTGAATAATTCCGTGCTCTTGAATTGAATTGATCAAATCCTCAAGTTCGCTTGGTGAAAAATTCGCGCGAGGCTGACGAGGATTTTCATGAATCTCTTTAACTGAAATCTCAAGCACTTCATGATGAGCCTCTGGAAGAACTTGTTCAGTTATTGATTGTCTCTGCGGGATGAGTGAACCAAGCCCCCTCCCTAATGCTGGTCTTATCATATATTATAAAATTCCTTCTTCACGTAAAATAAATTCCTTAGCAAGTCGCTCGTACGCTTTTGCGGCGCGCGATGATGGATCGTATCCAAGAATAGATTTTCCAAATGACGGCGCCTCAGCCAAACGCACACTGCGCGGAATAACCGAACGAAAAATTTTCTCTGGAAAATAACGATACAGCTCTTGTAAAACTTCATTTGAAAGTTTCGTGCGAGAATCATACATCGTGATAACCGCTCCCATCAATTCCAAATCAGGACGTAAATTTTCTTTCACAAGATTGATTGTGTTGAGAAGTTGTGTGAGTCCTTCAAGCGCGTAATATTCAGCTTGCACTGGAATCAAAACCGAATCAGCCGCAACAAGCCCGTTGATTGTGAGCATTCCAAGTGAAGGCGGATTATCAATCAAAATATAATCGTAGTCGTTTCGAACTTCGAGAAGCGCCTTGCGCAAAAAATGTTCGCGCTCTTGCGCGTTTACAAGTTCAACAGTCGCTCCAGCAAGAGATTGTGTTGCTGGAAGAAGTTTAAGACCTGCGTGAGCTGTTTTGTGAATCAAATTTCGAACTGGGTGAGAGCCAATCAAGCCTTCGTAGATTCCAGCTTGCAAAGTTGTGTGATCAACCCCAAGACCTGAAGTCGCGTTTGCTTGAGGATCAAGATCAACAAGTAAAACAAACTTGCCGTGTTCAGCCAAATAAGCCGCTAGATTCACGGTTGTTGTTGTTTTTCCAACCCCACCTTTTTGATTAACAACTGAAATTATGTGGGACATAAAAGCCAGTGACTAGTATAACAAAAACATCCGCGCAATGCACGAATGTTTTATATAATTACTTTTTTAGTCCAACGAATCCACCAAGAATGGCACCTATCAAACTGCCAAATCCCATGCCGAAAAACGGAGCAATGTTTTTAAGCTCATTCCCATCACTAAATTGCGGTACTAGTCCTGTAATCAAACTAATAATAATCCCGAGAATCAATCCTACAAAAAGACCCAAGAGAGCGCCGGCAATGGCATTTGTCGCCATGCGAATAAATGGACTCGTGTGATTGAGCATATATATTAGTATAGCATGGATTATTAAGTGTCTGTAAACCAAAACAAAATTTCCCCTCGCAAAACGAGAGGAAATTATGGTTGCGGGGGTTGGATTTGAACCAACGACCTCAAGGTTATGAGCCTCGCGAGCTGCCAGGCTGCTCTACCCCGCGCGTGCAGTTTATGCATGAATTGAAGATGTGTCAAGTAATTGGCTGAGAAAACGGACGTATTTCAATAAGTGAAATTGCTTCTTTCTCTGATATAAGTTTCCTGTTTACCAACAATTGGATCAAATTATTTACCTTCTGATCTTCCTTCCTCATAAGAACAACAAGGTCACCCTTCAAATCACCAAGTTTGTCATCAATAGCATCCAAAAGATCAAGTTTGGTTTGATTGAGCTTTTTGTCAAGCCCATCAACCTTTGCGTCAAGTTGACCAACCTTTGCGTCAAGTTGACCAACCTTTGCGTCAAGTTGACCAACCTTTGCGTCAAGTTGCCCAACCTTTGCGTCAAGTTGGCTAAATTCTTCTCTTGTAACCATGTTTTCTTGAAGAAAATCCATGATCTCATTTGTTGTTACATCATGATCTGTCATATTCTTTAAGTATAAATTGTTGCTTAGAAAATGCAAGTATTCAATTCTTGACCAAAAGAGCAAGTTTCATGTATTATTTTTTCACCTCACGAATTGCCGATGTGGCGGAACTGGTATACGCGCACGACTCAAAATCGTGTGGGGAAACCCATGTGGGTTCGACTCCCACCATCGGCACCACATTTATTTCAAAATTAGCGTAAACAGGACTTTCTAAATTGGATGAGATATTGGCACAACACGAGGACGATGCCGAGACGTACAAAGATGTACGGTGAGGCAACCCGTAGCGTAAGCGATAGCTCGCCAATTTTGAAAGTCCTGGCTGGGTAGCTCAGTTGGTTAGAGCGAGGGACTCATAAGCCCTAGGTCGTGGGTTCGATTCCCACCCCAGCTACCAAAGCAAAAACATCAGCTTGTCTGGTGTTTTTGCTTTGTTTAGTGCTGGGGAACAAGCCAACTGCTTGGCTTGTGTTGGGAATCAAGCGCCACAGCGATATCCCGCCGACTTTGTCGGAAGGCGGGATCGCGAGGCGGTGGCTAGGCCGAGGAGGAGGAAGCCGACGAGAGCCGAAGCTGATTCCCACTCCAGCTACCAGTACAAAGACTGCAGGAAATCCTGTAATTTTTTTGTTAATACAAAAACCCTCGGTTTGAACCGAAGGCAGAGAATTAAAGAACAACTAATTATCACTATCAGATGACGTTACATGCAAAACTTCTTCAACAGACGTCTGACCTTTCTGAATTATTTTCAAACCTTCGTCGCGAAGCGTCCGCATTCCGAGCCTTGTTGCCTCCTGCAACATACGATCAGCTGTCTCATGCTCGGCTATCATGCGGCGCAGTTCTGCCCCGATCGGCATGGCTTCATAAATTCCAACCCGTCCAGAGTATCCTGTTTGTTCGCAGTGCGGACAACCAACAGCGACGTAGGTTTTGACTTGACCTGCTTCTTGTTCAGTGAAGCCAAGAGTAAGAAGTTCAGCGAGTGGCGTCGGCTCAACACGCTTGCACCGAGGACACAATTTGCGCAACAGTCGTTGAGCAAGAGTTAGTTTGACGGTTCGACTGATAAGAGATGGTTCAACACCGAGACTTATCAATCTGACGATTGTATCAACAGCGCTGTTTGCGTGAATGGTTGAAAGAACCAAGCGTCCAACCAAAGCGGCTTGAATTGCAATCTCTGCTGTTTCGTAATCACGGATTTCACCAACCATGATAATGTCGGGATCCTGACGCAAAAGAGCTCTGAGCACCTTTGCGAAGGATAAATTGATTGTGTGATTCACAGCTGTTTGATTTACACGATCAACTTGTATCTCGATAGGATCTTCTACAGTGAATATAGTCTTTGCTCCTGTATCGAGCTCTTTCAATGCAGAGTAAAGAGTCGTTGTCTTTCCTGAACCGGTCGGACCAGTGACAAGAACGATGCCATGCGGCCTGTGTATCGCCTTTCGAACAATCGCCAGTGTGTCCGGCTCAAAACCAAGCGCATCAAGATGAAGTTTTTGCGCTGTCTTGTCCAAAACACGCAAAACGACTTTCTCTCCAAATTGTGTCGGAAGAGTTGAAACTCGAAAATCAACTTCACGCTCTTGTCCTGAATCACCTGGAAACTTGATTTTAATTCGGCCGTCTTGAGGCTGACGCGATTCAGCAAGGTTCATGTCTGACATGACCTTGATTCTGCTTGTGAGCCATCGAAATGGTGCTGGTTTCAGCGTTCCGACAAGCTTAATTCTTCCGTCCACACGCAAACGCACCAAGCAGTCTTTTTCAAACGGCTCCAAGTGGATGTCCGAGGCCCTGGACTGAACTGCGCGAACAAGAATTAAGTTTGCCAGTTTAATGATCGGCGCTTCTTGAGATTGCTTCTCCAATTCAGCGACGTCAACTTCACCACCTACGTCTTGCCCGGATTCTCCGATCGTAACAGCCAAATCTCCGGGTTCCCGTCCACCCCAAATCTCTTTCAGATTTGTTTCATTGTAGTGGTCAGAAATTGCCCTATAAATCGCCGTGTCTGACGCGACAACAACATCAATCTCGCATTCAGTTCGGAATCGGAGATCTTTGATCCCTGTAACGTCGCCGGGATCAGCCATCGCAACAGTGAGGCGTTTCCCTTGCTTTTTGACAGGAATGGCAACTAGCCGTTCTGCCATTTCTCTTGGCACAAGCTTGATCACTTCAGGCGGAATTTGGCTAGTATCAAGATCAACCGCCTGCACCTTGTATTGCGCACACAAAAACTCGACAAGCCGAGCTTCTGGCAGATGGCCCAAGCGAACAAGCGCTTGTCCTAAACTCTCACCATCCGAAAGCGATGCTCTGGCTTCTCTGCATTGTTCTGGCGACACAAGCTCTGATAGATGAGCTTCAACTAAAGCCGAAACAGGAACAAGGAGGTTTGGATTCGTTCCCACAATTCACCTCAATCTTTGAGTGTAAAGGACGTCCTTTTATCTTTTAACACGTTTCACAAAATTGAACAAATGTGGTATCTTAACTGTCATTGTGACACTAACAACTCATGCTACAATCGGCGCTGTAATAGGTCATGCGGTTGGTAATCCAGTTTTGGCGTTTATTTTTGGTTTTATCTCTCATTTCATTGTTGACATGGTTCCACATGGAGACACTGGGCTTTCGGATAATTTTCGCATTCACAAACGTAAACGCAAACGAGCGGTTGCGTATGTTATTATCGATGCAATTGTTGCTATATTTTTTGTTCTAATTATAGCCAATACTCGCGACATCGAATCAGTGAGAACATTTAGCTGGGGAATTGTCGGAGGAGTTCTTCCTGATCTTATTGTTGGTTTGTTTGAAGTAACAAAAGCGCCATTTCTTAAATGGTTTATACGTTTACATTTTTTCTTTCATGACTTTTTTGTTCACCGTAAAGGCGACGTGCCACTTTACTACGCGATCATGGCTCAAGTTGTATTGATCGCGTATTTGCAAACAAAGCTATAATGGGTTTGTGTGTCTGTGTTGAGAAAATAATTTTGCTTTTAGCGTTAAAAGTGCCAGCGCGCCAATGAGTGTGAAAGCAGATGCAAGATAAAAAACCCAATCAAATCCAAACGACTTCACGATCACGCTTCCTACAACTGCTGTAGTTGCCATTCCTATTCCAACAACCACATCATAAAGGCTCCATTCAAAAGCCTCTTTTGTTTTATCAATGTGCCTCGTAAAAATTGAATACCAACCAGGCCATGCCAATGCTGTGCCAATTCCGAGAAGCGCTTGTAGCGAATATAACTGCCAAACAGAATCAACAAAAGTGTAAAGGAAATATACACAGGACATAACAACTATTCCGACAACAGTCGTTATTAGATCGTCTTTTTCTGAAGATGTGCGATCAACAAAAATCCCAACAGGAATCTCAACAATAGAACGAGAAAATAAATAAATTGCGGCCGCGACTCCTACAATTTCAATAATATCTCCTGTTATTTTATTTTCAATAAAGATCGCAAAAATCGGTCCGAACAATTGTGAGGCTGACAAAATAATAAGATCTGCCAAAATAAGAGTTTTGATTACCCAATTGACTTTTGTCTGTTGAATTGCTCGCCATACAATCATGTGTGGATACATAGTTTTTGGGTTTTAGATGTTTGGTTTTAGGTTTTGGGAGATGGAATGAAATAATTCAAGAGTCGCTCTTGCGGATTTGCTCCAAGAAAACTTGACCGCTCTTTTATAACCCTCCTCGCGTAAGTATTGTATACCCTCTGGAACCAAAACGCATTGTGCTATCGCAAACGACATTTCATCCGTGTCATCAGGCTCGCAATAAATCACAACATCTCCGCCAACTTCTTCAAGAGCTCCACGGCGACTTGTGATAACAGGCGTGCCAACACTCATTGCTTCAAGAATTGGCAATCCAAAACCTTCTTCAAGCGACGGGAATAAAAGACATGTTGCGCGACTTAATAAATACCACTTCTCTTCCTCTGTTACAGGACCTAAAAAATGAACCGAGTTTTTATATTGGAAAGACTCTATGATCTCTTGAGACTTCCAACCGAATTTTCCAGCAACTATCAAACGAACTTGCGATTGTTGTTCAGGATGTGTTTCAAGAAAGTGTTCAAAAGCAACAAAAGCATTTGCTAAATTTTTTCTAGGCTCGATTGTGCCAAGCATTAACACATAGTCGCGATCAAAAGGAAACCTGCCTTTATGTTCGACTTCCTTGTGTGATCCAAGTTCAACCCCTTCCGTAATAACACATGTTTTATTTTTTGCGTCTGGAAAATTTGCTAGAAGACGTTGTTCTGTCCATTTTGAAACACAAATTATTGAACTGGCTTTTGAAATTGATGAAGGAACAATAAAACGTGTTGAAAACGAATCGACCATTTCTCTCGGAAACCATTCTGGATGATCGTAAATTAAAACGTCGTGAACTGTTATAACGCTTTTCCATCTCCACAAAAATGGGAGTTGGCCAAAAGGAGAAAAGAAAATATCTGCTCGAAAAAAAAACGCCCGAAGCGGTAAAAAAATATGTCTGCTTACAAATGGAATGTACGGCAACAATGCTCGAATGATTCGAACATTTTTCGCGCCATGAAGAAGCTCGGCTTGCTTGTGTTTTGATATTTGTGAAGGAACAAACAAAATTATCTGATCTTCCAATTCATTCTGACGCAAAATTTCAGAAACAAGCGACCATGTGTAATGTTCGATTCCTGCGCCTGTTGAACCGTCAGATCCGCAAAGAGTTGCTCCGTCAATAAAGATTCGCATATCCGATAGTCAAAATCATAACAATTAAACCAGCGGCTATTACTCCAGAAGTTATTGCCGGAATACTTGCTGTTGGTTTAATCCCAAACAACACCGCAAGAACACTCCCAGTCCATGCGCCAGTTGCAGGAAACGGCACCGCAACAAGCAAAAAAAGGAAAAAAGCGCCGTACTTCTGATATTTGTTTTTATATTTTCGTTCAAGCGAACGCAAATACGCTTCCATCACGCGATGTAAAACTGGGATGTGTTTTTCCGCAAAACGCAAAAGCGGAGGAAAGATAAAAAAGACGATAGCAATCGGGAGAAAGTTTCCAATTACTGACAAAAAAAACGCGTAAAGAGGAACAAAATGATATTGTAAAATTGCAACCGGAAGCGTAACACGAAGTTCTGTCACTGGAAACGCGGACATTAAGATAATTTGTAATTCACCACTCATAAGCATCGTAAACCCAAGCCGCTAAAGATTTAACATCCTGGAAACGTCCCGCGTCTGAATCTGAACCAAGAACAATTACTAAAATCTCATCTTTGCCATTTCGAGAAAATAAAGTCGCAAGACAATATCCGGCTTCAGGCAAGAATCCTGTTTTGGCCGCAATTATTTTATAAGGATTTTGATTTATAAAACTACCGAGTAGATCATCTGTTGACTCAAGTAAAAAAGTTTTACCGGACAAACTACTTACTATATGTGATGGTTGTTGAGTTGCATTGCGAATCGTTTCAATTTTCGCGGCCTCATCAAGCAAACGCGCAATGTCTGTAACAATGGAAGTATTTTTTGGTGACAAGCCTGCTGGATCAACAAATTGTGTTTGTTGCATTCCAATTAAAGCCGCTGTCTCATTCATCTTTGCGACAAAATCTCCTTCAGACATTCCGGAAATCCGAACAAGCGCTGAGGTCGCTGAATTATCAGAACTTACCAAACTTGCATAAAGCAAATCTTGAATTGAAATTTCTTCATTGATCGGAATGTGTTGAATGCCTCCCAAACGTACGTCAGTCTGAAAAAGAGATACTTTTGCATTAAAGTCGGGATTTGTTTGCAAAAAAACATAAGCTGTCATGAGTTTTGTAATACTTCCGATCGCTCGAGGTGTTTGCCGATTTTTTTCAAACAAAATTTCACCGGATTTTCTGTCCATTACTAAAGCGCTAACGGCTGTGGTAACAATTCCAAGACGTGACTGATCTTTTTTAAGTGGAGCATTTTCAAGTACAGAATCATTTTGTGATATAGGAATATCAAAAACAGAATAAGTCGACGGCGTCGTTGTTTGTTCAAGATCTCGCGCGTCAACAGGAAACAATTGCAAAAGAGTTGAAGCCAAAAATAACTGTGTGAATAATTTGAAGATCATACTGACTGCTCGTTTCCGACTTCAGAAAGAAGTTGCTGAATTTTTTCATTGCCATGAAAGTCTGGATATTTTGGCAGTTCATTCAGACTGTGCAACCCAAGCTCTCTCAAAAAATCTGCTGAAACTGTATAAACGTTTTGTAAACGAATCGTGTCTTCCTTTTCTTCAACAAGCCCGCGGATCAAAAGATTGCGTAAAATAATCGCGCAATTCACTCCGCGAATCTGCTCGATTTCAGGTTTGGTAACAGGACCGCGATACGCTATAACAGCAAGCGTTTCCAAAGATGGTCGTGTGAGCGGACCACTTGCTTCTTTTTTCAAAAACGCTGAAACATATTCTCCAACATCTGGATTTGAAACAAATTGAATCTTGTCATCTAGTTCAATCAAATGAATCCCGAATTCAGGTTTATTAAAACGATTTTTAATTTCATCAATTGCTTCGCGAATAATTTCTAACGAAACATTAAGTTGCTTTGCAAGTTGTGTTATCGCTATCGGTTTTGCTATCGCGAATAAAATCGCTTCGAGTTTTGTAATAAGCATATTTCGGTTGTAAACATATGTCATCTCGAGCGACCCCGCACCTTTTCACAAAGGTGCGGGGGAGTCGAGAGATCTCTCCGCGCGCTCGCTTTGCTCGCTTGGTCGAGATGACAGTCATTACTAATCGACTCTTTTCATTTCTATATCTTCAAACGGACTTGATTGAATGGCGTGAACACTTCGCTGTTTTACAAGTTCAAGCAATGCTAAAAAACTGACTACGATATCAACTTTGGAACGTCCGCTTGAAACCAAATCGCGAAATGTCATTCTAGCGCGAGACAAAAGCGAGTGATGAATTTCTTGCAAACGTTCTTTCACTGATGCCACTCGTTCAAGAGTCGCTTGTTTTATTCTAAAGAACGGCTCAAGACGTTTCATTAAAGAAGAAAAAGCTGTTTCCAAATTCGATACAGTCATTCCTTCTGGCAAAACAAACTGATCAAGTTTCACTACGTTCGCTTGCGCGCGTGAAAACGATTTTTTTGTATTTTGATGCTGGATATTTATTAGTTCGGCGGCTTCTGCAAAAAGTTTATAAAGTTGAAGCTGCGCGGCCAAAGATGTTTTTGTTTCTTCTTCATCAATTTGTTCGTCAGGCAAAAGCTCGCGCGATTTTATCAAAAGAAGACGCGTTGCAATCACGAGAAAATCTGCCAATTCTGCAATCGAAGGCTCGTTTTTATTAACATAAACCAAATAATCATCAGTTACTTTTGCAAGTGAAACGTCCGTTATTGGAAGCTCCTCTTTTTCAATAAGTTCAAGCAAAAGTTGAAGAGGTCCTTTGTATTTGTCTAAATCAACTTCGAAACTCATGTTGGTTTTTTTAATCGCTGATATACAAAATTTTATTTCCTGAGCTTGTCGAAGGATAAAATTTTGTCCACCACTATTACTGCCTTTGAAAGGCTCAGGCAATAATAATCTAAAAATTATTTTTTCCTTATTTGGATCCTTAATTCTTGAAGTGTCTGCGCGTCCAAAGGCGACGGCGCGTCCATGACTGATGTGTTTCCAGAACTTGTCATTGGGAATGCAACAACTTCTCGCAAAGCAGTTTCCCCAGTTAAATTCATAAGATTGCGTTCAACACCAAGCGCGATTCCTCCATGTGGAGGAGCTCCAAATCGAAACGCTTCGAGCATGTGACCAACAGAACCTTTTATTTCTTCTTCGGAGTATCCCATGATTTTATATGTTGCCGACAAAACCTCTGCCTCGTGCGCGCGAATACTTCCACCACCAGACTCATATCCGTTGCACACAAGATCGTATTGCGAAGTCAAAATGTCGCCAATGTTTTTTCCAGCAAGATGATCATCTCGAAATTCAGGCAATGGTTGTGAGAACGGATTGTGAGTAAATGTCCAATGTCCTGTTTTCGCATCCATTTCAAAAAATGGAAAATCAATTACCCATGCGTATGCGAGTATACCAGCTGTTTTTTCTTCTGTCGTTCGCAAATCAAACTTGTCAGCGCCGTACTTTTGTACTGCGTCGCGATAACTGATTCGCGGAAACGGTTTTTCTTTAAGTGTAAATCCTAATTTTTCCGCAGACTGAATTACCATCGCTTCAACTATCTGCATTACATCTTCTCTTTCAACAAAACTCATTTCAATATCAATTTGTGTGTGCTCAAATCCACGATCAGCGCGAGGATCTTCGTCACGCAAAGCTCGAGCTGTTTGAAAATATCTTTCAAAACCAGCAGTCATCAAAAGTTGTTTATATTGTTGCGGACTTTGTGGAAGCGCGAAAAAGTTGCCAGGCTGAATACGAGACGGAACAACAAAATCTCGCGATCCTTCTGGCGTTGCTTTTGTAAGAAGTGGCGTTTCAATTTCAACAAACTTCTGTGCAAACAAAAATTCTCGACAAGCCTGAACCCAAGCGCTTCGCAAGCGAATATTTTTCTGCAATCTTTCTGTTCGTAAGTCAAGATAACGATATTTTAAACGAAGCTGTTCATCAACTTTTATAGAATCCTGATCGATCGGAAACGGAGGAGTGTTTGATCGATTTAGAATCGAAATATTTTTAACAGCAACTTCAATTTTACCAGTAAGCATTTCTGGATTGATCTGTTTTTCGCTTCGCGCGTTTACAACGCCTTCAATTGAAACGACGTATTCGGGTTTTAATTCATCAACTTTTTGCATTGTTGCTTCGTCCAAGTCTGGTTTGTAACAAACAAGTTGCACAAGTCCGCTTTCATCTCGCAAATCAATGAAAACAAGTTTGTCTCCCATGCGGCGAACCCGATGAACCCAACCGTTTAACAAAACAATTTGTTTAAGAAGTGATGGGGTTTGGGAAATTGGTGTGCGTTTCATATTTATGGTTTCAATCTATTTATCATCCTTGGGAAAGGAATGGTTTCGCGCACATGATGCAATCCGCAAATCCATCCGACAATGCGTTCTAGTCCAAATCCAAATCCGGAATGCGGAACAGAGCCAAAACGGCGCAAGTCCACATACCACTCAAACGGCTCAAGCGGAAGATTGTGCTCCTTCATTCGCTTAATCAATGTATCCAAATCATCTTCACGCTCTGATCCGCCGATTATTTCTCCGTATCCTTCTGGCGCCAATAGATCATTGTTGAGAGCTAAGTTAGGCGCACTATGATCTCGCTTCATATAAAACGCTTTTACTTCGGCTGGATATTTTTCAATAAAAATCGGGCGATCAAATTGTTGCGTAAGAAGTGTTTCATCATCAGCTCCCAAATCAGCGCGATCTCCAATGTCAGAACCAAGTCCGCGTAATTTTTCAATGGCTTGCGCATGTGTGAGACGGATAAATGGCGCTGAAATTTTTTTGAGCGGTTCAATATCGCGTTCGAGAATTTTTAATTCAGACGCGTTTTTTTCAAGAACATCTTTTACAATTCGAACGATGAGTTCTTCTTGAATTTTCATGTTTTCTTCATGTTCAACAAACGCGGCTTCTGCGTCCATCATCCAAAATTCTGTGAGATGCCTGCGCGTCTTGGATTTTTCCGCGCGAAACACAGGACCAAAATCAAAAGCTCGACCAAGTGACATAATTCCAGCTTCCAAATAAAGCTGGCCGGATTGCGCTAGATACGCTTTAGTTCCCTCTCGGCTATTTTGGCCTTCTGTGCCCTCTACGGCCTTTTCATCGCTAAAATATTCCATCTCAAACAACTCTGTTGTTCCCTCGCACGAGGTCGGTGTCAAAATCGGAGTATCAAATTTTACGAATCCATTTTCATGCATCCATTCATAAGTTGAAGTTATGATGCGATCGCGAACGCGCAAAATCGCCCATTGTCGTTCACTTCGCAACCACAAATGCCGCTCATCCAATAAAAAATCAGGACCGTGTTCTTTTTTACTGATTGGATAATCTTCCTGTGCCAACTGAACGATCTCAAACGAAACACCGTCAAGTTCAAATCCACTTGGCGAACGAGTGTCTGTTTTAACTTTTCCACGAACAACAACAGACGACTCGATCCGAAGTGTTTGTAAAGCATTCCACTGATCTTCTGGCACATTTGCATTTGAATAAACGACTTGAATGCGACCAGAACCGTCGCGCAACTGCAAAAAGAAAATTTTTCCGCTTGAACGGAAATTGTATGCCCAACCCTTGAGTTCAACCTCTTCCCCAAGATGCACTCCGATGTCCTTTATAAAGATCATATCAACAAGAGTTTAGCCTAAAAAGAGCCTCAAGCGCAAGAGCGCGAATAACAATATTAATGAATCGAATTTCATTGATCATTTTGAGCAAACAGCCAACATAAATTCTTTAATTCACTAGAAAGCCTATACGCGTCACCATGAGTCAGCATTCCAAGATATGATTCAACGGCATGATTGCTCTGACAACGGCCTAGCAGTCTTTTCATTCTGATTTTTGTTTTTGTACGTAGCACACGGTGATAAGGAAAATGCACCCAACCAAGAAAATCAACACCCGAAGCGAGAGTTTTAATAAAAATTTTGTTTGGATGAAGACTTAGATCAAGTTGTCTGGATAAAAACGTGGTAATTTTGGGCAGACAATCTAAAAGTTCAAAACGGTTATTCGACATTAAAACAAAATCGTCAGCGTAACGAATGTAATATTTAATATGAAGATTGTGCTTTACAAACTGATCAAACTCGTTCATATAGATGTTGGCAAAAAGCTGTGACGTCAGATTACCAAGTGGAATACCTTTGTTATGACAAATTTCAAAACTTCTAATAACCTGCTCAAGTAAATTAAACAAACGTGAATCTAAAATGCGACCACGTAAAATATTGGTCAGAATATAATGATCAATGCTCGCAAAAAATTTTCTGATGTCGCATTTCAAAATCCAACATGTTCGTGTGCTATTCCGACTGATCTTCCTAGAAAATTTTTCAAAACGCTTTATCACTCGATGTAAGCCCTTATTATTTTGACATGAAAATGAATCAAATATAAAATTATTGGCAAAAAATGGATACAATTTTCTATGGATAGCGTGGTGTAACAAGCGATCTCGAACAGAAGCTTTGTGTATATCGCGAGGCTTTGGATCGTTCATCCGAAAATACCGATAACCGCCGTGAACATATTCTCCACTCATCAAATCACTGTGTAAACTAGCAATTTCATCTCCAAGATGGAGTATAAATTCCTGCACGTCTTTCTTCTTTCGCTTCCCTCGTATAAACTCTTGCCATGCTGAACACAAATTTTCAACAGATACTACTTCTTCAAACGACACGCTAAATAATTTTTTCATATTCAAATATGTTACCCCCACCCCAACGACAAAATCACGTCTAATCCTCCTGTGCTACAAAAGACAACCAGTGTTTACAAAATCTGGCATGCGTACTTCTCCTATTTCCCGCGTCTATCTAAATTTTCACTCGGAACAAAGATTGATTCACTGTTTACAGACATGATTGAACTGATCTTCCTAGCTGGTTACGCAGGAACTGATCAAAAATACACATTCGTAGCAAGAGCTTCTACAAAACTCGACCTTCTTAAATTTTTCATTCTAATCGCGTGGGAAGTGCGAAGTCTAGACCAAAGAAAATACGCATCTATGGTCGTGCCACTGAATGAAATAGGAAAGGACATCGGAAGTTGGCAAAAGTATTTGCAGACCAAATAACCCTCATCCTTTAGATTAGGGTTATTTGAAAAACATGAAGAGATTTGCGAACAAACAGAAAGCGGTTGTTAGCATTCCACCTGTTGTCGAACCAGTTGTTGTCGAAGATGCGCCTGTCGGAATCACTGTTCAGAACCGCGACATACTTGCTGTCGTCGTTCATCGCGAACGAGTCATCTTGTTCGTATCAGAAGCCATCAAAAACACCACCCATTGAATACTCTTGGGGTTGAATTTTATTTGAGGCCGTCAGCCCACCAGCTTCAGATACCAAGTATCTCCAAGTTTATGAATGAGCCGATGCACTCTGTTGACCGGCATACCGTTCAACATTCTGGCTACGCCAGCTATAGCTTCAGCGACGGCTGGGAAACGAGCCCATTCAGATTTCGACCGCCCGAAGCCTTAACCACGGACTGTTTCGTCTACTTTCCATAAAAGATTGTACAAAATAAAAAAGGCCCTGTCCAACGTGCGAATCCAAATTGTGGATCGTGAGTCAAACAGGGTCAGTGGACAAAAAGCCCAAGTGTCCAAGAGTCCAAGCGCCAAGTCAAGGGCCGAGCGACCTATGGTCCAAGTGCTACTTGCGAACAAACAGAAAGCGGACGTCAGCAAGCCACCCGTTGCCGAACCAGCTGTCGCCGAAGATGCGCCCGACGGAATCACTGCCCAGAACCGCGACATACTTGCCGTCGCCGCGCAACGCGAACGAGCCAAGAGCCACAATCCAGAACTGACGCTGAAGGTCAGGACGTGCTTTCTGGAACGAATATGTTTCGATATGAGTCGCTGGACGATAGCCGAGCTTGTCCATCTCGGCTATTGCATCTTCGGACATTATCTCCCTGTTGAAATGCTTCACAAGGAAAACTTTGTCACCAAAGACGGAAGTGGAGCGTGGGAGACAGGAATGAGGTATTCGTTGGGGGAGATAGGTTGTGTGATAGTAGAACCTGCAGGGACGATGAGATTCGCGATCTGTTTTTGCAGACCCTCCTCATTCACCACTCGACGAAGGTGTCGCATTGTGCCACCCTTTGCCTTTGCAGCATGGGCGATCCCCTTGAAAAACTCGAACGCGAAACCGAAGTTACTTAGAACGTCACTGATTTCTTGATCCTTCTTGTTCTTTCGCATAGTCTTTCCCCTGTTTCTCCAGCTCACCTCTTAATCCCGCACAATGCAGAATCACAAGGCTTGCCTATATCAGAAGTTAAAGTAAACCATAAATCAGCCAAAATGTCAATAATGCCACCTTAAATTCCAACCCGAAGCCGAACACCACATGAAATTGAAACACCCCTGTCAACTGGTAGCATAGACTGTTAACCACAACGACTATGACTAATCAAACAAGGGTGGAATACCAACATATCACAAGAGAAGAACGATTC